>MHOA01000001.1:0-68334 GCA_001821765.1 Candidatus Ryanbacteria bacterium RIFCSPLOWO2_12_FULL_44_26
GCAATGAGCGCGTGCAGCTTGGCGCGCGTGAATGGCCCGACGTATCCGGTTCCGCTCGAAAGTCCGACCGGAACGAGGATGTCCGGTTTGTGGAGGTCCTGAAACTTCATCACCGCGGCCTTGGTCACCGGTCCGAAGTACGAGGTTTCCTGACCGGGAGATCCCGGTCCTGCAGTGGCCAGCTGGGTTTGCGGATTGCGATTGAGCTCTTGTTGGAGCGCTTTCACATCACTGCCGCTGCTGCCGATGGTGAGGTCGCGGGGGAAGGTTTCAGCGGCAGCCGCAACAGTGGAACACGCGAACAGCAACAACGTTGCTGACACTATAGCAAGGCCGTAACTGCTGAATCGCTGGGTGAAGATCATGCTTTTATATAGTATTGTTTGGAGATATGCGTCTTTTTTGTTTTTTATCCCAACCTCGTTGCGATGGTAGTTTCTATTGTAATATGGGGTATATGAATAAGTTCGCCTTGGTAGTTGTTGGAATCGTTTCCGGTTTCATTTCTTACGTTTTAGGGTTTGTTGTATTTAGTGACATATACTTCATTCCCGGTGCAGTGTTTGGAATAGCGATAGCAGGTTATTTTTTATATTATAACAGGCCAACAGTAATTTCTTTGAAGATTTTGGTGTGGATATCTGTTTCGACGTTGAGTTACTATACGGCTGTGTATACAACCATTCGATTACTGAAAACAAATATAGGGGAGACTATATATGTCCCTTTTTTATTAGGGGGAATTATCGGTACGTTTTTAATGCTCGTTGGTTTTCATTACTTTCTCTTTCATTTGAACGTTAAGCAATGTATCGTATTGGTCCTGTTGGGTGGTATTCTTGGATTAAGCTGGTTTGTCGGAGCCAGAGCACCGATACAATCCTTTGTATCTGAGGCAAAAGTTTCCTTTCTTACGCTTTTTGTTGTATGGCAAACAGTGATGGGTTTTGCTTTAGGATGGGTTATGAGCGGAAAACGGTAAGTATAGCAAGAAAAGGCATAATATATTTTCTTAAAAAGCAATGCCCTGCTAACAAATGTTGTGGCAGGACACTTTTTGTTATGAGCTTTGAGATGGTACAATAAATATAACCTATTCGCATCTTTTTACTTTGCGATATGTCTTAGAGAAACACACATGCGGTTAGCAATATAGTAGAAAAAATGAAATTTACAAGACAGCAGCTGCAAAAACTGCTCGTTGATTCTGGATATATTTCCCAAGAGGATTTTAATAATGCTTTTAGAGATGCAAAACGCAGGAAACACGAGCTTGCCGACACCATCGTTGAGAACGGCCTTATAAAGGATGATCAGCTTGGGCAATTGCTTGCTCAAGAGGCGGGATTTCCGTTTGTGAATCTGCGTGTTAAGCGCATTGAACAGGATGTTTTGCATCTCGTGCCGGAAATTGTCGCCCGTTCCAAAGGGATTATTGCGTTTCAAAGAGATAAGAATGAGATAAAGGTTGGAATGATCGACCCGGATGATTTAGAAATACAGCATTTTCTCGAGAAAAAGTCTGGGGAAAGTGTTGTCGCGTACTTTATTACAAAAGGTGATCTGGAAGAAGCGCTGACGCATTACAGTGAAGGATTTCAGACAGAGTTTTTCAAATTACTGCAAACGCTTGAGAATCCGGCGGTTCCCCGCGAGGAGCGCGATACCATAGTGGTAGATATGGTGAACCGGCTGATTCGATATGGCCATCAGAACAAAGCATCGGATATACACATTGAGCCGCTCGAAGATAACATAGGTGTGCGGATCAGGGTTGACGGTGTATTGCATGATGTGCTGACCATTCCAAAAAATCTGGGAGATCTGATCCTCTCTAGGATTAAAATATTAGCTAAGATGCGGACGGACGAACGCAGAGCGGCGCAAGACGGAAGGTTTCGGTTTACAACAACACAGGAGACTGTTGATGTAAGAGTTTCGGTTGTTCCTATTACGCATGGTGAAAATGTCGTCATGAGACTTCTTTCGGCAAGGAACCGTCAATTCACAATCAGTGATTTGGGACTTTCTGAAAGCGATTTAAACAAGATAACACGCGCAATTGAACAGCCTCACGGCATGGTACTTGTGACAGGCCCCACCGGCAGCGGAAAAACAACGACTGTGTACGCTATTATGAAGATTATTAATAAAAGAAGTGTTCATATATCAACCATTGAGGATCCTGTTGAATATGATATTGAGGGGATCAGCCAGATCCAGGTAAATCCGAAAACAAACCTTACCTTTGCAAGTGGGCTCCGGGCTATTGTGCGTCAAGACCCCGATATTATTTTAGTTGGTGAAGTGCGAGATAAGGAAACAGCCGGTATTGCGATCAATTCTGCTATGACAGGACACCTCGTGCTTTCTACGCTTCATGCCAATGATGCGGCAACGACGCTGCCCAGACTTTTGGATATGGACATTGAGCCGTTTTTAGTGGCTTCAACAGTAAATGTTGTTGTTGCACAGCGATTGGTAAGAAAAATTTGTGTTCGGTGCCGCGAATCGTATGCGTTAACACAGGAAGAAAAAAGAGCCATTCATGGCGAGCTGGCTGTTGAGACAGCTTTTACAAAGAAGGGCATAAAGAAGCTTGATACACTGCGGCTGTATAGAGGAGCAGGATGCAAGGTATGCGGAAACACAGGGTATGCCGGACGTGTTGGCGTTTTTGAGGTTATGGAAATGAATAGCATGATTAAAAGTCTTATCATGACGCAATCATCAAGCGACACGATCCAACAAGCGGCGGTAAAAAGCGGCATGACAACACTGCTTGAAGGCAGTATTGAAAAGATATTAAACGGCACCACAACACTTGAGGAAGTGTTAAGGGTAACAAAAGAGTGATATGGCAAAGCATTCAAAACTAAAAGACAGAAAACATATTATTTCTGAAATTACCTCCATCATTTCTCATCAGTTAAAATCCCCTCTTTCCGGCATTAAGTCGTCTTTAGAGCTTATCCTTGCAGGTGAAGTGGGGCCTCTTGTAAAACAACAGCGCGAGTACTTAACCTTAACACTGAATCAGACGGAAAAGTTAATTACGTTAGTAAAGAATTTGCTTGACGTCTCCCGAATTGATGAAAAGCGAATGGAGCTTACTATCAAATATGCCGATCTCGTCACGATAGTAACGAATGTCATAGACGAGCTTTTGCCATTGGCCCAGGCAAAAAACTCCGCAATTTCGTTTCGGGCGGGGGATCATATTCCCCACATTCATATCGATCCGATTAAAATCCACCAGGTTGTTTACAATATCATTGATAACGCAATCCATTATAATAAAGGGAAGGGGTCAATTGATGTTCAGCTTGTCAAGAAGGGGAAGTATATTCTTTTTTCCTGCCGTGACCAAGGTATCGGCATCTCCAAGAAAGAGGCTTCCAAAATTTTTACAAAGTATTTTCGCAGCAAACAGGTGATGGATATATTAACTGACGGGACGGGCCTGGGGTTATTTATCTCAAAAGCGATTATTAAAAAAAGCGGAGGAAATATATGGTTTGAGAGTAAATTAAACAAGGGGACGGTGTTTTATTTCACGCTACCGGTAAAGTAATCATATGATGGCAAATACAGCAAAAAAAATTCTCATCATTGAAGACGATAAGTTTTTAATGAAATTATACAGCGATAAATTAAGGAGAGAAGGATTTGATGTGGCTATGTCTATTACCGGTGAGGAGGGGCTTTTACGGGCCCCTTCTTATGAGCCGGATTTGATATTTTTAGATATTGTCCTGCCGCGTGAAAACGGATTTGACGTATTAAGCAAGTTAAAATTAGATCCGGCAACGAAACACATCCCAGTGATTATTCTCACTAACTTAGGACGGGAAAAAGACGTCAAGACTGGCATAGAACTCGGAGCTGCGGATTATTTGATAAAAACAGATTTTTCAATAACCAAACTTGGCGAGGTTGCAAGAAAACATCTTGTAAACAAGCAACGGCGAAAGACATGACCGAGGAAAAAATACATAACAGCCGGCGGCAGCGTATCCTTCAATGGGACATTCCTATTGGCTCCGTGAGCCTTGAGCAAAAAGCACTTTTTGTAAAACATTTAGCAGTAATGATGAAATCCGGACTTACCATATCCGAGATATTGCATGTGGAAGAAGAAACAACAAGCGGGAGACTCAGGGGAGCGCTCCGAAAAGTAAGAAAATCAGTAGAGGCGGGGCATTCTCTTTCCGATGCTTTTAAACTGTTCCCAAAAATTTTTCCCCAGCTGCTTGTAAGCGCTGTATATACCGGCGAATCTTCCGGCACGCTTTCAGACAATTTAGAACATGTTGCTTTGCAGCTGCAGAAGGAGAAAGAGTTGGTATCAAAAATTCGCGGAGCCATGCTGTATCCGGTAATCGTGCTTGCCGCGGCAGTTATTTTAGGGCTTGGGCTTGCGTTATTTGTGCTGCCAAAAATTACCACCATATTTAGCGGTTTGGATATAACACTACCTTTCACAACACGGATGCTTATCGCGTTTTCAAACTTTATGGAAAGCTATGGGTTGGAGTTTGTGGTTGCTTCGGTGGCGTTCGTTTTTTTTATCATATGGGTTTTGCGGTCGCGCATGATGCAGCCGATCACTCACTGGGTCCTGCTTCGGATGCCGGTTGTACAGCGTATCAGCAAAGGAGCGAACGCAGCGCGTTTCTGCAGGACGCTCGGAACATTGATCGGAAGCGGCGTTACGATTGAAGAATCGCTGGATATTATCGGAAAAACGATGAGTAATTATCATTACCGAAGATCCATCGGCTCCGTCAATAAACGCGTGATCGGCGGAGCGCGGCTTTCGGTGAGTTTGGAGGATTTTCCCGGGCTTTATCCGAGGATTATTGTCAGCATGATACGCGTAGGAGAAGAATCGGGAAGACTTGATGAAGTGTGTTCATATCTCGGAGAGTTTTTTGAAGAAGAAGTGGATGCCGCGACGAAATCGCTTTCAGCAGTCATAGAGCCCGTGCTTCTTATTATCATCGGCCTCGTTGTCGGGTTTCTCGCACTTTCCGTGATAACGCCAATCTATGAGATTACGGGAAGCATTGGGCGTTAAGTGATAGTACGCCTTCCGCACATTTTTTGACTTATGAGTAAAGGATTTTCCCTTTCAGAATTAATTATTGTCATAGGTATCTTGCTTATTGTCGGCGTGACGGTGATCCCGGTTTATTCCAATATATTCGTCCTAAGTCAGCTTGACGAAAGCGCTGTTGCGGTATTGCAGGCATTACGCACCGCAAAAACGTATGCTATATACAGAAAAAACAACGCCGCGTACGGAGTAAAATTTATCTCGCCTACCCTTACAATGTATCAGGGATTGTCATATCTAAGTAGAGATTCAACCAAGGACCGCGTGATAGAGCTCGAGGATGTTATAGCGGTTACCACCACGTTCGCGGATGACGACGTGCATTTTGAAACGACCTCCGGGATGACGAGCGGCGGGATTATCACCCTCCTGCATCAATCCGGCGCTTCACAAACGATTTCCGTAAGCGCGCAGGGTATCGCGCAAATTGAATAACCGATAGGCGGTAGCCGGCGAGTGCGTAAACATGTGGAAGTATACGTCGGACAAAGGACAGAGTTTGCTGGAAGTGATTGTTGCCATGGCGATTTTTTCTATGATCGCGGTAGTGATGGTTTCCATGGCAAGTGGAAGTTTTGTTTCTCTTATAAAAAGCAGAGAACATACTGAAGCGGCGGCGTTGGCGCAAGAAGGCATGGAGGCTGTCCGTTCCATCCGGGATGGCGCGTGGAATGAATTGGAGTTTGATCAAAGCGGCGTTTCCGCAAACAGTGGGGAGTGGGCATTTATGGGCGAGGGAAGTGCTGAAACCATCGGGCAATATACACGCACTATAACCTTTGACGATGTTTGCCGCGATGGAGTGGGGAATGTGGAAGATCCTTGCGCTGGTTCGCCTCCGGATGTGCACAGCAAAAAAGTGACGGCGCGTGTGGATTGGACAACCGGTTCAGACATTCCCAACACGGTAAAACGCACCGCATATATTACCAACTGGGATTCTCGTGACTGGACGCAGACCGACTGGTCGGGCGGAGCAGGGCAGGCAATTTGGTCTGATCCGAGCAGGTTTGACAGCAGTGTAAACATTGATGTCAGCACTTTTGGAGAAGTGCAATTGACAGAGGTGGAAAGCACATGGGTAAAAGGCGGAGGAGAAGAGGCGCTTGACGACACAGATGCTGATTTCGGCGCAGGTGTTTTGAACGACACGGTTATCGTAGGTAGCGGCGTTCCGGCAAGCGTTGTGCTTGATCAGGAGCTTGCTTGGTCGGGACATGCGGACAGCGGATCGGTTACCACGCGATCACTCCATGATTTATACGCGCTTTCCGCGACAGATATTTGGGCTGTTGGCGATGCCGGAACGGTACTGCATTACGCGGGTTCGGGATGGGTTGTTGTTTCTTCGCCCACGACAGCGGCATTACATAGTATTTTTATGATATCGCCGTCAAACGGCTGGGCGGTGGGGGATAATGGGACGATCATCCGCTGGAATGGTGTAAACTGGTCATCGGTTGTGTCTCCGGTCAGTACCCATCTCTATAGCATCTTTATGGTTTCGGCAAACGATGGCTGGGCTGTTGGGAGAACTGGAAAGATTTTGCGTTGGAACGGTGTTTCTTGGAGCGAGTCTAGAGATACCGGAAGCCATACATGGAATGCTCTCTCCATGATTTCTTCCAATAACGGATGGCTTGCGGGAACAAGCGGCAAGATCTATCGCTATAACGGTGTGGATTGGACAGAGTTTCAGGATACCGGCAATCAAACATGGAACTCTCTCTTTATGGTTTCGTTTACTAACGGCTGGGTTATTGGGAATGGGGGAAATATCAGGCGTTTTAACGGTATTAGATGGGTGAGCGTATCTTCTCCTGTGGGGACGAATCTCCAGAGCGTTTTTATGGTCAATGCGAATGATGGTTGGGCGGTTGGAAATGCCGGTGAAATTCTTCGGTGGGATGGCATCTCTTGGCAACGATTCCATAATGTCGGATCCATCCAATTAAATTCAGTGTTTATGGCCTCGGCGTTTGAGGGATGGACTGTTGGCGCCGGAGGTACTATATTCCGCTACAAAGGATCAGGCACCTTTCATTCAAGAATTTTTGATAGCGGTGATGCCGGCACTGTCTGGAATGCGGTTTATTGGACAGAATCCTTACCCGTCGGATCCGATATCACCATTGCGACAAGGACCGGAAATACCCCTATACCAGACGGAACATGGTCGGCATTTAGCGGTGAACTTACTGACAGCGTTGTTTCCGATATTACTTCTCCAAACGGGCGCTACATTCAATACAGAGCTACTTTCACGCGCGGTACTGCGGGCGGCGAAACGCCGCAGCTCGCCGATATTACCATCGTGTACAATGCTCCGACGTCAAGGAATTTAAATGATATTTATCTAATTTCTCAAAATGATGTTTGGGCAGTTGGAGATAACGGAACAATTATCCATTATGGAGGATCTGTATGGCTTCCTGTTGTTTCTCCCACGTCCCAGAATTTGCGCGGCGTGTTTTTTGTTGATCCAGGTGAAGGATGGGCGGTTGGTGATAACGGCACCATTATTCATTATGAAAGCGGTTCGTGGTTTTCTGTTCCTTCGCCAACAGCAAGAGATTTGCACGATATATATATGGTAAACGCTAGTGATGGATGGATTGTCGGGAATGTTGGTGAAATGCTCCGATGGAACGGTTCGCAGTGGTTGTCAGTTTCATCACCGACCACGAGCCGGCTATTAAGTGTTTATATGCTTTCAGCAAGTGAAGGATGGGCAGCGGGAGAAAATGGCGGGATTCTTTTCTGGAACGGTGTAAGCTGGATTGTGTTTCAAGGTACCGGAAGCCATATATGGGAATCTCTCTACACGGTTTCTTCCAGTGACGGCTGGCTGGTCGGTTCGGGCGGATGGATCTATCGTTTTAACGGTTCGGCATGGACAGCATTTGATAACAAAATAGTTTCTCCGCTCAATGCTGTTTTTATGACAGCGGCAGATCGCGGTTGGATTGTCGGAGCTGGCGGAAATATATTTAGATGGAATGGCGCTTTATGGGAAAGCGAATTATCTTCTACAGACAGGATATTAAACGCCGTCTCAATGTTTTCTGCTGTAGAGGGATGGGCGGTAGGGGACAGAGGAACGATACTCCATTATACAAGAAACAGCACCTACGCCCCATTTGGCGTTCTTGTCTCGTCCGCGTTCCCTCTTGGCGATCCCTCTCCTCTACAGGTGATAGAATGGGACGAATCGGTGCCATTATGTTCACCATCCTGCGGGATGCTTTTTCAGATAAGAGCAGCTCCTGATAACGCCGGTACTCCGGGATTGTGGACAGCATGGTATGGTGTGACCGGTCCCGCGACGGTTTTTATAGAAACTAATGGTTCGCTTATTCCCAAAGAACTGAATGGTAATGAGTGGGCGCAATACAGGACGATACTGATCGGTGATGGATTAAACACTCCGATACTTTATGAGGTAAGAGTACATTACAAGTAACTCCATGATGAGTTTTAAGATGCCGCTTCAAGGAGTCAAAGGTGAAAGGTTCCCATTCTTGCCGGGCGAAGCGGTACGGGAAAAAATCAAAAATCAGCATGGCTTTACGCTGATTGAGATGATTATATACATCGCCATCATTGGCTTGGTGGTGAGCGGTTTTCTGTTTTTTAGTGTCAGTATCGGATCTTCCGGCGCAAAGACGCGGGTGGCGTCTGAAGTGCAGGAGAATGTCCGCACGGCCCTTGAGTTGATGGGCAAAAAGATACGTGCCGCCGAGAGTGTCGTTCAACCCGCGAAGGGAGCCTCCGGTTCATTGTTGGAGCTCAATATGCCTCCGGGAGTTCCCGATGTTGTCGTTCAGGTGGTGAACGGGGTGCTGTTGCTGGATGATACGGTAGATCAAATTGCTGTTACTACCGATGAGGTGCGCGTGGAAGATTTGCAATTTGTGAATATAGGAAAGAGTGGTGAACGCGATAGTATTCGTATTTTTATAACCATTGCGTTTAACAATACTGGAAACGATGTGTTGCATACATTCTCACAGAGTGTTGAAACGGCAGTTGGTATTCGCAGATAATATGAACCCAAAAAAGATAAAAAGAAAAAATAGGAAAGAGGGTATAGCGGCTCTTCTCGTCGTTGTGGTGGTAAGCGCTGTTGTGCTGACTATGGCTTTTGGGGCCGCTATGACCGGTATTGGCGAGCTCGATATGGGTTTTACCGTCAGTAAGGGAATGACAGCGTTTGCTTTTGCTGACGGTTGCATGGAAGAGGCGCTTCGAAGATTACGGATTGACAAGAGTTGGCCATCGGCGTTGCTCTCCGTTGATGGCGGATCGTGTATAATGTTTAATGTTGACAATGCTGATATAAACCCGCCTAATGACAGAAGGACGATTTTGGTTGTTGGCAGTGACGGCACGTATTTTTCTTTCATAGAGGCGGTGGTTGACGTTTTAGATATCGGCAACGTGGTTACGATACAGACGTGGAAGGAAATATAAACATATTTTTCATCCGTGTTTCATTATGTTTGTTTTTAGTAAGTCCTCGGTTGGAGTAGACATCGCCGACGGCAGCATCGAGGTGGTAGAGCTTTCAAGGCATCTCGGTCGCTTTTTGGTAAGTCGAAGAAACCGCGTGACGCTTCCTGCCGGTATCGTTGAGCGCGGAAGAATTGTGAAAAAGGTGGAGCTGGCGGGAGCGGTTCATGAAGCATTTCAAACGGCCAGCCCTTCGCCAATCACCAAAAAAGACATCATTTTCGGACTTCCGGAAGGCCATGTATACACGCATGTTTTTAGATTTCCCTTGCCGCTTTCTAAAATAACCCGCGCTGTTGTTGTAAAAGAGACTCGTTGTTCAATTCCTCTTTCGGAAGATGATGTTGTTTTTGACTATATCATTCGCCGGTCAACGCCAGCAGAAACAGAAATACTCATCGTTGCATCGAGCAGGGCATTTATGACTGAGTGGAATCATTTTTTTGCTGAAAACGGTTTTACTGTCAAAACGTTTGACATCGAAACACTGGCAACGTTTCGCGGACTTTTCAAAGGGAATCCCGCTTCCCCTGTTTGTGTTGTTGATATGGGGGCGGCAACATCCCTGATTGCTGTTTTTGACGCATCCGGCCTTATCTATGCGCACGCTGTTCCCATTGCCGGCAACGCAATAACTGACCAGATCGCAGCGTCTCTGAAGCTTTCTATCAAAGAGGCGGAGAAACAAAAAAAGGAAAAAGGATTAAGCGACAGCAAATCAAAGCTGTTTCTTGTTATAGTGAAAGCGCTTGAGCCGTTGCTTCAAAAGATAAAAATCTCTTTAGGATATA
Organism: Candidatus Ryanbacteria bacterium RIFCSPLOWO2_12_FULL_44_26; assembly: GCA_001821765.1. Classification (GTDB taxonomy): domain Bacteria; phylum Patescibacteriota; class Minisyncoccia; order Ryanbacterales; family HO2-45-13; genus HO2-45-13. The sequence continues at coordinate 10,423 of MHOA01000001.1, forward strand.
TTGAGGGAAAAACCGGAAAGCCTGTTGCCCGCGTGATTTTCGTGGGTATGTCTTCAAAGATGAAGGGACTCTTGGATTATTTCGGGTCTAATCTTGAAGTATCTGTTGAAGAAGCTCCTTCCAGCATCGGCGGCAGTCATGTAGGAGCTTATATTGAAGCTCTGGGACTTGCGCTACGGGCATGGAAAGATACGGATCCAAAACTCACGTTGCCGGAGGTCCAGCGAACATCCATCATTGCTGCCACAAAAAAGTCTTTCGTCAACAAATTCTTTTCATTCAAAAGACCGGTTGCTCCCCAAAAACCTCCTACGCACATCGCTGAAGATATCAGGTTTCTAGAGCGCAAAAAAGATCCAATCCAGACCCAGCACAAAGGACTTTTTTGGTTATTAATAGTACTTGTTGTTTTTGTTATCGCTGGGGGCGGGCTGTGGTGGTTTTTAAACCGCCAACAGGCGCCGTCTCCTGTTGCAAGCGTAAAGACGGATATTCCGAATTTGAACATTCAGTTATTTTCCCTTACATTTCCTGTTGCAATCCATGAAAGTGAATATGGCGAAGGACGTGTCAGCGGACGTGTTTTGAAAGAAATATACAGCACCATTGAAGATTATGCTGAAGCAGTTGCGCGTTCATGGAGTGTTGTTCGCGAAGAGCTCCAGCCCGGAGAAGCGCTCTTTTTTGAACCTATCAATAAACTGAACGAGAGCGCGGGGTCTATATCTCCATTCACATTGGAATGGCTGGCGTATTCTTTAGATGAATTGGATACTTTGATTCGTAAGGAAGTAGACAGGACAAACGAACTCCATATTCCATATGAGGTCGGACCAGTACATGGCATACGCGCATATAAAACGGAAAACCCAGGTATTGTTATATTCGAGGTTTCAGTAACGCTTACACTGAATGAGTTAATTGCGGGTTTAGGCGAGAAAATAGAGGTTTATGGGGGTATAGCGGAAACAAAAAACGAACAAGCGCTGGATAACGAAGAGAAACAGTTTGTGCTCATAAAAAAAACAGAGATGGGATGGTTGAATGCGAGAACAGGTCCCGCAACGACCTACACAATTTTGAAAAAAGTGTATCCGGGTGAGCGTTATCCGTTGCTTGAAGAAAGACAAGACTGGGTTCGCATTGAGGTTGCTGAAGGGCAGGATGCATGGGTTGCCGTAAGATACATTGAGTTGTTGGAATGACTGACATGCATCGCGAGCGAAGAAGTCATCTGTGGATAACTTTTTCCTATTCAGAAAGGGCACTCTCACTTATAATGTAGATAAAGTATTGACGTCGAATTTTTAGCTCTTGAATTTGTTTGTAGTTCTTATGCAAAAACAATCAGGATTTACGTTGATTGAGCTTTTAATAGTAATTTCATTAATCGTTTTGCTCGCGTCAGTAGTATTCGTGGCGCTGAATCCTTTACAGCGCTTTCAGGACGCAAGAAATGCCACGCGCATCACTGATGTAACATCAGTCGTGACCGCCCTTAAAGTGGATCAGGTTGATAACGGAGGAGCGTATCTTACAACAGTTGGCGTTTTAACCCCGGGAAGTACCTATATGATTTATGACAGCGTAGCTGGATCGGATTGTGCCGTAGCAATTCCGGCAGATTGCAACGTAAATTGTGCGGCTGTGACAAGCACCACCCATAGTGTGGATTTAAGAGGACTGGTCACCGAGGGGTATCTGGGCAAAATGCCGATAAGTCCGAATGCGGTAGGAAGTTGGTCCGCCTCAAGAACGGGATATGCCTTGACGTTAAACGCGAACAATTCCGTTTCAGTTGAAGCATGTGATGCGGAGGGCGGGGCGACGATTTTAGTAACGCAATAATTCTTAGTATAAAATTTTAAACAAACCCTGCATGTATGTGGGGTTTGTTTTTATAAAAAACTGTTTTTGTGAAAGGGTTGCGGTTGCTGGTGAATAGAAGGTTGTTTGTGACATCTGTCCAACGATGAGAGATAAAACATTTTACATGTGGGAGACAAGTTTATGCGCGAATATAAAAAAGTTTCCCCTATTATCCACCGTAATAAAAAAGCCCTGTCAGGCCCTTTGGATGGATTTTTGCTCAAACAGGGTATCAACGGCCCATGCGATTTGTTGCTTGCCGTTTCGGTGTCTTTGTTCTACAATATATCCAGAAAGGAGAAAAACCATGCAACAGCGGGCATGTTTTGTGTGCGGAACTCCTATAAATAGCTGTTTTGGTTATGTGCTTGCCGGTGATTTCATTCAAGCACTGAATGGTCTGCTGGAATGGACAAAAGTTCGGGAGTTATGTGGGAAGTGTGTGGAAAAATATGAGTGGGAAAAAAGCGCAGGAAATATGAAAGGGAAAAAAGTGCAGGAGAAAGGATAGGTCATCTGTAAAAAAGATGACCTGTTTTTATATAAACCGTAAACCGAACTTTCTCTGTTAAAAAAAGGATCTCATTAAAATTTGTACACTTTCCTACGATCATAGTTTTTTGTGCAGATTTTTTAGCTGCACTTATATTCACCGGATGGTTTCGGCTTTTATACCAGACGTTTACCTATCCCTCTTTATTGTCTTCGTGCCAGTTTTTATGCCGTTCGCAACACCATGGATGCCAGCAACGTCCGCGCTTTTTTCCAAACAGCAGTGAAATTCCAAAAGCTATTAGAGCAATTGGCCAGAAAAAATCCCAGAAATCGCCAGGCATATATCCCAACGCCTGCAAAAGCCACAGAGCACCTATAATGATAAATAACAATCCAGCAAACATTATACTTATTGTATGTTCTTTTAATGGTTTTCGTCAACAAAAAGCGTGTAAGCTGTGTTGGTTATTCCATTATGCGGACAACTTTGATTGCGCGCTCGTTTCGTGATATAAGGGCAATGGAGTAATGTCTTTTGATGAAGAGAAAAACATGGAAGGAAAAAATCAATGGAAATGATTCTTTCAGTGCCGACAGAAAAGATTGAGCCGAGATATCCTGTCGAGGAACTCCCTACGCACTTTAATAAGAAGGTTGACTTGCCGTTTGTTCCGCATATTGGAGTGGAGTTTATTTTAAGCTCCGGATATATCAAGGAAGTTGAGGGTATAGTGACCAAGCTGGAGTACTGGCTTGAAAGCGATGAACTGTATGTAACGATTGATGTGAATAAAGATAACTTTGAACCTTGTTACTTCTGGGAGACTGGTTGGAAGGATGTTGGTTAGTACTTTCTCTCCAGCCCGTTTACTGGTTATAAGACTGGGGCGGGCTTTTTTATATATCATTACTCTTGTTTTTTGTTTTAAACCATAAATATATTGACAAATTCAACATAAAATTGATCAAAGAGCTGATCCCGTTAGCAATTCATTTATGACTTTCTTTTCGTGATGTCTGCAAGGGAAACCGACTCCGTTTCCGTTTATTTCCATAGATACATAATAATAGTGGATTTTTTGCGGTTGACATCCTCGCCGTTCTCGTGTATAAAGGAGTGGAACTTTTAAGGAGAAGGCAATGAGAGGAAAAGACAATGCGCTTTTGGAAGCGCTTGTGGCCAAGCACGGTCCGGATTCTGTTTTCGGCAAGATGCTTTTAGAGGAAAGAGAAGTGGATAGAAGAATGTCAAAGTGGCACCGATCACCTCAATGCTTCATCCCGTGGATTTTATGTGGAATGACTTTCGTAGTGGCCCTGTTTCTTCTTTCATTTTTCGTGAGTACCGCAATACTTATCTTCATCGGTAACTTTCTTGCCATGGCATGGTTGTTGCAGCGAGAGGACGATATGTTCCAAAAAGCCTCAAAGGAGGTTTCCAGGGCACAACTTCACTGAACGAGAGCCGATTTCAGTAAAAGTCCTAAGCACGACTATAAAAGGCTTTTATATATTTGACCGTCACCTTTTTGGCAAACAAAAAGCGAGGGGTTGACTCGCTTTTTGTACTGTGATACGCTTGTTTCAGCGGTGGTGGTTCTGTGCCAAGAGACGGCGTTCGGAGGGGAACCCTCTCTCCCCACTTCCCTACGGGGAAACCCGTATTCCCCTCGGAGGTCTTTCTTTTTTGGCACGGGGCCACCACCCACCAGCTCTCTGACGATTGAGAGTTTTGTGACAGGCGTGTCTCCTTTAAAGGACACATTGCCCGAAATGTCGAGGCCTGTTGCCTTGCCCTTGGTAATGTTTCTTAAAAAAGCGTGAAAACGCGGAAACCTCTTACCAAGGGCTTTTTTATTTAATGTTTCCCTCATGCTTGTGTAAGATGAGCATAGAACATTTGATTAAAATCAAAGAAGATACAAACCCAAAAGGTAAAGAACAAACAGCGCTAGAGAAAGTAAGAAAAAAATTTCCTGCTGTTGTTGAATTAGAACTTTACCGAATTACAGATGGACGGATTAGTTTTTTACCTTAAACTCTTTATATATCAAGGAATATAATATCTTTATCAAATTTATCCACAGAAATTTCTTGACATTTTTTCATATTTATTATCCTATGTAATATAATAAAAGTGTCCTAGAATTAGGATGCCCAAGTGGGCTTAAGAGCCCCCCGTGAGCGTTAAGCGGTCGCGGGGGGCATTTTTTTAAATTAAAAATCCCCAACACTTTTGTTGCCAGAAACATACTTGACGGCATTTGGAGTTTTAAATATAAAAGAGCCGCTTTCATGATCTTGCATGCAAGCGGCTCCAACCTTGGCTTTAAACGCCCTCTTTTAATCAAGGTGCATTGACAGTTTTGCTTTTCCTCTCTTGACCCGCCGTTTATGTTTTTCAAACGGCATGTCTCTTCTGTGTCTTTCCCTGTATTTCTTGTACTTGAATTGGATGTTCAGCGACAACTGTTCGCTTTGTGGTTCAGTTCTGTGTCGTGAAAGAAATTCGGAAACAACGTGTTCCCTAAAGGCGTCGGTGTCAGCATTTTGCGGCTGGCGAAAAGGGCATATTTGTTCAAACTTGCACGATGAACAGTAAGGGCCGGGCCTTGGAACAAAGTGCCCTCTCTCCACGTCTTCCGGGTTTAGAAACCGAAACGGCAGTTCTCTCGCGCGCGGCGAATCTGGCGCGAGAATGTTTTGGACTTTGGCTCTGGCTTCGTCAAAAAGACATTCCAGGTTGTAGAAGTGGTATTTATTTCTCAGGGGCACTTCCACGATTTCTTGTCTGGCAAGCAGCAGCGCTCGCATTTTTTCCGGCACGATGCCAAATTTGTGCCAGAGGGCATATTGGATAACGGTAAACTGGAGGTCACGCACCGCTTTTTCTTCTGGAAAGGAGGCCATACCGGTTTTATAGTCGTCAACGATAAAACCGCCATGTTCGATCGGCTGTTTCCTGTCGATAATACACACCAGACGTATGCCTGTTGGGGTCTCAATTCTCACTTCTTCTTCAACGGTCGGGGCAAGAGGATGTGGCGGCAGAAGGTAACGATTCTCATCCCAGAATCTGGAAAGGATATGGTGTCCGCGGCCGAAATGTACTCCGGGCTCTTTTCCATTCCGTCCCTCGGGCATTCTCCAGCGTATCGGATCTTTTCCATCAGGCGATATCGGGTATTGGTATGTAAGAATGCTTCCAAACCATTCACCTCTCCATTTTTTCAGAAAATCTTCTTTGCTCTTGCATGGTTTTGTAAAAAACAGCTCCAGTCTTTTATGAATGGCTCTTCCGGCTATCAGTTCAATGGGCTCCGGAACGGGCGGGTCGGGTGGGTCTATATACTCTAAGCGAAACTGTTCTCCGCACGGCTCCAATCTTCCAAGTTTCGTTACACTCCATTCTTCCCACATCCTTTTTTTCTGTGCAGGTGTTCGAAGCCGCCACGGCGTCTTCGGTCTAACCTTTTTCGGATCGGCGTTTTTAATAGTCATGTTTCCGTCCTTTTAATTTGAAGGTTCGTCCTTTTAGAGAGTACGAAAAATAACCACGATATGCAAATAAAAACACCTCTGATATTTCACAGAGGTGATGTTTCAGCCAAGAAGGCATGTGTGTCAACTCTTTCAAGGGAACACAATATATCGTTTCCCATGACGCAGATACTGTTTTTAAGGGACTTTTTCTTTGCCAATGAGCATGTCTCGAGCCGTCCGTTTAATCGCGCCTCAAGCGTGTCAAGGTTGATAATAACCCCGTTCCGTTCCAGCGCTTTGTCGATCCCAAACACGATCTCCTTATAATTTCTATACTTCTGTATATGTGTAAAACATATGTGTTCAAAGCAATCATATGGAAGTCGGTGTTGGTGTAGAATTCTTTCTATGTCGTTTTGTATCCTTTCAAGAACGCGTTTGGAGGGTGTTTTCATTGCTATTTCCCCCTTTCTTTTTATACGATAAAGCAAACAGGCCAACTGTCAATAGCACCGGGTAAAGTGCCAGCAGTGTTTGTGCATCGCCCCATCAGTTGACACATTAGTATAAATAATGTATAATTCCCGCTATGCGTATCATACGATTACATGGCTATATTCCGCTTTTATCGTTTGCTTTTTTGTGCATTTATAGTGTCTTCGACTTTGCATATGCCGCAAAAGCGGCTGATGAGCCGGCGGCTCTTACCAGACACGCGCTTTCGGTGGAAGAGAGATCTGCTGTCTTAAACGGGCTTGTTTTTCCAGGCGATGATTTAACGACATCAGCGTGGTTTGAATGGGGTAAAACTGAAACCCTCGGGAGCACAACAGGCCGTCAATCATTTAAAGGAATAGCGGAGGTATCTGATAAGATCACTGGTTTAGATCGCGGTGTCACTTATTTTTTTAGGCTTATCGCGAGTAATAGTAATGGCACTGACAAAGGCACTATCTTTAAATTTAAAACCAGTATGGAAAGTTCACTGAATGACGAGAATGATGATGAAGACAACGGAAGAGTCAGTGATGATGTAACTTCAGCGTTTTTACGTCCTGTCGTTCAAACGCGTTCAAGTGACCATATTTCGGAAACAAGTGTAGTGCTTCACGGTCACGCAAAAAGCGGTCTGGAAGATGAAAAGACGACTGTATGGTTTCAATGGGGAGCACGGCCTGCACTCGGTAAAACAACCCCGCCGCAGACGTTTACCGGAGACGTGTTTGATTTTAGTGTTCCGTTGCTGGAACTGAAACCGAACATCCAGTATTATTACCGCGCGGTTGCAGAAAATGAAGAGGGGATTTCGCTCGGGCAGGTTCTTACGTTTGTTACGGCATCTCCGCCAGTGCAGACTGCGGGCGATGCTGATTTTTTAACGGTAGCCACTAAAGGCGCTGAAAATATCACAGAGCATAGTGTAACCCTTCAAGGGCTTGCGCTTCTTAGATCATCAAAGGCTGTTGGATGGTTTGAATGGGGAGAAACTACTGAGATGAAAAATAAAGCTCCAAAGACGCCGCTTGAAAAAATAAACACCGTCAATTCATTTTACTCATCTATATCAGGTTTACAGCCGGATACCACTTATTTCTATCGTGCCTTAGCAGATGATGGTTTTGGCGTTAAAAAGGGAAGCCTTCTCAGTTTCAGAAGTAAACTAAAAACAATGGCACCGCCTGTTGGTCAGAAAATTCTTCCATCACCCCAAGCACAGGGCGTTGGAGGCACTGGAGGCACACTGACCATAGAATCAGACAGCAAAGAGATTCAAAAGGGAGATGCCGTACGCTACACGGTGAGGTACCACAATAACGGCGATATGAACTTTTCAGAAGCTTCGATAAAAATTATTTTTCCCGCGGTTATTGCCTATAAAGGCAGTGATATTCAGAATGTAAGCGTGACAAACGGAGATGTGGTAGTTTCCATTGGAACAGTTAAGGCAAATGACAGCGGGACATTTACAATTCATACTGATGTGCAGGGCGCTGTGTCTCATAAGGGCAGTTTAACCGTTGTCGCCGTTTTAAGTTTTACACATCCGCTGGTTGATGAAAAAGTGCACATACCAAGCTTTACCTCGCATGAAGTAAAGGCGGATTTGAACGGCGTTGCAGATGTAGCCGGTTCGGGGTTCTGGCCGTCAACCATTACAGGATGGCTGATTTTGATGCTGCTGGTGCTTCTGATTTTCGTTGCTATTGTAAAACTGTACAAACGATCAGCTAGTAGGGAAAGAAACAAGGGCAATAAAGTGATGCCGGCGCCGGGTGATGTATTTCATCCTTCCGAGAATACATAAACTCTTTATAAAACAAAGAAAGTATCCTGCATGGTTTTTTTTAGCCGCCGGGCTTTTTTGTGTGCGCGATTTTTTTACGGGGATTGGACTTTGAGCGGGATTTGTTTACTATGGAGTTATTTATCAAGCGAAGCTGAATCGGCAATACAATGATTGAGCAAAAAAACATAGAAAGCCCTTCTTTTTTTATTGGCCTTGACGATAAAGATATTATTTCATTTGGAAGCGGCCAGCCGGATTTAAGCCCTCCAAAGGAGGTGTATAACATTCTTCCCACATACTCTGCGTTTCGATACGGCAGGATTGAAGGTGATAAGGAACTTCGTATCGCTCTTGCAGCGCAATATCCAAAAGCCGCTGCGGAGAATTTTGTTATCACGAACGGAGCTTCTGAAGCGCTTGATTTGTGTTTTAGGGTTCTTGCCGGAATGAAAGGAAAAAAGAAAATTCTTTTGCCGAGCCCTTATTATTATTCTTATCCTTTTATAGTAAAGTTTGCGGGACTTGAGTCGCTTTATACCAAACTGAAAGCAGGTAGGATTGATATAAATGATTTTAGTGCAAAAATTAAGAAATGCGCAGCGGTGTTGATCAATTCCCCGTCAAATCCGACAGGGAGAATTGAAGCTATTGGCACGCTTAAAGAAATTGAGCGGATTACAAAACAGCTTGGTATTTATGTGATTTCGGATGAAGTATACAAGGATCTTATTTACGAGCGGGAAAATTATCTCATTAAAGGGCCTCGTGTTATAACGGTAAACTCGTTTTCAAAAACGTTTGCGATGTGCGGTTTGCGTGTGGGGTACCTGTATTCTTTGGATGCCGACTTTATTCGCCGTGTTATTGAAATGAAGACGCATGTCTCCATGAATACAAATATTTTAGCTCAGGCAATGGCGCTTGAAGCAACCAGAGTTCCGAGAAGTTACGTCGATTCGCAGATTGCTGTTTGGAGAGAGCGCCGTGATTTTATTTATGACGGGCTCAAATCAATTGGATTAGATCTTTGGAAACCGGAAGGCGCGTTTTACGTTTTTCCGAAGGTAAAAAACGCAAGTAAAGCGGTAAGCGATCTTTTTTACAAGCAGAAAGTCATTGTGTACGATGGGGCGTGGTTCGGGAGTCCCGGAAGGATTCGTTTAAGCTATGCGCTTGATAAGGAAAAAATCCGGGAAGGCATTAAGCGCATAAACTCGTATCTTACCCGGCAGTAGGTTTTGCATGTTTCGATTTCGGGTTTTGAAAAAATCAAAACGAAGCAATGCGCGTGTTGGTCTATTGGAAACCAATCATGGCGCCATAGAGACGCCGTCTTTTGTTCCTGTCGCTACTCATGCGGCGGTAAAGTCGCTTGTAAGTGAACTGGTAGAGGAAACCGGGACGCAAGTTGTCATAGCAAACGCATTTCATTTACACCTAAAGCCTGGGGAAAAAACAATACGTTCATCCGGCGGGCTTCATGCATTTATGAACTGGTCAAGACCCATCATGACCGATTCAGGCGGATATCAAGTGTTCAGTCTCGGCTTTGGCAGGGACTTGCGGCTTAAAAAAGTGGCGAGGGGTAAAAATGCTCTGGCCCGTAACGATATTATTGAGCTGGGTGTCCAACCAAAATCGGTCACCATCACGCAGAAAGGCGTTTATTTCCGCTCTCCAATAAATGGGGATATGCTTTTTCTAGGACCAAGAGAATCCATCATGATTCAGGAACGCCTTGGCGCGGATATCATGTTTGCATTTGATGAATGCACACCGCCGAATGCAAGTTATGAATATGTTGCCGTTTCAGTGGAGCGTACTCACCGATGGGCCAAGACATCTTTAGAAACAAAAAAGAGCAGTCAAGCCCTCTTTGGCATCATGCATGGATCAACGTTTAGAGATCTTCGTGAAAAGAGCGCCGATTTTATCAATTCGCTCGGTTTTGATGGATTTGGAATCGGAGGAGATCTTGGAGCAAGCATGCGTTCAACACAGCAAATACTTAAATGGAGTTTCGATCGAGTTGATGTCTTAAAACCGCGCCATCTTTTAGGTATCGGACATCTTACTGACATCATCCCAATAGTAAAATACGGCGTTGATTTGTTTGATTGTACCGCTCCTACGCATTATGCGCGCCGCGGTATTGCGTTTGTCTCAAATAAAGCTCTTGATTTGAGAAAACGACGATTCCTAAAAGATCAACACTCGTTAAACAGGTATTGTAACTGCTTTGTTTGTAAAAGCTATACAAGAAGCTACATCTCGCATCTTATAAGAGCAAATGAGATAACAGGTCTTCAGCTTCTTACGTTTCATAATCTTTATTATTTCAATGAGTACGTTAAAAGAATTCGTGAGGATATTCGAAAAGGACGCGTGTAGTGTATGGTTAACGTCAAAGATATCCAAACGTCAAAAACCGCTGCTTATGTGCAACGGTTTTTGACTCGTTTCAGAGGCCGAGGAAGCAAGTCTTAGCTCTTTTAACACAATGAAAGTCTTGACATGTCCGGAGACATATCAAAAAGCTTTTTTTATGTTTGTGATAACTATTACTTGACCTAAGTGCTGTCGGCCTCTGAAAGAACTGGAAACACTCATCTATGTCTGAAGTCTACTTCCATTAAAATACATTGCAAAAAAAAATCAAGAGCTGGTTTTTTTGCATAATTCAGGATTTATCCACTGGAAACAGTGGTTTTTGTACCTCTTGTTAAAACGTTTTCCAGTGGATTTCCACATTTTGTATTCTTTATATATAACGTTGGAATCTATAAGTTTGATACGTCTTTTCACTGGGCGGGTTTATATATGGTTCGTTTTTTAAAAATACTGTTTTACTAAGCACATTTGCCAATTATGTGTTATTTGCATTCCGTGTAATGCGCCGTTTTTTTATATTATAAACTTCTTATACCTTTACCTTTAAAAGTCAGATTGTCGGGTTTATTTGCTTCGTCATATATTCTGTATTTATAGTCGCATCTTTCCGATTACTGCTTAAGGGTAGCAGTTTTGTAAAGAAAGCCGTTTTACACTGTATGCTGGTATGTTGTCCGTTTTTAACATATTTGCATGCAATATGTGTTTTGCCTGCATGTATGCTACAGTTGGCATTGGTATTATGAAGGTGTCAATCGGTATCGTTGGGTTGCCAAATGTAGGAAAATCAACGCTTTTTAAGCTTTTAACGGGGCGCAAGGTTCATATCGCGAATTATCCCTTTGCGACTGTGGATCCGAATGTCGGCGTCGTGCCTGTCCCCGATGAGCGTCTTAAAAAACTTGTGGATTTACTGAAAGTGGAGAACATAACACCTGCGGTGGTGGAGTTTTACGATATTGCAGGGCTTGTAAAAGGCGCGAACAAGGGTGAAGGACTTGGAAATCAGTTTCTCTCTCATATTAGAAATGTTGCAGTTATTGTTGAGGTTGTCCGGTGTTTTCGCGATGATTCGGTAGCTCATATAGAAAGCGGGATTGATCCGATAAGAGATATGGATATTGTTGATTTGGAACTTCGGTTAAAAGATGAAGAGTCGGCAGAGAAGGAAAACCTGCTTTCCAAAAAACCAAAGATTATCTTGCTGAATGGCAGCGATCAGGATGTTTTAAAAGATGTAAAAGAACATATCCGTTCTATAAATACTCCATTTATCGTTGCTGATTTGGCAAAAGTTGACGGAGTGGAGCAGCTTATCAAGGAGGCTTTTCAAAGACTAAATCTTATAAACTTTTTTACTATAAATCCGACCGAAGTGCGTGCGTGGCCTATAAAGCGAGGAACAAAAGCGCCCCAGGCTGCTGGCGTCATTCACAGCGATTTCGAGAGGAGTTTCATAAAAGCTGAAGCGATACACTGGAAGGAGTTGATGAATGCCGGAGGATGGTCTCAGGCAAGAAAAACAGGGAAGATACGCTTGGAAGGGAAGGAGTACATCGTAGAAGACGGCGATGTGTTATTTATTCGTCATGGATGATAACATGTTTTCATGAAACCGGTTGATGTTCGCAGTTTTAAGGGGATCTTTTTTCAAATGTTTCATCAGACGCCGCTTTCTCAGATCGGTGTTATGACCATAAAGCCCGGGGAAGATTCCGGGTCAGAGGAAATTCATAAAGGAGATCAAATTGTTTATATTATTGAAGGAACAGCAAAAGTCGAGATCGGAAAGGAAACATACCATCTCACCGAAGGTGTCATTGCCACAGTTCCTGCCGGAACCAAGCACCATATTTATAATGGCGGCGACAGCGGTCTTTTTTTTCTGACGATTTATACACCGCCCGCTTATTGATATTTTTTTTCGGAACCATTGATGCCGGACTTGGCATTGGAAATTATTGATTTGATAAAAATGTACGGCTCAACTCCTGCCGTTCGCGGTGTTTCCTTTTCTATAAAGCGCGGTGAATTCTTCGGCTTTCTAGGTCCTAATGGCGCGGGTAAAACAACAACGATCAATTGTATTACGGGCATTGCTACCCCGTCGGAAGGAACAGTAAGAGTGTTCGGGATTGACGCTGTAACCAACTATCGAGAAACACGCAGGCTGGTCGGTCTTTCCCCGCAGGAGTTTAATGTGGATATTTTTGCCACAACGCGCGAGATTCTTCATTATATTGCAGGGTTTTACGGAATCAGAAAGCGAGACAGGGAACCGAAAATTGAAGAGCTTTTAAAACGTTTTGAATTAACAAGCCATGCAGAAAAACAGTTTCGCGCGCTTTCCGGAGGATTAAAGCGGCGGGTTATGCTTGCACGGGCAATGGTACATGATCCCGATCTTTTGATACTTGATGAGCCGACTGCCGGAGTGGATGTTCAATTGCGGCATGATCTGTGGCGTTTTTTAAGAGAGATCAATGCCGAAGGAAAAACGATTTTACTTACTTCACACTATCTCGAAGAGGTTGAAATGCTTTGCGGCCGCATCGCAATCATTCACGACGGGAAGATTATCGCAATAGGAGACAAATCGGCATTTATATCAGGCGGTAAAAAGCTTGAACAGCGATTTTTAGAGTTAACAGGAAGTGAACAATGAACGTAAACTGGATTGGTCTTGGGACGTTTGTGTTAAAAGAGATAAACAGGATGTTTCGCGTTGTTTTACAGACGCTTATCAGTCCCTGGATTAGCGCGGTACTATATATATTGATATTCGGCAAAGTAATCGGCAGCAGAATTGACCTTATAGCGGGAGTGAAATACATAGACTTTGTGCTTCCCGGGATTTTAATGATGAATATTATTTCTTCATCTTTTACACAGGTTTCTTCATCTCTTTATTTTCAGCGTTTTGCGCGCCACATAGAAGAAATACTGGTCGCTCCGTTTTCCTATCTTGAGATGATTGTTGCGTATGTGGTTGGAGGAGTTGTAAGGGGGCTGATTGTTGGGCTTGGGGTATATATAATCGCTATATTTTTTACCGAAGCCAGCATAGAACATTTTTGGATATTTTTGTTTTATGCTTTTTCGGTTTCAATGGTATTCTCGCTTTTGGGACTGCTTGTTGGGCTTTGGGCCGATGGATTTGAACAACTCAACGTGCTTAATATATTTGTCATTTTGCCGCTCAGTTTCCTCGGCGGCGTGTTTAATTCCATCTATATGCTGCCGGAAGGCGCGCAGACGTTTGCACGGTTAAATCCATTTTTTTATTTTATTGACGGGCTTCGGTACTCTATGGTTGGTATCAGCGAGGCGAACACCATCATTGGGCTTTTCATCATATTTATCAGCATTGCGGGACTCGGCGCGCTTGGATGGTATTTGTTTAAGATTGGATATAAAATACGCTCGTGAATATCGGCGTTTCCAAGATAGTTTCCATTAGTGTTATAATTGTTCTTGTTGCTGGTGGTTTGTTTTTTGTCAAAAGTGTATTAAAAACGGATACGCCCGCCAGTGTAGAAGGCGAGTTGACAAAGAAAGAATCTTTAACAAAAAATCAGGCAATGAATCAAAAAATCAAAGATTCCATGCATATTTCAAGCCGTGCATTTGAACATAATTCATCAATTCCATCCAAATATACCTGTGATGGGGAGAACATTAATCCGCCGTTCTCTGTTTCTGATGTTCCCGAAGGGACGGTCAGTTTGGTATTCATCATGGATGATCCTGATGTGCCGACATATATCAGGAAAGATGGTATGTGGGATCATTGGGTGAAATTTAATATTCCTCCAATCCTAACAGTGATTGAAGAAGGCAAAGAACCGCCGGGTACTTCCGGAGCAGGCACTTCTGGTAACATAAAATATCACGGCCCGTGCCCTCCTGACAGAGAACACCGGTATTTCTTTAAAATATATGCGCTCAACGCAGAACTTGATCTTGAAGAAGGAGCGTCAAAAAAGGATGTTGAAACAGCTATGGCTGAGCACATTCTTGATAGCGCGGAACTCATAGGACTTTATAGCAGGAAGTAACACGCATATTAATGTATGAATGGAAAGAGACAATTTTATATCGCTGCATTTTCTGTTCTGGGTGTTTTAGTCGGGTTTCTGTTCCACGCGGTTTTGGAGATTTGGTATATCGGGCTTTTACTTTCTAACTTCGGACAGTATGGCCTCGGACTTTCATGGGACCATTGGGAGGTTGTGCATCACGCCGGACTTGCGATATTGCTTATTGGCGGGGTATTGATTGGTTTTTGGCAGGGGAACGTGTGGTGGCATCGCTTGTATGAAACAGATTATTTACTTCCTCATCGTTTTTCTTTAAAAAAGAAACTGTTTATAGCAGCGATTGTTTTGATACTTTTTATCCTGGTTTTTTTAAACCGTGTTTCGTAAAATTCCATATAAGGTGAAGAGTTTTAAAGCTAAGGTTTTAACCGTTGTTACGAAAATTCCAAAAGGGGAGACTGTAACATATAAAGAAGTTGCCTCGCGCGCCGGAAATAAAAATGCTTATAGGGCCGTTGGAAACATTTTAAGGAGTAACTATCATCCAAACATTCCCTGCCATCGCGTTGTTGGTTCAAATGGCCGCCTTGGCGGTTATAATCGCGGCGTTAAAAGGAAAATCATACTTCTTCAAAAAGAAGGGTGTTTGCTGAGCTGTTTATATCCGCGAGCTGGCGGAGCAGAAGGCTAGAGATGATCACTTGTCTTGATACACTTCGCGCGAATCCGGCATTGGGCAATTCGTTACGATGATGACGAATTGCCAAATTTTTAACTACAGGGGAAGGTTCGGTTTGTTTTTCTGAAACGACGGAGGCTGTTTTCATTATCTGCTCGCTATAGAACCCCGACTCTTATCTATGATGACGAGCAAAAATTCCGTGATGCGTTGCCGCAAGTCAATAGAAACCCTCCATGACGGTCATTCTTCCCGAAATGCTCATATAGATATTATTATGCTATCAGTTGAATTTCTGCTCTGTTTTTTCGTTATGAATTCAAATAATGTCAGCATGTATGGTAACATATAATATATATGATATCGGGCATTTCTGAACTTGCGGTTGTGATAACGATAGCGGCGTTTTTGGGTGTTCTTGCAAAACTGTTTCGTCAGCCACTTATCCTTGCATATCTGGCGACGGGCGCGCTGATCGGCGCCGGATCAAAGTTGGAAGTATTGAGCATTCCTCAACTTGGCGATGGAGAGATGTTTCAGCTTTTTGCTGATTTGGGCATTATGTTTTTGCTCTTTTTGGTTGGCTTGGAGGTGAATTACAAATCGGTGCGGCTTGTCGGCAAAGCTTCATTAGCGGTAGGGCTTTTGCAGATTCTTTTTACGTTTGTTATTGGGTACGGCATCGCATCGTTTCTAGGTTTTTCGGTGATAGAAGCTGTGTATATTTCTATAGCGCTTACGTTCTCAAGTACCATTATCGTCGTAAAACTGCTTTCCGAAAAAAAACAAATAAACAGCCTCTATGGGAGAATCAGCATCGGGCTTCTGCTGGTGCAGGATTTTGTCGCTATTTTTATTTTAATGGCGCTCGCCGGCATGCAGGCAGGAGGAGTATATGTGTTTTCGGGCGTGGTTTTAAAAATAGTTATCGGTGTTTTGCTTTTTGCAACAATGCTCTGGCTTGGAAGGAGCGTTTTTCCTTATTTATTTGATAAAGTTGCGCGTTCGCAGGAGCTGCTTTTTCTTATAAGTCTTGCATGGGTGTTTTTGGTTGTCGCAGTTGTGTACCGGTTTGGTTTTTCACTGGAGATAGGAGGGTTTTTGGCGGGCATCGCGCTTGCAAACGCATCGGAGCATTATCAAATAGCGAGCCGCGTGAGATCACTTCGGGATTTCTTTATTTTGATATTTTTTGCCATTTTAGGATCGTCTCTTCTTTTTTCAAATCTTTCAGGAGTTGTCCTGGCCGTTGTGGTTTTTTCTCTGTTTGTACTCATCGGCAATCCGCTTGTTGTTTTGGTTGTGATGGGCCTTATGGGATATAGGAAACATACCAGTTTTCTTACCGGTATTACCATTGCGCAGATTTCTGAATTCAGTCTGGTGCTTGCTGTGCTCGGCATGAAATTGGGGCACATCAATAACACGATTGTTTCTCTTATTACAGCGGTCGGTATTATTACCATAACCCTTTCTACGTATGCTGTCGTACACGCCAATTACCTTTACCGTGCCGGCAGAAGACTTCTTTCCGTTTTTGAAAGGCGGATAGCGGTTCGGGAGCTTAGTTTTGCCCGGGATGTCTCCAAACCGATTATCATTGTAGGATTTGGACGGACTGGTCAAAGTGTCGCTATGCATCTTAAAAAAGAAGACCTTCTTGTGATTGATTTTGATCCGGAGATTATTCATGCACTCGGGAAAAGCGGGTATGTATTTATGTTTGGAGATGCCGTTGATGATGGAATTTTTGAACAAGTTGATCTTTCTAAAACAAGGTTGCTTATTTCCACCAGTCCGACACTTGAAGATAACATGTCGCTTCTTGAAATTGTGAAGCGTCATAATATTGAGTTTAGAAGTACAGACGCTCCGTTGTTAAAGGCGATTTTACGCGCCGAAGATGACACTATTGCTGATTTGTTATATAAAGCGGGCGCCGATTACGTTCTTTTGCCGCATTTTACATCCGGACATTATTTGGGGTCCATCATTGCCGGTGACATTGAACTGAAAACCTTGGAAAGCGCAAGGCGACGAGAAATAATGATGCTTCGCAGGAAAGACACGGAATCCGTCTCTTTTGTCTTGGAAGGGCCGCTTCATACGAAAGGAGAGGTGAAAAATTTACAGAAATTTATGTGAGTGCCGCAAATGCCTGCAATGCCTCTTTGTGCTTTGGCATACTTGTTTCTTCACATAACCAATCACCAAGTAATCAATCATCACATGGGTTGAATATTGGTTATTGTAATTTGGAATTTGTTTGGTTGTTGTATCTTGGTTATTGCATCTTTTTGTTTAAGGGTAATGAGATGATGAGGAATTATGAACACACGTACTCTTTTATCATGGAACGTAAACGGCATTCGGGCCATTGAGCGCAAGGGCTTTTTGGATTGGTTTTTGAACAGCGGAGGTGATATTGTTGCTCTTCAGGAAACGAAGGTATCTGATTTTTCATCACTGAGCGATACACTTCAGCATCCGGCTGGATTTCATGCGTATTGGAATTCTTGCGTTGAAAAGAAAGGGTATAGCGGCGTTGTTGTTTATACCAAGATTGAGCCGCGGAGGGTGAAGACTGATTTCGGAGATAATTTTCTTTCTCAAGAAGGAAGGATGATTGAGTGTGATTTTGGGACGTTTGTTTTGCTTAATGCTTATTTCCCAAACGGCGGATCGGGAGAGAAACGACTGCAATATAAACTTACGTTCTACAATCAGTTTCTTCCGTATGTGAAAGAACTGGCAAAGTCCGGCAGACACGTTATCTTTTGCGGAGATGTAAACACCGCGCATAAGGAAATTGACCTCGCGCGCCCAAAAGAAAACAAAAATAATACAGGTTTTTTGCCGATAGAGCGGAAGTGGATAGACGATGTTATAAATGCCGGTTTTATTGATACTTTTAGAATGTTTAACAGTGAAGGGGGATATTACACGTACTGGGATCTCAAAACGTTCGCTCGTGATAGAAATGTCGGGTGGCGCATTGATTATTTTTTTGCCAGTGAATCGCTTAAGAGTCGGGTTAAGGATGCGTTTATTGCGGCGGATGTTTTGGGATCGGACCATTGCCCGATCGGCATTATAATCAACGTTTAATGGTCTTTCTATGCTTTAGTGCCCTCTGTTCCGATTTTGGACTTTTAACTTCGGAGCTTTGGCTTTTTTGTAGATGTTTGATTTAAGACTATCATGCACACACTGCGCACGCGTTTTAAAAAAGATATCGTTGCTGAATTCCTTCCCCCTTCGGGAAGCCAGGCTTCCCATTCCTACAAGGAGAGAGTGGTTATTTTTTGCGATGGTTTGCCAAGTGTTCCTTCAAAAAGATCACTGTTGGAGTTTTTTTCCAAGAAAGGATACTGGGTGTTTCATCCAAGATATCGTGGGACGTGGGAAAGCGGAGGAAGGTTTTTAAAAAAATCGCCTCATGAAGATATTTTGGACGTTATTTCTGCGTTGTCGGGCGGATTTCGCGATTTTTGGAGCAACAAAAAATATACAGTGAGGCCTGACCATCTCTATGTGATAGGGTCAAGTTTCGGCGGCACTGCCGCTATTTTAGCTTCCGGGGATCCTCGGGTGACAAAAGCAGTGGCAATTGCTCCTGTTGTTGACTGGACACGCAAAAGCAGAGCCGAACCGATTGATTGGCTCGCAAAGTTCACTAAAAGAGCATTTGGGCAGGGTTATCGTTTTTCACATTCAGATTGGAGGAAACTTGAAGGCGGAAAATTTTATAACCCTTTTGGCATGATAGAACGTATCAACGGAACAAAACTTTTGATCATTCATGCCAATGACGATGATGTTGTTTCTTTTAAACCCGTAAAGACGTTTGCGAAACATACGGGCTGTACATTCGTTCCGGTTAAAAAAGGAGGACATCTTTCCTCATCTATTCTTTTAAAAAAGCGTTTTTACAGGCGTTTCCAAGAATTTATAAAGAAAAAGATGTGAGAATATTTATTGAGGCAAAGCCAAACGCCAAGCAAAACAAAGTGGAGAAAATTGATAAAGCGCATTTTAAAGTGTCGGTGACGTCTCCTCCTGTTAACGGAAAAGCAAATGAAGCGATTATTCGCGTGCTTGCTGAATATTTTAATGTTTCACCGTCGCATATAAACATTGTCAGCGGACATACGAATCGGAGAAAAGTTGCAGAGATTAAAAATATTTGAAATTGCGTTTTCATACCTGGCTCGGAACATGCACAGCGATAAGCGTAAGGGAAAAATAGGGATTTTTGATTCCGGACTTGGAGGTTTATTGATTATGCGCGGCATAGTGAAGAGCTTGGCGGAGTATGACTATGTGTATCTGGGTGATACTGCGCGTGTGCCGTACGGCAACAGATCCAAGCGCACCATTTATCAGTTTACCGAAGAAGCGGTTCGGTATCTTTCGGGTAAGGGATGTGAACTGATTATTGTCGCCTGCAACGCGGCGTCTGCTCAAGCACTCCGTAAAATTCAGCGTTCCTTTCTTCCGCGCTGGCACAGGAGTGTAAGAGTGTTGGGGGTAGTGGTTCCAACACTGGAAGA
Source organism: Candidatus Ryanbacteria bacterium RIFCSPLOWO2_12_FULL_44_26 (assembly GCA_001821765.1). GTDB lineage: Bacteria > Patescibacteriota > Minisyncoccia > Ryanbacterales > HO2-45-13 > HO2-45-13. The sequence goes on from MHOA01000001.1 coordinate 30,220, forward strand.
AGTTTTTGATATAAAAGGTTCGCGTATCGGTGTCCTCGCAACACAAGGGACTGTTGATTCTTCTGTTTTTACAAAAGAATTAAGGAAAATAAACCCCAAAGCGAAAATTTTCGAACAATCCGCGCCTCTTCTAGTGCCGCTTATTGAGCATGACGGTCTTCGGTGGTCAGGCCCGATACTCCGCTTTTACATTGATCCCCTTTTAAAAAAGCGCATAGATACGCTTGTTTTGGGGTGTACGCACTATCCGGTTCTAAAACATACTATACGGAACATGGTTGGTAAAGGCGTTCGCGTTATTTCACAAGATGAGATCATTCCAAAAAAACTGAATGAGTATCTTGTAAGGCATCCGGAAATAGAAAAGAGACTTCACAGAAACCGCGGCAGAACGTTCATTGTTTCAGATATGACAGACCATTTTCGTAACAGAGCTCGTAAATGGTTTGGGAACCATGTTACATTGAAGATGGTGAAATATTATTGAATGAACGTATCGGCATGAAATCAATCGCGGCGGTTGCCGCATTTATAAGCGGTGTGTATTTTAACAATGCGCTTTCAAATTGAAACAAAGGGCCATTACGATTTTATTGATATTACGGATCAGGTGGCGTCGTGTATCGCAAGATCAGGGAAAGCAGGCGGCACGGCGTTTGTGTTCGCTCCCGGCACGACATGCGCTCTTATAACCATGGAATACGAAGAGGGCATTATAAAAGATCTCACTGCGCTTTTAGAGAGGCTGGCTCCCCAAAACACAGAGTATGAGCACCATAAAAGATGGGGAGATCATAACGGCGCAGCACACATAAAATCAGCGCTGATGGGAACTGACGTTGCTCTTCCGGTACAGAACCGTGTATTACAAATCGGAACATGGCAGAGAATTGTGTTTATTGATTTTGATGAGCGTCCCCGAACGCGTGAGGTTATAATGGAAGTATTCGGTTGAGCGTCGTTTGATAAAGGCCGTTTGTTTATGAGGCATGACGCCAGATAATATGAGATTTTCGGTAAAACATCGGTATATGCTGGTCATTGTTTTTTTTGTGGTCTTTTCTGTTCTTTTTTCACTATTTTTAAGGGAACAGTTTGAAATATTCAAAGATCGCGAATCCTTAATGTTGTTTGTACGACAGTTTGGCATTATCGCGCCGATTGTCGTCGTTGCTATTGTTATCGTTGAGACGGTGATAGCGCCGCTTCCCGGAGGCATTATGCCGATTATTGCGGGAGCAGTGTTCGGACCGGTGCTCGGCACCCTGTATTCATGGATTGGTAATGTCTTTGGTTCTCTTATAGCGTTTTCCCTCTCACGAATTTTCGGAGAGAGCGTCATCCGTGTCTTTTCTCCCCATTTTGACAAACAGCGATATAGCGAAACGATCCGTAGGTACAAAAATTTCTTTTGGTTTCTTTACGCGACTCCATTTGTTGCTGTTGATGTGTTAAGCTTCGCGCTCGGCGCTTCCACCATGAAGTTACAACGCTTTGCTCTTGCCATTATGTTTGCATTTTTCGTGCGCATGGCAATTCTTAATATGTTTGGCGATGCCATCGCACGGCTTGTCTTTGAGTGATTTTTCTATAGACTGTATGATACTATGTCGCATTTGCGTCATTTGATGCGTGTTGATGCAGATATTTATATGCGAAAAGGAAACCTTTTTGATCCATTGTCCAATAAGTCTTATCGGTTAAGCAGAACCAAGCTCGAACTGTTTATGAATTGCCCGCGCTGTTTTTATCTTGACAGGCGTTTCGGCATTAAACAGCCTGCCGGGTATCCATTCAATCTCAATGCCGCAGTTGATTTTTTGTTAAAGAAAGAATTTGACATTCATCGCGCCAAGGGCAAGGTGCATCCATTATTGAAAGAGAGGGGGATTGAAGCAATCCCTTTTTCCCATGATGAACTTGACGAATGGAGGGAAAATTTTAAAGGTGTACGGTATCTGCATACCCCGACGAATTTTCTTGTAACAGGAGCAGTGGATGATGTATGGTATGATGTAAACAAGGAACTCATCGTTGTTGATTATAAAGCCACGAGCAAGAATGCAAAAGTTACAATTGATGAACCGTGGCAGGATAGCTATAAGCGCCAGATGGAGGTATATCAGTGGCTTTTAAGAAGAAAGGGTTTTCGGGTGTCGGATGTCGGCTATTTTGTATATTGCAATGCAAAGAGAAATAAAAGAACATTCGGAGGAAAATTGGAATTTGATATCGACATTATTCCGTATCAGGGACGTGATAACTGGGTTGAGGGTATTCTTTATGAAATCCGGCAATGTCTTACAGGCGGTCTTCCGTCGTATAACGAGCTGTGTCCGCATTGTAATTATAGGAGGGCGTCTCAACAGGTTGAAGCTTATGAGGAATAGATTTTTTTATTATGGTAGAATGAAAAGCGTATGTGGAGAAGTTTAACCATCGGAGTTCTCGGCGTTTTTGTGATTGCCGTTCCTTTTGTCTTTCTGCCCGGCACAACGCGGGTTGTAGTGTTCGTATTTGTAGGATCTATGATCACTTTTCTTGCTTTATGGAAACTTGCTTCTGAAGGGAGGGAAAGCATTGAAAAAGGAACACACAGTGACAAGACAGATGCCGATGATCCAGAGCTTTCTAAATGAGCAGAAATACTTTTTATGATTACATCATTGTTGGAGGAGGTATTGCTGGTGTCAGTGCCGCTGAGGCCATTCGTGCGAATGACAAGTACGCGAGTATCTCAATACTTTCCGAAGAACCGGAGCTTTTGTATTCACGGGTCATGCTCCCGCTTTATGTGCGTGGAAAGATAAAGCGCGAGCAGCTTTTTTTAAGAGCTGCGAATGATTATGAGCGACATAATATAGCGCTTTGGCTTGATGAGCGTGTGGTTGAAATAAACAGAAAAAAAAGAGAAATTGCAACGGACAGAAAACGGGTTTTGAATTATAAAAAACTGCTCATAGCAACCGGAGGTGTGCCGTCTCAGTGGAAAGAGTCCGGCGCCCAGACAGTAAAGATGCTTCAGTTTCAGAGCATCAATGATGCTGATGAATTACGAGCATTGCTTGCTTTAGGCAGTAAAGGCGGCGCCGTTGTCGTTGGCAGTGGTTTTATCGGGTTTGAGTTTATAGAATTCTTTGTGTCAGCCGGGTTTCACACAGCAGTCGTTTCTCCAGATCCGTGGTATTTTCATCATTTCTTTGACAGCGAAGGCGCTGAAATTATCAAAGAAAGTTTCATACGGCATAATGTTGAGGTGTATAACGATGCTCATATTGTGTCTATTGCAGAATCTCCGGAAGGGATACATGTGAAAACGAAAGAAAACTTGGATATTGTTGCTGACGCAATAGGTGCGGGGGTTGGACTTAAGAGGAAAGTGGAAATGTTTGAGAAGGCGGGACTTGTTGTATCACGAGGCGTGTACACCAACGAATATCTTAAAACGAATGACGATAACATTTATGCGGCCGGGGATATTGCTGAGTATTATGATGTTGTTTTTCGTAAGCGCATGCTTTTAGGGACTTGGAACAATGCTTTTTTGCAGGGAAAAACAGCCGGTGAAAATATGACAGGTAAAGAAATTGTGTTTCGCAATGTTCCAAACTACTCTATTAGGCATTTTGGACTTTATATCAGTATGGTTGGCGATTGTGCGAGGTCGGAAGCAGATTCCGTTATCAAGCTTCGATGGCCGTATACAGACCAATACAGAGAATTACACTTACGAGAGGGAATTTTAAACGGAGCGTTGTTGATCAATCGTCCCCAGGATCGCAATATTTTGGAACAATTGATTAAAAAAAGAGTTGATGTGCGTTCTCATGTGAATGACCTGCAATCAGCACATTTTGATATACATCAGCTAACGGCATGATGCATTATCTTTTTTCCATACTGGTGGTGCTGTTTATCGGAGGTTTGTTTTATTATGTTTTTTTTCTTGATGGGGTTGTTATATCTTATGACCGTTACGATCAGGCGGATACGGAGGCAGCGGCAGAAACTAATGAGGTTGCTTTGCCGAAGCATGTGGTTCCCCCAACCCCCGTAAGGGCGATTTATATGACGTCATGGGTTGGAGGAACGAAAGATTGGAGGGCGGAATTGGTCCAGTTTGTTGAGCGCACAGAACTCAACGCCATTGTTATTGATATAAAGGATTACAGCGGCATGGTTTCGTTCATTACCGGCGATGAGGTTATTAAGCGGATCGGATCGGAGGAGGAACGCATATCTGATATGCAAGCATTTATTCATGAATTGCACAGCAAAAACATTTACGTCATCGCACGAATAACCGCGTTTCAGGATCCTCACTATTCAAAGCTGTTTCCGGATGACGCTATAAAAGATTCGCGCGGGGGTTTATGGAAAGATAAAAATGGTCTTACGTATGTGGATCCGCTTGCCAGAGATTTTTGGGATTATTTGGTGCGTGTTGCGCGTGCTGCCGAGGCGGTCGGATTTGACGAACTCAATTTCGATTATATTCGCTACCCGTCCGACGGGCCCATTCAATATGCTGTCTACCCTTATACAAAAAACGGCATTGCAAAGGCGGATGTCATAGAGGAATTTTTCCAGTATATAAACCATGAACTTGACAGCGTCCCGGTTCCGCTTTCGGCTGACCTTTTTGGCTTTACAACCTATTACGAGAACGATTTAAACATCGGCCAGATCTTGGAACGCGCTGATCCGTATTTTGATTATCTCTCTCCCATGGTGTATCCCTCGCATTATCCGGACGGCTTTAATGGATATGCAAATCCGGCGAAGCACCCATATGATATCATTCGCCTCTCAATGACCAGAGGTATGGAGCGTCTTATGAACGCGAGTTCTACCCCGGAAAAACTTCGTCCATGGATTCAGGACTTTGATCTTGGCGCAACATATGATGAATATATGGTAAGAGAAGAAAAACGCGCGGTGTATGATGTCGGGTTGGATTCGTGGATGGCATGGGATCCCGCAAACCGGTATACCCGCTCGGCATATGATCCAGCGAATTAACTTCATCCACTGGACAGTAAATGTGCTTCATTGATACCATGTTTTTATATGGTATTTGATCTTATTATTCTTGGAGGTGGTCCTGCCGGCGTTGCGGCGGGCGTGTATGCTGCCAGAAAAAGACTTACGACGCTGTTAATTACCGAATCCATCGGCGGACAGTCAGAAGTTTCTGCTAATGTGCAAAACTGGATTGGCATGGCGAGCGTGTCCGGTTTTGAGCTCGCACAGATGTTTGAAAAGCACCTCCGTGCTCAGGAATCAATAGATATTCAAATGCCCGAGAAAGCAAAAAAGGTGTTAAAAAGCGGCAATGAATTTATTGTTGAGACAGAGTCTGGCGCCACATATAAAAGCAGGGGTTTGATTATTGCAACGGGAGCACGCCGCAGAAAACTCAATATACCCGGTGAGGAAGAGTTTAACGGCAAAGGGATTGCGTATTGTTCAACGTGTGATGCGCCGATATTTAAAGGGAAAGATGTTGTTGTTGTCGGTGGTGGAAATGCCGGGCTTGAGGCAGTCGTTGATCTGCTTCCGTATGCGACAAAAATTTACGTGCTTGAGTTTTCTGATGCCTTGCGAGGGGATACTGTAACGCTGGAGCGCATCAAGCAGGATGAAAAGGTGGAAATTATTACCAGTGCCCAAGCGCTTCGCATTGAAGGGAACAAGTTTTTAGAGAAAATTGTGTATAAAGACAGAGTAACGGAAAAAGAAAAACAACTGGACGTTGGCGGCGTGTTTGTAGAAATTGGCTCCGTTCCGAATTCAGAGCTTGTAAAGGATTTGGTTAGTATAAATAAACATGGCGAAATCATTATTGATCATAAAACTGCCGCTACAAGCGCTGAAGGAATCTGGGCGGCTGGCGATGTCACTGATGAAATATTTAAACAGAACAATATTTCCGCCGGCGACGCAGTGAAGGCGGCGCTCTCGGCGTATAGTTACTTGTCGGAGCTTAAACGAGAAAGCCCGGCTTCTGTTCAGGTTGGGGCGGCTGAATAGAAATGCTGATCATCCGGTACCAATATCCGAATGGATGCTAAAATGATGCTAACAAAAAAGAAACTATATGCGCATCATTAGTATGAATGAGCATATGAGCATTAATATATTATGAAAATAGCGATAAATGGTTTTGGCAGGATAGGACGGACGTTTTTTCGTCAGGCATTTGGGCAAAAGAATATTGATATTGTTGCTATCAATGATCTTGGCAGTGCCGGGAATCTTGCATATCTTTTACAATATGATTCTGTCTATGGGAGATATAGCAAACCCGTTCAGCTGGCCGGTGAGGATTTAACGGTAGACGGAAAGAAAATTTATTTTCTACAAATAAAAGATCCCTTAGAGCTTCCATGGAAAAAGCTGGACATTGATATAGTGATAGAATCAACAGGCGTCTTCGCCACTTCGGAAAAATCAAAAGCACACATCAATGCCGGTGCGAGGCGCGTCGTGATCACCGCTCCCGCAGAAGATGACGAAACCATCACTGTTACTCCGCATGTTGGAGAAAAAAAAATAAAGGACGTGCGTATAACGTCTAATGCTTCCTGCACCACTAATGCTACAACTCCTGTGGTGACTATTTTAATGCAGAACCCCGGCATTGAGAAAGCGATTCTCAGCACTGTGCACGGATATACCGCTACCCAAGCAATTGTGGATGGTCCCGATAAAAAGGATTGGACCCGCGGCCGCGCAGCTGCTGTCAACATTGTGCCTTCCACTACCGGCGCTGCTATTGCTACTGAAAAGGCAGTGCCGGATATAAAAGGTAAGTTTGACGGCATTGCAATAAGAGTGCCTGTTATCACCGGCTCGGTTATAGATTTTACTTTTATTGCGAGCAGAAACACCTCTCGGGATGAAATTAATGATATTTTCAGGCAAGCCGCACAAGATGACTTCTGGAAAGGAATCTTTTCAGTTTCAGAACAGCCTCTTGTTTCAACAGACATCATAGGCAATGCGCACGGCTCCATCGCGGATCTGCACTTTACGAAAGTTGTTGATGGGAATCTCGTGAAAGTGCTTGCGTGGTATGACAACGAGTGGGGATATTGTTCCATGCTTGTAAAACACGTTTTGTCGCTTAAACCTTTCCTATAAACAACCTTCTTGAAACAAAATCTGCACAAAAAACAACGATCGTAGGAAAATGTGTACTTTTAGAAAAGTATGTACTTTTTAGTTTCTACAGGGAGCATGACGGCTACCAGCAAGATGTATATATAGTATGATGTAATGATTTATGCTTCAAACATGCCGTTTCATGTCCGCGTGCTTTTTTTTTGTCTTTCTAGTTAGTGATATAATGAAACGTGATTTATGAGAGTATTTTTGGGAGCTGACCATGCTGGGTATGAGTTGAAAGAAACGCTAAAGTCATATCTTCGTGATGTAGGATACATTATTGAAGACTGCGGTGCGTTTAGGCTGAATGCAGATGATGATTATCCGGATTTTATAGGGGAAGCGATAAAAAAATTGAAAAAAAGTTTAGAGAAAGACGCAGATGCTGTTGCAATTGTAATGGGCGGATCAGGGCAAGGTGAGGCTATGGTAGCTAATAGATTTCATGGAATAAGGGCTGCGGTGTATTACGGGGGCAATGCGGATATCATTAAACTCTCAAAAGAACATAACGATGCAAATGTCCTTTCATTAGGCGCCCGATTCATATCAGCACAGGAAGCAAAAGAGGCAGTTTCATTATGGTTGAAAACGGTTTTTTCCGGAGAAGAGCGGCACAAACGAAGGCTAAAGAAAATCCATGCCTTATACAAAGGCATTTAAAAGATATATGGGATCTGTTGAGATTATACCGGCGATCAACGTTAATACATTTGAGGAGCTTGTAAAAAGAATAAAAATTATAGAAGCATATCTCATGCCGCTCGCAGACGGGCCGCAATGGGTGCACATTGATGTTGCAGACGGGTCTTTTACTGAAAATACCATTTGGCATAATTTTATTGATTTGAAAAATTTTCAAACAACTCTCAACGTGGAAATGCACTTAATGATAAACAATATAGACTCAGATATTTTTAATTGGTTGTTTCCAGTTATAAAAAGAAATATATTTCATTTAGAGGCCGCCGAAAATGCATTAAATGTAATTGATATTTGCCATGAAGCTGGCATTAAGGCCGGCGTTGCAATTAACCCGGAAACGCCGTGGGAGAGTCTTGAATCTATCTTCGGCGAAGCAGATCTTATTCAAACGCTTGCGGTGCACCCCGGCGTTGCCGGACAGGAATTTGATGAATATATATTTACGAAAATCAGCGATATACGCCGCTCGTGCCCCGGATGTATGTTGGAGGTTGATGGCGGGGTGAAAGTCGGCATTGCGCGCAAATGTGTCGGGATGGGCGCGAATATTATTGTTGCCGCATCAGCGATTTTTAATAACCCCGATGTAACAGAAGCGTATCGCGCATTGAAAGACGATGCACGGCTGTAATGTCATGCCGGTTTATGTTGTTGAATCGCTTGAAGTATTATAATGATATTATTACGGCAGATAGAAAATATATGTAAAGTGGAAAGTGTATGGTCCGTAGACGATACTATAAGGTTATAGTTCCTTAATTCATGAACCATCTTCACGACAAAAAGATAAAATTTCTTGAAGAAAAGGCAAACGCGATTCGTCAATCTATCATTGAGGAGTTGGTAGAAGCGGGTTCGGGGCATACTGCGGGGCCTCTCGGCATGGCCGATGTTTTCACTGCTTTTTATTTCCACATCTTAAATCATAATCCTAAAAAACCTTTCTGGGAGGATCGTGATCGTCTTATTTTATCAAACGGGCATATTTGTCCTGTGCAATACGCAACCCTTGCTCATGCAGGATACTTTCCGCTTAAAGAACTGAAGACGTTAAGAAAATTCGGCACACGACTTCAGGGTCATCCCCACAAAGACACATTGCCGGGCGTGGAGACGACATCCGGTCCTTTGGGTTCTGGTCTCGGTCAGGCAGCCGGCATGGCGTATGGTGCGCGTATGGATAATAAATCGTTCCGTGTGTATTGTTTGATGTCAGACGGAGAACACGACGCGGGAAATCTGTGGGAGGGTGTTATGTTTACCGGAAAGAATAAGCTGCATAATCTAACGGGACTCATTGACAGAAACAATATTCAGATTGACGGTATGACTGAAAATATTATGCCGCTTGAACCTCTTAGGGAAAAATATGAGGCGTTTAACTGGCACGTTATTGACATCAATGGTCATGATTTTGAGGCAATTGTTGGCGCTGTTGAGGAAGCGAAGGCAATTTATGAAAAGCCGACTGTAATTATTGCGCACACCATCCCCGGCAAAGGCATAAAGGAAATTGAATTTGATTATACGTGGCATGGAAAACCTCCGAAGTCCGACGAGGCAAGAAAATTTTTACATGAGCTGAGAACGCTTGGAGGAAAAATTAAAAGTGAACATGAGTAATTCAATAAACAAAAGCAGGCTTCATATGCTCATATTTTGCATTGTTGCTCTTGGGATGACGTTATTGGTGCTTCAGCAGTGGTATGTGACGGTCAGTGCAATAGATGCGCTTTATGCGAACAGTTACTATTACGATATAAAGCTAAGGGATTTATGATTCGTTCCGGGGCAAAACTCGTTGAAAATATATTTGATGCCGAATCTATTGAGCAAATCCCAACCCGTAATGGCTATGGGGAGGGTCTTGTAGAGGTTGGTGAAAAGGATTCAAGGGTGGTTGCGTTGTGCGCTGATCTTACCGAATCAACGAGAACACAAGAGTTTGCTGATAAATTCCCAGAGAGATTTATTCAGATTGGGGTCGCTGAACAGAATCTTGCCACTGTTGCTTCTGGGCTTGCGAGTTACGGGAAAATTCCTTTTATTGCAAGTTATGCTATGTTCAGCCCCGGAAGAAACTGGGAACAGATCAGAACGACGGTTTGCTATAATAATGTTCCTGTTAAAATTATCGGCGCTCATGCAGGGGTGTCGGTTGGACCTGACGGCGCAACGCATCAGGCAATTGAAGACATGGCTATTATGCGGCCAATTGCCAATATGACTGTTATAGCTCCTTGTGATGTCCACGAGGCGAGAAAGGCGGTTATTGCTTCTGTTGCTGTTAATGGCCCGGTGTACATGCGGTTTGCACGCGAAAAGACACCGGTTTTTACCACCGCTGCATCACCTTTTAAAATAGGGAAAGCAGAGGTGTTTTTTGACTCTTCAAGTAGTTCAGGACGAAGCGCCCGACTTGATGTCGCTATTGTTGCATGCGGTCCGTTGGTTTATAACTCATTATTGGCAGCTGGTAGACTTCTTAAGGACGGCATACGGGTGCGTGTTGTGAATAATCATACCGTCAAGCCGATGGACGAAAAAACCATTATAAAGGCCGCGAGGGATGCTGGCGCAGTAGTAACAGTGGAAGAACATCAGGTGATGGGTGGCATGGGATCTGCGGTTGCGGAAGTTCTTGCAAAAAATTATCCTGTTCCTATGGAGTTTATAGGGGTTCAAAACCGCTTTGGAGAATCCGGTTCACCGGATGACTTGATTGAAGCATTCGGCATGGGAGTGAAGGCAATTACTGGCGCCGTAAAAAAGGTGTTGAAGCGAAAGTAATGCGGTGCAGCCCATTTTTGTATGAGTGATCTATCGCCATGACTATAAAAGATGACATATGTGGGATGAAAAATAAAAAGGTCTCCATTATTGTTTCATTGTTCTATTGAATATGAAAGAAAACATAAAAAAATTTGGAATAGTACTCTGGTTGGCAGCTTTCTTTACCTATGTAGGCGGCTTTGCGGCGCTTTCCTATGGCAGAGATTTTCTGGGAATCGGCTGGCAGGTTTGGTTCTGGAATTCTTTACTGCTCGGCGTGCTGGCCATTGGCGTGAAGCTTGGAGTTTTAATAGAAGAGTAGCGGCGGATATCTGAAGCAATATTCCATAAAGCCTTTCGACAACACAGGCGGCCCCAGCCAGCAGATTAGTTGTGTTGGTTATGGTCGCCCTAAATGAGGAGTTTGTTTGTTTTATATCCTTTCAATACCTTCGCTATCCAGCGGTATAGAAAAAGTTTTTTGGTTGTTTAGTTTTAGAGAATTTTCGTGGGCGTATAAAAATCCGGCGCTTCTTTCATGAACTGTTCCAGTTGGTCACGGGTCAGCAGTCCCTTTTGTGCGCCTGTATATTGCACAACGGACATGGAGTTTGTCGGTCCCCAAGCAAGTGCTTCGGGGATGGATTTTCCAAGCGCAAGCGCCACTGTAAATGTGGATGAGTAACTGTCTCCCGCTCCGGTTCGGTCGTACGGCGGTTTTGGATCCGGATACATTGGCATTTTCCATGCGTTTTTTCCGTCGTATGCATATGCTCCGTTGGGACCGTCTGTTATAGAGACAATACGCGGACCTCGTTCGTGCATCAACTGCAGCAGTTTTATCAAATCTTCTTCTTTTGTGTTTAAAATCCTTTGAGCCTCCTGAAGATTACAGAAAAAAAGATCAGAAATCTCGTATACATCTTTTAAGATTTCGTAACCCAGCTTTATTTGAAAGGTTCCCGGCTGGTAGGCGAGTTTAATACCGGGATGCTTTTTTATATATTGGACTATTTCATGATGAAAAGGGACGGAGTTTTCACCAAGGGAGCTTAAATACATCCAGCGCGGCTTTCCGACATCAGGCATTTTGTAATCGTATTCTTCGTGCTTAATAAGAATGGTACGCTCTGCTTTAAACCAAAGGACATAGTGGTAGTTTGTGGGTTTTCCCTTATGGATTGAAACAAAATCAATTGCAACTCCGTTGTTTTGAAGCGACTCCAGGCACTCTTTCCCGTTTTGATCGTCTCCCAGATTTGTAATAACCGCTGATTTCAAACCCAATCGTGCGGCGCTGACCGCAGCGTTTGGGCTATTCCCGACAGCGCGAACAACTTCAACGCGCTCGTAAGGAATTTTATCTCCAAACCGGACGCAGAGTTCTTTTGTATGATGATTCATGTGCACATCCGCGTCCTTTAAACGTATGAATGCGTCCGTTGTAATATCGCCGAGCGCAATAAAATCAAATGTATTCATTTAAAGAATATTAGTTGGTAATGGTGCTGTTTGAGTTTTGCAGGCAATGTTTCCTAAGGAGCGCATATGTCAGGTATCTCTATCAACAGTGTACGCACTATATAATCTACATAATATCATAAGCATGTGTTAAACTAAAAACGATGATGACGCTTTCAGAAGTTTTAGATGTGGCGAGAAGCGGAAGATGGGCTGTACCTCATTTTAACATTTCTAATTTCGTTCAGTTAAAAGGCATTATTGCGGCTTGTGCGGAACTGCGCTCGCCGGTGATGATCGGAACCTCCGAGGGTGAAGTCGAGTTTATTGGGTTCAAGGTGGCCCGCGCGATGGTTGATGCGCTGAAAGCCGAAACAGGACTCCCTCTGTTTCTCAATGCCGACCATTTTCATAGTTTCGCGATGTGCAAAAAAGCCATTGACGAAGGGTATGATGGAGTGCATATTGATATGTCAAAAAAACCTTATAAAGAGAATATCAATGAGACCAAGCAAGTTGTGCGATATGCACGAGCAGCAGAAAAAGATATCAGTGTTGAAGGAGAACTTGGTTATATTGTGACTGACTCGTCAAAGATTTATAAAAAAATTGTGGCAATACCGCAAGAAAGTCTTACTAAGCCGGGAGAAGCGATCTCGTACATAGAGGAAACCGGCGTGGATCGTTTTGCGGCTGCAGTGGGGAGCTTGCACGGCATCGCCGCAAACAAGCCGATATTGGATTTTTACCGCATTGAAAGACTGCGTGAGATTATTCCAAAAAATACCACTTTGGTACTCCACGGCGGTTCTGGGCTCCTTGATAATGACTTTAAGCGTGCCATCGAATTGGGTATAAATAATATTCACATCTCAACAACGATACGAGCTGCCTATATAAAGGCTTTAAAAAAGGCTCTGAAAGAAAAGAAAGATGAAACCACACCGTATAAACTATATGACCCTGTTGTTCGCGCAGTTGCTGAAACGGTAAAAGAACACATAAAGCTCTTTGGGTCGCAAAATAAATCAATGGAATAAACAGTTTGCTTTTAGCCGATAGGTTTGCATACATCGTCATTTCAGTTATTATTCGCTCATTAATTAAAATTTATGCCGAAGGTATATGTAACACGCATGATCCCTCAAGCAGGGATTGAGAAATTAAAAGAGAAAGGATATGACGTTACCATAAATCCAGATGACCAGGCGCTGGATACATCGGAACTGATAGACGCCCTTAAGGGGAAAGGGTATGATGCAGTGCTTTGTCTTTTAACTGATCATGTGAACGCTGAAGTATTGGATGCTGCTGGCAGTAATTGCAGGATCTTTGCGAATTATGCCGTCGGGTATGATAACATAGACGTCAAAGCCGCATCAGAGCGCAACATTGTGATAACAAATACACCCGGCATTCTTACCGAAAGCGTAGCAGAACATACGTTTGCGCTGATGCTTGCAATCAGCCGCCGCATAGCAGAAGCAGACAGGTTTGTAAGAGCAGGAAAGTATAAGGGTTGGGCGCCGAAATTGCTTTTAGGAAACGACGTTTCTGGTAAAATCATCGGGATTGTGGGGCTTGGACGTATCGGAAGCCGCGTTGCTCATCATGCCGCAGGAGGATTTGACGCGCGTATCATATATCACGACCTTACAAGAAATGAAGAATTTGAAAAAAGTGTCGGCGCCGTTTATAGAGAAACACTTGAAGAACTCTTGGGAGAAGCGGATTATGTATCTTTGCACGTCCCGCTTCTTCCTCAGACAAAGCATCTTATCAACGCCGAGAAACTGAAGCTCATGAAACATTCTGCGTATCTTATAAATACGTCGCGCGGTCCGGTCATTGATGAAGCGGCACTTGTGCATGCCCTTAAAAAGAAAGAAATCAAAGGTGCTGCTTTGGATGTTTTTGAGGATGAGCCGGAATTAAAACCCGGACTTGCTGAATTGGACAACGTTATTCTTACCCCCCACATTGCTTCCGGAACTGAAGAAACAAGAAATAAAATGGCAGAAATGGCCGCCGAGAACATTATCGCTGTTTTTGAGGGCCGTACACCGCCGCAGCTTGTAAAACCAAGCTGATATACATAAACATGCGCCATCTTACTATGCCTGTTGATTTTTGTGTTTTTTTCGCTAAGATAGTGTCATGCCCATATTAAAAGCACAAACACGGGATCTGTTTAAAAAAAAGGTAAAACAACTTCGGGAAAAAGGAGATATTCCCGCGGTGCTTTATGGTTCAAAAATCAAAAAAGCTGAACATATTACCGTTTCGTGTCGTGAGTTTGAGCTCTTATGGAAAAAGGCCGGAAGTTCAAGCATAATTGATCTGGCAATAGAAAATCAAAAGCCGCGAAAAGTGCTCATCCATGATGTCGCAGTGGATCCTTTAAAAGATCGTCCAATACACGTTGATTTTTATGCTGTTGATGTTTCAAAATCGGTTCGCGTCCACATTCCATTTATATTTTCTGGCGAAGCTCCTGCTGTAAAATCAGAGGGAGGGATTTTACTCAAGTTAATCCATGAGGTAGAAATTGAGGCATTACCGCAAGATCTGCCGCACGACATCATGGTTGATGTTGGGGTACTAAAAACATTTGAAGACCACATCACGCTTAAAGATATTACTTTCCCGAAGGGAACAAAGATGATTGGAGAGGATGATATGGTTGTTGCGCTTGTTGAACCTCCGAGGAAAGAGGAGGTTGAGGAAGCTGGTCCGGCAGAGATTGATTTCGAGAAGATAGAAAATACTGGAAAGAAAGGCCTTAAAGAAAAGGAGCTATCAGGAGAAAAAACAGAAGCGCAAACATCTGAAAGCAGGTCTTCAGATGAAAAATAATGAAACAATCATTTTATTCTATCGCGGTTTTTTTACTGTTTTTCGGCGCGAATGCCTTTGGGCAGGGTCTTTCTGATGCAGTTGTTGAACAGCGAAAGCATCTGGAGGAAGAATTAGGGAAGATCGAGCTTGAGATTGGAAAGTTTCAAGATGTCATCTTGAAAAAACAGCAGGAGTCTTCCTCATTGGAGCGCGATATTGCCATACTGGATGCACAGATTAGAAAAACACGTCTGGAGATTAAAAGCCTTGAGCTTGAAATTTTGCGCCTTTCCGGGCGAATAGAGGAAAAAGAGGATTCTATTGACGATATAAATACAGTGATAAATCGTCAGAAAGAATCGCTCGCGGAATCGTTAAAAAAACTTCGGGAGTATGACGATTATGCTCTTATTGAAATTCTTCTTTCCCACGAACATCTCTCTGATTTTTTTGGAGATGTTGATACTATTGATGTTATCCAGTCTGCTCTCAAGGAGCAGTTTCATGAACTCCGTTCAACAAAAAATCAGGAGGAAGAACTGAGAGATAATTTCATTGAGCAAAAAAAGAGTCAAATTGAAGCCCGTGCGCTGCTTGATATAGAAAAACGGACTCTTGAAGCGCAAGAAGTTGAAAGAAAGAAAATATTACAGGAAACGCGCGGAGAAGAAGCTGCCTATCAAAGGATGCTTGGGGCAAGGAGAAGCAACGCCGCCTCAATACGCTCTCAGCTGTTTTTACTTGAAGGTTCTCCCGCTATACCGTTCGAAAAAGCCGTGTTGTTCGCGGAACGAGCTTCTGTGAAAACAGGCGTTCGGGTGGCATTTATTCTTGGTATTATCGCGCAGGAATCTGAATTGGGACGTAATATAGGACAGTGTAATCTTCCAGACGATCCCCCTCAATACAAGTGGCGGGCAATCATGAAACCGACTCGCGATCACAAACCCTATTTGGAGATCACTGCTCGGCTTGGTCTTGACCCGAATCTCATGCCTCTTTCATGTCCGCTTGGAGGAGGATGGGGCGGAGCAATGGGACCCGCACAGTTTATCCCCTCTACATGGCTTATGTTTGAGGATCGCATAGCCCGTGCAACCGGACACAACCCCCCTAATCCATGGGAACCGGAGGACGCTTTTATGGCTTCAGGACTTTTTCTTTCAGACCTTGGCGCAACAAGTATTTCAGGGGAACAGGAAGCCGCCGGCCGGTATTTTGCGGGAAGCAGATGGAATACATCTCTTGGCCGCAGGTATGCAAGTCAAGTGCTTGCAAAGGTAACGGTATATCAAGAACAGATAAACCTTCTCAAAGGTCTTGCGGTTGATTCACAATAGGGTTTTTTAGGGACGAGCAAAATGTTGCGATAAGCTCTGCTGTTTGGATTAGTTGCCAGTTTTTATTGATTGCTCTTTTTTGCTTTTTTTAAAAGTTTCTATGATCGTCTCAAGGTTGCCATTCAGTATTTTCTCAATATGGCGCCATGATTTTTTTATACGGTGATCAGTAATACGGTCTTGCAGATAGTTATAGGTTCTCATTTTTTCTGAACGTTCTTGGAATCCGATTTGTATTCGGCGTTCGCTTGCGGTTTTACTTATGACACCTCCATGCTCTCGATCGTACAGCTTTGCTCTTAAAATTGACATGGCGCGCTCACGGTTTTGTTGTTGGGAGCGTTCTGTTTGTGCTCTTACAACAATGCCGGTTGGCTTGTGTAATATACGTACAGCTGTTTCAACTTTATTTACATTTTGTCCTCCCGCGCCTCCTGATCGGGCGAATGTTATCTCAAGGTCCTGTGGTTTTATTTCAATATCTGTCGGTGGAACCTGTTTTAAGATGGCGACTGACGCCGTCGAGGTGTGTATGCGGCCGGACTTCTCTGTTTTCGGTATGCGTTGTACTCTGTGTACTCCGCTTTCTTGAGACAATTCTTCGTATATGTTTTCTCCTTTCAGTTCGAAGATACCTTCTTTTAAACCACCCAGATCATTTTTTGATTCGCTGATACAGTGCATCGTCCATCCTCGTTTTGCTGCGTACATTGCATACATATTGCTCAGCGTATCAGCAAAAAGCGCTGCTTCATCTCCGCCGGCCCCCGCTCGTATCTCTAAAAGAATGCTGTTCATAAAACCTTTGTAGACTTTTTTTCCGATTTTTTGCGGGATTTTTTAGCGGGAGTTTTTAAACGGCGTTCAATTTTTTTCTGAAATTTTTCAATTCGTCCGGCAGTGTCAATAAGTTTTTCTTTTCCAGTATAGAATGGATGGCATTTGTAGCAAATTTCAACTTCAAGTTTTTCTTTTGTGGACCCCACGATAAAACTGTTTCCGCATGCACAGGTTACTTTAGCGTTCTGGTGATATGTTGGATGTAAGCCTTTTTTCATAATGTGTTGTATAGATCTCAAATCAATTTTGAATATTAGAGAAAAGTTTCTGATTAATTAGTGATGATTATAACCGCACTGTACCATATTATATCGGGTCTTGCAATGGTTGTGATTTTTTATTACAATGTTTCTACCCCTTCAAAGGAGGACCTGTTGGTTGTTATGAACCTTACGGCATTTCCCTCACGGATGAGGTTTGAAGAGATTCATGCAGCATCAGGCAGTAAAACTTTTTTATTTATCTTCTAAGAGACGTATGGAGGAAACAAATATAATAACACAACCCCCTATAAAACCGGAAATAGAAGCATTATTTAATGCAGGGGTTCATTTCGCGTACAAAAAAACGAGGCGTCATCCAAAAATGCGGGAGTATATCGCCGGTGTGCGCAGTAATGTCGAAGTATTTCATCTTGAACGTGTATATGAAAGACTAGTTGATGCGATGGCCTTTATGGAGAAACTCGGAACCGAGTCGGCGGTAATTCTATGGATTGGAACAAAACCCGCCGCTTGCTCTATTATTACCGACACGGCGACAGCGCTACAGCACCCATATGTTGCGAAACGCTGGATAGGAGGAACGCTGACGAATTTTAAAATCATTCGCGGAAGGGTTGAATATCTGAAAACCTTGGAAGAAGCTATACAAAATCCAGACTTTTTAAAATATCCAAAGCACGAACGCATGAAGACGAAAAAGGAAGTAGAAAAACTTCAAGAAGAGTTTGGAAACCTTCGTCTCCTTAAAAGCATTCCGAATGCAATGGTGATTGTTGACGCGAATGAAGAATTGACAGCGGTGACAGAGGGGCGAAAAGTGGGCGTGAAAACAATTGCCATTATGAATTCGGATTGCGACCCCGACGCTGTGACTTGTCCGATACCGGGGAATGACAATGCCGTTCAAAGCATCAAATACTTAATTGGTAAATTAAAAGAAGCATATCTGAAGGGTAAAGCCTCAGCCCCCAAAAAAGACGAAGTGAGGGAAAAAGAGGTAAAAGACGAAGCATTGCAGAACCCTGTAAAAAACCACCAAGTGCCGGCAAATAGTTCTTGATGAGCATCCAAACAATAATTAATGATCTACTGATAACAGAATCCTCCGGACTTATAGGTTATAGATTATACACTATAAGCTATATATCATATGGATATATCAACTGAACAAATAAAAGCGCTTCGTGAGAAGACTGGTGTTTCAGTCATGCTGGTAAGAAAAGCTTTAATTGAAGCTGGTGGAGATGAAAAAGAAGCAATGAAGAAACTTGAAAAACTTGAAAGTCATCTGGCAGACAAGAAAGCGCAGCGCAATGCTTCTATGGGTGTTGTGGAATCATATATTCATCATGATGGTCGTGTTGGAGTGCTTTTGGCGCTTAAGTGTGAAACCGATTTTGTTGCCAGGAACGAAGAGTTTAAAAAGGAAGCACACAATATTGCAATGCACATCGCCGCTATGGATCCGGCTGACAAGGAAGCGCTTCTAGGGGAACCATATGCGCTGGATCAGTCCAGGACAGTATCCCAGGTGCTTGCCGCCATAACGACGAAGTTTGGTGAGCACATCACGATTGAAAAATTTGTTCGTTACTCCATTTCATGATTCTGGTATTTCTTACAATATTTGTTATCAGTTTTCTTTGGATTGTGGTGATTATGTGGTGGCATACGCCAAATATGTTAAGAGCAAATAATGCTGTTTTTCTTAAGAGTCAAAGCTTTCACTTAAAAACTGACAGAATATTATCCTTCACCATTATTGTCGGTTTTGTAGAACATATTGTGAAAGTTCGTGTCATACCTCAAGTGCTTCGTTTTCTGGGTTTTTGTTTTTTTATTATTGAGCGCGGAGCGACTATTGTTTCTATAAAAGCGAGGCGTGTCCGCGCTTTTTTACAAAGCAAATCAGCGGTAACAGCTCATCAGTCTTCATATTGGGATGAAATTCGCCAATGGAAGAAGAAAAACGGGCTGGAAAATGGAAAAGCGCCTGAAAAAATAAATTTTGCGGTAGCAGATCATGATATTTCCAACCATCGTATCGATGATTAATTTAAACTCGGATGGAGGCCGTTTTTTGAATCTTGGTATAAAAAACATTCCATAATCTTGTGAAATGTTGCTGGCATGGTCCCGACGCGCTTTTTTATACTAAGATAGTGAAATTAGGATCTCGGCGTTTGCGAATTTTGTCGCTTTAGCCCCGACGCACTATGATTGTATTGGATAGTGCAGTTGGAATTCTGCTTTCTTGCAAGTGACACATAGAGCGACGAAACTCTATGGCACTTTGCAGAACAGTGGAGTTGTATGTAAGACAGGGGAACAACGGTGGTGCTTATCCCGAATGAAATGTACAGATTTAGTTTTGCTGTAGAGCGGCTGTTTTGCGTCAGTCCCGCGCCAAGGTTATTATTAAAAATAAGGAACATGCCGATGTAGCTTAATAGCAGAGCAACGGTTTTGCTCCGATATTCTCAAAAACAAAGGTTTTGTTAGAATATCGAGAGTCCCCGATTTTGTAAAAAAATTGCCGGCGTAGCTCAGTGGCAGAGCAGCTGTTTTGTAAACAGCAGGTCGTCAGTTCAAATCTGACCGCCGGCTCTACAAAATTTTTACAAAATCTGGATAAACCGTAAGTTGTCGGCTTGAGTCCGACCATCGGCTCCATAGTTAAAACAAACTTTTGAATGACTTGACAAGTTATTTATTTTATGATTTATTATTAGTTGAAAGGGAGTGTATATGATAAACAAAATCGGAAAGATAGTTGTAGATAGAGATCTTTGTATCGGGGCGGCATCCTGTATCGCAATAGCTCCGGAGGTTTTTCAACTTGATGAAGAAAATAAAGCGATTGTAGTAAATCCTAAGAGAGCTGATGACGAAACGATTTTGCTTGCCGCCAAATCCTGCCCCACAAAAGCCATTATAGTATTTGATGAAGAGGGAAATCAGCTTTATCCATAAAAGGTTGATAAACGCTGTTTCGTTTTTTAAACAAAAAATGAAATACGTAGCTTGCATAGCATCACTGCGGTATCGTATTTTTTACTCGATTCGTTATTATAATCATATAGCGTGGTATAATTATAATGCAGATATGTATAGAAATACGAAATCCTAAACACAATGCTTGAAACACTATTTACATTCATATGTTCAAAGCTCTGGACGTTTTATTCATTTGAATGTAGTGTCGGAATTTGTTTTGGATTTCGAAATAAAAGGAGTTCGCATTTTGGTTTATGGAAGAATTAACAAAAACACAACTTGTCTTGTTGGTGCTTTTGGTTAGTTTTATGACGTCGGTTGTAACAGGCATTGTTACGGTTACGCTGATTGATCAGGCGCCAAAGCCGGTTACACAGACGATTAACCGAGTTGTTGAAAAAATTGTTGGCACTGGAGAAGGAAGCAAAAATAACAACGATCCTTTTGTAGTGAATGAAAAAACTGTTGTTGTAACGCAAGAGGAAAAGATTACATCAATAGTTGCTAGTGTTGCGCCGGCGGTGGTAAGCGTTGTTGCGACAAAAGATGTTCCTCTTTTAACTGAATGTTTTTTTAGCCCTTTTGGCGATAATGACATGTTTGGACGGTTCTTCCCTGGACTGAAGGTTCCAAGCGTTTGCGAGGAAGGAACGGAACGTCGGCAAGTTTCAGCCGGGAGCGGTTTTTTTGTGAGTGAGTCTGGTTTTGTTGCGACAAACCGACACGTGGTTGCTGACGAGACTGCTGACTATAGCGTTATATTAAATAATGGCGACAGCTTGCCAGCACAGGTGCTTGCACGCGATCCTTTTCAGGACATTGCCATCTTAAAGATTGACGGAGAAGGTTTTACCAGTCTCGCTCTTGGAGATTCCAATACTCTCCAGATAGGGCGCACGGTTATTGCAATCGGCAATGCATTGGGTGAGTTTCAAAATACGGTTTCCGTAGGAGTTGTTTCCGGTCTTCGGCGGACGGTGAATACCATTGGCGCCGGAACCGTAGAAGAACTTCGTTCGCTTATCCAAACCGATGCGGCAATCAACCCGGGAAACTCCGGCGGGCCTCTTATTACGCTGGACGGGAAGGCAGTGGGAATCAACACAGCAGTTGCCAGAGGAGCAGAAAATGTCGGGTTTGCACTGCCAGTCAATATTTTAAAAAAAGATCTGAAAGACATTGAAAAATATGGAAGAATCGTGTACCCTTTTATAGGTATTCGATACGTGCTTGTAACCAAGGACGTAGCTGCTGAAAATAACTTGTCTATTAGCTCTGGAGCGCTTATTTTAGGGGATGCTGATCGTCCGGGCGTTGTTTCCGGTTCTCCAGCTGACAAGGTTGGCCTTACAGTCGGAGATGTTATACTGGAGATAGGAGGGGAAAAAGTCGGGTCTGAAAATCCGATCTCCGTAGTTATTGAAAAATACAAGCCCGGGGATACGGTATTGTTTAAGGTATTCAAGTCTTCCGGCAAGGAAGTTGACGTGGAGATAACATTCACGGAGTTTAAACCGTAAAGGAATAGATCAAATCTTGTTTGGCAGACACTATAGTGAAGATAATCCCAGCCCATTTTTTATAAAAGTAAACATGATAGCAGAAAGAATAATTATTCATAAAAAAAGCGGCGCAAAGCGCTTCGCCCACCAAAGAGTGGGCTGTTTGGCCGCGCACTTTACAAGGAATATAAGCGATAAAAAATGGGCGGGGCGCTTAAAGTGTAGCCTTCGCTTCGTTTAGTAAATTTTAATATGTTACCCTTTTCGAATTTTACAATAAAAGCGCAGGAAGCTCTTAAAAAAGCTCATGAGCTTGCTGTTGAGCGCGGGCAGGGATCGCTGGATGCCATGTATCTGCTTGCAGCTCTTTTACTGCAGGAAGAAGGTGTTATTATTTCACTGGTAGAGAAGCTCGGGATTGATTATCAATCATTTGCGGACTACGTCCTTGATGCGCTTGATGCGAGGAAGAGTCAACAACTCCTCACGCCCCCGTCGCAGTTTTATATCACTCCGGAACTAGCCCGTGTGCTGGAAGAAGCGCATAGAGCCGCTATTTCCTTAAAAGATGAATATATTTCAACGGAACATCTGTTTCTCGCGTTTCTTGAGACTCCCTCAAAGGCGCGTGACATTCTTGATCGGTTTCATATTGATAAAGAGTCGGTTTTGCAGGTTCTTGCAAGTATCCGGGGCGCTCAGCGTGTAACCGACGTTGAGCCGGAAAGCAAATATCAGGTTCTTGAAAAATATGCCAGAAATCTGACGCGTCTTGCGCGCGAAGATAAACTTGACCCTGTTATTGGCAGAGATACGGAAATTCGCCGTGTCATGCAGGTGCTTTCGCGACGGACAAAAAACAACCCCGTTCTTATAGGAGAAGCAGGGGTCGGGAAAACAGCCATTGTGGAAGGGCTTGCCCAGCGCGTTGTGTCAGGAAGCGTTCCGGAGAGTCTTCGCGATCATGAGCTTGTTGCTCTGGATCTTGGTGCGCTTGTTGCGGGCACGAAGTATCGCGGAGAATTTGAAGAACGATTGAAAGCTGTTCTTAGAGAAATTCATCGTGAAGGCAGCAGGATATTATTGTTTATTGACGAGCTGCACACGCTGGTAGGCGCAGGGTCGGCGGAAGGCGCTATGGACGCTTCTAACATGCTCAAACCCGCGCTTGGAAGGGGAGAACTTCATGCGATCGGCGCCACGACGATAAAAGAATATCAAAGACACATTGAAAAAGATCCTGCTCTTGCGCGCCGCTTTCAGCCCGTATATGTGGATGAGCCCTCTCCTGAAGATACCGTTGCTATCCTTTTGGGGTTGAAAGAAAAATACGAGGTGTTTCATGGAATTAAGATAACCAATGAAGCCATTCAAAAAGCGGTGGAGTTGTCTCGGAGATATATTACTGACAGATTTCTTCCGGATAAAGCCATTGATCTTATTGATGAAGCCGCATCAGCGCTTCGGCTTGAGATTGACAGTGTACCGCGTGATTTGGATGATGTTCGCCAAGAAATCATGAAATTGGAGATTGAACGGGAGGCGATGAAGCGCGATGAGGGAAGCAAAAACAGCCGCCGGCTGCGTGTTATTGTGCGGCAGCTTGCTGAACTGCATGAGAAAAACAAATCCATTGAACTAAAGTGGAAAAACGAGAAAGACACAATTGTCCACATTAGAGAACTCAAGAAAGATTTCGAGAAGTTGCGGATGGAGTCTGAAAGTGCGGAGCGCGCTTCAGATTTTACGAAAGTGGCGGAGATTCGTTATTCACGAATGCCGGAGCTTTCAAAACAGCTCAGAGAAGGAGAGAAACGCCTCAGAAGATTACAAGCATACAGAAAGATTTTAAAAGAGGAAATTGGAGAGGAGGAAATTGCCGAGGTTGTTTCCCGATGGACGGGCGTACCGGTAAAACGCATGCTTGAAGAAGAAGCAAAAAAACTGCTTAAAATGGAGGACGCGCTTAAGAAACGTATTGTAGGGCAGGATGAAGCTATAAAAGAAATTTCACATGCGGTAAGGCGGAGCCGCGCCGGCATTAATGAAGAGGATCATCCGATCGGTTCTTTTATATTTCTTGGAGCAAGTGGTGTGGGGAAAACTGAACTGGGCCGCGCGCTTGCCGAATTTATGTTTAATGATGGAAAAGCGCTTATCCGAGTTGATATGTCCGAGTACATGGAACGGCATACGGTTTCAAAGTTTATCGGTTCTCCTCCGGGTTATGTCGGGCATGAAGAGGGAGGTCAGTTAACAGAACTTATTCGTCATAGGCCCTATGCTGTTGTGCTTTTTGACGAGATTGAAAAAGCACACCCGGAAGTGTTTAACATTATGCTTCAAATTCTGGATAACGGCCGCTTAACGGACGCAAAAGGAAGACATGTCAACTTTAAAAATACCATCATTATCATGACTTCTAATATTGGCTCCGAGCTTGTAAGAGAAGCCGGATCTATCGGGTTTGATTTGTCTACTGGGGAGAAGGAAGCGAGGCAGTTAAAATCAAAAGAAGAGGAACTGAAGTCAAAGATTCACAAGCAGCTTGAATCGCATTTCAGGCCGGAGTTCTTAAATCGCCTTGATTCGATAATCATATTTAACAACCTTTCCAAGGAACATATTCTTGCAATTGTTGATATTCAGCTTGCGCATGTACAGAAACGCCTTGACCAAAAAGAAATAATGTTGGTTGTTGAAAAGAATGTAAAAGAATTTTTGGCTCGCGAGGGATATAACCCTCAATATGGTGCAAGGCCGCTGAAAAGATTTATTCAAAACAAAATTCTCAATCCTCTTGCCGAAAAAATGGTTTCAAAGGAAATACAGGAGGGAGACAGGGTACGCCTGACTGTTAAAGATGAGAGTATTGTATTTGAATATACGCATCGCGTAAGCACTGATAAGAAGAAAGGAAAGCGAAAAACCGCAACCTCTACCATAAGGTAAATACATAAGGTATAATACACTCTATAGTTTGCTTTGCGTTAGTTCGCATTTATAGCATACATGCGTCGGTGGCGGAGTGGACAATCGCACCCCGCTATAAGCGGGGCGGCCTTATATATGTGGTATGTTTATATTCTTAAGAGTAAAAAGGATAATAAATATTATATTGGATGTACATCAGATTTAGATAAACGTCTTGTTCGTCATAATAAAGGAGGCAATAAATCTACTAAAAACAGGAAACCGCTTGAGCTTATTCACCGTGAGTTATATGATGATAAACATCAAGCTCTAGCCAGAGAACGAAAGATAAAAAGTTATAAGGGTGGTGATGAGTTTAAGAGGTTAATATCAGGCGTCGGTGGCGGAGTGGACAATCGCACCAGACTGTAAATCTGGCGGCCTCAGGCCTACGCAGGTTCGAATCCTGCCCGGCGCACCAAGACACAACTCAATTCAGTTTCAGAGATTTTTTAATCATATGAATCCAGAAAAACCAAATTTCAATCCAGAACCTCCAAAAGAGGAAAATAAAGAAATCAAGGGTGATGGTTTTGTAATGGGCGGTAAGGATAGAAAACCGTCTCGGTTTTCTAGTTTTTCCCATGATACTTCCGTAGAATTTCGACCAGGCGAAACCAACGAAGGAAAGATAAAAGCGAAAGAAGAAGCAATGAAAAAAGAAATTGAGCGCACTAAAAATTTCACTGACGCTGACTATGCCGAAGATTTGTTGAGTGGTATGCTCGAGACGAATAATCCTTATTCGGAAACCTTTAAAATTAAACCTGATGGAAAATTTGATAAAATTTTGAGAGCAGATGGCGCTCCTGTTTATTTGGTGGCATATGGTGATACACCGGCTGAACTTTACAAAATTGCAGCAGAGATAGAGAAGAAGCATCCGGAGTATTATTTTGCTTTCGAAACCGATCCGCAAGGACAGTGGATGAAATATACGGTTTCGAAATCCGAAACTGAAAAATAAATTTGTATAATTTCATAATTAAATTGCCGCCAAAGAAAAACTTGTCCTTCGGCAGTGCTCAGGACAATCCTGAGTTTATCGAAGGATTGAAATTGTCGCCTCGTTTTGCGAGGCGAAAACCGCCAAAGAGCCCCGAGAAAAACATCGGCGCGAACCATATTTTAATTTTGGGGGAAGAAAATTTTTTATGAATCCTACGCATACGCTTGATGAATTTTTAGACCTTGTTGATGAAAACGATAACGTCGTTGGTAAAAAAAAGCGGTCAGAAGTTTACGCAGAAAATCTTTCAAATTTCCGGGTAGTGAACGCTTTTGTTGTAAACTCTAAAGGAGAAGTTTGGATACCGAGGCGAGTCGCGAACAAGCGGATATTTCCTTTGTGTTTGGATATGAGTATGGGCGGCCACGTTGAAAGCGGCGAGACATACGAGCAAACGCTGAAACGCGAGACACAGGAGGAATTGAATATTGATACCGATAAAGCAGAAGTGCGTTTACTCGGCCATTTAACCCCGCAGAAAGACGGCGTTTCAGCGTATATGAACGTTTACGAGATAAAGATGGATGAAACACCAAATTACAACAAAAGCGATTTTGTCGAGTATTTTTGGCTGACGCCAAAAGCACTTTTTGAACGAATTGCCAACGGCGAAAAGACAAAAGGTGATTTACCAAAACTTGTAAAGATTTTTTATGGAGACAAGTAGTCAACCAACAAAAAGAGCATATGCGATTTACCATGTCGGTTTGAAAGTTCTTCTCAAAAAAGGAGATGAGTTTTTGTTTTTGACGGACGCCGTTGGCAAACATTTTGATTTGCCTGGAGGCCGCATAGACGATGTAGAGCATACTACTCCGCTTACCGAAGTTATCGCGCGAGAAGTCGGAGAAGAACTTGGCGAAGAAGTAAAATACAAGCTCGGCAAACCAGTTTTTCAATTTCGCCGACATTTTGAAAGTAAAGGGTTGCATATTTTTCTCACAGTTTACGAAGCAGAATATTTGTCCGGCGAAATCAAACTGTCTGCCGAGCATAGCGACCTCCAATGGGTAGATCCGAAAAAAGTTGATTTGAAGGATGAACAATTTTTTCATAAGGAAGAATATCTTGCTTTCAAAAAGTATTTTGAAAATTTGGTTTGATTGCATATAATTAAATGCCGCCACTTCGATAAACTCAGTGCAAGCAAAGAAAAACTTGTGGTTCGGCAGACTTACCATCCTGAGTTTATCGGAGGAAAATTGTCAGCGGTGCTGCTCCCCGCCTGCGCCGAGGCTTGGTTCGGCTTTACTCACCATAAGTCGCTCAGTGCAGGCCGCCGCATTTCTGAATTTTCGCGGGGGGATTTCCTCGCCCTTCGATTGACTCAGGGCGAAATGCCGAAGGTACTGAGGAACGAAGTATGTTCGGATTTTGTCAAACAAGCGCATATCAAAATGAATACCCAGATTTTTACTGGATATTCATTTTGATAAGTTTTCAGAAGGAAAGCCGTTTTCTACTCAAGTCCTCTTCGGCGGGGTAAAGAAGGCGGCCTCATAACAAACCGCGAGCTTTGTTATGGGATTTGCCGTATAAAAAGGTTTTTTTAACCTATGTTTAGGCACAATCTGCCATAGTCCTTTTTGAAAAGTTTTAGTATGCTAATAATAGCGTCGTTATCTATTTTTTATGGAACGTAGACAATAAAATAAAATGTTTAGGGAAAAGAAAGGTAAGGGCAAGACGAAAATTAAAAAACTGTCAAAGCAGAAAAAACGGCCCCCAAAAAGAGCTCCCAAGAGCATTAAAAGAAAGACAGAAAAGAAAAAACAACCTGGCACGCCGGCTCTTGTAAGAGCAGTAGAAAATCCGATTATTCTGCCAAAACCCGAACATCACTGGGAGGCATGGCAGACGTTTAACCCCGGAGTTATCTTGCTTGAAGATAAAATACATTTTCTCTATCGAGCAATCGGGGAAGACGGTATCTCGCGTTTCGGATATGCTGTTTCCAGTGATGGATTTGCGATTGATGAGCGATTACCAAACCCAGTTTTCGAGCACCGCTTCACAAAGCCGGTGTTTAATTTTTATTCTTTTGTTTCAGGAGGAAGTTTCGGGGGGAGCGAAGATCCGCGCATTGTTCAGGTAAACGGAGAAGATACATTATATATGACTTATACTGCTTGCGATGAAGGATTGAGAATGGCCTTGTCATCAATAAAAGTTAAGGACTTTTTACGGAAAAAGTGGACATGGGAATTGCCGGTTTTGATCTCGCCGCCCGGAGAACTTCATAAAAACTGGGTTATTTTCCCGGAAAAAATAAATGGGAAGTATGCTGTCTTGCACAGCATCAGCCCTGAAATATCCATCGCTTATCGCGACAGTTTGGAATTTCAAGAAGGCGAATACATTTACAGTTTTTATAACGGCAATAATAGCCAAAGAAAAAATTGCTGGGATAGTTGGGTGCGGGGCGTTGGGGCGCCGCCGATTAAAACAAATAAAGGCTGGCTGTTGTTTTATCATGCCATCGATGAAAGCGACCCCGGCAAGTACAAGGTTGGCGCCATGCTTCTGGATATACATAATCCGGCTAAAATACTTTGCCGCTCTCAAGAACCAGTTCTGGAGCCGGAAAAAGATTATGAAAGCAACGGTTTTAAAGCGGGTGTTATATATGTATCCGGAGCGGCGGTGAAAAACGGAGAACTTTTGGTGTATTATGGCGCTTCGGATAGCTATATCAGTGTGGCCCACGCACCAGTAGAGGAATTTTTGAACAGATTAATAAGTCAGGCCAAACCGAAACTCAAGGCAAAAACTCTAAAGGGAACATAAGATGATTATTGAGCGCTTTAAGAAAAATCCGATACTCACGCCGGATAAAAATCAGTCTTGGGAAGCTGAGGCTGTTTTTAATGGTTGTCCTGTTCGGAAAGGAAATAATGTTTTTCTCCTTTATCGTGCCGTTTCTCTGATCCATTATCACACGTTGGCAAAAGCAAAACTCATGGTGTCTGATATCGGTATTGCCGAAAGCAAAGACGGGCTCAATTTTTATGACCGAAAACGGTTTATTTTTCCAGAGCACGAGTGGGAAAGGTTCGGTTGTGAAGATCCGCGAATAACAAAACTGGACAACAAATACTATATCTTTTATACCGCGCTTTCAAGCTGGCCTCCCCGAACGGAGCATATAAAAGTAGGACTTGCCATAAGCAAAGATTTAAAAACGATTGAAAAAAAACATCTTATAACCCCCTTCAACGCTAAAGCAATGGCTCTTTTTCCGGAAAAAATCAATGGCAAAATCTGGGCGGTTTTGACGGTGCACACTGATCGGCCGCCGGCAAAAATATGCCTTGTTTCTTTTCAAAGAGAAGAAGATATCTGGAATGAATCATATTGGAATAAATGGTATCAAAATTTTGATAAGTATTCTTTGCCGCTTCAACGCCGGCCGCAGGACCATATCGAAGTCGGCTCTCCGCCGATAAAAACAAAACATGGCTGGCTTTTATTTTATTCCTATATTTGGGATTATATTTCTCCCCGAAGGTCTTTTAGTATTGAAAGTGTACTGCTGGATTTAAAAAATCCTTTTAAGATTATCGGAAAAACCGATTTCCCACTTCTTTCTCCTGAAGATTATTATGAAAAACACGGTATAGTGCCGAATGTCGTTTTTCCTTCCGGAGCGTTACTGAATAAAAATACGATCTCATTATATTATGGAGCCGCAGATACTACCTGTGCGGTTGCTTTTATTGATCTCCCCTCGCTTATTGATAAGTTTATAAAAAAACAAATCGTTCTGATAAAGCTTCGTCGAGCCAACATAAATCCAATCATCACGCCAAACAAAAATCATCCTTGGGAAGCAAAAGCGACATTCAACCCGGCGGCCATGTATCTTAAAGGAAAAGTTCACCTGCTTTATCGGGCAATGTCGGAAGATAACACTTCAGTGCTTGGTTATGCGACAAGTCGGGACGGCATTCACATAGATTATCGTTCTCCGGAGCCGGTTTATATTCCTCGGGAACAATTTGAACAAAAGCTTGAAAGGGGAGGAAATTCAGGCACGGAAGATCCGAGACTCGTAAAAATTGGGAGCAGAATTTATATGTTCTATACCGCCTTTGATGGGAAAAATCCGCCGCGAGTGGCTTTCACTTGGATTAAAGAGCAGGATTTTTTAAACAAGAAGTGGGATTGGTCGCGTGCCATGCTTATCTCCGCTCCTGATTTGGATGATAAAGATGCAGCTATGTTTCCGGAAAAAATAAAAGGGCGGTACCTTATTATTCATCGCGTCGGCGACGATATTGATTTCTCTCATCATAAAACACTGGATTTTAACGGGACGAATTGGCTTGAAGAGTATCGCTGGATAATGCCGAGGAAAGGACGGTGGGATTCGAGAAAGGTTGGTGTTGCCGCTCCGCCGATAAAAACAAAGGCAGGCTGGCTTCTGCTCTATCACGGAATTTCAGAAGAAGACCAGTTTTATCGCGTAGGAGCGATATTAGTTGGTTTGCGTGATCCTGCAAAAATTATCTGTCGCACGGATTATCCGATTTTTGAACCGGAAACTTCTTATGAAAAAGAAGGAGAGGTTTCAAATGTGGTATTTCCTTGTGGGGCGGCACTTATTGGCAAAAAACTTTTCGTATATTACGGAGGAGCGGATAAAGTGGTTGGAGTGGCTACGGTGAATATTGATGAGCTTCTCGGTGTGCTTAAGGTATGTAAATGTTAGCAGGCCTTAAAAAAGCAATTGGAAAGTAAGTGGCGCGTAGAAACAAAAAGACCCGATTTGTTTCGACGGATCGATTCTTTTATTTTCACCTGTCAAAATATTTGACAAGCAAGATTACTTGATATATACTTGAAGCAGATCATCTAGAATGAGAATACGGTATTCTCATTCTATTGCGCAATAAAACCGGGAACTTTAAGGAGTCCAAAGATGGATGTATGTACATATGGAAATGCAACTCGGGAAGGGACGTTGCTCTGTATCTTTCATACCTTGAACCTGAAGTTCTATCATGTGAAGATGAATTGGAACGGCGCTCCTTTTCAAGATAGCGTGTCTGTGTGCGGTCGCTTCTCCAATCTTGCGGAGTGCGATGGGAGTTGCACTGAATATGCCCGGCGCGAGTTTACGCTCGACGAAGCGGATGCGGAGGAACTCAAGAGAATGCTCGAGGATTACGAAGAAGATAAGCTTGACGCGCAGCTTCTCGCAACTGAGATTAAGGATGAGTTTTAGTACATTGTTAAAGTGGGGCCGAAATAGGCGGCTCAACAGGAAAAGTCTCCGATATTGGTTTGATCCCATATGGGAGATTTTGTCTTAAGCCCAAGTCTGATTTGGGCTTCTGCCAAAGCATTCAATACTCATTGAGCATTTTGGTAGAACTGGCATATTGAAACAAACACTTGCAATCTTGCACGTATTGTGCTATGCTCAACCTTGTCCGATGCTGGGAAGCTTACCGAGCCGGCAAAACTCAGCGCTTGAGGACAACAGATGCGCTCGGACCCTAGGGAAAATGGCGTTTCCCGGCCACTCTCGGGTAATGACAGGGATAGGTTCCGCAAGGAAAGCTGGCCCGAACGGAACCGAAAAGAAGAACAGCGGCCAATACACATGACCCCAGTGTGTAGGCGTCAAAAAAGCCGTGAAGGTATGGGGCCGCCCCCTCCGAACGCTAATGCTAGTAGGAGGGGGTTTTTCTTTTTAATAAAGAGTTAAAAATTGTCGTTGGATGAAAAATTTGTTACTATGCTTATAGTTTTTTAGCGGGAGTAGTTCAGTTGCACCGCCACATTTGCCCAAGTAGCTCAGCTGGTAGAGCAACTCCATGGTAAGGAGTAGGTCAGCGGTTCAAGTCCGCTCTTGGGCTCCAGTTTTGTAGAAAAAGATACAGAAGCACCCAGAGCGTGGGACGCGCTTCGCGCGTCCCACCAAAAAATCGGTCTTTTGTCTGAAAATCGGATTCTGGAGTATATTTACGACCTCGCTAGAACCTATTTTATCAAAAATGCCTGACCAAAGGAAGCCGCCCCGCCGCCGCTCGCTAACGCTCGCCGCCAAGCAAAATACTCTTTACGATTTCGGATTTGCGCGCGCCACCAAAAAATTCTTCTAAAAAGAAAAGAGTATTTTGCTTGGCTCTGCTCTGAACGAGCAGGCGACGGGGCTGGCCTCTATTTTTGCTCGCGGGGGCAAGGCGTTTCCTCCCCCTCGCCCCCTCCACGCCTTGCCCGCTCGCCAAAAAAGTTGGGTGGGTTGGGATCAAAACTGTTGCACGGCGGTTTTGAGAACCGCTTTGGTGGCGTCAGAGATGTTGGGCGTGTTGAACGCTTCATCCGAGAGTGCTACCAAGTAATACGCTTGGTGTTCGCTGGGTTCCAGTTTGACCTCGTCGTCGGGAGCGGTTTCGACGAGAAAGTTAAACTGTCTCGTCTTTTTGCCGGAACCGGACGTATAGTCGAATGGACCGAGATACGCGAGGACCGTCGTGATGACAAGCCCTGTTTCTTCTTGAACTTCCCGAGCAAGCGCCGTGAGCAAGTCTTCACCTGCATCTACGGTACCGCTCGGAAGTTCGACGAGTCCGCCCATGAAGTCGGACGGAATGCGCTCGAGAAGAAGAAACTTGCCTTCCTTGCGGATTACCGCTCCAATGACCAGCTTTTGAATACCATCCTTTTGGGAATCGGTAACCAGTTGCTCGAGGGTGTTATGATCAACGTTTGACTGCATAGTTTTCCTTATTTAACAAAAGAGTTTTAAAAATCTTTAACCACTTTTTTCTTTACAAGCGTTTGATAGTGGTTTGGTTTTGCTCGTTTTAAGTATTCAATAATTTTCCCTCGCGCTGGAGTTATTGTAAGATTCTGCGATTTTGCAAAATCCATTATCATTTCAATCGCGCTTTCAATTTCAGATTTATCGCTCACCAGCAACTCAATCTCTGCAATGTTGTAGGTAAAGTCTTGAAAATCAACAATATCGAGGTCAATGATAAATAGTCCCTTTTTATATTTTCTTCGCGTAGTTTTACAAGTGCAAAACGGAAAATACCCCGCTTTTATTAAATCGTCCGCAAGGTTTTTATTTGGAAGCAGATTTAGGGCTCGTCTAATTTTCTGTTCATCTTCCAGCTCATCATATTGGTCAGCTAACCTTTCTACTCCATTGTGCAGAGGAAGTTTTAGCTCAAACACCCTATCACGAGAACGGAGCCATTTGTCTTGCGAAGTTAGTAGAAATTTTTCGGTATCATAGTAAATATCGCTAAAAACTCGCTCGCTCAAAAACTCAGCATCTTTTGTGAGCTGTTTTTTATCTTGTTCACTAAGAATAAATTTTTTTTCCACTTCAATCATAAACTTAATTGAGTAATAAGCGCGGAGTGGTCGCTTAGCTTTTGTAATCTTGGTTCATGAAGGTAAACCGAATTTTTTGTAG
Organism: Candidatus Ryanbacteria bacterium RIFCSPLOWO2_12_FULL_44_26; assembly: GCA_001821765.1. Taxonomy (GTDB): domain Bacteria; phylum Patescibacteriota; class Minisyncoccia; order Ryanbacterales; family HO2-45-13; genus HO2-45-13. The sequence continues at coordinate 63,486 of MHOA01000001.1, forward strand.
CGGGCAATAAGGCATTTGAAACAAAACAATGGTCATAACGGTATCCATCGCCCGTTTTTCCTACCCAGCTATATTCTTGCTTGGATGGATGCAGAAAACGCCACGCGTCGCTTAATTGATATTGCAGTAATTGAATATAAAAATTGTATTCCCAATTCTTGAAGAATGGGTAGCGTGGCCTATGATTGGGTTCAAGTACATTAAAATCTCCGCAAACAACGCGCATATTGTTTGAGTTTAATTTCTGGAGAGCACTCAAAAGAGCTTGTAAAAAAAGCTTCTTTCTTTTTATTTTTTCGTTGCTTACATCGCGAGAGGGGACATAAATACCCACAACTTCTATATTTTTACCAAAAAATGAAAATTTCCCGCACATAACCCGCGACGGGATAAAATTCATATATTTAAGAGTCCCTCCCGATATAGGAATTTTGCTCACAATCATTGACCCATATTCTTTATGCTCAATATCAGGAAAGAGCACATGATACCCGTATGCCTCAAAATATTTTTTCAAAAACAAACATCCACGACTTGTTTTTATCTCGGTTAAAACAAAAATATCTTCTTTTCTTTTGCGAATCCATTCCGCTTGTTTGGCGGCGCGCTCAGGCGATGGGTTAGCTATATTCCAAGTAAAAATAGATAGGTTTTGCATATTACTTTAATCAATTTTACCACAAAAAATCCCGCAGCAGAATACTTAAATCCTACTGCGGGTGCGTTTTACGGATTAACGATTGGGCATACCTCCGCGTCCACTTCCTCAATGCGTTTGCCCGAAGAAATGACTGCTGCGGGACACCCTTTGCCACACTCCGCGTTAAGACGACATCCTTCGCAAGTCGGATTGCCACCGAGACGATATCGCTCATGGAGCTTGTATTCATCAAGACGGGTAGCAATATCGGCATCACGGAAGATGTTGCCAACAATGAACTCTTCCGCCTTGTGCTGGCTTTGCGGAGTCCGCGCCGCAAACACGAGATAGGGACACACCGTGAGTTCGCCGAGAGTAAAGACATAGATGATGTTGCCCGCTTCGCATCCTGCGAGCGGCAACTTCTTTTCGTTCGGGAATCGGATGTAGACCATTTCAACTTTGTCCGCAAACTGCAAAGTTGTGTTGGCGATCTGACGCATCACTTCATCGGGAGCTCCGAGCTTTCCCGTCGTCCTTACGCCCCTTCCCATGGAGGAAAGCGGATTCATCAACATGTATGTCGCGCCGTTTTCCACCGCGAACTCGCAGAGCTTAGTGTATTCCTCAGCCTCAGCGAGGTTGTTGGGAGTCACCAAAAGCCCTTGCAGCAAACCATATTTAGCCAATGCCTCAATGGTCGCGATGGTAGTTGCGAACGACGTTTTGTCGCCGCGAAACCTACCATGGCTTTCAGGAGAAAAGCCATCCAAGCTGACGTTGCAGTGCGCACCCAATTCCACGAGTTGTTTCATCTGATCTTCGCTAATGCGGGTTGCGTTTGTGCAGATGCCAACTTTCATACCAACATTTTTGTAGAGCGATACGATCTCGATGATATCCTGGTATGCGAATGGTTCGCCGCCGGTAAGCGTAACACTCACCACGCGGCACTCTTTGAGACGCGGTACGAGGATGTCGCGGATACTCTCCAGCGACATGGTATCGCCGTATTGTCCAGCCGAGACGAAGCAATGCGCGCAATGTAGATTGCACCATTCGGTAATCTGCACGAGCGCTTTCCGGTGCGGCGGCTGAACTGATGTGCGGAAGTAGCAGGACGCCATCTGGTTGGCGGAAATGATGGATTTTTTCATGACACTTCCTCCTTCATGTTGAGTAGCTTTTGAATTTCAATCACAATGCATTCAGAAGTATCGCCAACAGGTTGTTTGTCATTCTCCAACAAGAGAACATTAAACCCTTTTTGGACGATGAATTCTGCCGCTTCGCGGTAGAAACGCATCTCTTGTTCTCTCGTTTCTTCGCGTTCAAATCGACTTAGTTTTGTTCGCTCGATTGCGAGCCGTTGTCCGAGAATAGTGGGATCAGCGACGAGGATAACGCTTAAATCAGGAGCGAGAACTTGCGAGTTAATGCTCCAGATGAATTCAAGCGAACAGCCGTCAAGACGCTGAAGCACCAGCGACGATTCGACGTATCGGTCGGAAAGAACGATTCTGCCTGCCGCTAACGCCGGGGTAATCTCTTTCTCTATATGAAAGTATCGATCTGCCGCCGCGATACAGGCTAGAATTTCTTTCCCATACAGTTCCTCCGCATTTCTCAAGAAGTCGCCGAGCGACGAGCCGGTGGGCTCTTTGGTACGAAGAACACTACATCCCAAAGCACCCAGTTTTTGCGCGACATCTTTGACAACGGTAGTCTTTTCCCAACGCCGTTGGGGCCTTCAAAAGTGACAAACAGAGACTTTTGCGCGATCATTATCAGAATCCTCCGTATTTCGATTGTGAAAGAGCGTTTTCAAATAAGGCAACGCGCCTTATTTGATTTAATACCTTATCACTTTTCGATGCCTATTTAAAGGGTTTAAAGTGTTCAGAAACCCACCCAACTTTTTTGGCGAGCGGGCAAGGCGCTTCCTCCCCTTGAACCCCTCCACGCCTTGCCCGCAAACCAAAGGTGTAGCCCCGCCGCCCCGCGCGGTTGAGCGCGGAGCCGAGCAGAAAAACTTTCTTTTCCTTTTAGGAAGAAAAAATTGGTGGCGCGCGCAAAATCAAAAATGTAAAGAAAGCTTTTCTGCGAGGCAGGCCGCCGTACTCGGCGGCTGGCTTCCGCAATTCAGGAATTTTTGATAAAGTAGGTTCGAGCGAGGTCGTAAATATACTCCACTACAAAACAAGACGGCTTTTTGAGAGCCATTTCGTGGGCGGGGCGCACAGCGCCGCCCACCAATCAGTCGGTGTTTTGTCAGAAAGTCTAATCTTGGGCTTAAAAAACAAGCGCAAGCAGATAGTTTGATTAGTTAATATGAATTTGCTATTGTTGAATATTATTGAGTTGAAAACTAGATTCACCGAGTACTTAACACATTATGTCCTCGGTGCTTGATTTGGTAAAACGCTCGCGTAGCCCATTCGGGTCTGAGGCCCTCAGGATCGAAGACTGGCGAGCAAAATTAATATGCCGCAGCCTAATTTAATTCGTTTCAGATGCAGTGATTGCAAGCGCTATAATTACTATTCGCATAAAAATATACGAAAAGTGGAGCGCAAGCTTGCATTTAAAAAATTCTGCAAATGGTGTAGAAAACACACCTCACATAAAGAGGCCAAAAAGTAGTTTTGCTCGATGTGTTCAGTTTTTTTGCGCTTTCTCGATATGCGCAGATTTTTTTGGTATAGTGGACAAGCCTACTGGGGGTATAAGCTTAATGGCAAACTGCGGGTCTCCAAAACCCGACTTCTAGGTTCGAATCCTAGTACCCCCGCCAGTTAGGAAATGAAAGAGTTGGGCCTTTCAATTGAGGATTTATTAAGATTGTAGAATAATTAAAGTATGAAAAAATTTATAAAGACGTTATTTGTTTTCATCGTTTATTTATCTCTTTTGCCTCAATCGGCAAGCGCCAACGCGCCCATACCGGAATACGGAAAGGCACGAGGAACCATTGATATTCCTTGTGTGCTACCACCGCCGGCCTGGAGATATCCAGGTGAAAAAGAAGGTGCCATGATCACACATACTATTACTATCGATTTTTGGAATGTGGGCAAAGCCGGCGGGGATCAATATGAGTACGTAGCGGTAACCACCGAGTATTCAGGTAAAAACAGTAGCTGTTCACGGGGTGGAACACATGGCGATAAATTTGATGGTGGACCCAATGGAAAATTTCAAGCATTTGGACGAATGGTAAACGGAAAGTATATTGAAGTAACTTGGAATGGTGGAACAAGCAATATACCCGTTCTTACTCCGGAGGTATTCTCAAAATATAATTGGGGGGGTTTTGAGCCGGAAAAAATTCCCACCATTGAAGGAGGGGAATACCAAGTGGAAACATTCGGAAGCACGCGTTTTAATGGTCTTTACGGACAGGTTGAATTTATTATTCCCAATCCGGACGGAACATATGATGAAGAATCATGGAATCTTGCCAAAATAGATATGGAGTTGCCGCCGGGCACGCGTCTCAAAGTATCGGAAAAAAGCGGTTTGCAGCTCGCACTCCCTAATCAAACCACCATTAACGTCGGGCCGGAAACAGAGATTGTTCTCGTTTCGGTTGATCCGCGAAAAGGTGTGATGCAACTGCTTTACGGCGAGTTAAAAGCCAACGTCACAAAAATGATGAAAGATGGTTCCATGCAAGTCGAAATGAGCCAGGCAGTGGCCGGAATCAAAGGCACAATCTTTGTTTTGGAAGAGACCGGCGACACCTCCACGCTAAAAGTCATTGAAGGAACCGTTGCCCTTAAATCAAAAACCAGCGGCCAAGAAGAAAAAGTCAATGTTGGAGAAGCGCTTGTCGCCGACCAAAACGGCTTGGGGCAAAAAACCACCTTTGATGTAAATGCGGAAAATGCCTATTGGAAGAACTTTGAAGGTAATTTCGGCAAAATCAGTACCGGCTCAAAAAAGTATCTGTACTACTTGGGAGTTCCGATATTACTCGTCGTTGTTGTCGCGATCGTCTTCGTTATCAAGAGGAGAAAAAGTAAAGTTTAATTTACAATCTGCCGCCAAAGAAAAACTTGTGGTTCAACGGGCTCACCATCCTGAACGAAGTTGAAGGAAAATCGTCCCCCAGTAGTAGAACGCTTTGCGTTCACTACGGGGCATGCTTTCTGCTCCGGTTCCCGCCTTCACTCAAGAGTTTCGGTCGGGCAAGCAAGGCGAGGCGGG
>MHOA01000001.1:68343-256686 GCA_001821765.1 Candidatus Ryanbacteria bacterium RIFCSPLOWO2_12_FULL_44_26
GATATTTTCAAACAGACACCGCACCAATTTTGTTTGCGAGTTTCGAGCAAGCACAAAATTGAGTGCCCTGAGGAAGGTCGAAGGGCAAACAACTTTTTATCGTGAGACCGCCTCAGCCGAGGCGATTATGAGACCGAGGTACCTCGAGAAAACAAAAATAGCGAGACAATTACGTCTTACGAATGCTTGACATAACGGCATATATTTGCTATACTTAAACATCGTAATAGTTCCTTGAAATTAGGCTTATTTATGAGGTAGCGCATTGGGCGTAAGGGCTTTTTACGCCTATTGCGCTATCTCATACAGAGGAAGCCGTTAGTCCCGCACGTTGCGGGACAAATCCAAAGAAAGAAGGAGGATGACGATGTCACAAACATTGATCACCAGCCGAGACCCGAAAGGTCTCCACGCAGTCGGTCTCTTCGAGGCCGTCTACAACAAGTCCAAGCTCGACGAGGCACGCGCACAGCGGCTCAACGAGCGCGGTGGCGAACTGCAGGACGGGATCGCGAAGCTCATCGCCGAGCTGTCCGTGTCCAACCAGTACGCCAACGAGGAAGTCCGTTCCAGCTACACGTACTCGAAGGAGTACAAGGGGCCGAAGCCGATCAACGACCAGATCAAGGCGATTGCCAAGATCTTCGATCTCGACCCGAGCCAGGCTCTCGAGTTCGCCAAGAACTTGCCTGCGCTTCCTGACGGTGCCGAGGGATGGTTCACCATTCCGAAGTGGCAGACGCTCGCGCCGACCTACGGTGAGGCGGTCGAGAAGGTGCTCGCAATGATCGCGTCGAAGCGGAAGTTCTACAACTACCGTGACGGCCAGCTCGGAGCGGAGTACCTGCGACAGCACGCCAAGACGGTGAAGATGTTCCAGAAGCTCGGCGACGAGCAGAAGGACTTCGACATCCTCGTCGTTCCGGCCCAGTTCGGTCTCCGTCACAAGGGCCGTTCGGTGCGCCGGGCACGTGAGGTCTTCACGGCCAACGAGTTCGGTCTCGGAGCCTTCGCAATCGGCATCATGGTGCTCACCCACCCGGAACGTCTCGTTCAGTGGGAACAGCTCCACGTCGACTGCGCTGGTGACGAGTTCGCCCCGGGCGCCGGTGGCGACTTCTCGAGCGCGCCGTTCTTCGACTTCGACGGCGGCGGGGTCGAGTTCGGCGCCCGCTGGTACGTCTACGCCGACGGGCACTATGGTTCCGCTTCGGCCTTCCTCTCGCAGTCTTGAGGTCTTGAATCCTTGGATCTTTTGACTCCTTGTTAATTGATCCTTGGATTCCGTCCCGCCATTGCGGGATCGAAAAAATTGGGGCTGTTCACGTTCGCGTGGACAGCCCCTTCTTCATTTTTATAAATGTCGATAAGCCGCTTTACTTTTTCTCCGGACTAAACAAGGAATGGAAGATCACCGTAAAAAGTGATAAAATGCTCCTGTACAATTGGATATTCCGTAGCGGCCTAAACCGAGGATTTCCAGCAAAAGTTGCGAGAGTCCCTTCGGATATCAACTTTCAGTCGGGACAATATCGAAATTACAGCTCACGCTGGGAGTATAAAAATAAATAGGAACGTTTTTTATCGTATCCCTGTATCAAAGGTAATTGTATACTCGCTCGTTTCTCCCGCTATGACATTTACCAAGTGTCCTTGTATGCCGGGACCGAGAGGGTTTTCCCAAATAATCGAATATTCTCCCGCAGGAAGATGTACTAAAAAGCGACCATTGGTGTCGGTACGAAACCGCGCGTATTCGGCGCTGCCTATTACATTTTGCACTATAAATGCCCCTTGAATTGGTTTGTCGGAACACTCCGGCTCTGGCGGTTCGCGCATAACAGGGCATGTCGGCCCCAAAAGTATCGTACCTTTCACACCGCTTGTTCCGTCGGCAAGATTTTTTACAAATAATCTGCCATCGGGCGTTCTGCACTGTTCTGGATAAGATTCCATAATCGGATATCCCGCATCGGCGCATGCTTCAAAAGAAGTGATCGGTTTGAGTTGTTTAAACAAAATCGGAATCTCCAGCGCATCGTCATACTCGGGAAGTCCAGACGGGTTGTCTTTTTGAAAAATGAGCGTGCCGCGTCTGCTGAAATCAGCATCCCAACTGGGATCTTGAAATTCAATTGTTCCCTCAAACGGCACAAAATCTTCAGTCATCCATGTTGATGTTGGATCGTTTGGATTAAGAAGCGCACTTGCATACGATTGCGCAATTATCTTTCCGTCCCAGTCCACAAGCATAATGGGAAAAGTACCCTCAAAGTACCATGTGCCGCGCGCCTGACCTCGTACGGTAAGCGGAGAGGTAATGGCAAAAAGCGGTCTTGGATCGTGGACGACAACGAGGTCTCGCTTGGATGCGATATGTCCTGCGAGATCAGACGGGATGTCTATCGCATCAATAAGATCAATCGCCGCCTCCATGCTTGAGACGGACATACCAAGGCGCTTGGAGAGGTTTTCCAAAAGCGTTTCGTATCCTTCGTTTGATACAGTTTTCTCAATGGTGCTTACCGAGCCGGACACGTTCCTCTGAAATTTGAGCTCTTCTTTATCATACGCGTATTCTCCTTCGTATGTTTCTACGCTATCAAAATCCGCTTCGCGAAGTCCCGGGAAGGCGCGCATAAGGAGCAATGCGTCAAATCTTTCAATCGGATGGCCGTCTCTTTCCACGCCGCGGGCAATAAGTTCATTTCGGAACCTATCAACAATCTCTGGCAGGATTTTGTTCTGTGGTTTCTGTATATCGCGCATAAAGACGACTGCGCCCAATACAAAACCGACAACAATCAATATCCCAAAGATTCCGATAAGTATTTTATGTGATTTTTTCATATTTCATTATTCCCACTCATGCTTCGCGCAACGAGCATAGGAACGCCGAAAGCAATAAAGAATGGAATTGTTGCAATTAAACCTAATTCGGCCCCCCTTCGGCTGCATTGTTCTGGGTTTGGATTCTTAAACGATCTCGTTTCCATAGTTATGTATCCATGCATATATCTATACAGCGAGTTTGGGTTGTTTCATCGGAATGTTCTTAGATCATGAGAGTGCGCATACAGCGCAGAGGTAAATCCGAATAACAGATAAAGTATCGCCGCAATAGTGATACATCGCTTCATTTACATATACTATGATAAATAAATTGATTTTGCCAATCAAGGCGCCGTCATCTTATAAGATGAATCCGTGGAGCGGCGTTTGTTTTCTTTTTATGCAAAATTCGCACTGCGATGTTCTCAATAATAGCCATGACAATATTGAAAGTTTCGTTGCTCATTGCTTTTACTTTGCTGTATAATGTGAAAATATGATTGAACATTATTCTTTAGCGGATTATCTTGTTGAAAAGCAGGGAATCTTAAAAAATAAAAAACTAATTGATGCGTTTAGAGCTGTAGACAGGAAAGATTTTGTAACCGAGCAGGACAAGGATATTGCATATGCTGACCATCCGTTGGAGATAGGGTATGGACAAACTATTTCACAGCCGTATACTGTTGCATTTATGCTGGAATTACTAGAACCCCAAGCAGGCAACATTGTTATGGATGTCGGTTCTGGATCGGGGTGGACAAGCGCTCTTTTGGCGTACGTCGTTGGTAAAGAAGGAAAGGTTTATGCTATAGAAAGAGTTCCGGAGCTTTGCCGATTTGGGAGGGAAAACGTCGCAAAATATCCTCAACTTGCGAAACGCGTTGACTTTTTATGTCAGGATGCCACTGATGGTCTGCCGGAGTTCACGCCTGATAGAATACTTGTCAGTGCCAGCGCCAATGCTGTGCCAGATGTATGGAGGGAAACGCTTGCGGTCGGCGGCCGAATGGTTATTCCAATACGGGAAACAGTAACGCTTTTTATTAAAAGAGATAAAAATGAATTTGAAAAACATGAATATCCGGGATTTGTTTTCGTTCCGCTCGTCAAAAACTGATGGAGCGCTGATTTTTTTTGGATTCTTTTTTATAGCGGCAATCATATTGTTTTATGCATATAGCTTCAGCTTTTTTTTGCCGCCTGTGCTTGATAATGTTCTGTTTATTATTCCTGAAGGCGCCAGCGCCAGTGTCGTCGCTGAAACGCTTTTTCAAAAAGGGGTTATTCGTTCACAAAAATCCTTCTTGTTTTATGTAAAACTAATCAATGCGGAGAAAACGTTTCGTCCGGGGATATTTGTTTTTTCCGGCACTTATTTGATGCCGGATGTGATAAACAAACTACAGCGGTTTCCAAGTGCAAGAACAGTGACGCTGCTTGAAGGATGGACGACAGAACAGATAGGAGATTATTTTGAAAAAGAGGGGTTTTTCCTTAAAAGCGCTTTTGTTGAGGCGGCAACGCAGTACGACGGAATGCTTTTCCCGGACACCTATGAGTTATATGTTGATGTTACACCTCAAGAGGTGGTTGCGGCGCTTTATCAAAATTTTCAACAACGCACTGCACATCTTCAAGAAACCATTGAAAAATCAGGCAGAAATTTTAGTGACATTGTCATTATGGGTTCTCTTTTAGAAAAGGAATCTCACGATTCTGCTGACCGCAGGATTATTTCGGGGATTCTTTGGAAAAGACTTGATAATAATCATCCATTACAGGTTGATGCGACATTGACGTTTCTTACAAAAAGAAACGGCCTGAAGCTTACAACAGACGATTTGGCGATTGATTCCCCATACAACACGTATAAATATGCCGGACTTCCGGCGGGTCCCATCGGAAACCCGGGCTTGGACGCCATTGAGGCGGCGGCGTTTCCGGAAGAATCCCCGTATTGGTATTATCTGCATGATAAGTACGGAAACCCTTATTATGCTTCAACGTTTGAAGAGCATAAGCAAAATAAGTTTAAATATTTAAGGTAAAAAGATAGCACTAACCCTTTCTTTTCTTATGCTTTTATGGCATAATATTTTTTATGTTAAAAAAGAATTCCAAGAAAAATCGTGTCTTTGTTGCTATGTCAGGCGGCGTAGATTCTTCAGTGGCAGCTGCACTTCTTCAAAAAGAAGGTTATGAGGTGGTGGGTGTGTTTATGAAAGGATGGCAGGCGCCAAATATTGAATGTACATGGAAAGAAGATCGGCGGGATGCAATGCGGGCTGCGGCAACGCTCGGTATACCGTTTTTAACGTTTGATTTCTCACATTATTTTTATGAAAATGTTGTGCGTTACCTTCTTAGTGAATACGGCAACAATCGTACTCCCAATCCTGACGTGATGTGCAACAAAGCAGTCAAGTTTGGATTTTTCTTAAAACGCGCCAGGGAATTGGGAGCTGATTATATCGCTACGGGACATTACGTTCGCCTGCGGCAAAAGATGAAAAGTAAAAATACAAAGATTAAAATTAGAGTACTTTCTACGGCTCTTGATTTAAACAAAGATCAAAGTTATTTTCTCTGGACATTGACGCAGGAACAGCTGCAATACTGTCTTTTCCCGATCGGAACATATCATAAAAGTGAAGTCCGCAAACTTGCTCGGGCATTTGGTCTTCCCAACGCCGATAAAAAAGACAGCCAAGGAGTGTGCTTTATAGGTAAACTCGATATGTCTGATTTTTTAAAACAGCATATACCGGAAAGAAAAGGCCCCGTTGTAACTACTGGCGGGGATGTTGTTGGCCAGCACAAAGGCCTGCATCTGTTTACGATTGGTCAGCGCCGTGGCATTGGAATCAGCGGAGCAGATCCTTATTATGTTGCAAAGAAGGATCCGGTTACCAACACGCTGATTGTGGCCGATGGCACTAGAGATCCACTGTTATACAAGAATAAGTTCCGTGTCGGTGGCATGCATTGGATTTATGGCGTAGCTCCGAAGATGCCGCTTAAGTGTCTGGCTCGGATTCGTTACCGCCAACCGCTTGAAGAGGCGACTGTTATTGGGGCTGGTGATGACTCCTATGAAGTAGCATTTATCAAACCGCAATTTGCCGTTGCAAAGGGCCAGTCCATCGTTTTTTATCGTAACAGCAACGCGGCGCGTGGCTGCGCGGAAATGCTCGGAGGCGCTGTTATATAATCTCGTGATGCTGGTACAATAAGATTACCAATGACCTCAAAAGAAATTCGGAAAAAATTTCTTGATTATTTTTCGGCAAAAGGGCATACCATAGTGCCTTCTTCAAGCTTGATTCCGGACGATCCATCGGTGCTTTTGACAACCGCCGGAATGCAACAATTCAAACCGTACTATACCGACCCTCTGCGCGCTGAGAAAGATTTTGGCTCGCGTTCAACCGCATCGGTGCAAAAAAGTTTCCGCACCTCGGATATTGATGAGGTGGGGGATGCCTCGCATCTCACATTTTTTGAAATGCTCGGCAATTTCAGCTTTGGCGGTTACTTTAAAAAAGAGGCAATTGGGTACGCGCGAGAGTTTATTACAAAAACTCTCGGGCTTGAAATATCGTTCGTAACGGTTTTTGAGGGACTCGCGTCAATTGGCGTTCCCGAAGATACGGAATCACAGAAAATCTGGAAGGCGCTTGATCCGGCGATTCGCATTGAAAGACAGGGGGTTGAAGATGTTTTTTGGGGACCGACGGGAAGCTCGGGGCCGTGTGGACCCACTACGGAAATTTATTGTAGAAACGCAAATAACGAAGATATAGAAGTATGGAATATTGTTTTCAACGAGTTTTTCTTCCCGGGAAGCCGCGAAGAGCTACTTGGCAACCTAGTTGCCAAATCGCCGAAAAAACTCGAGTCCCTTAAACATCCGGGGGTTGATACCGGCATGGGACTTGAACGGCTCGCGATGATCGCTCAAAAAACAAGAACTATTTTTGAGACCGATCTTTTTGCCTCGTTTATTGAAAAATTGACGGATGATCCGCCGCTCCCCATTTCTCATCAACGTGTAATTATCGATCACCTTCGTGGCAGTGTCTTCCTGCTTGCTGATGGCGTGAGACCATCAAATAAAGAAGCCGGATATGTATTACGAAGACTGCTCCGCAGAGCATTTGTATACGAAAAAATCTATACTCTTTCACCTGATATTTTTGAAAGCATTCTCTTGGCTGTTATTGAACAATACGGCAGTTTTTATGGAGAGTTACGGGAAGCAAAGAACAGCGTCATAAACGAATATTGGGCGGAACGCGAGCGGTTTTCAAAAACACTTGAGCGCGGCGTGCGGGAGCTCACCGCGCTTCAAGAACCCATAAGCCCCGCCAAAGCATTTCGTTTGTATGAAACATACGGAATTCCTTTTGAAATTATCAAAGAATTAGGAGTAATACATACGCTTAACTTGACGCGCGAAGATTTTGATAAAGAATTTCGAAAACACCAGGAAAAGTCACGGGCGGGCGCTGAGAAAAAATTCGGCGGTCACGGACTGCTTTTTAATACCGGTGAGTTGAAAGCTGCCGATAAAAAGGAATTGGCGGTAGTAACGCGGCTCCACACCGCAACCCATTTACTGCATGCCGCTCTTCGGAAAGTCTTGGGAAACGAAGTTCAGCAAATGGGATCTGATATTACTGCCGAACGCACCCGGTTTGATTTTTCTTTCGGCCGTAAGGTTACAAGAGAGGAATTGGATCGTGTTGAAGGGCTTGTAAACAAAGTTGTCAAGGATGATTATAAAGTAGATTATGATACAATGAAATACGATGAGGCAATAAAGAGCGGCGCACTGCATTTTTTTAAAGAAAAGTATCCGGATAGTGTGAAAGTTTATACTATTATTCATCCAGAAACCGGTGAAGTGTTTTCAAGAGAGTTTTGCGGAGGTCCGCATGTGAAACATACAGGAGAGATCGGTACGTTTGTTGTTATAAAAGAGGAAGCATCCAGTTCCGGTGTGCGCCGGATACGCGCTGTAGTAAAATAAATTATATGGGATTTCTTACTCCTTTTTCAAGCAAAATCAAAAGGTCACTGGCGATGGAAATCAGTACCGCTTCTATCAATGTTATGTTGTTTGAAAACGGATCTGCTGATAAGCCAAAAATTACCGCACACTATCGGCGCCAACAATCCTTTGAAATGCTAAGAGATGTCGAAAAATTCCAGCGCTTTACGCTGATAAACATTTCAGATCTCTTTCAGGAGATCAGAAAAAAAGAGCAGGACTGTTGTTTTAAGGATATCGTTGTCGGTTTTTCTGCCCCGTTTTATATAGCGAGGACGGCAGACCTCACGAAACGTTTTGGATCATATCATCAAATTTCCAAGAACGATGTCGGGACTCTTTTAAAAACCGGCGAACAACAAATAATGGAGGAATTTGCCGGCAACGATTTGTCTGTTTTTGAGGCGACGGTGTTGAAAAATATGCTCAATGGTTATCATGTTGAAGATGTGATAAATAGATATGCAGAAATGCTTTCCATTAAGGTTAGGTACGCGGCTTTGCACAGCAGCTTTTTTGAAGAGATTAAAAAAATGGTTTCCATCTTTGGTTGTTCTCCGAACATACAGCTCTTTACGTTTCCGGCGCTCTATGCCCGCCTGCTGCGTGACGTTGTAACAAAACGCGGTTTACAGGTGTTTATAGATTTTGGCGGGGAAACAACAGAAATTACTCTCTTAAAAAATGCTATTATTTATCAGATTTTCACTGTCCCGTTTGGTATTGTGGAAGTATTAAAAGGTATAATGGAGAAGTTTTCCGTTGATCATCAAAATGCTGTTATGCTGACCAATAGTTATATGAAAAGGATCCTGGAAGAAGAAAAATTACAGCAAGTTGATCAGATGATTAAAAACATCCTTCAGCGATGGGCCGTTTCCATAAGTGATATTTTAGAAGGCATTTCAAGAGCGCCAAACGATACATTTTCCATTTTTCTTCTCGGTGATGCAGCGGCGATGCCGGGGTTAAAGGAGGCTCTCAAAACAACGCCAGCGCTGAAAAATATTCAACATTCAGTGAATATTCAGCATGTTTCTCCAATGGCATTTCAGGAATATGCCCAAAGCGCTGTGTTGCTGTCGGATCCCGGAGACTTGGGTTTGGTTGGATTGGTGCTGGTGTCCAGTAAGCAAGCCGATAAAGAGCTGCATATTGCGGCGCGCTAGTGATAAGTTAAGAAAATGATTGATAAAATCAAAATCCAAAGGCCTGCGTCCGCGGCATCTTATCCAGGCAAAAAAGCGGTTATCAACGACATCCGTCCAACACGGACACACAAACCCGTGCCAAAGACAGCGCCGCCGCCACAGGTGTTGTCACAGGAGAAAAAGAAATCTTTTCCGAAACAGGACGATCATTTCATTGGACGGAACAAGCGCCGTTTTCGATACTTTAACTGGAAAGGAATCACCGTTTTATTACTCATCGTTTCTCTTTTGCTTGCTGGTTACGGGGTCCTGATATCTTTTAGTTCGATGACTATTGTTGTTGCTGCCAAGAACAATACGTTTCAGCTTAAAAAATCGGTCACATTGCGTTTGCCCAAGGAAACCGTCGCGTTCACAGATCAGATCACGAAAGTGTTTCCTTCTGAAACAAAGACCAAAATTTCCAAGAAAGCATCCGGTGATATATTGGTTTATAATTCTTTTAGTTCCGCGCCCCAGTTGCTTGTGGCGCGGACGAGGTTTGAATCTCCCGATGGAAAAACATATCGCATTGCGGAAAATATTTCTGTTCCGGGGGCAGTGATTAAGGATGGGAACACAACACCAAGCTCCATTCAAGTTCGTATATATGCAGACGAACCCGGTAAGAATTATAATATAAGCGAACCTGTTGATTTTACCATTCCTGGATTTAAAGATTCCCTAAGATATACAAAGTTTTACGCACGGTCTGTGTCGTCTATTGATGGGGGAGTTGATGGAGAAATGGATGTTGTGGGAGAAAGTGAAGTTCTAAAAGCGGTAAACATTCTGGAAGATGAGTTGAAAACCCAGTTGCATAATAAACTGAACGAGCTTATTCCGGAGGGATTTACAACCCCCGTGAATGCCGAGAACGTTTCAATTCTATTAAGCGAAACCAACCCGGCAGTGGGAGCGGCAGGAAAAGAATTTAACGTAACGGTGAAAGGCAGGGCCACGACAACGATTATAAAACAAGAGGCTGTTGAGAAAGCGTTGGAGGATATTTTATTTGATGATTTTCCCCAGGAGCGCAATTATCTTCAGTTGCTGTCGCATGAAGGGCTCCGTTTAACTGATTCAAAGGACGAAGGCGGCACGACCATTGCTCAATTAGAAATGCAGGGAAAAGTTATGGTTGCTTGGATGCCGGATATCACGTCATTAAAAAAAGACCTTATTAAGGGAAATGTTGATGATATTGTAGCTGTTTTTCGAAACTATGAGTCTATAGAATCAGCGAATGTGATATTTTTTCCTTCTTGGTTAAAAAGAATTCCCTCTAAGGAGGAAAAAATACACGTAAGTATTGAATAATGGGAGATTTTCCTACAAAAACCAAGTTCTTGACATCTTACTTTTTATGCGCTACCATCGTATTAACTGCTGTTTATGAAAACCGGGGCTGACGGTAAGATATTCCACGAGGGAGAAGTCATAGATTTGTTGAAAGGAGCTCTTTTTCGCGTGCGGTTTGATGACGGACGCGAAGCGTTATCCCATCTTTCAGGCAAGATGCGCCTGCACCACATAAAGGTGGTGTTAGGAGACCGTGTCAGAGTAGAATTTTCTCCTTATGACGAAACTCGAGGAAGAATAATTGAAAGGCTTTAGACTTACAGTATTTTGCTCCATGAGCTTTAAGGGCATGGTAGATATTGTTTCATACACCCTTCAGCGTGGCATACATGCATCAGTTATAACCATGAAGGTACGTTCATCTGTTAAGAAAATGTGCGATAAATGTAAAATTATAAGGCGCAAAGGTCGAGTTCGCGTTATCTGTTCTATTCCGAAACACAAACAACGGCAGGGATAAATCCAGATAAAATGCAATATGCAAAGGTCAAATATCAAAGCGGAGGTAATCCGGTGGATAATTCCAAAATGTTGAATTTTGTCTGTGTCTTGCTGTCGGCTAAGAATGCGCAGTCGAAAGAGATTTGATTTTTGTAAAACACATGGCACGAATTGCAGGAATTAACATTCCAGACAAGAAAAAAATAAGTGTCGCTCTTACATATATTTACGGAATCGGTCATCCGGCTGCCGATAAAATATTAGACACCGCGAAGGTGTCCAAAAAAAAGCGGGCGTCTGAATTGAGTGTTCAAGAAATCAACCGCATAAGAGGAATTATTGAAAAGCAATATATGGTTGAAGGCGTTCTTCGGAGAAAGGTATTACTGCATATCAAACGTTTAAAAGATATTGGAACGTACCGGGGGATGAGACATATAAAAAACCTTCCTGTGAGGGGCCAGAGGACAAAAACAAACTCTAGAACTCGGCATGGTAATGTACGGCGGACTATGGGTTCTGGAAAACGGAAAATGGAAAAGAAATAAACAACAGCTTAAATTTTCAATTTTTACAAAAGTAAATATGAAAGCAGGCAGAACAATCATTGATAATAAAAGCGCGATAAGGGGTTTTGCCCGCCAAAGAGCGGTCTGCTTGTTTTTTACCGAGCTCAAGGATTTGGTGCTGGGTTTGACCGCGCGCCTCGTTGGGTACATAGAGGGTAAAAATAGGTTGAGTGCTCAATTGAGTAAATTGCCCGCGCGGCTCGCTGATTAAATTGGTATATGGGCAAAAAACGCATTGTTAAAAAAAGAGGAGAAAGCGTTGAAGAGCAGATCCAAGCGCGCATTGCCAAGGCGCGCGCTAAATCTTCAAAAAAGAAACTACACAGTGCCTTAGTGCACATCTCCTCATCATATAACAATACGCTTATTGCTCTTACTGATGAGGAGGGCAATGCGGTGTTTCAGTCATCGTCCGGCGCACTGGGATTTAGAGGTTCAAAAAAAGGCACGCCGTATGCGGCAACACGCGCCGCTGAAGATGTGGCCTCATTTGCCCAGCAACTTGGTGTGAAGGATATTGATATTAGGATAAAAGGTATTGGGTCTGGGAGAGAGACTGTTATTCGATTTTTTGTACAAAAAGGTTTTAATGTCAGATCGATTAAAGACCTTACTCCCATACCTCATGGGATTCCCCGACTTCCTAAGCCGCGTAGAGTGTAGAAGCGCATTGGTTATAAATGAAACAATAATTATGTCTGACGCAAAGTGTAGAATTTGCAGACGTGTAGGAGAGAAGCTTTTCTTAAAAGGTGAACGCTGTTACACACCGAAATGCGCTATTATTCGAAAACCATATCCCCCGGGAGTTCATGGTCCAAAAAGAAAAGAACGCTTCAGAAAATCTGAATACGGCACACAATTAAAAGAAAAACAAAAAGTGCGCTATTTATATGGTATTTCTGAGCGCCAATTTGAGAATTATGTTTATAAGTCTCTAAAAAATCCATCAAAGGATGTGGCGGCCACTCTCGCTGCATTATTAGAATCCCGTCTTGATAATGTGGTGTTTCGTCTTGGTTTTGCTTTATCAAGATCTGTTGCGCATCAGATGATAAGTCACGGTCATATAGTGGTAAACGGGGGGGTTGTAACGATACCCTCTTACAAAGTGCATATAGGGGATCTTATTACATTAAACAAGAAATTATCTGATAGTGGCACTGTGAAGCATCTTGATATAACGTTAAAAAAACACGAAGTTCCGCCGTGGCTTGATTTGGACAGAGAAAAGAAGATAGGAAAGGTAATTTCCACACCACTTCTAGATGAATTTATTACGTTATATAACATGAAGTCGATTATTGAATTTTATTCACGATGATTATTATGGAGGATACTATTTTACTACCAAAACATCCTGTTATCTCCGAGGGCGCAGAAAACGAAGCAACCTTCACCATAGAAGGGCTACATCCCGGGTATGGTATTACACTGGGTAACGCTTTAAAACGCGTTCTTCACTCGTCTTTACCGGGCGCGGCTATCACAGGCGTTATGATTGAAAAAGTCAACCACGAGTTTTCTACTCTTGAGGGCGTTCTTGAAGATGTGCTTACCATTCTTTTAAACCTCAAACAGGTGCGGTTCAGGATGTTTTCGAATAATCCGGAGACAGTTTCAATTCACGTGAGTGGAGAACGGAAACTGACGGCAAAAGATATCAAGTGTTCCTCTAACGTCGAGGTGGTCAATCCCGATTCTCATATTGCGACGCTCACTGAAAGTTCCAGTACATTTGTCGCTGAATTGACCATTGAACGCGGTGTTGGGTATGTTTCGCGCGATGTGTTGCGACATGAAAAAGTTCAAGCTAGTGTTATGACGTTAGACGCAATTTTTACACCTGTACGCAAAGTGCGATATGAGGTTGAACATATGCGTGTCGGGACTGCCACTAATTATGATCGTCTCCGTCTTTCTATTCAAACAGACAAGTCAATCACTCCAAAGGAGGCGTTTCTGTCAGCTGTCGGCATTCTCAAAGACCAGTTGAAGCAACTGGAGAGTTTTGGTGAGGTTGATATATTTGAACAGCAGCCCGAGGTTGTTTCCGGGGAAGGGTTTACGAAGGAAGGAGGATCAAAGGACACAGAAGAAATAGACGCGATGCAAACACGTGTTGAAGACTTGAAGCTTTCTTCCCGCACTGTCAATGCGCTTACAAAGGCGAATATATATACAGTTGAGAATATCGTTGGTAAAACAGCCGATGAATTATTGGATCATGAAGGCATTGGCGAGAAAGCTCTTACGGAAATTCAAAGAGCAATTGGAAATCTTGGCATTATCTTAAAGCAGGAAGAATAGACTATTCTATGCGTAAATTAAAAAAAGGGAGAAAATTTGGACGTGTAAGAAATCAGCGTAAAGCGCTTTTTTTATCACTTGCGTCCTCACTGGTGCTTCATGGCAAGATTCAAACAACTGAAGCGAAGGCTAAAGAACTGCGCAGATACCTTGAACCTGTTATAACGAAAGCCGGAAGCGGCACTGTAGTGAACAGAAAACTGCTGGAGAAATTTCTTACAGCCGCGGCGTCGCGGAAACTGTTTTCAGAAATCGGTCCAAAGCTCAAAGAACGCAGGGGTGGGTATGTACGAATTATAAAAATAGGGAAGCGAGGTGGAGATGCCGCCCCGATTGTTTCTATGGAGATTATCACTTAACCGAAGAGCCGGTATTATTTATGCTTCTTATGGAAGAAAGGATTATTACAATTAATGCGGAAGGCAAGGCGTTAGGTCGGGTTGCTTCCCGAGTCGCCGCAATCCTTATCGGAAAAAACACCGCTGCTTTTAAAACAAATAAAGTATCTCCTGTGGAGGTTGTCGTTTATAATGCGGCAAAAGTGGGTGTTTCAGGAAAAAAAAGAGATACAAAACAATATAAAAAGTTTTCTGGATACCCCGGTGGGTTAAAATACGTTTCATTTGATAAACTGGCGAAAAGAGATCCCACACTGCCGTTATTAAAAGCCATTGAAGGCATGATTCCAAAAAATAAGCTTAAAGGACAGCGGTTGAGAAACTTAAAGTTATATGCGTATGGCAAAGAAGATTAAGAGAACACTGGTTAAAAATAAGGAAGGTAAACGAGATCTTGATAACAGAGGAAAGTATATTGAGGGTATCGGACGGCGTAAAACAGCGATAGCGCGAGTCCGTATTTATGATACGCCGGGAAATATAACGGTGAATAAACAGCCCTACAATAAATATTTTCCTGTTTTAGATATGCAGGGCGTTGTAGAAGATGCCTTTCGCATAACGAAACTTTCCGGCAAGATGGTTGCCACCGCGCTTATTAAAGGCGGTGGTATACAAGCACAGGCAGAAGCTTTTCGGCATGGGCTCTCGCGTGCGCTTATAAAGCATGACCATTCCTTAAGAGATGTGCTTAAAAAGGAAGGGTATCTGAAACGTGATCCGCGCATGAAAGAGCGTAAGAAATTCGGCCTTAAAAAAGCGCGACGCGCTCCTCAATGGTCAAAACGATAATGCAATATTCAGTTTGTCCATTTTATATTGAGTAAAAAATAACTGGAATAGGTTCCCGATGATGATCCGCCTTAGGCGGACGGGAACCGCGCAAGACTTCGTCAATGGAATAGGTTCCCGATGATGATCCGCCTTAGGCGGACGGGAACCGCGCAAGACTTCGTCTTGCGGGGTGTTATGTGGGCATATTTAGCACTCTTGACATTAGAGTGCTAAAGTTCTATAATTTTCATAATGACGGTTAAACAACAGGAAATTACGTCCAGAGAAGGCGAGATATTGAACCTTTTAGTCCGTAGTTACATTCACACCGCAACTCCGGTCGCTTCCGTGCATATTACAAAGAAAATAAAGAGAGTCTTAAGTCCTGCATCCGTTCGGAATGTTTTTAAGAATCTTTCCACAAAAGGATATGTCAAACAGCCGCACACGTCGTCGGGCCGTATTCCAACCGAAAAAGCGTATCGCTTTTTTGTTGATTCAATTGTCGGGGCATACGGCGATGAACTTGAAGACGCCTTATTGTTAAAGCAGCGAGATCTTAAAAATCTTCAGCGCCACATTGCAATGAAGTTACATCTCGTAAGCGGTATACTGGGACGCGGTGCCGTGTTGGGGACTATGGGTTTTGAACAGCTTTTTACTGAACCGGAGTTTTCTGAACAGAATATGGTAATACAGTTTGGCCGATTTCTTGATAATATATCAAAAAAGCAATCATATTATACAAAAAAGCTTAGCAGGAAGCGTGTGACCATCGTTATAGGAAAAGAAAATCCCACCCTTGAATCAAATAATATGAGTGTGGTGGTATCGTTAATGGAGAATAATGAATTATTTTATACAGCCGGTTTAATGAGGATGGATTATGAACGTATTATTGACTTCTTTATCAGGTCATGAAGAAAACAGTGAGACAGACGGCCAGTGAGGCAGAAAAGATAGAGTATCTGGAAAAAGAACTCGCTCGTTCTAAAAAAAACAGCCAGGAATATCTGGACGGATGGAAGAGATCGAAAGCAGATTTTATCAATATGCGTAAACAATATGAAGCCGAGAGAGCAGAATTTGTAGAGTATGCAGAGGAAAATATATTAATTGAACTGCTTGAGCTTATGGATATTTTTGATGAGGCATTGAAAACAGCGACAGATAAGGGAATAATGCAACTGAGGAAGAAATTATTATCCATACTGAACAAACACGGCGTGTATATCGCAGAAGTGTCCGTCGGGGACATATTTGATCCTCAAAAACACGAAGCATTAAAAGGAGAAGGAACGATTATAAAAGAGATTGCGCAAAATGGTTACGTGATGCATCAAAAGGTCATCCGTCCCTCAAGGGTTATTGTGTCAAAAAATTATTAATCATTTGTTTTATTAATTATTTAGTATGTCTAAAATATTAGGAATTGATTTGGGAACCACTAATTCAGCAATTGCTGTTGTTGAAGGTGGCGAGCCGCGCATTGTGGAAAATGTTGAAGGAAACAGGACTACTCCCTCAATGGTGGCAATTTCAAGGTCTAACGAGCGCCTCGTAGGTCTTTTGGCAAAACGTCAGGCGGTTACAAATTCAAGAAACACCATATTTTCCGCTAAGCGTCTTATTGGAAGAAAGTTTTCCGATAAAGAAGTACAGCGTGATAGAAAACTTCTTCCTTACGAGATAAGAGAATCATCAAAGAGCGGCGTTGAGATAAAAATGGCGGAAAAATGGTATCGGCCTGAAGAGATTTCCGCCATGATACTGCAGAAACTAAAAAATGATGCAGAGAAAAAATTAGGTGAAAGTATTTTGGAAGCGATTATCACAGTGCCCGCGTATTTTGATGACGCTCAAAGAAAGGCAACGAAAGACGCTGGGGAAATCGCCGGCTTTAAAGTGCACCGGATTATCAATGAGCCGACCGCCGCAGCACTTGCCTATGGTCTAAACAAGAAAAGTAATGAGCAGGTGGTTGTGTATGATTTTGGAGGAGGAACATTTGACATTTCTGTTCTTGACATCGGGGACAATACCGTTGAAGTAAAGGCAACGGGCGGAGATACTCATCTTGGAGGAGATGATTTTGATCAAAAAATCATAGATTGGATTATTCATGAATTCAAGAAGGAATCTGGAATTGACGTTTCCAATGATCATCTTGCCCTTCAGCGTCTTAAAGAAGCCGCGGAGAAAGCAAAACATGAACTTTCCTCAACACTGGAGACGGAAATTAACATCCCTTTTATTACGTCGAATGCGTCGGGACCTCAGCATTTACTGATAAAACTTTCCCGCAGTGTGCTTGAAAGCATAGTACACGACTATATTGAACGTTCTCTTGAGATTACAAAGCAAGTTGTTGCGGACGCCGGTTTAAAAACATCCGATATTGATGAGATTATTCTTGTGGGAGGGCAGACAAGAATGCCCGCTATCCATAAGGCGATAAAAGGTTTATTTAACAAAGAGGCAAATCACTCCATAAATCCTGATGAGGTTGTAGCTCTTGGCGCTGCAATTGAAGGAGGAGTGTTACGAGGAGACGTAAAAGATATCCTGCTACTTGATATAACGCCACTCTCGCTCGGCCTTGAAACGTTAGGGGGTGTCTTTACAAAATTAATTGAAAAGAACACCGCTATTCCTACCTCTCGCAGCCAAGTGTTTTCCACTGCCGCTGACAATCAAACCTCGGTCGAGATTCATGTTTTACAGGGCGAAAGGGAAATGGCTTCGGGCAACAAAACTCTCGGGCGATTTATTCTTGACAATATTCCTCCGGCCCCGCGAGGCGTACCGCAGGTTGATGTTACGTTTGACATAGATACAAATGGCATTCTTTCTGTTAAAGCAAAAGACAAAGCAACAAACAAGGAACAGTCCATTAGAATAGAGGCAACAAGCGGATTGAGCAAGGAAGAAATTGATCGGATGAAAAAAGAAGCGGAAGTTCATACTGAAGAAGATAAAAAGAAACGAGAGACAGTGGAAGTGAAAAATGCCGCAGAATCACTTATCTATTCGGCGCGGAAATCATTGCAAGAAGCAAAAGGAAAAGTTGACGATGCAATATTAAAGGATGTGGAATCAAAAGTTGAGGCATTGGAAAAGTTGAAAGACGGAGGTGATGTAGATCAGATGAAACAAGCATCAGAAACATTATCACGGTCTCTGACTAAAATAGGCGAGACGCTTTATAAAAAATCAGCATCAGAAACTCAACCGTCGTCGGACGGCAAAAACAATAACGGCGGCCCAGAGGTAAAAGATGTGGAGCATGAAAACGTGAAAGACGACAAAAAGGATGAAGACAAACAATAAAGAAATTATACTGCTTGTCCTTTTTATTTTCTCGGGCTGGATATTTTGGGTTTTATTATACCAGTTTTTTCTCTCACCAGAAGCGTATAGCCCAAGAATATATGTTCCTGCTATTGCATTTCTGTTGTTTGCGGTTCTGTACGGGTTGTCGATAACTCTTGTAGGGGAAAGAAACGTGTGGCTCTTTGGATGGTTTCTTATTTCAGCTGGGAGTATGTTTATGGCGCCGTCATCTGTTCAAAGTATTTGGGCGGTTTTGTTGTTTCTTGGAGGATATTTTTCGAGTTTGCGGGTAAAGACGGCTCTTTTATCCAGCATCGGGAAAACATTCTATTTAGCAATTAGAAAAGGATATCCATGGATGCTCACCGCGTTATCACTTCTTATTGCCGCAACGTTTATCGGTGTGAGACCGGAAAAAACAGCTAGTGTTGAAACACTGTTTCCAGAAGAATTTTTTGTCGGATTATTGAGAAAAAGCGACAATATTATTGCAAAGAGAATACCTGAATTCAATACTGATATCTCATTTAGTGAATATGTCATGAACATTGCGGAATCAGAATCTCATATTGATATAACCAAGCTTTCTCAAAATGAGAAGGTACAGTTGGTTTTAGAGGCCGAAAAACAGATTGAAAATCGTTTCGACATTGATATTGATACTGAAAAGACGCTTGGAGAACTTTTATACATTGGTGGAACGGCAAAGTTTAGCGAAAGAATAGGACGAATTAGCGCTGGCTCATCGGTAAATTACTTACCGTATCTTACTGTAATAGGTATTTTTATTGTTCTTAGGACATTCTTTTTCCCTATTGGGATTCTTGTGTTGTTTATGATTGTGATTATTATCAGATTGCTTTTGCATTATAATATTGCTAAATTGGAAAATATTGAGTATACCGTTCAGTATCCGACATTGTCATCATAACCGATGCTCATACGCTCATTGATACCCATATACTCAAATTTTATTTGTATTATTAGTGTACATTTGTATTATTAGAATCGTGTGTTTATGAAGGATTATTATAAAATTTTAGGTGTTGATCACAACGCTTCAAAGGAAGACATTAAAAAAGCATATAGGCGATTGGCGCACCAATATCACCCAGATAAACATACTGATGAGAAGATGCGAAAAGAGGCAGAGACCCGGTTTAAAGAAATTACTGAAGCGTATCATATTCTTTCAAATGATCAACGGCGTTCGCAGTATGATACATTTAGTACTTCTGGATTTCATGGAAGCGATGCGGGATGGGATTTTAGCGGATTTGGGCAGAGTGGTTTTTCAGATTTTTCAAATATTGATATTGGAGAGATATTCGGAGATTTTTTTGGGTTCGGCAGAGCAAAGCATGCTCCAAGGCGCGGTCGTGATATATCCATAGATATTGAAATTACTTTTGATGAATCTGTCTTTGGAACAGAACGCCGGATGCTTATTAGAAAAATGGCGCTATGCTCGGGTTGCGGCGGAAGCGGAGCGGAAGAGGGGTTTGGAGAAAAAACATGCTCTCGGTGTCATGGGTCTGGAACCATACGTACAACCAAACAGTCATTTTTTGCTTCTTTTTCTCAATTGGTTGAATGTGATCTGTGCGGCGGCATAGGAAAACTTCCGGAAAAGGCATGCAAAAAATGTTCCGGAAGCGCTGTAATTCCTCAAAGCGAGGAAGTAAGAATTGTCGTTCCCCCAAGTGTCCGCAGCGGAGAGATGATTCGTCTTTCCGGTAAAGGTGAGGCAATTGCTCGCGGCGACTATGGAGATTTATATGTCAAAGTCCATGTACTGCCTCACAAGGTTTTTCGGCGTGAGAACGATGATATTCACATGCAGCTTATTGTTCCTCTTTCTCAGGCGATGATCGGAGGCGAACAAGAGATTGAAACGCTTGATGGCAAGATTAAAATAAAAATTCCTCACGGGACCCAAACAGGAGACATGCTGCGCGTTCGCGGCAAGGGCTTTGTCCGTGAAGGTGATGACCGTGGAGATCTCATTATCAATGTGATTGTAAGAATGCCGAAGCGCGTCAGCAAAAAACTCCGCGCTATTGCAGAGGAAATACACCGTGAAGGGTATTAAACAAATATGATCCCGGATGTGTCAATTGACGTATTGCTTTATATTTTCTTAACAGGCGTGTTTTTTCTTTTAGGAATACAAAAGGATGCGGTAAGGATTGTTGCAGCAATATTGTCAGCATGTGTGGTCTTGCTTCTTTGGCTGACTTTTCCGGTTTCAGCATTTATTAAAAACACTATTCCACAAATGCTGCTGTTTCTTATTATTTTGGTATTATTATATGCCGCATTTATGAAAGTGAGATTATTTGGCGAGTTCCAAAGGCAATTAGTGCCTGTGTTGTTTCTTTCGCCTCTCGCGGCTGGATTATTATTATCTGGTTTTGTATCATTGATGCCGGTACATGAGTTATTGAAACTATCTCCGCTCGGCAGCGTCATATTTGGCGGCTTTTATGCGTTATTTGCATGGGTAGTTGCATCTGTTGGGGGTATTGTGATATTTTCTCAAACAAAGTAATTTATTAAACAGTTGCAGTTGATGGCTTTTTTCCTGTCTTGTTTGCGTGTGATTGCTGGAGCAAGTTGCATGTCATGCGAAATAAACTTGACCGCCCGTAGCTCAGTTGGTAGAGCAGCAGCCTTTTAAGCTGATGGTCGTAGGTTCGATTCCTACCGGGCGGACACTTTAGAAAAGCGCAAGCCAGAGGAAGCCGCCTCGCGGAGTTTATCCTGACGAAGGAAGGACTCGGCGGCCATTTCGTATTGAATTTTGGGGGCAAAAACGAATTTGCTGGAGGACTCCATGAGAAGCATTGAACGAAGTGTTGCAGTAACTGGTTGAATGTGCTCCACGCTGGCTTGACAGGATAGATGTAATATGCTACACTATGGTGCATAATTTGAGGTGTAGATTTGCCCTTAAATTAGCGAAAATAGCTCTTTGATAAGGCGGGAAAAGGAGAAAAACAGAAAATCGTTTAGGTTTACCCGGTGAGTAGCGCATTGGACATCTGATTTAGATATCTAGTGCGCTACTCATATCGGGTAGAAAAAACCTAAACCCAAAAGGAGGTCTGTATGAAGTACGCATTGAGTATCATCGGTCTGGTCTGTTTGGTTGCGGCGGTGGGCTGCAACAATCAAACGCCTGCCTCGGTTTCCAGCGGGGTCGTCGCGGTCGCTCAGAATGAGCGCTATCGCTTCAATGCGGAGATTGCTTCTCTCAACAAAGCACTGAATGAATTCCGCGAGTACCGTGAGTACCTTGAGAACGATCCCAGATTCCTTTTCTACCTGATGGACCGCGATCTGGACGCCGTCGAGCAGGGTCGAGAGGCGCGCGGTAGTTTCAGCGACTACTTCGTACCCAACGCGGCCAAGGCGCTTAAGGCCGGTGCCGCAAGGAAAGACATCGCGACTCGAATCGACCGGGTGATCGCTCTTGCGGAGAAGGAAATCTACTTGTCCAGTCTCGTGGCTCAACTCATGAAGGAAGGCGGGTCGGCGGCTGTCCGATCCTACGCTGACGAGTGGATTCGAGGAAGCCAAAAGTAATCCCATCAATCTCTCCCGTCAAGTTCCAGCCCAAGCCCTTTGCAGTAGTAACATCGCTGTAAAGGGCTTCTTTTTTTCAATAATTTAGAAGACAAGAATTTGCCGCCAAAGCAGTAAATTTTTCAATCCAGTTTTCATTGAAAAATTTACTGAAATGATTTATTCTTAACTCAATAAAAACTTGTGGTTCGGCAGACTCACCATCCTGAGTTTATCGAAGGGAAATTATCATCAGTGCGGCTCACTTCGACTTGGTTCGGCTTTACTCACCACAAGTCGCTCAGTACAGGCCGCCGCATTTTCGGATTTCTAGGTGGGGTTTCCCTCGTCCTTCGACTGGCTCAGGACGAAAACGGCTTGCCCGCCCGTAGTCCCGCTTCCAGCGGGACGGAGGAGGGTTCGCACTATTTTAAGAATATTGGGCTAAGAATGTAACTTTTCTAAACAGTTTGCCATATCTAAAGTAAGGCATTTGTGATTCTCCAGAAAGATTTTTATAATCGTGATACTACAGCAGTTGCGAAAGAACTGCTTGGAAAATATTTGGTGCGAAAAATAGGAAACCGCATACTCGCATATTCAATTATAGAAACGGAAGCGTATGTCGGACCAAACGATAAAGCATGTCATGCGTCCAGGGGTTTTACAAAACGAACCGCAGTCATGTTCGGCCCTCCGGGGATCGCCTACATATATCTTATCTACGGCATGTACTATTGTTTAAACATTGTAACTCGTGAATCAGGATATCCGGCGGCAGTGCTTATTCGCGCTCTTGATCATCCTGAAATGACGGGACCCGGACGGCTCACAAAATTTCTCAACATAACCGGTTCCCATAATGGAGCGGACATGACAAAACGGTATACACTTTGGATTGAAAACAGGGGAGTGATTGTCAAAAAAAATGCTATTACGGCAACACCGCGGATCGGAGTGGGTTATGCCGGCGAGTGGAGTAAAAAACCGTTTCGGTATATAATAAAAAACAGTGATTGACACGTTATTATTAATCATTATGTTTGCTGGCGGCATTGCTTTTGGCGCCGTTGTTGTGTATGTTCTTACCAAAAAAGGGCAGGGCCTTTCACTTATTCAAAACCAAATAAATGAAATATCACGAACACTTGATATGAAACTCGGAGAGTCATCGAAACAAATGCACGAATCAATGCAAAATCAGTATCGTGAATCTAAAAATATCATCAGAGAAGTAACGGAGCGCCTCACGCGGCTGGATGAAACCAACAAACAAATTGTTGGTTTTGCAGATCAGTTGCAGTCTCTTCAGGATATTCTGCAAAATCCTAAACAGCGCGGAGTTCTTGGAGAATATTATCTTGAAACGGTGCTCAAAAATGTACTCCCCGTATCAGCTTACGCAATGCAGTATAAAATCGGGAAGAGCGATGATGATAAAGATCTCATTGTTGACGCCGCTATATTCGTCGCTGATAAAATTATTCCAGTCGATTCAAAGTTCTCATTGGAAAATTACAACCGTCTTGCCGTCGAGCGTAGTCCTGTAGAGAGAGCGCGCTTGGAGAAACTTTTTAAACAGGATTTGAAAAATCGCATTGATGAGACCGCCAAGTATGTGCGCCCGCAGGACAGTACAATGGATTTTGCTTTGATGTTTATCCCGTCGGAAGCCATCTATTACGATTTGACGATAAGTCAGGTGGGAGCCGTGAGAGTAAATACGGCAGATCTTATCCAATACGGATTAAAAAAGCGCGTTCATATCGTTTCCCCAAACTCATTTTATGCGTTTTTACAGACTATTATGCAGGGACTTCGGCAGATGCAGATTGAGCAGTCAACAAAGGAAATTCTTAAGCGGGTACAGGAGCTCAGTAGACACATCACTGTTCATGATCAGTATATGTCAAAACTCGGCAGCGCCCTTGGTACCAGTGTGAGCCATTATAACAGCGCTTACAGGGAGCTTAAAAAGGTAGATAAAGATGTGCTTAAAATAACAGGATCTTCTCCGGATGTTGAACCTCTTACTCTTGAAAAACCAGAAGAAGTTTGATAGTATTTTACTGCCAATATAGTATTATCGTTTATACGTTTATATGATTGCTATCATCGAAACGGGAGGAAAACAATACATTATCAAGAGCGGCGAAAAGCTGGATGTTGAAAAGCTGCCTCAAAAGGAAGGGGACAGTATAACATTTGATAAAGTGCTTCTGACTGCAACCGACAAGGAAGTGAAAATCGGCAGGCCCTATGTTGACGGCGCTTTGGTTACGGTAACGTTGATCGGGCACGGCAAAGGAAAAAAAATCCGCATCATGCGGTATCACTCAAAAACAAGGCACAGGAGAAGAAAAGGGCACCGCCAGCTTTATAGCCGCATTGAGGTGGCAAACATAAAATGATTATACGGAAAGCGTCCAGATAATGACGCTCCGTTTTTATTTCCTGTTTTTAAGAGCAAACTTAATTGTTTCAGGATCTGCATATTCTAATTCTGAACCCGTTGAGAGGCCTCTTCCAAGCCTTTGGAATTGAATTTCGTTTTTTTTGATAAACGGCTCCAAAACACGCTCAAGATACAACGCCGTTGCGTCTCCTTCAGGCGTTGCTGAAACGGCCACAATAATTTCTATGGGTTTTTTAAGATTTCTGTTATTCATGAGCGTTTCTATGCGTTCATACAGCCCTTTCACGCGTTTATGTACCAACCCTTCCTTTTTCTCATCTAAAATAAGCCCTCCAAGCAGATGATAGGCTCCTTGGAAATATCCTGATCGTTCGATATTTTCTAAATCCTGATCTTTTTCAATAACGAGAATAGGGTGTCCTGATTGGAGGTTTTTACAAGACGTACATATGTCAATATCTTGTGTTTTTTCTATGGCACGTCCGCACACATTACACCGCTGGACGCTTTTTTTAAGATCAGCAAGAACTGCGGCCAGACTATCAGTTGATTCTTTATCCCAATCAAGCAACGCATAGGCGAAACGCGCAGCTTGTCTTGGACCAATGCCCGGCAAACGGACAAGATATCCAATTAATTTTTGGATGTTCAGCGGAGTTGCCATACGAATTACATAGTAACCGGTTCTTCCACTGCTTGATCAACATCGGGCGGTTCTGCGATGTCTCCCATGTATTTTTCTACCGGGGAGAATTTGACTTTTTTTTCGTTAAAGTAAAGGTACACTCTTCCGGTGGGACCGTTTCGGTGTTTTTCAATCAGGATTTCTGCGATATTTTCTCTGGCTCCTTCACGTTTGGCTTTATCTTCCCGGTAAATAAATATTACAACATCGGCATCTTGTTCTATTGAACCGGATTCTCTTAAGTCTGAAAGGCGAGGGATAGGAGGATGTCGCTGTTCCACAAGCCGTGAAAGCTGTGAAATCGCAAGCACCGGCACATCAAGTTCTTTTGCGAGGGATTTTAAAGATCGGGAAAACTCGCTTACTTCCTGAACCCGATTTTCTGTTCTTTTTCTTCCTTCCATAAGCTGCAGATAATCCACAACGATGAGCCCCAAACCATGCTCTGCCTTTAGTCTTCTTGACATAGCACGTATTTCTAAAATGGTATTTGACGCCGCATCATCAATAAAAATAGGCGCTTTGGAAAGCTTCTCTAAAGCGTCTCGAATGCGGGTGAAATCGTCTGAATCTTCTCTTAGTCTTCCTGTTCTAAGGTTCCATAGATCAACATTTGATTCAGCGGCAATGAAACGATCTATAAGCTGCTGGACAGACATTTCCAAACTGAAGATTCCAACAGTAATGTTGTTATGCACCGCAACATTTCTGGCTATATCAAGCGCAAGTGCCGTTTTTCCTAAAGAAGGCCTGGCGGCGAGCACAATAAGATCAGACGGCTGAAGACCGGAAAGAATATTATCTAACTCCGGGAAGCCCGTTGGAACACCGCGTATTGCTCCTTTACCGCGGTGCAGAAAATCAATTCTCTCCCAAGCTTCGGTCAGCGCATCTTTCACTTTGATAAACCTTTGTTTCAACGAACTTTGCGAGATTTTAAATATCTTTTTTTCCGCATCGTCCAGCAACGCTTCTACATCTCCTTCCTCCTGATACCCCAGATTATTGATTTGATGTGAAGCCTCAATAAGATCTCTAAGTACTTTTTTCTTTTTCACAATATCTGCATAATGGTGGATATGTGAAGCAGTTGCCACGCTATTTACCAGAGACGTTAGATAACTTGCATCTCCGACATCTTTGAGCAGGTTTTGTTCTTTGAGGCGTCCGGAAACAGAAACAATATCAACGGGACTGTTCTTATTGAAGAGATCGAGCATTGCGCCATAGATGATGCCGTGATCTTTGCGGTAGAAATCTTCCGGACGCAACATATCAGCCACTCGTTCAATGATGTCAGCGGCAATCATAATTGAACCGAGAACAGCCATTTCCGCTTCCGCATTGTGCGGAGGCACTTTTATAAGCTCGGTCATGATTTTATGCTATCCGATCGCAACGGGTGTTTCAAGGGCGTTGGAGGAAAAGCATTTTATATCTTGTGGAAACGCTTGACGTTTTCAATCGTTATTGAACCAGCGCGGATATGGTATCCTTTTTTTGTGTCACGTAAGCTCCAGCCCATTTTTTCGATGACGCTGCGTATTTTGTCTGCTTCTTTCCATTGTTTCCGTTTTCTTAGTGATTCCCTTTCTTTTGCAAGTTCCCGTATCTTTTTTGGTATGCGGAGTGTTTTTTTGCTTTCTTTATATAGCGAAAGACCGAATACATGATCCGCCCAAAGCAGCAGATCTTTTGTGGCTTCATTGCGATGTATCAGTTTCCAAATATGCGCAAGCGCCTTGGGTGTGTGCAGATTGTTTTCAAGGCAGCTTTGGATTTTTTGCTTGTGAATGTGCTGGGCCTTTCCGGCCGGCGCCTCTTTTAGATATGCAATGAGCCCTAATCGCGCGGCTCGCGCCGCGTCCAACGCTTCCAAGTGAAACAATAATGGGCTTCTCCAGTGTACAGTCAGTGTTAAATATCTAAAATCAAGAGGACTATATCCATACGCAGTGAGATCTTTTAGCAGCACGGCGTTTCCTTTTGATTTTCCCATTCGGATTTTATTTTTTTCTTTCAGCATTAAAAGGTTTGGATGGAGCCAGTAACGAACAAATTGTTTTCCGGTGGCAGCTTCACTTTGTGCAATTTCGTTTGTATGATGAATCGGCACATGATCGATGCCGCCAATGTGTATATCAAAGCTGTCTCCGAGATATTTCATGCTCATAGCAGAACATTCAATATGCCAACCGGGAAAACCTGTTCCCCATGGCGATTTCCATTCCATTTGCCTTTTCCTGCCGCTTTCCAAGGATGGAGAAAATTTCCACAACGCAAAATCATTGATTGATTTTTTATCTTTTATACTTACTCGCGCTCCCGCTTTAACACCTTTCACATTCATTCCGGCAAGTATGCCATATTTTTTGAATGTCCTTGTATTAAAATAAATGCCATCGTTTGTCTTATACGTATATCCTTTTTGTTGAAGCTGTTTAATAAGTGTTATTTGTTCTTTAATATGCTCGCTTGCCCGCGGGAATGCGTCTGGCTGAAGGATATTTAATGCTTTTATATCTTTTTTAAATTCCTGTTCGTAGAATCTGGCGATTGTATGCGCAGATTTGTTTTTTTTGCGGGCTTCCTGCTCAATTTTGTCTTCCCCCGTGTCAGCGTCTGAAGTGAGATGTCCCACATCGGTTATGTTTATCACCTGTTTAACGCGATATTCCATTATAAGAAGCGTTCGTTTTACTAAATCCTGAAAAATATATGTCCGGAGGTTTCCTAAATGAGAATGTTGATATACGGTTGGGCCGCAAGTGTACATTCCCACTGTTCTTTTTTTTAGAGATTTGAACGCTTCTATTTTTTTTGTCAGGGTGTTATAGAAACGTAGCATGCTTACTAAACCCGCGAGCCGCGCGCGAGCGATTTATTCAATTAAGCGCCCGAGAACGGCCGCTCTAGTTTCTAAGTAAACTTTCTTCAAAGCCAGTGTCTCGATTTGAAATATCCAAACATAAACAGCACTCCAAATATCATAATTCCAAATATTATCCAGAAGTCATTCTGGTTTCCCGCAAACGGCAGCCATCTCGTGTTCATTCCAAAAATGCTTGCTATTAATGTCAACGGAAAAGTGATAAAAGCCATAATGGTGAGCCGACGCATGATTTCATTACTGCGTGATGATAGCAGCGATTCGTTGGTGTTGTTTAACGCTTCGAGGGTATCTTTGTGATTTTCAAGCGCGTCCCATACTCTTACATATTCACCGGTGATGTCGGAAAGGTAAGGACCCATGTGGTTTTCAAAAAATATTTTTCCTCTTTCCTTAAGTGAATTAAGCACCGTTTGTTGAGGTTTTAAAGCTTTTCTATAATCAAGCAGTTCATAACGCAGGCTTGAAATGGCTTCAACGATTTCTTCTGCGTTGTGTTTTTTTTGAAGCAACGCTTCTACCTTTTCGATTTCAACCGCAAATTTATCGAGTTCTTCAAGTACCATTGTGAACAGTTCAGAGATTATATAGTGAAGAATGTAGCCGCTATTTGAACCGAAATTTTGTTTACACAACGATTCGTTGCCTGTCAGTTTATTATAAAGCTTTTTTAAAACTGCCACCTCTCCGTAGTGGGTGGTTGTTAAATATGTCTTTCCGATAATAAAGTCGATTTCATGCGTTGAGGTATGACGTTCTCCCCGTTTGGCGCGAATAGGGAAATGTAAAACCAGAAACATTTGTTCGTCATACATCTCAATCCTCGGACGATATGTAGGAAGCAGCAGCTCTTCTGCAACAAGCGGATGAAGGTTGTGTATGCGCTTTAGAGCCGTTATATCCTTTTTGGATGGATTTTGAATATCAACCCACGTTAGCCCATTGCATGTAAGTTTTTGCATTGCCTCCATTATACTTTATAATAGATTTGATGAGAAGCAGGAATATCAGCGTTGTGCTGCTTGCGCTTCTGTTTATAGGAGCTTCTTTTATTTTGGGTGCATATGTGGGATACCAGCAGCGTCCGTATGTGGATTTGGTAAGAAATATTCTTAATATAAAGGAAACAGCCATCGCGGAGCCTGTGGAGGTTGATTTTGGGCCGTTTTGGAAAGCGTGGCACTTGATTGAAACAAAATATGTCGCCGGTGAAGAAATAGACCGCCAGGATCTTTTGTGGGGAGCGATTTCAGGTCTTTCGAGTGCCGTTGGCGATCCCTATACGGTATTTTTTCCTCCCGAAGAGAATGAATATTTTGAAAGCGAGGTAAAAGGTGTGTTTGGAGGAATAGGCGCTGAGATTGGAATTCGCAAGAACAATCTTGTTATTATTTCTCCCCTTGAGGATTCTCCTGCAAAGCGTGCGGGATTGAAAGCAGGAGATAGAGTATTGGAGATTGACGGTGAAAATACATCTGGCATGACATTGGATGAGGCCGTACGCCGCATACGCGGAGAAAAAGGAACGGTAGTTGTACTGACGGTTTTTGGAGAGGAAGAAGAAGAGCCGAAGGAAATAGGCATCACCAGAGATATCATTAACGTTCCGGTTCTAAAAACTGAGCACGATGAAGAAAAAAATATTTTTATCATCAAGCTTTTTAGTTTTTCAGCCCGATCGGGCCAGGAATTTAGAAACGCTATAAGGGAGTTTATTCTTTCCGGCGCTGATAAACTGATATTAGATTTGCGGAATAACCCCGGGGGATTTTTGGATTCAGCGATTGATATTGCGAGTTGGTTTCTGCCGAAAGGAGAGATTGTTGCGGTTGAGGAATTTCGAGACAGGGACCCGGTTGAATACCGAAGCAATGGATATGCTGTTGTACGAGGATTGAAAATGGTGGTGCTGGTAAATCAAGGATCAGCTTCTGCTTCAGAAATCGTTGCTGGAGCCCTGCAGGATCATGGAATTGCCACTATCATGGGAGAGAAAACATTTGGCAAGGGTTCGGTACAAGAGTTAAACAACATTACTCAAGATACGTCTCTTAAAATTACCATAGCGCGCTGGCTTACCCCCACCGGAAGATCAATTTCCAAAGAGGGGCTTGAACCGGATATCATTATTACAAAAGAAGAGACAGAAAATCCAGAAGATGATATTTTTATGATAAAAGCAAAGGAGTTTCTGTTACAATAGGTTATATGAAAGTTATTTTGTTGCAAGATGTTGCTAAAACTGGCAAACGCGGAGAAGTAAAGAATGTTTCTTCGGGGTTTGCGCGCAATTTTCTTATTCCTAAGAAGCTTGCGAAGCCAGCAACGCCCGCAAATATAAAGGCTTTGGAAAGAATGAAAAAAGATTTGAAGCAGCGGGCATCAAAGGAACAGAAAGCGACCGGCGAAATAGTGAAGAAACTTGAGGGATATATCGTGGAATTTTCCAGAAAGGCGGCTGAGAGCGGTGCATTATACGCAGCCATTGATGCCGCGGCGGTTGCTGAAAAACTAAGAGCAGAGGGTTTTTTAAATGTTGAAGAAAAACTTATTTTTCTTGAGAGTCCAATTAAAAAAATCGGAACATTTTCTGCTATGGCGAAGTTTGCCGACGGACTTGAAGCGACATTTACCATTAATGTGAAAAAAGCCCAATGAGTACGAAATATATTTTTGTTGTTGGAGGGGTCATGTCCGGTATAGGGAAAGGTGTCGCCACATCATCAATAGGTAAAATTCTTCAATCTCGTGGGTGGAAGGTTTCTGCGATGAAAATAGATCCTTATATTAATGTTGATGCCGGTACAATGAATCCCATAGAACATGGTGAAGTTTTTGTAACTGAAGACGGGCTGGAATGTGATCAAGATATCGGCAACTATGAGCGCTTTTTTGGGGTGCCAATGCATCGGGTTAATTATATGACCACTGGCGCTGTCTACCAGACTGTGATCAATAAGGAGCGTAATTTACAATACGGCGGCAAATGCGTTGAGGTGGTTCCTCACATACCGGAAGAAATCATTCGGCGTATCAAAACCGCAGCGCGTCATGACAAAGCTGATATTTTAATGGTGGAAATAGGCGGAACAGTGGGGGAATATCAAAATATGCTGTTTCTTGAGGCAGCTCGTATGATGCATCTTCGAACTCCCCATGATGTGCTTTTTGTTATGGTCAGTTATCTGCCGGTTCCAGAAAAAATTGGCGAGATGAAAACAAAACCGACACAGTATGCGGTGCGAACGCTTAATAGTGCCGGGATTCAGCCGGATCTTATTATTGCCCGCGGCGAAACCCCAATTGATAAGCCGCGGAAGCAGAAAATTTCAGTTTTTTGCAATCTTTCTGATCAAGACATTATTTCAGCTCCTGATATTACCACTATCTATGAAGTCCCTCTTAATTTTGAGAAAGATAAACTTGGGGACAGAATTCAGGACAAACTAAAACTTAAAAGGCGCAAAAAAGACCTCCATGACTGGGGAAAGCTCATTCGTTCTATAAAACGCAGCAGAAAACAGGTGCGCATTGGAATTGTTGGAAAGTACTTTGCAACCGGTAATTTTTCTCTTACAGATTCTTATATTTCAGTTCTCGAAGCTCTCAAACATGCATCATGGGCTGAAAGGCATATTCCGGAACTGGTGTGGCTGAATGCAGAATTGTATGAAAAAAACAGGAAGATACTCAAAAACCTGCAAGACTTCGACGGTATAGTTGTCCCCGGCGGCTTTGGTAAACGGGGATCAGAAGGGAAAATCAATGTAATTGAATATTGCCGCAAGGAACGGATCCCGATTTTAGGGCTTTGTTATGGAATGCAGCTTATGGTTGTTGAATTTGCAAGGCATATAGCAAAAATGAAGAACGCTCATTCAATAGAGTCTGACAGCAAAACTCCTTATCCGGTCATTGATGTTATGGCTGAACAAAAAAGCAATATTAAGGAGAAGCATTTGGGAGGGACCATGCGTCTTGGGAGTTATAGCTGTAAGGTTATAAAAGGAACAGTAGCTGAAAAAGCGTATCAAAAAACAATGGTGCAAGAGCGGCACCGCCACCGTTATGAGGTAAATAATAAACATATAGATCGGCTTCAACGCAAAGGCCTCGTTGTGTCAGG
This sequence comes from Candidatus Ryanbacteria bacterium RIFCSPLOWO2_12_FULL_44_26, assembly GCA_001821765.1. Taxonomy (GTDB): domain Bacteria; phylum Patescibacteriota; class Minisyncoccia; order Ryanbacterales; family HO2-45-13; genus HO2-45-13. The sequence goes on from MHOA01000001.1 coordinate 100,293, forward strand.
CATTAATCCAGAGCGGAAGCTAGTAGAAATAATAGAGATAACTGATCATCCTTTTTTTCTTGGAACGCAATTTCATCCAGAGTTTACGTCTTTGCCGCTTCAACCCCATCCGATCTTTTTGGCATTTCTCAAATCTATTATTAAGAAGCGGCGAAACGCATCTTGACGGGAATTTGCTTTTTTTTCTGCGTTATTGTATGATATGTTTTGCGTGTGTTTATTTATTTATCTTTTATAAATTTTTAGGAGTTACTATTATCACCACATGATATGAACGATCAGCAGACAGTAAAGACTGGAGACATCGTTGAGATATCTGTTGACGGCAAGTATACAGAGACCATCGAGATAGACAGTTATAAACTTCTATCGCATCTTTTAATGGGTAAGAAAGTCAACGATGAAGAAAAAATGGATTTAGGCCTTGGAGCTCCCAGAACCGTGAAAATTTTAAAGATCAGATCCAAAAAATAATAATAGTGATCGGTGAACGGATTTAAAAAACCGCTCAAGCTTTTAGGGCAAGAGCGGTTTTTGTTCGGCAAATCGGCAAGTCCGACCTCCCGAATCTTTTAATGGCTACAGCGTCTCCCGTCTAAGGAATCTGAATATTTTTGCCAGTTCCGGAAGCCAAGGTCGGTCAAAGTGCGCAAGGAGCGCGGGAAGCAGGATCAAATCTCCAAAAAGAGCATACAGCATTGTTACACTAAGGAGCCGGGAAAATGTGTGGTATGGAATCAGGTCTGCCATATTCATTGCGAGAAATCCGGCGACAACGGCGACGGTGCTGGTCACAATCGGGAATGCGAGCTCTTGGATGGTTTTTTTTACTGCTTGTTCAGGAAGAAAACCGCTCTTTCTGTGATGCGTATATTGTGCGAGAAAATGTCCCGTATCATCCACAACAAGACCAAGCGCAATGGCGCTGACGATGGAACTGCCAATATCAAGATCAATCTCAAATATTCCAAGCAGAGCCAAGCTTCCGAGCACCGGCAGGGCGTTTACGACAATGGCAAAAGCGGCGAGTTTTATAGACCGAGTCAGCACTACGAACGTGACAAACACCAGCATTATTCCGGTCGCAAGTGACCGCATATTTTCTTTGGCAATTTGAATGCCTGCACGGAAGAATTGTGCGACTCTGCCTGTAAGAACAGCGTCAATCCTGTTTTCTTGCGCGAAACTTTTTACAGCTCTATCAAATTTGCTGAAATCGTCCGAATTTCGAAAAGGCGTTTGGAGAAGCACTGTCAGGCTTGTTCGATCGTGGCTGATGTACGGTTCAATGTCGTCATCTTCAAATAACAGGAGGAACTGCGATACCCCCTCTTTCTTTTTCGGAAATTCTTCAGGCATATCCTCGTCGGCGCTGAAAGCCAGGCTCAATTGCCGCAATTGATCGTAGAAGTTTGAAGCCCTCAACCCCGGGATGAGTATTTTTTGTTTTTCAACAAATGCATGGACAGTATTCTGTACTTTTGGCTCAACAGCGATTTCTTGGTGGATATTATCAAACACCGTAAGCGGGATAACGTATGTTCCAAAAATTTCTTTTACCCGATCAAACTGTAAATGGACAGGATTGTTTTCCTTAAGGTAATCAATCGGTCCGTAGTTTACCTTGAGTTTTCCAATCCCCAATGCGCTAACGGCAGTCAAGATGGCAATCAGCACTATCGTTTGTCGGCCAGTAAGCATAAACAAATGCCGATTTCCGTCATTCGGTATCTTGTCTTCATCATCCTTTTTCCTAAACGCAAGCACAGGAAAGGTGAGTGTTATAGTGACAAAAAGACATGCCAGAATCCCAAATGTCCCCAGAAATCCGAATTGCCTGACAGCGGGAATGCCGCTTATTCCGGTGGTGCCAAAGCCGATCATAGTTGTAATCACAGCAAACGCAAACGGCCGTAGTGCAGATGCCGGAAGCCATCCAAAAAACATGTTTCCGCCGCGCTTCGCATAGCCGAACGCATGAATCGTAAATGCAGCCCCCAGAGGAATCAGCAGGTTGACCATAAGAACATTGACCGGATTTTGCGGGATGCCAACGATAACCATCAGCGCAAAAGTAAGCGCCGTTGTTGAAATTCCCGTAGCTCCTGCGAGGATGCCGACCAATACAGATCTTGTCTGTATCCAAACAACCGCCATCATGATAAACACCACGATCGGCAGTATCATTGAAGCGCGGTCTGTTGCGCGGGAAAGTTCAGCGCTGACATTCAGCTCGCCGCTTTGAAGCAAATCTCCGCCGTTACAGTCTGAAGAAACTCCATCACAAAACCCTCTGCGAAAGGCACTGCGGTGTTTTTCCAAAACAGCCTTTACTCCGTCACTTACTGTCAGCGCGTCAGTCTTTTTTTCAGCAACTATATATATCGCAACCGCTGTTGCTTCAGCGTTAATGAGCAGGTTTTTGTATGGGACATACGCAACAGCCAGCTCACAGCGCTTTTGAGCATCAGCGGAAACGTCTGGAAAATTCTTTACCTCAACGGTATTGCCTCTACCGGCAATATAGTTAGCGTTTGTAAGAGAGATGACCCTGTCAACGCCCGACAAACGCTCAAGATCGTCTGAAAGGAGCGTAAGACGCTTCCATCCTTCTTCTGTGCAAAGCGCATTTCCGGTCGCGACAACGATATTTCCAGCGTCGCTCGGAAATTCCTCAAGATATCTCTCGTAGTACCGCGCACTTACATCACCCCTCGGAAGAAGGGCAGTGTAGTCGTCATCGGTGGTGAGATGTTTGAGAAATGGTACACTGACCGTAAATACCAACGTGAAAAACGCAATGGCGCTTTTGCGGCCAAAGGCACGCATCATCCATTCCTTCATGTTCCTTCTCCTTTGTCAAAGAGAAACGTAAATCTATGTTGAAAGTACTACAAATATATCGTTTTGTCAATTAAATGAGTGGTATATAATTGTTATAAGAGCGTTTTTCAATAATAATAATAATAATAATAATAATAATAATAATAATAATAATAATAATATTAGTAGATGGCATTATTATCGTATAAATTTTTTAGAAATTTTCTTGCAGTCGTTGCTTTTTATCTAAGCTATATTCTTTTGCGTCCGTTTTTTAAAATTATTTTCTCTGTAAAAGTTACTTTTCCGGAAAATTTTAGGGAAAAAATACAATTTCCGGTCATTTTTGTTACAAATCACAAGACCCATTTTGACCCTTGGATTTTTGCGGCAATGATGCCTTTTGTCTATCTTCGCGGAATCGTGCCGATCCGCTATATGGCGACTACTCGGTTCAAACACTTTTTTATGAAATTTCTTTACAGGATTGGAGTTATTAAAACTATATATTTTATTTATAACGTGCTTACTATTACTGATAAAGAAACTATTGAAGAAAAACTGACGCCATACATTAAAGCTCTTCAAAGTAACCAGACGGTCATGCTTTTCCCGGAAGGGGGATTGTTCCGTCATGATGCGGTAGGAGAATTCAAAAGAGGTGCGGTATATCTTCATGCAATGAGCGGTATGCCAATTTTGCCGGCTTCTATTCGATTTTCCGGAAATGGCTTAAGAAAAAAATGCCATGTTCATTTTGGAAATCCCCTTATGATCCCTATTAATTTAAAAAGCGGGGGAGACGCCGTGCAAGCCGATGCATTAAAACATCTTCGGGAAATCATTGTTGGGTTGTATGAATATGCGGAATAAAAGCTTTTTGCAGTATATGATTTTTTAATAAAATCTATGGTAAAATAAGTGGTGTATGAGATTAGACTTGAAAAATGCTCAACACAACTTTTTGGAAAAAGTATTTTGAGGTTTATGATTTACTTAATGAACTGATACCGTACCGGGAGTTATTAGACAAGATTTGTGAAGAGTTGGATGTAAAAAATGGTGATTTGGTTTTGGATGCTGGTGCCGGAACAGGCAATCTTGGAGTTGAAATAGAAAAAAGAGACGGAAGAGTTGTTGGATTCGATTTGTCACCAGAAGGGTTGGGAATACATAAAAAGAAAACTCCATTTGCTGAACTGGTAATAGGAGATTTGTCTCGCCCACTACCTTTTGAGAATAATTATTTTGATAAAATTTGCTCAAATAATACGATTTATACAATTCCCAGAAAATACAGAGAAGATATATTTAGAGAATTTTACCGTGTACTAAAACCGAGAGGGAAGGTGGTTGTTTCTAATATTACCCTAGGATTTAACCCATTCAAGATATATTTAACCCATATAAAACAGAGTTTTAGAAAAATTGGCATAATGAACACCATGTTAAAGGTTATTAAATTGGCGATTCCAACTATTAAAATATTTTATTATAATCACCTAATTCAGAAAGAAGACAGAAGCGGACGTTATGATTTCTTTGAAGTTGATGAACAAAAGGATTTATTGAGAAAAACAGGTTTCACAAATATTTCTGAAAATAAAAGTGTCTATGTCGGACAAGCTGTTCTCAACACAGCAATTAAATAGTAAAAATCTAGTAGGTTAAAAAATATAAGAACCTTTTATGTGGAAACTAGTATTCTATACTAAAATATTGCTTCTCAAAATTTGGCTCTCATTTAAGGGCTATGAGTTATTTGTTCGTGACTATAACTCGACACCTTCGGAAGTGTTTATTTTTAGAAAAAAAATATACCAAGTAGAAAACTATTTTGGAGATAATATTAAAATTGAAGATGTATGGAAAGATAAATATGACGAGAAAAGTTTTCACGTTTATGTTAAAAATAAAAATTCAGTTATCGGCGCTTCTCGGCTAACATACATAGCGCCATTACCAATCACAGATGTGTTTAATGTTCACTCACTTAATAATAGTGTTGGTGAATTTTCTCGTTTGGTAATTGAAACGGATTTACGAGGCAACAGAAGGTTAATTCTTATAGCTTTGACTTACGGGATGCTAAAAGCTAGTAGAAAAATTGGTATTAGACAGTGGGTAGCATTTATGCCATTAAAATTTAAAAATTCCCTTGAAAGGCTCGGAGTGAAATTTTCTGAAATATCCCAACAAGCGTTGACAAATTATCATATCCAAAATCGTTCCATCTTATCTGGCTACTTTAAAAATGATATCAGACCGTATATCATAAAGACAAAATCTCTAAAAAGAGGTTTTGCGGGAATATTTAAGTAAATTTATATCTTAAAAACACTAGCTGGATGTTAAGTGTTGCCAACAATATTTTACTGACTGTTGTTTTCATCAACTTTATTCTTGGTTTCGCGGTTCTCAGAAGAAACTGGAAAAATCCCACTAACCTTGCTTATTTACTGCTTACGTTTTCCATAATATTATGGGCTATTTCTCTTTTCTTTTTTAGGGCAGCAAATAGCATTGATAATATTCTCATTATTGGGAAAATTGTCTACACAATCCCTCCATTCATTCCATTCTTTTTTCTTCTGTTTGTTTATTCACTAGTTGGATCAAAAATTTCTTTACTAAAACTAGCAGTCTTTCTCTTACTTCCAACCATACTTATTTCTGTTATTAGTCTGGAAACTTCGTTAGTAATAGCTGGCGCCGTGATAGAAAGAGGGATTAACCAGCTGCACTTTGGTTCTTTTTACTTTTTATATCTTTCTTATCTTACGCTTTATTTTTTAATAGGATTTATAACTTTATTCAAACGGTATCGTACTGAAAACAATCTGATTAAAAAAGCTCAATATAGACTTATACTCATTGGAGTAACTACTGCAATAGTGGTAGGGCTTTTTGCTAATGGATATTTCCTAACAACTTTTGCGTTTCAATATAACTGGGTTGGGCCAATAGGGACGGTATTTATGGTAACACTCTTCGCTTACGCTATTGTCCAATATCGTTTATTTAACATTAAAGTAATTTCTGTTCAGATATTTGGCGGAGCTTTAGCTGGCGTACTTTTAGTAAAGTTATTATCCTCTCAAGGTCCCAGCGATTTTACCTTTAATAGTATAATATTTATTGGAGCAGTTGTTATAACTATTCTTCTAATAAGAGGAGTACTCAAAGAAGTGGAAACAAGAGAAAAAATACAGGAACTGGCGGGGAAACTAGAAGCAGCAAATGCAGAACTTCGGCAACTGGATAAAGCAAAGTCAGAATTTATTGATATTGCTTCTCATCAATTGCGCACTCCGCTCTCTATTATGAAAGGGTACTTGTCAATGCTGAATGAAGGTACGTTTGGGAAGTTGTCTATAAAATTGAAAGATCCGTTAAATAAAATCTATATTTCAAACGAGCGCCTTATTACGCTTGTCGCGGATTTGCTTGATCTTTCGCGAATTGAGCGAAAAAAACTGCAATATTCATTTGAACATATGCAAGTTTCCAATGTTATTCACTCAATTGTGATAGATTTTAAACAAACAGCCAGACAAAAAGGTCTGGCACTGCATTGGAGAAAACCAAAAAAACTGCCGCTTGTCTATGCCGACCCGCAAAAGCTGCGTCAAGTGTTTTTAAATATTATTGACAATGCAGTAAAGTACACAAACAAGGGATCAATTGATATTTCATTAAAACAAGACGGTGATTTTATTGTTTTTTCCGCAAAAGACACCGGTATTGGGTTAACAGAGAAAGAAGCACAGCGGCTTTTTCAGAAATTCGTTCGGGGAGAAGAAATGAAACGGGCAAAAACACAGGGCATGGGGCTTGGGATGTATGTGGCAAAATTGATTATTCAGGATCACCGGGGAGCAATTTGGGCGGAATCTCCCGGAAAGGGAAAGGGGAGTATCTTTTTCGTAAGACTGCCAATAGCAAAATCCGAAAACAAAGAAGACGAAAATGAAAAACAAATGGAAGAATTTATTAAGAATATCTAAAAAAACAAAACATTCCATTATTCTTGGGAATATTGGGATATTTTTAAATATCCATATAGTTTAAAACCAATCTTGACGCAATAACGCATCAGTGATATTTTTTGTAGAAGCTTAGGCAGTTCATTGTCAATTGAATAACGGGGAAAAGGAGAAGTTCATGAACTTGCAACGACTGTTTGTAGTTATTGCCTTAACAACAGCGATATTTACATTTGGTATTGCTGCTGTGGAGATAAGTAGCGATCTGGACGGAGACGGTATCTTTGATGAAAGCGACAACTGTTTAACAATTTCCAATCTCAACCAAGAAGATATAGATGGAGATACAGTAGGCGACGTTTGTGATAATTGTCCTTTCACGTCTAATGCCGCACAGGAAGACAGCGCGGGAATTGGGAATAACAGCGGTCCGGACGAAGTAGGCAACGCATGTCAGTGCGGAGATGTTACTGACGACGGTGCCATGAACGTTCTTGATGTCGCCATTCTCCAACGTCATTTGGAAGGACTGCCTCCGGGTCTTACAGCACTGCAAAAATGCAGTACCATCGGTCACCCGGAGTGTGATTCCTTAGACGTCTTGGCTGCGCGAGAAGCTTTAGCGGGCCTCGCTCCAAACGTATCGCAGCTCTGTTCTGCAACAGTTACCCTTAGCCTTTGTGATCCCAATGAGATTGATGTTTCTCAAATTGACATGGCAATGGAAGGGGCATTGGATAAATTCCCAAACGCTTGGGAGAATTCATTGAGTCTGCTGGTTCTTATGGAAAGTGTAGAAATAAAACTCCGATGTTCTCTGGAAAGACCACCCGGAGAAACCAACGCTTCTCAACCGTCACTGGCGCAGGAGAGTCAAAATGGTTCTTCTGCCGATATCAAGTATTGCGGACGTACCGACAGTCGGCATATTCCCAAGTATCCAGAGTTTTATTTTCCCAAACCGGCAACATGCTTGAATGACGCATGCTTTGAACATGATCAATGCTATGGGAACAATTGCATCGGAGATCGGTGTATATTCAGCCCGCAGACAGCAGAGATTTGCGATGATCCGCTCTTTTCCATTTGTAATTCTTCCTGTTTGTACTTGCAGCCTTTTCGTTCTATAACCAGCCGAATAATTTGCGGGGTTGCAACAATCCTGCAGATAAAAGGTGTCGCGAAGTTAGGTTGTTACGATTCTCCATGTTCCGATCGAAATGCAATATGTTTGCCACCTGCCGGGAAATGCTTTCTTAAATGGGAAATACCCATTGCTTTAGGATATCCGCAATTCATTACCACTGATAGCAACGGCAATATCTATGTTGCGCAATCGCTTCGGATACAGAAATTTGATGCCGACGGAAATTTCCTTGATGCATGCGAATATCCGCTTGCCCATCACTCTAACCCGAGGGGCGTCGCCATTGACGCTGAAAGCAATGTCTATCTTTCATGGACGCTCGGCATTGATAAGCTTGATGCCGCATGCAATTTTATTTCCGCCTGTCAGGAAGGGCCAGTCGGCCTTTATTTTCCACAGGGACTTGCCATAGATAGATATGAGAATCTGTATGTGGCTGATACGGGTAACGACTTGGTGCAAAAGTTTGATATTGCATCAGGATGCGTATTTCTTGAAAAACGGGGAAACACAGGTGCTGGACAGGGGGAATTTCAATCTCCTGCAGATGTTGCCGTTGATTGGCTGGGGAATGTATTTGTTGCTGACTCCGGGAATAACCGTATTCAAAAGTTTGGTCCTGATGGAACGTTCTTGATGCAATGGGGCGAAACTGGAAACCAAGAAGGGCAGTTTGAAACGCTTCGCAGTGTGGCCCTGGATAAAGAAGGAAAAGTTTTTACAGCAGAAGGAGAGGCATTTTCCGCCGCAGTACAGCATAGAATCCAGGTGTTTCATTCGGACACGAGATTTCTTGAGCAATGGGGGAGTTTCTGCCGTCTTGATACGAGCGAAGGCTGTATAGATCCGGATGGATCGGGGCCTCTGAAACTTGGCGACGGACAGTTTAATCAAGTAAATGACTTGGCCATTGGAAATGATGGAAGCATCTATGCTGTTGATCTCTATAATCGCAGAATCCAGCGGTTCAGTTGTCCTTAATACAAACCGGCTTCAATTTGTAAATAAAAACCCGTTCCAGGTTTCCTGCTTGGAGCGGTTTTTTTTAACTACATCAGATTTTTTCTTTACCTGTGTCTTTTAATAATTTACGAAAATAGAGCCAAACCATACCAATGTAGCATAATAAGTTATACCAAAAAAAAATATGCCTACCAAGAATCCATGTGAGAAATGATACCATTCTTTCCGTAAAGCGAAATAAATCAGAATAGGCCCAATAATAGCTATAGGGATTTCCAAAACTGCCAATAACAGTGCAGCTGGCAATGAAGGTAAAAGAGGCAAATGAAAGGTTGGAATCAAAAACAGAGCAACACGATTAATGATGTCATTGATGGGCGCACGTGAAATGATTTCTGGCACAATATACCACAATAATAACCCTCCGAACAAAAACCCTGCCGTCCATTGAAGAAAGGGCAATACACGGTGTTGAGTTTCCATAATACAGATTATACACTACTTATTTCTACTGTTTCATCAATGTCAACCGTGTGTTTAAAAGGAAGCGCTGTCTATTACGCGTTTATTATTTCATATTCTTAAAAACATGAGATAAGCGGCTGGGTCGCAGTCTGCTCCAGGTGGCTTTTTATTCTGCAAACAGCTTTCTCTCTGTCTCTACTCATTGGAACATCGGCCTTTTTGCTGATATAATTTAGATATGGCGAAAGAAGCTATAAAAATGCCTTTGGTGAAAAGGAAAAACGACAGCGAAAAAGACCAACTGGTCATTCGCGGAGGTAAAAAACTGAAAGGCGAGATAGTCATCCGCGGCGCAAAAAACAGTATCCCCAAGTGTATGGTTGCCGCTCTTTTAACTAATGAGCAGTGTGTTTTGCATAATGTTCCTGATATTAAAGATGTAAGGATTGTGTCGGAAATGATACAGGCGATGGGCGGAGAGGTGGTGCAACTAGAAGAAGGGTCGCTGAAAATCATCACTAAAAATGTTCAACCAATCAATCCCAGGCAACTAAAACACATTGCCCGAAAAAGCCGCATTCCTATACTTTTTGCAGGGCCGTTACTTAGGCGTTTTGGAACTGCAATGATACCGGAACTGGGCGGCTGCAGCATCGGTCCAAGACCCGTTGATTATCATATGCATGCTCTTGAAAAACTGGGCGCTACAGTAAGTACAATACCGAGCGGTTACCATATTACTTCCAAAAAACTTACCGGGACAAAAATACGTCTCCCATATCCAAGCGTCGGCACAACAGAACAAGTGCTTTTAGCTGCCGTGAAAGCGGACGGCGTAACGGAGCTTTCAAACGCAGCCGTTGAGCCGGAAATTATTGATCTTATATCATTGTTGCAGAAAATGGGCGCGATTATTTCAGTTGATATTGACCGTGTGATTACAGTTATCGGCACGGGAGAACTTCGGGGATATGAACACTCGGCTTTGCCGGACAGATTAGAAGCCGCTTCGTGGGCGTGCGCGGCGCTTGTAACCGATGGAAAGATACATGTAAAAAATGCGCGTCAGCTTGATATGACCACTTTTTTAAATAAATACCAGCAAATCGGCGGAAGATTTGAAGTTGACGAATCAGGCATAACGTTTTGGAAAGGAGGAGCATTACATTCTATAGCGCTTGAAACAGACGTGCATCCGGGTTTTGTTACCGACTGGCAGCAGCCGTTTGTTGTTGTTTTAACACAAGCCCATGGAGCGTCAATCGTTCATGAAACGGTATATGAGGAACGTTTTGGTTTTGTTGAACCGCTCAATAACATGGGAGCTCAAATTCAGCTTTATAGAGAATGTTTAGGAGGAAATAAGAGATGCCGTTTCGGGCAAAGAAATCATTATCACAGCGCCGTTATTATGGGGCCAACGGCGCTCAAAGGAGCGGAAATAGTGGTGCCGGATTTACGGGCAGGCTTTTCGTATGTGATTGCCGCACTTGCTGCAGAAGGTGTTTCTGTAGTAAAAAATATTGATATTATTAACCGGGGATATGAAAACTTTATTGACAAACTCACAGCGCTTGGAGCAGCAATTGACGTCTAGTTTTCAGTTTATGGTGTGTAGTTTATAAGTACAAAGATAAAAACATGCCGGGATTATAGATCATATATCAGAAACTTTCCCGGTTATGATTGGTATGAATGTATAAATTGATATCGCATTATCTTTTTATGGGCAAGCAATTAAAAGTGGGTGATACGGTAACGCTTCATGGATGGATAAACGTGAGGCGTGATCATGGAAAAATCATCTTTATGGATCTAAGAAGCTCTTTTGGACTTCTGCAGTGTGTGTTTACGCCGAATGAAAAAGATGCGTATGATATCGCCAACGCCATAAGACCGGAATGGGTAGTAGAAATCACCGGCATTATTAAAGAACGTCCCGAAAATATGAAAAATCATGAACTTGAGTTTGGCGGCATTGAGCTTGAAGCAAAAAGAATAAAAATCATCAATGAAGCATTACCCCCCCCATTCAATATAGACGCAGCCGGCCATGATATAAGTGAAGATTTGCGCCTTATGTATCGGTATCTTGACCTTCGGCGTCCGCGCCTGCATGAAAATATCTTAAAACGTGATCGTGTGCTCACTTTTATGAGGAATTATTTGCACGATAGCGGTTTTATTGAGATTGAAACGCCAATACTTTCAAAATCAACCCCGGAAGGCGCCAGAGATTATGTCGTTCCTTATAGAAAAGATCCGGGAAGGTTTTACGCCCTTCCGCAAAGCCCCCAGCAATATAAGCAGCTGCTCATGGTTGCCGGATTTGAGAAATATTTTCAAATAGCCCGATGTATGCGCGATGAAGATACACGATTGGATCGCCAACCGGAGTTTACTCAGGTAGATATGGAAATGAGTTTTATAAGTCGGGACGACATCATGCAAACGGTGGAAAAAATGCTCACTGCTTTTATTAAGGATCTTTATCCTCAAAAGAGAATTATAGAAAGCCCGTGGCCGCATATACAATATGCGTCAGCGATGGAAAAGTATAAAACAGACAGACCGGATCTAAGAAAAGACGCAAGCGACCAACATGAATTGGCATTTGCGTGGATTGTTGATTTTCCTTTGTTTGAAAGCGAAAAGGAAAACGGCTACTATGCTCCGAGCCATCATATGTTTACAATGCCAAAGGAAGAAGATGTTCCGGCACTTGATACAAATCCGCATTCGGTGAAATCGTATCAGTTTGATTTAGTGCTTAACGGCAACGAAGTAGGAGGCGGCGGGATTCGTATCCATAATCGGGAATTGCAGGAAAAAATTTTTCAACTCATTGGTTTTACGGAAGAACAAAAAACTTCTTTTGGTCATATGCTCACTGCTTTTCAATACGGCGCGCCTCCTCACGGCGGGATTGCATTGGGATTTGATCGATTATTTATGGTCTTACAAAATGAACCAAATATAAGAGAAATCATGGCATTTCCAAAAACGGGAGAAGGGGAGGATCCAATGATGAATGCTCCGGCACAGATCAGCAAAGCCCAGTTGGAAGAATTGGGAATTATCGTAAAGAAAGAACGCAAGTAAAATAATCAATCCGCATGATCAAACGGTTTAGATATCGGAATTTGTTTGATGATTGTATCTTGGTTTGACGAGAATCCATGCAAGATATGAAACGAAATGAAGTTCATTTGCTTTTATTATAAAAACGGTGAGTTAACATATCATGTCTTATACCATTAAAGTTGCATCATTCGAAGGACCTTTAGAACTGCTTTTAAACCTTATAGAGGAACGAAAATTTTCAATAAATACTGTCGCGCTCGCTGAAGTGACACAAGGGTATTTTGAATATCTTACATATCTTGAGAAAGAGGTAAGGGAGGATAAAACAACATATGAACAGCTCAGTGCATTTCTTGTTGTTGCATCAACCCTTGTGTTGATCAAATCTAAATCGCTTCTGCCGGGATTTCAACTTTCTGGAGAAGAGGAAGAAGGCATTGCCGACCTTACTGCGCGTCTTGAAATTTATAAACAAATAAGGGACGTTGCTGGTCACATAGAGCAACGTCTCTATAAACGGACCCCTCTTTTTACAAGAGAACCATTCGAAGGCGTTCATGTACAGTTTCTGCCTCCGGATGTTTTCTCTGTTGATATGCTGCCGCAAATAATGAAAAATCTGCTCGTATCTATCCCATCTAAAGCATTGATGCCCAAAAAACAAATAAAAGAGGTGATATCCATTGAGAAAAAAATAAAAGAACTGGAAAACCGAATCAGGGAAGGATTGGTAAAATCCTTTTCAGAATTCGTTGGTCACTCTACCAAACGAACAGACATTATTGTAAGTTTCCTGGCGCTTTTGGAACTTATTCGACTTGGCATTATAGTAGTGGAACAGAGAAATCACTTTAGCGATATTATGCTTCGGAAGAGCGACTAAAAACATGGACGTCAAGAATAAAATAGAGTCAATACTTTTTATCTCCGGTGAACCAATAACGATGCCTGCTCTTGCAAAAGCCGTCGGCGTAAGCAAAAAGGAAATTGAGGAAGGTATTGAAGCATTGAAAGCTGAACTGCAAGGTCGCGGTGTTCGGTTATTAAGACACGAAAACAGCGTCGCGCTTGTTACGGCGCCGGAAAACGCTGACTTGGTAGGGATATTTCTTAAAGAAGAACTGAAAAGCAACCTTTCAAAGGCAGCAATAGAAACACTTACTGTTATTCTTTATAAGACGCCAGTGAGCCGTGCCGCGATTGACTATATTCGGGGTGTAAATTCAAGCTTCACTCTCCATACGCTTCTTATGCGAGGTTTAATAGAGCGCGCCCCAGATCCCAATGACGCAAGAATATTTCTCTATAAACCTTCAGCAGAATTTTTAAAATACTGCGGTCTGGCGTCGATTGATGAACTGCCTGAATATACATTACTAGCGGAGCTAAAAAACAAGGAACTTGCAGCGATGGAAAAAGAGGGACAAGAGCAAGAAAACGCAAAAACATAACTGACTATGAAACTATTTGGTTTATTAACGTTACTGGTCTCGGCTATAATCGGTTTTGGCCAAGTGGTCAACAAGGATCGTTTGAATGCTTCTATCGCCACTATACCTCTTATAAAAACAAATACTATTGAATTAGTTGATCAAAAGAACGCTTATAGCATGCCAAGTGAGGTGCAAGCGGAAAGTTTACTTCTTTACGATATCGCCGAAGATGAGATTCTTGTCCAGAAAAATACAAATACGTTTGTTCCTATAGCAAGTCTTTCTAAGCTGACAACAGCACTTTTGGCTGTTGAATATCTTCCTCTTGACAGTGTTACAACAATAAGCAGTGAAGCTGCCGAAAGGGACGGTTCTTCAGCATATCTCATCGCTGGGGAGCGCCTGTATATAAAAGATCTGCTTGCATTGATGCTTGTTGGTTCAGCAAATGACGCGGCAAAAGCTATAGCGGATGCTGTCGGTGAACATCTAGGCGGAAATACATTTGAGAAGCGTCAGCGTCTTTTTGTAACTCTTATGAATGATAAAAGCGCGGAACTCGGTATGCGGCATACGTTTTATCAAAACCCGACGGGATTGGATGTTAAAGCATATGCTCCAAGCAACTATTCTACGGCCAGCGATCTTGTATTATTGATCAAAGAAATATCGAAATATCCATTATTATGGGAGCTTTCAAGAAATAATGAGGCAACGGTGATTTCACTAGATCACATTGAACATAAAATCAGCAATACAAACATCATTTCTTCTGATATTCCTCACTATGTCGGAGGAAAAACGGGCACAACCGATCTCGCAGGGGAATCACTCATACTGCTCTTTGAACACCCCTTCGGTCACCCGTTAGCGCTCATGCTGCTTCACGCCCCGGCACACACTCGTTTTGAAGACGCGCTAAACTTCTTGCAGCACAATAACATTTTGTAATACTATAAAAATAATGGAAAACGGCGAAGTGGTGTTGAATGTCCTGAAAGTGTTCGGCCTCGGCATAATAGCATTTTTTTTGGGGGTGAGTATTACGCCAATACTGACAAGGCTGCTGCACAGTTATAAAGCATGGCCGGTCGTGAGCCGTACAAAAGCTATCACAGGAGAAACAGCTTCCGTTGTTGCGGCATTAAGGAAAGATGAACCGCTGGAAGTGCCTCGACTTGGAGGTATTTTAATTTGGGGAACTGTTTTCATGGTTACGATGGGATTTTGGCTGCTCTCCGAATTCATTCACTTGTCTCTTTTTACCAAACTCAATTTTCTTTCCAGAAATCAGACATGGCTGCCGCTTTTTACACTGGTGAGCGCGAGCATTGTGGGGCTTATTGATGATGTGCTTCATATTATGAACAGCGGCGGATACGTTGCCGGAGGACTTGCGCTTCGGAAAAGAGTTTTTCTGGTTGCCGTCCTCGGTCTTATTGGGGCGCTGTGGTTTTACAGCCGGCTTGAACAATCCTCAATAATATTTCCATTTCTCGGCGAAATTGAGCTTGGCATTTGGTATATTGTATTTTTTATTTTTGTGATGATTAGTACTTTTAGCGGAGGTATTATTGACGGCATTGGAGGACTTTCCGGAGGGGTGTTTGCGGCTATATTTTCCGCATATTTGGGGATTGCCTTTTTTCAGAACCAAATCGACCTTGCCGCCTTTCTCAGCGTTGTTGTTGGAGCTATTCTTGCATTTCTTTGGTTTAATATTCCTCCCTCAAAGTTTTACATGGGAGAAACAGGAATACTTGGTCTCACCACTACACTGACGGTTGTGGCCTTTCTTACTAAGGCAGTCATTGTGTTGCCGATTATTGCTCTCCCGCTGGTGCTTGCCAGCGGTTCTGCAATTATTCAAATCATCTCTAAACGGTATTTTGGCAGAAAGGTATTTCTTGCGGCTCCTCTGCATCATCACTTTGAAGCAAAAGGCTGGCCACAATCGCAGGTAACAATGCGATTGTGGGTTTTAAGCACCGTGTTTGCTATTATAGGAATGGTGATAGCGATTATTGGAAAATAGAATGTACGGATCAGTTATAAACTCGTCGTCAAAAGCTTTATGCTCGATTATCTTATAAAAAATGCAGTAGTTTTGGACGGAACAGGCAAGGATCGATATGCAGCTGACATTGGCATTGCTGGTGAACATATCAAAACAATAGGACATCTTGAGGATGTAAAAGCAGAAGAGGTAATAGACGCGACCAATATGTTTGTCATGCCCGGAATTATAGATGCGGTAAATCATTCTGATACTCATTGGACAATTTTGGAAGAGCCCTCCCAGGAGAGTTTACTTCGTCAAGGTATTACCACAATCATTGGAGGAAACTGCGGTTCTTCGCTTGCTCCAAGCATAGAGATTGCGGCGCTTGAATCAATACGAAAGTGGGCCGATATTTCACAGGCCAATATCAACTGGAAAACACTCGGTGAATTCCTTGACGAGCTGGAGCGTCACCCTTTAGGAGTAAACTTCTGCACGCTGGTCGGACACGGAACACTGAAGAGAAATGTGTTTGAAGATATGTCGCGTAAGCCGACGGAAGAAGATGTTGAAAAAATGAATCTGCTTTTAAACAATGCGCTCAATGAAGGAGCGTTTGGCATATCGTTTGGACTTGCATTCAGTCAGAATGTACCAGCACATCAATACGAAATCAATACGCTTGTGAGTGTTGTTGAAAAAAACAATGGTGTGGCGGCTTTTCATATGCGTGATGAAGGAAAAAACCTGCTTGCTTCTATTGGAGAAGTAATAGACATCACAAGAACCATTGGGGTATCAACAGAAATATCACATCTCAAAGCCATTGGGAGGAGCGCATGGGAACGTTTTCCGAATGCGCTTGAAATTCTTCGAAGCGCAAAAAAAGAAGGGCTGGATATCAATGCAAACGTTTTTCCATATGAACGAACCGGATCGCTGCTTTTTACGCTGCTTCCGGAATGGGCGAAAAAGGGGGAGCGGGAAAAAATCTTGGCAAGCTTTCGAAACCCGCAGGAAAGAGAAAAAATATTGGACGGCATTCGAGATCTTACATTGCATTTTGATCGTTTTACGATTGCCTCAACGCTCAGAAAATCCGGCCTTATAGGAAAAACCTTGGAAGAAGCGGCGGCAATACTTAACATGACTCCAGAGGAAACTATGGTGGAATTGTTGTTGATCAATGAGCTTACCATCACTATTTTTGGCCAAACACTGCAAGAATCAAATATTGAAACGCTGCTGAAAGAACCTTTTATCCATATATCTTCTGACGGGATCGGCAAATCAGGTGACAGCAGCTGGTATTCATTAAAAGAAAATCTTATTCATCCTCGTTCTTTTGGCACCGTTCCGAGAGTTCTTGGAAGATATGTGCGTGAAAAAAAAATTATATCTTGGGAGAAAGCTATAGAAAAAATGACCGGTGCGGTTGCTGACAAGTTCCACATAAAAAAGCGCGGGAAGATCATGAAAGGATACTCTGCAGACTTAGTGATTTTTGATCCGGATAAAATTATAGACAAAGCAACATACGAAAATCCATATCAATATCCTTACGGCATTGAGCGAGTGTTTATCAATGGAGTTACAGTTGTACAAAAAGGAATATATAGAGGAGCGCTTGAAGGAAAGGTTCTTCGCCGGTCATAAGAAAACAAAACGCATCCCCAAGGTCCTTGTTTTTGGATTGGGAAGACACGGCGGCGGACTTGGAACGCTGGATTTTTTTGTTTCTCTTGGATGGCGTGTAAGTATTTTGGAGCAAATGCCCCGCGTTGCTTTTTCCGATGTTATAAAAAAGTTTCGCGGAAAGCACATAAAATGGAATTTTAAAACTTATGGTAAAAGAAATCTTTCGGGTATTGATCTTGTTATTAAAAACCCAGCCGTTCCATTAGATCATTCCATCATCACTTTGGCAAAAAAAGCGGGCATACCAGTCACTAACGATGCTGATATCATGATGACACTGATACCTAAAGAGAGAATTATCGGCATAACCGGAACCAAAGGTAAAACAACAACTGCTGCGTTGACTGCTCATCTGCTGAAGTCTCTATATAAAACAACATTTGTTGGAATCCCCGGAATTCCTTTTTTTCATGTGTTGTCTGAAAAGAAAATGCCGCAGTGGATTGTTGCAGAATTTTCAAGTTTTGATCTTGATCTTGTAACACAAAGTCCGGGAGTTGCGCTGATCACTTCGTGTTTTCCGGACCATTTAAATCGCTACCGGGACTTCGCTTCTTATCGAAAATCCAAAGCGCATATTTTTCAATTTCAAGATGATTCAGGCGTTCTTTTCCTGCCGAAAGGAGATAGAAACAACAGCTTCTTTACCGGAAAAGCCCCGGCCCGTGTTGCATATTTTGATAAGGGTCGGTTCGCACATCACAAAACGACGCCTTGGAATATCCATCCAATAACTTTTGCCGGAGCTTTCGCCATTGCTTCATACCTTCGTATCCCAAAACGGATTTATGGAAAGCGCCTGAAAAGTTTTCATAAACCAGAAGGGAGGATGGAAGTTGTGATGAGGAAAAAAGGAATAGTATTTATCAACGACACAACCGCTACAAACCCTCGTGCCGCCGTCTTTTCAATAACGACTGTGTATAAAGAAAGAAAAAAGAAAAAGGGGGATCTTATTGTCATCGCCGGAGGAGAAGATAAGCGGTTCCCAGCTTCAGAGGTGCTCCGATTTGCTGATATACTGCGCCGTCATGCTAAGGCAGTCATTTTACTGCCCGGCAGTTTTACAAAGCGCTTATCACCCCACTTACGGAATCATAAAAACATTACCTATGCCTCATCAATGGCAAAAGCAGTTAAAGAAACATTGCGTTCTGCGAAACAGCATGATGCTGTTTTGTTGAGCCCCGGTGCAGCGAGCTTTAATCTTTTTACAGACGAGTTTGAACGAGGCAGGGTTTTTAAACATTTCGTCAATCAGGCGTCTATCCAGCGGTCGGATATATGAAATATGTAAAATGAAAAATATATAAAAACAGGTTTTAGTTTTAGACCGTATTTAGCAGCAGATATGTTATAATGAACATATGCAGCGCAGGAGGTCTAAACACGTCGATTATGTATTTGTTATTATTGGGGGATTCCTTCTTGTCGCAGGACTTTTTATCCTTACCTCGGCTTCTTTTGGCCTTGCTGAATTAAAATTCGACACCCCTTATTTTTACATAAGCCGTCAATTGACTGCCGTGGCTATCGGACTTGGCGCAATGTTCATTGCCTCCAAGATTCACTATCGCTTCTGGAGAAAGGCGGCTTTGCCGATTTTGATTTTTAGTGTTGGTTTGCTGCTTATTTTATTTATTCCGAAACTCGGTACGGATTATAATAAGGGGGCTGTTCGATGGTTAAGTATTGGCCCTATTTCCTTTCAGCCGGTTGAACTTGTAAAAATCGCTTTTATTATTTACATTGCGGCATGGCTTGATGCAAAAAAGAAAGAAATAAAAAGTTTTTCACACGGATTTATCCCATTTATTTTTATTGTTTCATTTGTTGGTTTGTTTCTCGTTCTACAGCCAAACATCAGTTCTTTTATTATTATAGCCGGCGCTTCCTTGATACTATATTTTATCGGCGGAGGCAAATCCGCACAGATTGCCGGCGCAGTGCTGCTTGGAGGATTATTGATTGTTGGTTTTATGTATGTTGTGGATTACAACTTCACCCGCTTATTGGTTTTCTTGCATCCAGAATCTGATCCGCTTGGAAGCGGGTATCAAATCAAACAGTCGCTTATCGCGATTGGCTCCGGTGGCATTCTTGGAAAAGGGTTTGGTCTTTCTGAATTGAAGTATAAGCATTTGCCAGAACCAGTAGGGGATTCTATATTTGCCGTTTTCTCTGAAGAACTTGGATTTACCGGCAATCTGACACTGATTATTCTATTTTTATTTTTTTTCTGGCGTGGTATGCTGATTGCAGTACGCGCTCCAGACAGGTTTGGACAATTACTGGCTGCCGGCATTATGCTGATCATTCTTTTGCAAGTTGTGGTAAACATTGGCTCTTTTACCGGTCTTCTGCCCATTACCGGAATACCTTTGCCATTTATAAGTTATGGACGCTCAGCAATGGTCGCATTACTTGGTAGCTTGGGCATACTTCTTAATATTTCCCGCTATGCGGTATGAAACGGTTGTGCAGACGTAACTGGAAAAGCGCCGTCTATTATTGAGGCATCTTTAGAAGATTATGAAAATTACATTGCTTGGCGGCGGGACAGGTGGTCATTTTTATCCGCTCATTGCAATAGCTCGTGAACTGAAAAATATAAAAAACGAAGAACACATTGTTCAGATGAATATTACACTTGCCGGTGATATATATCCGGGTGAAGAACTTTTACGAAGTGAGGAAATGTCGTTTAGAAGGGTCAGCGCAGGAAAATTCCGACGCTATTTTTCACTGCTCAACATGCTTGATATTTTTAAAACATTGTTGGGTATTTTTAAAGAATTTTGGCATTATACTACAGACCCTCCCGATATTATTTTTTCAAAAGGAGGTTATGCAAGCTTCCCTTCACTTGTTGCCGCGCGTCTTTATAAAATACCGGTGATTATTCATGAATCAGATGCCGTTCCCGGTATTGTAAACAAATGGACTGCGCGATTTGCCGAACGAGTTGCTATCGCATTTCCTGAAGCTGTTGAATATTTTCCAAAAGAAAAAACAGCCCTCGTCGGCAATCCAATAAGAAGGTCACTGCTCGGCGGCAGTATTGAAGAAGCGCTTGATATATTCAATCTTGAAGAGGGTATTCCGACAATCCTTATTCTTGGCGGTTCACAAGGCGCTGAAGCGTTAAATAACACTGTTCTTTCAGCTCTTGGAGATCTTCTGGTTTCTGTGCAGATAATCCACCAAGCGGGACCGAAACTTTATAAAGCGGTTGCTAATGAAGCAATGGTGATCCTTGACCGTCTTGATAAGAATATAAAAAACCGTTATCACGTATATCCGTTTCTTTATGAAGCAGAACTTCGTAATGCCGCTTATATCAGTGATGTCATTGTTTCAAGGGCGGGAGCCGGCGGAATATTTGAAATAGCTGCATGGGGTAAACCGTCTATTATCATACCGCTCCCGTCTTCAGCAGGAGATCATCAGCGGGAAAACGCATATAGTTATGCGCGCAGCGGCGCTTGCGAAATTCTTGAGCAAAATAATCTTACAACACACCTTTTCCAGAGCCATATTATGAAAATTGTTGATAATAAGGAAGTTGCAGAAAAAATGAAAAGAGGCGCCCAATCCTTCGCTAAGATTGATGCGGCAAAGCGGGTGGCCAAGGAGATTGTCCGTTTAGGCACGCACGAGTAAGCATCAAAAGCACAATAAAGCATCAACATGATGACCGAACCGAATTCCTTACATTTCGAGAATGTTCGCGTTCGTATTGCTCCCTCACCAAGCGGTTTTTTACATATCGGGACTGCGAGAACGGCGCTTTTTAATTGGTTGTTTGCGAAAAAACACAACGGAAGCTTCATTTTGCGTTTTGAAGATACCGACAGAGAACGATCAAAAAAAGAGTTTGAGTATAACATCAGAGAAGGGCTTGAGTGGCTCGGAATAACATGGGATGAAGAGTATCGGCAGTCGGAACGGCCTGCGGTTTATCAAACATACTTGGAAAAACTATTGAGTGGCGGCTGGATTTACCGTTGCCCGCACAGAATTGAACAAAGCAACACTCCCCACATCTGTCCTTTCAGGGATCAAGACGAGACGGAAGAAGGGATCTTTCGATTTAAAAACAACGAAAAAAAGACGATAACATTTAATGATATGGTGCGCGGAGCAGTTTCTTTCAACCCAAAAGACCTTGGAGATTTTTCAATTGCTGTGGATTTCTCAAGACCGTTATTTATTTTTGCCGGTGTTGTAGATGATAAAGAAATGCATATTTCTCACGTTATAAGAGGAGAGGATCATCTCTCAAACACACCAAAACAGATATTGGTGGGGCGGGCGCTTGGATTTCCTGAGCCGAAGTGGGCGCACATCCCGCTTATTCTTGAAAAAAACCGCTCCAAACTTTCAAAGCGCGATGGAGCGACGTCAATTCTTGACTATCGGGAAATGGGCTATTTGCCCAACGCGCTTTTGAATTTTATGGCGCTGATGGGATGGCATCCGCTGGATGATACAAAAGAAATAATCTCTCCAAAAGAATTGATAGCGGAATTCTCTGTAGAGCGCATCCAAAAAGGGGGAGCGGTTTTTAACATAGATAAACTAAATTGGATGAACAAGCAGTACATAAACAATTTAACGGATAAAGAAACAGCACAGTTGTTCATTCCTCATCTGATGAACGCCGGTCTCATAAAACCGGAGATTAAAAACATTCAGTTTCCTGCGGCATACGGCGGATACACGCCAACGGAAACATATGTCGCTAAAGATGGAAAATCTGTGCGGCTTGACTATATCATACAAATAGCTGCGCTGGAAAAGCCCAGAATTGAGAAACTTTCTGACATCACTGTATTTGGCGATTTCTTTTTTTGTAAACCGCAATATGATCTTGAGTTGCTTTCATGGAAAGGTGTACAACCGCTGGAAGATATCCGTAGAAAACTTGACATAACAATAAATTTATTGGATAAGCTTGAAAACAAAAATTTCACAAAAAATGAACTGGAAGGCGCTTTGATACCCATAGCCGAAAAGGAAGGGAAAGGAGAGCTATTATGGCCCTTAAGAGCCGCTTTATCGGGCAAAAAGGCCTCTCCGGGGCCGTTTGAGATTATGGAAATATTGGGCAAGGAAACGACCATAGAGCGTCTTAAAGAAGCTAAAAAACGTCTATTGGAACATGTTGAAAAGATATAAATTTGCTGTTCTTTTTGCGCTTTTACTATTTTTACCGATGTCATCGCTTCAGTCGTCAACTATTGATGAACTGAAAGACAAAATACAAGATCGAGAAAAGCAGATTTCAGATATTGAATCGGAAATCGCTTCCTATCAAAAGACGCTTGATGAGACAGAAAAAAAGGCGAGCACGCTGAATAATGAAATTATCATCCGCGACACAAGAATAAAAAAGATTAACGCTGATATCCGTCTTACCGAATCCAACATTAAAAAGGCTGAACTGGTCATTGAAACACTCATCCTTGAAATTTTAGATAAAGAACAAAAAATAACTGACAGGAAAGCTACGCTTGCCGAGCTAATAAGAACGATACACGAATTAGAAGGGGAGACATTAATTGAGATTTTTCTTGCAAATGAACAAATCTCTGATTTTTTCGGAGATGTTGAATATCTCCAAAACCTTGATTCGGCGATTCAAGCGAACCTGATGAATCTTAAGGATTTAAAAACGATTCTTGAGAATGAAAAAGAGTTGAATGAACGTGAGAAATCGAAATTAAGCACGCTAAGGAGCGACTTTTCGGCGAGAAAAACAATTGAAGAAAATATTAAAAAAGATAAAGCGGCATTGCTTAAAAAAACACAGCAGGAAGAAGCAAAATATCAACAGCTGCTGGATGAACGAGAAAAGGCGCGGGCAGAGATTATTGCGGAAATAAATGAAATTGAAGAACAATTGCGGTTGCTTATTGATCCTTCTCAATTACCGCCGAAAGGGACAAAGGTGCTGGCATGGCCGGTTGAAGACCCATTTATCACTCAAGGATACGGCTATACCGTGTTTGCTGTTAAACGATCAGACATCTATCAGGGAAAAGGACATAATGGAATTGATTTCCGAGCCAGCATTGGAACACCTATTCTTGCAGTTGCTGATGGCGTTGTTGTTGATACGGGAAATACTGATCTTACTTGTCTAGGCGGATCATATGGAAAATGGATTGTTATAAAACATAGTAACAACCTTGCAACCGTTTATGCGCACCTTTCTCTTATAAATGTTAAAAAAGGACAGGAAGTAAAAAAGGGAGAAAGCATCGCTTACAGCGGAGATTCCGGCTATACGTTAGGACCTCATCTTCATTTTACCGTCTATGCCGCAAATACGCTTCGTTTTGCGCCGTCTCCAAGCGGGAGATGCCGATATCAGCCCTATGGAGGCCCGATAGATCCATTAGATTACCTTCCGTCAATTTAATTGGAATTTATTTGAGCCGTGTAATATAATATAAGCGATATGATTCGTTTGCTGATAATATTTGTATTAGTTGTTGTTTTACTAAGTCTGCTTGGGGTAAATATTGTTTCATTGTTAAATAACAAAACCTTGCGTGACAATTTTAGTTTTATTTGGAACTGGACAAAACATATCTGGATTACATATCTTAAAGCGCCCGTTGCGCGTGCGGCAATTTTTATCTGGGAAGAGGGAATAAAGCCGGTTTTTCAGCTGCTCAAAGACCGCAATAATGCGAGTAACGAAGGGGATGCGCGCATAGGACGCACTATATCCATTACTTGAAGTTTTGAAGTTCAGTCTGCTTATAGGTCGCCAAAGGTATATTGTGCGACCTAGGCGATGAGGGGTTTCCTAGGATGCGCCACGATTCACGATCTCGCTGCGGCGAGGGTTCCGACACCTCCCTCCCCGCCTGTGGGTGAGTTTGTCGAGCAGTGAGAGAAGTTCCCTCGAGCCGCGCCCTGTAAAGGGTGGAGGGAGGACGCCGAGTTTGCGTTTTGGAGTCGGCGGTGCTCGCCGACTAGAAAAACTCGACGCCCTTCCACAAAGGAAAGGCCGGTACGCTGATAGCGTACCGGCCTTTTTTACTTCAGTCACAGTCAAGCGATGTGTCGGAAATAAAAAAAGCTTGTTGATACTGTGATCACAAGCTTTTTTTGGTATGGCTCCTCTTCTTTACCGCGCTATTACGCAGTACTCCCTTACGGCTCGTAAGGCCATATTGAAATGACGCTGGTCAAAATCATCCGGGAACCGCTGTTTCAGCTCCATACAAAGATCCTCTGTTTTCACTTCCCCAGCCACAAGTACGCGCTCTAGAAGTGCTGTTTTGTAGAATGTGATGGGATAGATACGCATCTGATGTGTGAGATCCCGATGATCTTCAAGCAGGCACTGATACTCATTCAGTTTTCTTTTTGCTCTGTTTATTCCCCTACTGCTCTTTGGAAGCAAATACGTCAAAATTCCCCCCATTCTCGCAAATGCGATTTTTGTTTCGGTGAAAGTTTAACACAATATCTGTTTTCTGTCAATCAAGGAACATACACAACACAAGAAAAAGCAGGAAGCAACAAAACGACACGACAATCGTCTCAAGCGTACTTTTCCTCCCCTGTTGGTCTGATAAAGAACATATAAGAAACTGATACCGTCGTCAACATTACAGTTTCTGTGAATAATTGATTAGCGGCTTATCTCTACGTTAAATAGAATATAAAAAGAAATGAGCTTGCTGAGCAGGTTTTTTTCTTTTTTCCAACACGGTACAATGTTTCTATGCGAACGAGTTATTCGGCGTTGGATACATACAAACAGTGCCCTAAAAAATATAAATTTCAGCAAATTGACAAAATAAAAATTCCAAAGACAAAGGAAGCCGTTTTTGGCACGCTCGTGCATGAATCGTTAAAATTCATGTTTTCCCGAGACCCTCTCTTCCCTACTCTTGAAGAAGTGCTGGCATCTTTTAGAGAAAAATTGGCCGAATCTCCAATAAAAAATGAGGATAAAGAACGATATGGGGAAGCCGGAATGGAAATGCTTAGAAAATTTTGGAAGAAAAATCCCCCATGGAACTTTAACGTGATAGACACTGAATCAAGGTTTGAAGTGACATTAGACGACAACACGAACAAAACCACACATGTGCTCGCGGGAATCATTGACCGCATTGACACGCCGTCTGAAAGCACTTATGAAGTAATTGATTATAAAACCTCAAGAAAACTCCCGTCTCAAAAATATGTTGATGAAGATTTACAGCTTTCTTTATATCACTTAGCCATCACAAAACGCTGGCCCCACACAGATCCGGACTATATTATTCTTTCTCTTTATTACCTGAAAGCCGGTGAAAAACTTTCCACTAAAAGGAGCGGCGGGGCATTAAAAACGACTGAAGAAAAAGTTCTGGAAAAGATTCATGCCATTGAAGAAAAAATAAAGAGTGACGATTTCCCGCCAAAACCTTCTGCTCTTTGCAATTGGTGCGGCTACAGACCTATTTGTCCCGCGTGGAAACATCTTTATCAAAAGAAAAAAGACGCAAGCCCGCAAGATATAGAAATAGAAAGGGTCATTGACGATTTTTTGGAGCTGAAACAAAAATCAGAGGAAGATAAAAAAAAGATTGCCGAACTTGCTGACAAAATAAATGTATATATGGATTTAGAAAAGGTTGAACGTTTATTTGGCAAAAAAAATATTATTTCACGCAGCATTCAGGAACGCACTGAATGGAGCATAGATGAAGTAAAAGAAATTCTCCAACCGCTTGGCCTATGGGAGGAAATTCTTAGCGCCGATATAAAAAAATTAAACGCGCTTTTTTCAAAACTCCCCGCACAAACCAGAAAAAAGCTTCAAGAAAAAGCCATAAAACTGAAGCGGTTTACCGCGCTTAAAGTTTTAAAAAAGAAAGTCTCGCCGCCTGACGAATAGTGCATACGCTGTTTTATTTACAAAGTTTAGACAATTCGTAACCGGCTTTTTCAGCCTCCGCAACGGATGCAAAATAAAGGCGATTTTCCTCTTTAATGCGGTTTGCCGCATTGCAGAATTTAGGATAATACTTCGTTCCGTTTTTGCTTACTATATAAAACATATCACTCCCCTGCTCTTCTATATGAGGAATCTTTATGCTAAAAGCGTTTTCTTCTATGCTGATGGGGTAAACACCGTCGTCTTTCAAAAGCAACTGTAATGCGCCAAAAATCAATACTGAAACCAGTACGCTTACGAACATGATGAATACTTCATCGCGTTTGAGCAAGCCCTTTACTTTTTCTATGATTTTTTGTATCATAGTTATATTATAGTATTATGAACGGGGCGGGCTTTTTGTAAAGAACCGGCCGCTCCAAATCGGTCTAAGCTGAATTTTTTTAAAATTATGGCACATACAAAATCCGGCGGATCAACAGCAAATGTCCGCGATTCTAAACCGAAATATCTTGGTGTGAAGCTTTATGACGGCCAGCCCGCAAAATCCGGTTCAATTATCGTGCGCCAGCGCGGAACAAAATTTATCCCCGGCAAAAACGTTCGTGTAGGAAAAGATCATACGCTTTACGCTGTAAAAGAAGGAAAAGTCCAATTCAGCAAAAAAAGAAAAACCAGATTTGATGGTTCGGTTTTAAACAAAAAGATTATACATATTATTTAATATCGTCCGATAAAATACCTGCGGCTGTTTTTATACTCCAAGTTCCTGTTTTTTGATAAATATTAAAAAAACCAGCTTTTGAGATTATCGCAAGCTGGTAAGTATGGGATCAGAAGCTTTATACAAAACAACAGTTCTCTTTCACTCGTCGATCTGGACGTTATATCTTCTGGCCATAACCAGTAAATATCTGTCTTCATCTCCGTGATAGCTGTCCTCAATCACCTGTATCGGATCCTTGTCGTCATTGAACATTTTCTCATAAATAACAGCAAAGATTTCTTTTCTTTTCTCTTCACTTAACAACTTTTTCATTATTTTTCGCCGATCTTGTTTGTCATGCACTTCTTCCCTCCTTGAATTTCCCATGAAGCACAATAATACACAAGAACTGCTTCTAGTGTTTTTATACTAGTAACCTTGATATATGTCAATAGTAATATGGTGACAGGAAACCATCTTACTTCTTATTAAACAGCATTATTGATGCTGTAAAGAGGCATATGGATGTCGCGAAATGGGTGATCATTTCATGAAAACACTGAAAAAAACATTGTATACTTCATGATAAACGCGCATCCCAATCTTTTAAAAATTTACTGCTTGACCACTCTTTATCTAAACCCACGCCGGTTACAATCCTGATGTTATGGATTTTACACGTATTCCACTCCGGAATTGTCTGTTCGTCCACCCTATCCCCTCCTTTTGTAAAAACATCCGGCCTGATCATTTCAAGGGCTTTACATATGGTCTGATCATTTTCTATCTCAAATGGGACAACAAAATCCACCCCTTTAACGGAGCTTACTACCAAACAGCGCGTGTGCAAATCCTGAAACGGTTTTCCTTTTTTTGCGGAAAGAAATGCGTCTCCATTAACCACCACGACCAGCGTATCGCCGTGCCGCTTGCTTTCCTGAAGATAGCTGATATGGCCCGGATGTATGGGATCAAATCCGCCGCTTGCAACAACAATTTTCCCCAAACGATCCCGTCGGAAATGTAAATCATCAATGCCAATGATTTCTCCTCCTAGAGACGGCATATCCCAACAATAGCTGCTTATGTATTCAATGGCAAGCCCGCGCTATCTGTATGAATGCGCTTCATACATGTTATTGAACATATGTCAGCCATTTTTTATATGCCTTCCTCTCCCCTTTTACAATTTCTTCAAAATATGTTTTTACTCTTAACGTAACCGGACCGATGTTACCGTTATTGATAATTTTTTTGTCTATTTTTCCAACCGGCGTCACCTCCGCAGCAGTGCCCGTAAGAAAACATTCGTCGGCTTTATAGCAATCCTTCAGGTGAAACTTTTTTTCTCTTGCGCGTATTTTTAAATCTTTTGCAATTTGTATAACGGCATTTCTTGTAATACCCGGCAAAATGTTGCCGAGGGGCGGAGTGCATAAGACGCCGTTTCGCACTATAAAAATGTTTTCTCCGGAACCTTCCGCCACAAAACCTTGTTGGGTAAGCAGCAATGCCTCATCATAACCGGCTTTTCTCGCTTCAAGGTGGGCTAAAACAGAATTGACATACGGTCCGCTTATTTTCGCGTTTGGGTTAAAAGACATCGGACTAAAACGCCTTATGTTTGCTGTTTTTATCTTTACTATCTGTTTCTTTAAATACTTTCCCCATGGAAGCACTATGACTGCCAGATGCACTTTTGTTTTTTTTAGGATGAACTCCAAGAGCGCTTTTACCATAGAACATAATGGGTCTTATGTAGCCGGTTTGCAGTTTTTGGGCTTTTACGGTATCAATAACAGCTTTTTTGATACTTGAAGCTATCCATCTTGGTTTCATCCCAAAGGAATGGGCAGAATATATAAGACGCTTTATATGTTCGTCCAGCCGAAACACCGCGCTTCCGCTTTTGGTTTTATAAAATCTGATTCCTTCAAATGCCGCCGTCCCGTAGTGTAACGAATGGCTAAGCAAACTGATTCTTGCTTTGCTTTCTGGTCTTAATGTTCCATCAATCCAGATCATAAATATGTATTGCAAATTTTATGCTAAACATTCTTTACGAACAGGTCGTCTTGCCCGCAAAAGGGGCTCCAAGCGCGGTATCGGCGCTGTCCACATCCCCATCGCCATCCCAGTCAGCATCAATACATTGAGGAAAAGCAGTCAAATCTGCACCCTCACATGTTGTACGAAAATCGTTTAACTCTTGAACAGTAATATTTCCATCATGATCATTATTCTTATCCATCATAAGGTTTTGGTGAGTAAACACCCAGTACGGCCGCAAGGGGTTTTCCAATACTCCCCGCAGTAAATATCCCCTGCCGTCTTTACAGGGTTTATACATGTAATAGTGTGTTTTAGCGCCAGCGCCTGATGGATCGGTCGGTAACTTGCTGATATATCCAGCATCAACCAACGGTTGCAAGTTGCTTGAAGAATACCAATAATCTCCGGGGGACGGGCCTGCGCTACTCCCCGGCCCTAAAGGACCAATGTCGCAATGGTCACCGACAGTAGATGATCGAAACCAGCCGAGGCTTGAGTCACAGTAATAATAGGGTTGGGTAAAGTTGCTGAAGGGGTAGTTATTTTGATCATTGTGATAAAATTCCAGTGCTTTTCGTATCTCTCTAAGATCTAAAATTCTTCTTGTGTCTCTTGCTTTTGACCGGAAACCGCTTACCGAAGGCGTAATAATGCTCGCCAACAAGGCAAGGATCGTTATAACAATTAACAATTCCAACAATGTAAATCCGTCCTCCTTTTTTTGCATTAAATAAAATGAAGAAACAGCAAACCTATCTCTTTCACGCTAAAACCGGCCATGACA
The DNA here is from genome assembly GCA_001821765.1 of Candidatus Ryanbacteria bacterium RIFCSPLOWO2_12_FULL_44_26. Classification (GTDB taxonomy): domain Bacteria; phylum Patescibacteriota; class Minisyncoccia; order Ryanbacterales; family HO2-45-13; genus HO2-45-13. The sequence continues at coordinate 130,347 of MHOA01000001.1, forward strand.
AGATAAGACATTGCCGAATAAGATGGGTATCCATATTTTAAGTATATTCTTTACATAGCCCTTAAGCGAATGAAACCGCACTTCACATTGCTTATGAGAAGACAATATGTTGACGCACACAGGAATTGAGCCCGTGTTTCTGTTATCCGTCCATTACATTGAATCCTGTGACCCCTAGGGGAGTCGAACCCCTGTTTCATCCGTGAGAGGGATGCGTCCTAACCACTAGACGAAAGGGCCATACATTGAACGGATAAACGGATGCGCCATCAACATTTCTCACTTGGTGAAAATAAAAATGATTTTGTTTTAAGAGATTTTGAAAGAGGAGTAAACTACTACAGTATAAAATATACACGCTTTTCTCCCAGATTTCAAATTTGAACATTATTTACGAACATGTTGCCTTACCCGCAAAAGGGGCTCCAAGCGCGGTATCGGCAATGTCCACATCCCCATCACCGTCCCAGTCCGCATGAATGCATTCAGGGAAAGTGGATAAATTTGCCCCCTCACATGTTTTATAAGCAGTTAACTCTCCAGCAGTAATCGTTCCGTTATTATCCTTATCCATCATAAGGTTTTGGTGAGTAAACACCCAGTGCGGCCGTAAGGGATTTTCCAATACTCCCCGCAGTAAATATCCCCTGCCGTCTTTGCAGGGTTTATACATGTAATAGTGTGTTTTAGCGCCAGCGCCTGATGGATCGGTCGGTAACCTGCTGATATGTCCATTAACAACCAACGGTTGCAGGTTGCTCGTTGAATACCAATAATCGCCGGGGACTGGTTGGCCAGGATTAGACCCCGGCCCTAAAGGACCGATATAGCAATGATCAGAGGGAGAATTTGATTGAAACCAGCCAAGGCTTGAGTCACAGTAACCATTTGGTGCAGTAAAGTTGCTGAAGGGGTAGCCACCAACGTCCACATTGTAAATTTCCAAAGCACGCCGTATTTGCATAAGGTCTGTAATTCTTCTGGCATTGCGCCCTTCCTGAAACCTTTTCAGCGGATTTAACGTGACAAAGATCATCCCTGCGATAATGGCAGTAATTGAAATCACTATTAACACCTCAAGAAGCGTAAAGCCTTTTTTGCCGATAAAAAGGCGAAACCTATCAATGAATCTAAGCATGAATGTGTAGGTTCTTTTTTTTCCAATAAGACTCCTGACGCACAAGAAGCGTTTCTGCTTGTGTATGATCCGCCATAACCGCTTCAGTTATTTTTTCCATCCTCATCGCCTGTGAACCCTTAATGAGCACAATCGTCCCCCTGCTTATCAGTTCATGGAGTTTTTTCCCGGCCTCGTTGGAATTTGAAAATTCAAAAATCTTTTCTTTATCCATTCCCGCTGTAATTGCTCCTTCCGCTATAAACTTGGCGCGCGTTCCCACAACAAGCAATAAAGAACAAACAGTGCCCGCTTTTACGCCAATTGCGCGATGTTCCTGCACGGTGTATTTACCTATCTCCAACATATCCCCAAGCACCGCTATTTTTGCGTGAGTCGGCAGTTCCTCAAGCACTTCCAGAGCAGCTTTCATAGAAAGTGGCGAAGCATTATACGTGTCATCTAAAATGATGGAATGTTTCATACCCTCAATGAGTTTTAAACGTCCCGGAGACGCTTCATAATGGGAAAGCGCTTCTCCGATTTCAAGAAGATTTATGTTCCGTGAAATACCCGTAGCCGCCGCAGCCAGCGCGGCATAGACATGTTGTTTTCCTATAACTCCCGAGATGCGTATAGGCAAAACATTTCCTTTATAGATAAGTTTGAACGTGATTCCCAAAGGAATCAAATGCCCTTCCTCTTTTTTTAAAGTAACCGCATAATTTGAAGCCTGTACGTGAGCTTTTTCATCAAAACCATACGTTAAAACAATTGCCGGCGTCTTATCCGCCAGCCCACGCACCGCAGGATCATCAAAATTGAGAATGGCATACCCATACATATCAAGCGGCCGCAAAATCTTTGATTTTTCATCAATGACTTCCTGCGGGCTCTGAAAGTATTCAACATGCACCGGAACCTCCCCAATTGCTGTTATAACCGCAGTAGAAGGACGAATAATTTTAAGCAACATGTCAAGATTTCCGGGACGATCAATGCCCATCTCCAGCACAAATATTTCGGGATATGGTTTAAAAGAGAACGCTCTTATCAGTCCCGCAAAAATATTTATAAACCATCCCATCGGCGAGCGAAAAGGGCTTGGGAGGCCTAACATTGCCAAAGGGACTCCGATTTCACTATTATAGCTTTTTGGGCTTTTCGCGACTTTATAGCGGCTTTTTAATACCGTATAAATCGCCTCTTTCGCGGATGTTTTCCCCACACTTCCGGTCACACCGATAATTGAAGGCTTAAACCGAAAAAGCACTATTTTCATTTCAATGTGCAAGATCCACAAAATAATTTTCTTAAAGATTTTTATCATAATCTGTCAGGCGGAATTTCATAATATGAAAGCACGAATTGCATAAGTTCCCTGAAGGGCTCTGTGAGCGACTGGGAAGCATACCGTACGCCAACCGGCCTTTCAATATACATGTATATAAATACATGTGGATCAAAGGCGGGAGCAAAACCAACAAAAGAATGGATAAAATCTTCAGAATATCCTCTTGATTCCTTTAATGGAACTTGCGCCGTGCCTGTTTTCGCAGCAACAGAGTATCCGGGTATTGCCGCTTTACCGTCATACAGTTTTTCATCAACAATATCCACCATCATCCGCGTAACAGTACGGGCAGCTTCTTCTGAAATAACCCTTCTTTTTATTTCCATAGAAGAATGATGCGTCTTATCTTCAGGTGTTTGTATTTTCTCCACAACATACGGTTTTAGCAAATTTCCTCCATTGGCAACCGCAGAGAGAGCCATGGTGATTCCTATTGGGGATACACTAATCCCCTGCCCAAAGGAAGCCGTCGCGTACTCAATAGAACGGGGAGAATTGAGATTTTGGATATTGCCAGCAACTTCTCCCATAAGATCAATGCCCGTTTTTTCTCCAAGTCCAAACGCTCTGACATATTCTCTAAATGTTTCCTTTCCCAATGCTTGCGCGACAAATACAGCGCCGGTATTGAGCGAATTCAACAATACCTGCCTTATATCAATATACCCTCTGCCTTTCGCGTCAAAGTTTTTTATTATATAATCATCAATTTCTATTTTCCCTGCATCAAAATATGTCGTATCCGGCGTAATGACCCCCTTATCAATACCTGCGGCAATGGTGATTGGTTTAAAAACCGATCCCATCTCAAAAATATGCTGTGTAAGCGGATTTACAAAAACACCGACATTTTCCGTATCATAATACTCATTGGGGTTATATGTTGGGTAAGCTGCCATGGCGATAATCCTGCCGGTCGTGGGATTAAGGACAATGATGCCTCCTCTTTCCGATTCCCATTTTTGAAGTGTTTGTTCCAGGATATATTCAGCAGTGGTCTGTACGGCAATATCAATGGTCAATATTAAGTCTCCCCCGCCGCTTTTATAGGTAATGGGGTTTTTAAAAAACGAAGCAATGCCGCCGTTGTTGCGGCTCATATTGAGCGCTGAACCATTCATGCTTAGCAAACTGTCATAGTACTGTTCAACGCCATATCTTCCTTTCATGCCTTCTTCACCGGAACCCACAAAGCCGAGTACGTGCGCCGCGAGCGATTCTCCCGGATAATAGCGAAGATTTTCTGTAATAAATACAATGCCCTCCGGAGCGTCCTTTTCAACCAATGCTTTTGTTTCAGCGTTTACCCTCCGCAGAATAATCTCAAACGGATCATCCTTCAAGGCTTTTTTATAAAACACGTCTTTATCAATCTTAAAAAAATTACTGAGATGAGCATATACTCTATCGGGATCTTTTACTGCCCGGGCATTAATGGCAAGCACGTAGAAAGGCTTTTCAGTTGCCGCAAGAAAAAGAGCGTCTTTGCTTTGAAAATAAATTCGTCCCCGTTCTTTTAAGGGACTGTGTTGTTCCTGCTGTTGATTATGAGAAAGTGCCTTGTATTGCTCTTTGTGTAAAACCTGCAAGTATACAAGGCGGCCCAGAATGACGACGAACACCAGTAAGAAAATCCACTGAATGATGTTAATCCGTGCCGGTCTCATTTATATTTAAACCTTTTTAAAAGAAAAAAATAAGAAAAAAGCAGGTTCAATTTGAAGATTCGGAAAGAAAACCGAATCTATGCGTTCTTCTCACAAATACTGGTTTTGTTTCCTGCACAAGGTCTGTGTTTTTAAGATATATCGTGGTTTTTGTTGTTGATAATTCAATATATTCAGCTTCAGCGGCGGTTGACACCAACGATGTTTCATGTAAGACCGATTTTTTTTCTTTTAAGTCTAAAGCGATCACCATCCCTTGTTGTATTTGAAACAACCATAACATGATCAGCACAATAATGAGAATAATTCCCGTGAGCGTTTTCGCCGGTATGATGCGCTTTTTCATAGTCGTTCCCATACTCGAAGCAACGCCGAGCGCGCCCTTGCGTTTATCATGACCTCGCTCCTAGTTGGCCGTTTTGCATGCTTCGTAATTATTTTTCCAAAAGCATTTTTTTCGTACTCTTTAAATGTTTCTTTCACTATTCTATGTTCAAGCGAATGAAATGAAATGACTACTACTCTTCCTCCTTTACCAACGACATGACATGCGGCTTGAAGTCCTTGGCGAAGGTTTTCCAGTTCTTTGTTGACTTTTATTCGAAGCGCCTGAAATGTTTTGGTTGCAAAGTAAATTTTTTTTCTTTTATACCATTGAGGCACGGCTTCTTTGATAATATCCACCAGATCAAACGTGGTTTGAATATTTCCTTTTTTCCTCGCATGACAAATAGCTTTTGCGATCTGCGGGGCAAATTGTTCTTCCCCATATGTTTTCAAAATTGTTTTGATTGTCTGATAGTCTGAAGAATTTACAATATCCGCAGCCATCATATCAATGTCTTTTGAAAAACGCATATCAAGCGGCTCATTTTTCTTAAATGAAAACCCTCTTTGAGATCGCTCAACATGAAAAGAACTTAACCCTAAATCAAACAATATGCCCTTTATGGGTTGGATTCCATATTTCTTGATAATGCTTTTCATATGTATATAGTTATTGTTTTCGATAATTAAATTGTCGTTTTCCGGAATGAACGGGATAATGCTTTCATCTTGTTCAATACCCAATACTTTTCCATTTGGCTTTATTTTTTCTAAAATTATTCTTGCATGCCCGCCGCCGTCAATGGTCGCATCTATAAAATTTTCATTTGGTTTGGGGTCTAAAAAATAAATAACTTCTTTTTGCATTACCGGCGTATGAAGCTCGTCTTGCACAACACTCACATTCAACCACATCTACACTAATACAGGCCCTGTTGGCCAAGTTCTTCGGCAAGCTCATCGGCTCTTTTTTCTGAAGTGGAGTTATACTGATTCCATTTTTCCTCATCCCAGATCTCCGCTCTTGTATAAACACCGGTAATGACAACTTTTTTGTTAAGACTGGCATAATTTTTTAAATGTTCAGGAATAAGGATTCTTCCTAAACTGTCAATTTCAGATTCCCCTGCCCCGGAAAGCATTATTCGCACAAATTGACGAATCTTGGGTTGACCAATTGAAAGATGACTTAGTTTCTGTGCTATGGCTTGCCATTCTTCAATGGAATATATGAATAAACACTGATCAAGGCCTCTTGTGATGATTATTCTGTCTCCCAGTACTTTTCGCATTTTTGCCGGAATAGAAACTCTTCTTTTCTTATCAATACTGTGTTTGTATTCTCCAATAAGCATGTCCGTGTTTTTAGACCGATAATGAGCATTTCATTTCTGGGAAGGTGAAATTTGCCTCATATCTTGACTTATCCACTTTATCCACAGATTTATCCACAATTTACCACTTTATTAACATTGTAAACCACTTTTTAAACATTTGTAAAGTGTTTTTATATAAATAAAAAACGCCATAGAATAAGGAATTCTATGACGTTTATCCACATGGGTTCCTTTCCTGCCATAAAGGAACCAATATCTCGCTTTATGAGCAGTCAATATAAAAAGAAAACCCTTATGAGATGTATGGGTTGCATATCATAAGGGTTTGAGCGTTGGGAAAAGGATTACATCACGAATGTTATGCGTATCGGTTAAAAGCTGCACCAAACGGTCTACACCCAAGCCAAAACCAGCTGTCGGCGGCATGCCGTATTCAAGTGTTTCTATGTAATCTTCATCCATTCTGGAAACTTCTTCATCGCCCTCTTTAAACATCTGCTCTTGTTTTATAAGGCGGCTACGCTGTTCTATGGGATCGTTAATCTCGGCGTATGCATTGATCAGTTCTATGCCTCCTGCGATAAGCTGGAACCTCAACGCTGTTTCGGGAAATTGACCGGACATTTTCGCAAAGGGAGATATATCTATCGGATGGTTTGTGATAAATGTCGGCTCAATAAGATGCTTTCTTACGACTTTTTTAAAAATCTCATCTAATATCTTCCCTCTTGAATAGACTCGGTTCATCTCAACGCCAAACTGCTTTGAAACAAGAAGAAGTTCTTCAGTATTCATATGTTCAATGTTCGGCAGAAGGGCGTATCGTTTAATCGATTCAGAAAATGTCATCGTCCGAAACGGTTTTTTAAACGTAATAGTCTTGCCGTCAAACACAATGCTGTTTTTCTTTTTCACTTCTTTTACCGCCGCCATTATCATCTTTTCCATAAGAACTTTTAATGATTCATAGTGTTCAAATGCCATATAACCCTCCAGCATAGTAAATTCCGGCGAATGAAGAACATCAATTCCCTCATTGCGAAAGCATTTCCCTATTTCATACACACGGCGAAGATTTCCAACCATAAGCCGCTTTAAATACAGCTCCGGCGCAACACGAAGATATAAATCCATATCAAGGGCATGGTGATGAGTGGTGAACGGGCGCGCGAGGGCGCCTCCATAGAGAGGCTGAAGAATCGGCGTTTCGACTTCATAAAAGCCATTGCCATCTAAAAAATCTCTTAGCGATTTTATAATTTTTGTTCGCTCTAGAAACCTTTCACGGCTCTCTTTATTCATTAAAAGATCAAGGGCTCTTTTTCTAAACCGTTCTTCAACATTTTGAATTCCATGCCACTTTTCGGGGAGAGGCCTTACACTTTTTGCAAGCGGCCACCAATCAGTTACCAACAGCGTCTTCTCTTTTTTTTTAGTGGTAAATAATAAACCGCTCACACCTACAAAATCTCCGATATCAATGGAGTCGGTAAAAAGTTCATGTAATCGCTCACCCAAAGTATTCTTTTTTATATAACATTGAAGACGAACTTCGCTATCTTCAAGATCAAAAAAAACAGAACCGCCATGAGTTCGGATACTGCGAATTCTGCCGGCAATACTTAATTTTTTTTTCTGCTTTTTTAATTTCGTAAAATGGAAAAGAACCTCTCCAATATCATGAGTACGGTTTACATTAGCGGGATAAACCGAACCAAATACTTCTTTTAAGCGTGAAAGTTTCTCCAGCCTGATATTACGAATTTCTTCCAGAGACATAATAGAAACGATCAATCATCAACAGATGTCAACAATGGAATACTCAATGTTCCCTTTTGGAGTTCTCACAACAACGGTATCTTTTTTTATCTTGCCCAAGAACGCTTTTCCAAACGGCGATTCATTTGAAACCTTGCCGGTAGCGATATCGACTTCGTGCGTTCCGACAATTGTATAACGCTCAAGTCCCATCTTACTGCTTACAATAACAGTGCTGCCAACTCCAACTCTGTCTGCAGGGGGCGGTTTTTTTATAATCGTAGCGCGAGATAAAAAATCTTCCAGTTGCGCTATTTTTGCTTCATTAATGGTATGTTCCTCTTTTGCCTGATTATATTCAGCGTTTTCTGATAAATCCCCGAGACTTTTTGCAAACTTCAGCTTCTGCGCTATTTCCACGCGACGCTCGTTTTTTAGTTCTTCCAGCTCCTGCCGTAATGCTTCATACCCCTCTTTTGAAATATATTCTTCTTCTTCAGAGGCATATTCTTGTTGTTTTCGTTTCTTTTGTGCCATAGTAGTATTTAATTCGGACATTATACTTTATTGGAATTACAAGGTCAATTATACCATATATACTTCGTACACATCGCCTTTTTCATGGAAATTATGAATTCCCTTTATACACATCCAATTAATCTGTCAGTTCAGCAATTCCTCCGTGTTCCGAAATCCAGTTCAAAAGCTGCAACGCGACAAAGACGCTTCCGACCTGATTTTCACTTGGTCCTGCTTCTAAAAATACCACCATACCAAGTTTCGGCTCTTGGGAAGGCGCAAACCCCACGAGCCAGGAATGGGTACGATTTTTCTCTGCTGCCTGTGCTGTACCGGTTTTTACAGCAACAGGAATCTCTTGAGAGCCGAGAGCACTTGCCGTACCTTCAAGAGCCGCGAGTTTTAACCCTTCATGAACAATTTTTAGTTCATCTTTGTTTAAATGTAACAAAACGGGAGTGCCTGTCCATTCCTTTATGGCCGTCATATCATCATCTACTACCTTTTTTAGAAGATGCAGTGTTGGTAAATACTCACCGTTTGCTAATCCTCCAATAGCACGAGCGGCTTGAATGGGCGTAGCCAAAACATCTCCTTGACCAATACTAACGTGATACGTATCTCCAATTCGCCAAATTGGATCGCTCGGATGCAAAAACTGTTTCTCATCAGGTCCGGGCACAACGCTTGTTTTCTCTCCGGCAAGATCAATGCCGGTAACAGACCCGAAACCGAATCGGTACAGCCATTCGCGTATTTTCTTAATCCCCAACCCCTTCACATCACCAAATCCGCCGCCAATGGCGTAAAAATATACATTTGATGAAACAGCGAGCGCGCGCCGCATATCAACAAAACCGTGAGCGCGCCAATCTTTAAAAACAGTACTCCTGCCGGGATAATATGGATCAGGAATCGATATTGAGCCAGAACTAAAGATCTGTTTATTTGCAGTTATAATATTTTCAGTCAAAGCGGCAACAGCAATGTACGGTTTTATTGCGGATCCCGGCGGATAGTTTCCCGCAATGGCTCTGTTAAAAAAAGGATTGCTTGGGTTTTCGAGAAGCTTCTTGAATTCTTCTGAAGAAATTCCTCCCGAAAAAAGATTGACATTAAAGCTTGGGATACTTATAAGGGCAAACACCTCTCCGGAAACAACATCAAAGACAATCAAAGCGCCACCCTGAAATCCCCGTTCCGCAGCAGTTTTTGACAATGCTTCATATGCAAATTTTTGGAATTCTGCATCTAAAGTAAGCACAATACTTTTCCCGGGCACAGCATCACGAATAATCCCTTCAGATACCACAATGCCATCAGCATCAACTTCTTGGAGTTGTTCTCCGAGTTCTCCTCTGAGATATTCGTCGTAAAAATATTCAACACCATCCCGCCCAACTGCCGAAAAATTATAAAGCTCTAAATCTTTTTCCACGTCCTCTAATGCCGGAAGGCCAACAAACCCTATCACATGAGAAAACGCGACGTCATCGTGTATGGTCCGTTGTATTTCATTCTCATGCGACACCCATCGATTTTCAACTATAATACGGCCTTTTCTGTCATAGATAAGACCTCGCGGCGGAGAAAACACTGTTTTCTGGATGCTGTTTGACGCCGCCCTCTTTGCGTATGCCTCTCCTTGCAACAGAGTAAGCCACGATACACGAGTCAACAAAAAAACAAGCAAAAAAATGATAAAGGTAAAGAATAGAAAGAATGAAAACCTTGAAAACGGCTTTTCCAGTATTGAGGCGGGTTTGGCCTCATCAATTGAGCCGTGCAATGAAGCATCCACCAACACTTCATCAAAGGCAATGTGGAGATTTAACTTCCCGCGTTTATTCTTTCTTGTTGAAAATGGAAACACGGAAAAAGCTGTTGCTCAATAACAATAAAAGCAAGAAAAGCAGAAGGAGTAAAGTATATTCAATTGCCATAACGCCCCCTCTGACCGCGACCGTCAAAAAATTGCCGGGCAAGGGACCCAACACAAGGACCATCACTGCAATTGTTTTTACGAAAACATAACACCACACACCAAAAAGAAAAATGAAAACGTTATGCAAAACATATCTTTGCCCAATGATTGTACAAGCTTTATAGGCCGCCATAAGCCCAACAGTAATGCTTAGCACCTCGACACCAAACGGAAATGGTGAAAGTGTTTCTAAAAAAAACGCCGCAATAACCGTTAATATAATTACTATGCTCTTTTTCACACGCCCCGCCAGAATATAAATGACGATCGGCATTAAAGCAAACATAATGCTATTTTCCTATAAATACTTCCTTAATAATGTCTGCATTAATCGGACTTCTCACCAGTAATTCCAAAAACGGGGTTGTAACTTCATCTTTTATAGATACAACTTCACCGATAATGAAACTATCAGCTATATTGTTCACCACGATCTCGCCGATATCTACTGTAACGCCTCGAGGCACTTTTGTGATATAAAAACCAGCTCCCTTCCCTTCAAGTATCACCGGAACCCCCGGGCCGGCAAGGATGCCGTTCATTTCCGTAAAAGGAGCAAAAGCGAATTTCACTGTACTGGAATGACCGCTGGTGTCCTGTATGAAACCTAAAAGCGCGTTTTTATAAAAAACAATATTTCCGCTGGAGACGCCATCAGTATGTCCTTTGTTTAGAAGAGCTGTGTGAGCAAAGCTGTCAAGACGCTTGAACATCACAGAAGCTGGAATAACATCGTGTGTTATCTGTAGAGTGGATACTTCAGCATCAAGAGATTGATATTCGCTTATTCTAACTTCATCTCTCATACTTTTAATTTTTAAATAAGTGTTTTCTTTTTTAAGCTCAATAATCCCACTGCGCTTTCCAGCACCAAGCAGGGAAAATTGCTCAATAATCCCAGACCATACATATCCAGCGCCAACAAGAGGGGTGGAAAGAAACGTAAGCGCTAAGGAGCGCATAGGCGCAAGAATATTGATGATGAAACTGAAAAGAAGCGCCGCTATAAAAAAACCAAAAAAGATTCTGATATTTTTGGGCCGCCCCATATATCACACGTATTATGTAAACGAGACCTCTTCAGAAGTTTCGTCAATTAAGACATTTTTTAAATGGTCAATATCTTCCAAAACAATCCCTGTCCCTCTCACAACAGCTGTTACCGGATCATCAGCAACATGTACTGGAATTCTTGTTTCTCTCTCAAAAAGTATATCAAGTCCGCGCAGCTGCGATCCTCCTCCCACCAACACAATGCCCCTGTGTATGATATCGGCCACCAGCTCCGGCGGGGTAACTTCGATTGTTTCTTTGACTGATTTTACCAATGCATGCACTGAATTTTTAAGCGCTTCCCTGACATCCGCGTCCGTCACAAGCACTTCCCTTGGAAGGCCGGAAATGAGATCCCGTCCGCGCATTGTTGCCTCCAGTTCTTCACTCTGGGTAACCGCGGAACCAATGGCAATTTTCAGATCTTCAGCAGTTCGTTCTCCTATAACGATCTTAAATTCGTTTCTTGCAAAATCTATAATATCCGCATTCATTCGATCTCCGGCAACGCGGAGATTTTTTGAAGCAACAATGCCGCCAAGGGATATCACCGCTATATCACTCGTACCCCCCCCAATATCAACAATCATATTGCCAACAGGTTCCTGGACTTCAAGTCTCACGCCAATTGCTGCCGCCATGGGTTCGTCGATCAAAAACACTTGCCGAGCGCCAGCTGATTTTGCCGCATCAATAACTGCTTTGCGCTCTACTTCTGTAATGCCGGACGGCACGCCAATAACAACGCGCGGACGCGCCAGCCGCCGGACATAACTGCCATGCACTTTATGTATAAAATGCATAATCATTTCCTCCGTTATTTCAAAATCAGAAATCACACCTTCTATCAGTGGCCTGTGGGCGACGATGTGTGATGGAGTTCTGCCAACCATTCGTTTTGCATCAGACCCAACCGCAACGACTTTGCCGGTTTTTTGATTCACAGCAACCACAGAAGGCTCATTAATAACAATTCCACGACCAGCAACGTATACCAGTGTATTAGCGGTCCCGAGGTCAATGCCTATGTCGTTTGAAAAAATACTAAATAACGAATTAAACATATTGTTATTTTTTTAGTAAAACTTCAAACAGCTCCTGCTCGGACAACAACCGTATAGTATCTTCCGATCTTTTCTTTATCTCTACCTTCCCTGCTGTGGTCGTCCGCTCCGAAACAACGGCTCTTATAGGAATTCCAATCAAATCAGCGTCTGCAAATTTTTCACCCGCAGTACGATCAGAGCGATCATCATAAAGAATACTCACCCCCATATCAACAATCCTTTCATACAGTGTCTTGGAGAACTCTGCCGCTTTGCCTGCATCGGCAAGGGAAAGAAGATGCACTTGGAATGGAGCAATTTGCTGGGGCCATATAATACCCCGTTCATCATGATGCACCTCAACGACAGTTCCCATAATACGCGATGATCCAATACCATAACATCCCATCAGTATCTCGCCTTTTGCCCCGTCTTTTAACAAGACGGAAAGATCAAACGGTTTGGAATACTTCGTGTATAACTTAAATATATTTCCGACCTCCGTGCTCTTCCGGACCGCCCACTTTTTCCCTTCATGTTCAACGATAGATCCGACTTCCTTAGACCTTAGATGTTGCGGCATAAGCTCACCATTGAACGCCTCGCCGCTATCCGCAACAAAAATGACATCTTCCCCTGTGGGCACCACAACTTGAAATTCATCAGAATATTTTGAGAATGTGCCCCCAGAAGCCTTCACTCGCAATGTTTTCAGGCCAAGCCTTAAGAAAAGCCGCGTATAGACATCTGCTACCAGTTCATAGTATGTATGAAGCGACTCCTCGCTTATATGAAAGCTGTACAAGTCTTTCATGCGAAATTCTCTTCCCCTCAGCAACCCGGACTTTGCCCGAGGTTCATCCCGAAACTTTGTCTGAATCTGATATAACGCGAACGGGAAATCTTTATAAGAAAGGGGGGAGCGTTGAACAAGCGGAACAATAGATTCCTCGTGTGTTGGGGCAAGCGCGAATTCTTTATCAAAATGAGAAACCACTTTAAACAACGCATCAAACCCGTGAAATCGCCCCGTTTTCTCCCAATATTCCTTTGGATGCAGCGCGGGCATGAGCACTTCGTTGGCGCCGAGTTTGTTCATTTCCTCCCTTATAATGTTTTCAATATTTACAAGCGTTCTTAAGCCAAGCGGAAGATATTGATACGCTCCCGCCATCAGCTTATGAATAAATCCCGCGCGTGAAAGCAGTTTTGCATTTATTGAAATTTCATCTTTCGGATCCTCATGAAGCGTTTTGGCGAACAATTTCGACTGCAACATAGGCGTATGGTAGCACCGAAAATTGAAAAAATCAAAACCGCCCCTAGGCTAAATTAAAAAACGGTCTGCTTACAAAAAGCGTACAACATCCCAATAGGTCACAATCAGCAACAACCCAATCAGCACAATAAAGCCAATAGAGTGAATAATTCTGGGAATATGAGGCGCAAGCGGCGCCCCCCTTATTTTCTCTATAAGAATGAAAAACAACCTTCCCCCATCAAGCGCCGGAATAGGAAGGACATTTAAGACGGCCAGGTTGACAGAAAGCAACGCTACCAACTGAAATAGATACGAAAGCCCGAGACGCTCTGTATCTACAACGATTGTTGCTATTCCAACAGGGCCAGCAATCCCGCCATCAATGGGCGAACCACCAAACAACGACAGGAAAAATGTGCCCAGAAACCGAACAATAGCGCCCAAACTGACAAGCGTTGTCTTTAAGCCTAAAAACAACGCTTCATACCATGGCGCACTAACCAAACCGGTCTGCAGCATAGCAATACCAATAGCGCCTTCACCTTGAGGCGGATTTTCTCTGGGGACTATCAGAACATTTTCTATTTCTTTACCGCGTTTAATTACTACTGTTATTTCTTCCCCTTTATGCGCATCAATAAAATCCTGAACCTGCTTCATTGAATGTATGAAGACGCGCTGGTCTTTTGCTGAAAACGCATATATAACGTCACCAAACATAAGCCCATGTTCTGCGGCCGGCGAATGAGGAAACACTTCAACGACACGCACCACAATATCGCGAACACCTGCGGGTAAAGGGGTATCATCTTGAATAATAATCGGGCTTCCCAGCCAATGTACCAACGAAAATAGCATAAAGGCCGTAATAACGTTTGCAACGACTCCCGCCACGATAATGAATGAGCGTTTTCCGGCTGACTGCGCTGCAAAACTTCTTGGCCCTCCCGCTATGTCTTCCTCTCCTTCTAAACGAACAAATCCGCCAAGGGGGAGCAAATTAAGAGAATACAATGTCTCGCCTTTCTTGACGCCGAAAAGCCTCGGAGGAAACCCGAAGCCAAACTCCTCTACTTGCACACCGCTTTTCTTCGCAACGATAAAATGCCCAAACTCGTGGGTAAGAACAAGCAGAGAAAATACCACAAGGAAAAGAAAAACAGCAAACAACATAATTAATACTATCCTTCTATTTCTCTCATTTTTTGAGATTCGATATTGTTGATGGCATCGGAATATTCATCAATAATTTTTTGGAGCTCTTTATGAAGACGGAACTTTTCATCCTCCGAAATCTCTTTATTTCTTTCAGCGGTCTGGATAAGATTTTTTGCCTTATCTCTCTTTTGACGCACTTTGACACGAGCATCCTCAATTTTTTTTCCCAATACCTTCATAAATTCCTCCCTTCGCTCACTGGTAAGAGAAGGAAGTATGAGAAGAATTCTCCCCTCCTGCACCGCAGGCAACATACCGAGATTCGCTTCCTTCAAAGCATGTTGAATCGGATCAAGCAGCGCTTTATCCCAAGGCTGGATAAAAATTGTTTTAGGATCAGGCGTAGAAATGGAGGCAACATGCTTTAACTCTGAAACATTTTCATACGCCTTTACTTTTATATTTTCGACTAATGCAGGCGTTGCACGACCGGCGCGGAGAGATCCAATATCTTTGAGAAGATATTGTACAATATCTTCTAACTCCCCCTTTACATGGCTTAGCATATCTTGCATTGCAGAAATTCTTATAAATATTCACATGAAAACAAAAACTCCTCAAGCAAGAGTCCCGGATTCGTATTTGTATGCTCCATAATATATAACGCATGGCACGCCAGAGAAAGGCGCTTGCTGATTTGAAGAAATTCTCTGTCACCGAAACGATCAGTTGCAACATATTCATGCAGTTTTTTTTCAAACAACATAATAAGTTCTGTCAAAAGCGTGCCTGCTTTTTCCTTGTTTTCAGACAACTTCTTCAACTGCTCAAGTCTTTCATATGAAGGCAAAGAGAGGAAAGTGTTTGCTTGCTTAAGAGCCGGACTTTTTGATTGTCCATTGAATAGAAAAAATACTTGCAGGCGGGAACGCATGACTTGAGGAACTGAAGACAGGTTGGAGGATAATAAAATAAACAGTGTTCCTGCGGGCGGTTCTTCCAGTATTTTTAGCAGCGCTCCTGCCGCCTCGCGTGAAAGCCTATGGGCATCGGCCACATACACTATGTTCCACCCCGATGTACGCTTTAAAAAAATATGCTTTTTCATTGTTCTGACAGCCTCAACGCCGATGGTGCTTTTCCCGTTCTCGTTTTTGAGAAACTCCACGAAAAGTTCCGGGTTTTTACCGTATGTGCGGCACTCGTAGCATTTCCCGCAATAAGCAAGTTTACCGGCATCCTTTTTTCCTGAACAGATAAAGAACTGCATTATTGCTTGTGCGACGTGCTCTCGGTCAGCTTGAAGAGTTGAAATAAACAAGTACCCATGAGGAATGCTTGCGCTTAAAAGCTGTTTTGCTATGGTCTTTTTAAGGACTTGAGTGAGCATACTATCGCTTCAGCAGTATGCTCTTTTTATATGCTTCCAGATGCTCAAGCGCCGTACCACAACCTTTTGCAACACACAACAGCGGATCATTTGCAACAGACGCTGAAACGCCGGTTGAACGGTAGACAAGCTCTTCAATATTTCTAAGAAGTGAACCGCCGCCTGTCATAACAATGCTTTCTGATATAATATCAGCCGAAAGCTCCGGCGGCGTATTCTGCAAGGTGGTTTTAATAGAACGGATGATATCATCAAGACATCCCTGAATCGCTTTTACTACTTCGTTGGTTGAAATATCAGCACTTCGCGGGAGCCCAGTGAGAATATCCCTCCCCTTAATAGTACAGACCAACTCCTCTTTTACCGGTATTGCCGACCCAACGGCAATCTTTATTTCCTCTGCAGTGCGCTCGCCAATGGCAAGATTGAGATGTTCTTTAATATGATCGGCAATGGCCTGATCAATTTTATCACCAGCTACTTTTACAGAATTTGATGTTACAATTCCTCCAAGAGCAATGACGGCGGAATCGGTCGTGCCTCCTCCGATATCTACCACCATATACCCTCGCGGCTCGTGGATTGGAATGCCCGCCCCGATAGCTGCAAGAATCGGCTCTTTCACCACATACGCCGATTTTGCACCGGCTTTCATAGCTGCTTCCACAACCGCCCTTCTTTCGGTTGAGGTGACTCCGGCAGGAACGGATACCATGACATCGGGTTTAATAATGTTAAAGCGTCCCAGCGACTTAGATATAAAATAATTCAACATTGCTTCAGTTACCCGATAGTCCGCTATAACACCGTTTTTTAAAGGCCGATACGCAATAATGTTCTCTGGAGTGCGCCCGATCATGATTTTTGCCTCATTACCTACCGCAAGCACCTTCTTAGACCCCACAGAAACGGCAACGACCGATGGCTCATTAATACAGACTCCTTTTTGCGGCACAAACACGAGTGTATTTGCCGTTCCAAGATCAATGCCGAGTTTTCTGATAAATAACGCCATATTATCCACCTACCATAGCATAAATATATGAGTTTGTCTTGTGAAACAGGAATGTATCATTATAATATATATAAAATACTCTCATTGGCACTATGACGCGGACATATAGGAGAACGCTTTTTCTAATATCCAGCATCCTTTTTTTTATCGCAGCAATGATTATTGTGCTGTTTTCTCTTGGTTACCGTTTGTCAAAGGACGGAGGGATTGTAAAAACGGGAGGCCTTTTTATCGCATCAGTTCCGTCTACAGAAGTGCAAATTTTTGTAAACAATAAGTTTGTAAAAAAGACAGCCCTCATCTCACGAAGCATTTTCATGCAGAGTTTGACTCCCGCAACATACAATATAAGAATTGAACGGGAAGGATTTCATACTTGGGAAAAAAATATTGTTGTAGAACCAGAACGTGTTTCAGAAGTCCGTGCTCTTATGGTAAAAGATCCTGTTGATGGGAAAATACTGAGCCGCGGAAACTTTATTTCCATTGAAGCGGAAAGCGAGAAAATCCTTAAAGTCGTTACAGAAAAGAAAGAAACACGATTCTTTGATACTGAAAAAGAGGAATTTCTTTCAACAATCCCCGAAAAGAGCCAACCCGCTCCTGAAACCCTGCCGTCCACAGCGCAAGCCGTTTTGTTGCGGGAAAATCCTGATGGTTATGATATAGATGCTGAAAAAGAAAAAATCCTATGGTGGGACGGCAGAACTATTTTGGTTGAATGGTTAAATCCTCAAACACTTCCTTTTTACACAAAAGAGTCAACAATAAAAATTATTGACAGCAATCAACCGATCCGTGAAGCGGTATTTTACCCAAGGCGCGATGCGGTAATCGCTACCTATGAAAATGCAGTAATGATTATAGAACTTGATGGAAGAGGAGGGCATGTCATAACACCTGTATACAAAGGGAAAAAACCAAACATTGCGCTCCTAAACCCAAAAGAACGCATATTATATATTCTTGATGATGGGAACATTATTCGGGCAGAACTTCTCTAAAAAGTTTTATATACTTCGACTGGCAAGTGCTTTTGCAACTCTCCATACATCTCCTGCGCCAAGCGTTGCAATAACAACATCCCTGCTCCATGTGCGCTTTTTGAGTAATATTGCTGTTTGTTTTATTGAGGCTACAAAGCGAACATTACCTCCATTTGCACGGATCTTTCTGAACAAATCCATCCCTCCCACCTTCCCTTTTTTTTCTCTTGCTGATCCGTATACTTCCAGAATAATAATCTCATCTGCATCATAAAAAGAAGACG
Organism: Candidatus Ryanbacteria bacterium RIFCSPLOWO2_12_FULL_44_26; assembly: GCA_001821765.1. Lineage (GTDB taxonomy): Bacteria > Patescibacteriota > Minisyncoccia > Ryanbacterales > HO2-45-13 > HO2-45-13. The sequence goes on from MHOA01000001.1 coordinate 148,603, forward strand.
CAAAATCCTCCAAAAAAACCTCAGTGCGCGAGAAGGTATGAGGTTGAAACACCGCAATGATATAATGATGCGGATAACGCTCTCGAATCGCGCCTATCGCAGCTTGGATTTCCTTTGGATGGTGCGCATAATCATCAAGCACCACAGGCGAAGCATGGGCAGCGGTATAATATTCAAGTCTCCTTTTGGTGCCGCGAAACCGCCTGATAACGTCCCTTGAAACATCGTCTTCCACTCCCAACTGATGTGCCATATGATATGCCGCGGAGACGTTCATGAGATTATGAAACCCAAAAATATTTTCTAAAGGCAAGTCTATTTTGTTGAAAGTTGTTATGTTTCCTTTCAACACAAGCTCTCTGAAACCTTCTTTTTGTAAAATCTCTTCATGTATCACCACCTTTCCCCCTTCTTTTAAATTACCGAATAATTTTTTAAACGCTTCATTATAATCTCTGGGCGTTTTATAAAAATCTGGATGGTCATAATCAATATTAGTAATTAACAACGCATAAGGCCGCATCAAAAGCATCTTTGCTTGATATTCGTCTCCCTCAATAAGCATCCATTCGCTTTTCCCAAACCGCGCAGTACGCTTCCATTCGATAACTTCACTGCCAACAAGCACCGTCGGATCCCAACCGGCCTGTTCTAAAATCCTTCCAAGAGCCGCAGTGGTAGTGGTTTTGCCGTGAGTACCAGTTACCATAATCCCTTTTTTCTTGTTAAAAAGCTCCGCAAGCACCTCGGTATAAGAATATACCGGAATATCAAGTACGGCTGCCCGTTTCAGTTCAGGGTGTTTTTGAGTGTAAGCGGTTGAATAAATTACCTCATCAATGCCGCTTTTTATATTTTTTTCACTAAACGGCAAAACGGGAATTGCAAGGTCTTTTAATATTCGGTCCGTAAAAAACACCTCCTCTGTATCAGAACCCTGCACTGTATCACCGGCGCCCTTCAGCAAGGTTGCCAGTCCCGTCATGCCCACCCCTTTAATTCCAACCATATGTATGTTTTTGCCGGCCATGTCAAGAATTTTTATTCGATATGCACCTATAGTACTATAAAATCGTGTTTATCGTAACCGTATATCCGTTAAAACCAATATATCCGCTCAACAAGCAAGCGGCGCTTTCCTATTTCTCATCCTTACATCTGAAGCGCGGTGCACTCATTACAGTTCCCATAAAAAACAAGCTGGTCTTAGCAATAGTTGCCCACACCGATTCAATTAAACAAAAAAAGCTATTTTTAAAAACAAGCCCGTTTCAGGTAAAACGCATTCACTCAATAATATGTGATGCGCCGTTCTTTCATACAGATCTTATAACAATTTCAAAAAAGCTTTCGGAGTTCTATGTACAACAAGAAGGGGTTATTCTAAGACACTTTTTTCCTTCTTATATCCTCAAACACTGCAAACAACTGAGTCCATACGTGCAAAAAGAATTTTCACTTAGGAAAAGCACAACACCGACACTTGTTACCGGAAGTATCAATGTAAGACTTAAAGAATATCAAAACATTATCAATGATCACATACAAAAAAATAATATTGTATGGCTTGTAACGCCAACCATTGCTTTTGTAGAATACTTCTATAAACACTTAAAAACAAAAGCAGAAAAAGTAATTATGCTGCATGCTAAACTCCCAGTAAAAACGTTGATTGAAAATTGGGAAGCGGCGAGAAATAAAAAAGGCCTGCTTGTTATAGGGACGCCGGTGATACTCGGAACCCTGCATCATGCTGTTAGCGCCATTATTCTTGACAACGCATCATCGCCGCACATGCGTTATCCGCATATTCCTTATATAAACATACGGCATGTGTTTAGGAACATAACCGAAGAAAAAACCATCACATATGCAGAAGGGCTCATAACACCGCTTACCGATGACGTCTATGATATCAAACGAGGCGCTGTAAAACTTCAGGAAACCCGACACCCGCGTCAGAATGGGACAAGAATATTTATTGATATGCAAAAAGAACAACATAAAAAAGGCGCGTTTCCTATTCTATCTGAATCGCTGATGCATGAAATAAAAAAAAGCAATTCCAGAATGATATGCTTTTTAAATAGAAAAGGATACAGCCCCCTTATTCTGTGCAAAGACTGCGGATCCGCCCTCTACTGCCCCTCGTGCAAAGCTCCGATGACATTGCACAAAAAGGATAAAAAGCGATTTTTTATCTGTCATCACTGCGGCCATACCATGTCCGCTGAAACCCAATGCGCCGTATGCGACAGTTGGAATCTGACAGCGTACGGCATTGGAACGCAACGGCTTGAAGAAGAAATGAAAAAACTTGCTCCGGAAAAACATGTTTTTCGTTTTGATGCTGATACAATAAAAAACAATAAAGAAAGAAAAAAAATATTTGAGCAATTCCTTCAAACAAAGCATGGCATACTGATAGGAACAGAAATGGTTTTTGAAGAACCAGAGCTCTACTCTCCGTTTATTGCGATAATCAGCGTTGACCATATGCTGACACTGCCGGATTTCCGAATAAATGAACAGGTTTTACGAATACTAGAAACGTTAGCAGCAAAATGTGAGATATTGATGCTGCAGTCTTTTCTTACAGACCACCTTCTTATAAAATCGTTCTTAAAACATGAAAGCAAACGATACTTCATAAAGGAACTGCAAGAACGAAAAAAGGCATATCTTCCCCCTTATTCGCTTATGATAAAAGTAGTTCTTGAAAACAAAAATAAAGCACTGCTTATAAAACAAGCGCAGCAAGCGGAAATGCTGCTCAAACACATCAACGCCCACACACAATCAGTAAAAGCTTTCATACCAAAAAAAATGGACAGATGGAGGTGGCACATCTTCCTTCGCGTTTCCTTAGATCAATGGGTTAAAAACGAAGACCATCTAAAAAGGACGCTGGCAAACCTCGAAGGCAACTACAGTATTGTTGTTGACCCAGCTTCAACTCTATAGTAAAAAATGTCTAAAAAATCAATTGTAAAAATCGGGAATAAGACTTTAAGAGAAAAAGCCGAGAGAGTCTACTTAGATAAAATAACCTCTCCGGAAATCCAGCAAACCATCCAAACCATGTCGGACACATTAGCTGCAACATCCGATGGCATAGGGATTGCGGCCCCGCAAATCGGCGTACCTTTACAGATTTTTATAGCCTCGGAAGAAGCGCTTTTTGAAAGAAAAAAAGACGAAACCAAAAATATAAAGCATCATTGGAAACATTTTGTCTTTATAAACCCAAGGGTCGTTAAATTATCAAGAAAAAAAAAGGAAGATTATGAAGGATGTCTCAGTGTTCCGGGAAAATACGGTTTGGTCAAAAGAGCTGAAAAAATTACCATTCGCGCATATGACGAACACGGGATGGAACATACCAGAGGAGCGTCTGGGCTCTTTGCAAGACTTTTTCAGCATGAAATAGATCACCTGCAAGGCATACTATTTATTGATAAAGCCCAGAAAATAATAACCCTGCTGGATCATAAGAAAGAAAATCCTGTATGACAAAGCGCCGCATCGTATTTTTCGGTACCCCGAATTTTGCCGTAACCATATTAGAATTTCTCCAAAACACAGACATACGTCCGCTGCTTATTATCACAGCGCCGGATAAAGCGCGCGGAAGAGGTAAAAAAATTCTACCAACTCCGGTAAAAACATGGGCTCTAATACATAATATAGAAGTTGCCGCTCCCGAAGTTCTAAACGACCAACTGCTTACAAACAAACTCGTCAAGATAAAACCGGAACTTTTTATTGTTGCCGCCTATGGAAAAATCCTCAAAAAAAATTATCTCCAAATACCGTCCGAAGGGGTGCTTAATATACACCCTTCTCTTTTGCCAAAATACCGCGGTGCTGCTCCAATACAGGGAGCGCTGTTACATGGAGAAAAAGAAACAGGAGTTACGATTATACTGATGGACGAACAAATGGATCACGGACCCATACTTGCACAGGAAAAAATAAACATCCTTGAAGAAGATGACTCAGTCACTCTCTCCCACAAACTTGCTGGACTGGGAGGAAAGTTGCTTATAGAAACAATATCAAGTTGGTTTGAAAGAAAAATAACTCCTCTTCAACAAAATCATAAGGAAGCGACCTTTACAAAATCGATTGATAAATCAGAAGGAAAGATAGATTGGCAAAAAGAAGCCGAAGCAATTGTCCGTTATGTAAAGGCGTACAAATTATGGCCAATCTCGTGGTCTGTGCTAAATATCAACGGAAAGAAAATACGCATAAAGATTTTAAAAGCGAAGCTTGCCGACGATAACAGCAAGGGGATAAAAGCTGGAACGCTCATTAAAAAAAATGGCGACATGTATGTCGCCACAAAAGACGTCTTTTTGCGCTTAGACGAACTTCAGCCGGAAGGAAGAAAAGCAATGCCAGGAAGAGACTTTATGCGGGGGCTTCCACTTTCATCCGCTGATAAGCCGCTCGCTTTCGATACTTAACATATTCGTGTGCCAGGTCGTGTTCTCTCTTTTTCGTAATGGTGCCGTCAACAAACTGATTGATGAGACGAACCATTTCATTGGTCTTTCGCTTTCCGTGCCTTCCTTCCTGGAGCGTATTTTCAATAAACGCCGCGATTTCCAGAAAACCGTGAATAGAAAGATACACAATGGCTGGTGATTTACACCCACTGGAGTTATTGCCATTGTGTATGGCAATCTCCTGTATCGCCCTTTTTGCCCTGTAAAACTCGCTATACCATTGTTGGTCCTTCTCACCCATTCCGTTCTCCTTATTTTTTCAAGTAGCGTTTTTAAACTTACTTTATATAAAGCTATCACATACAGCAATGCAAGCTGAAAAACAACATCCCAGCAAAAACATATGACGCTGTGATTGCTGGCGCAGTCTTTATCATAAAGCTTTATTCAAAAGGATTTGTTTTAACTTCCCCAAAAGGATTTTTGTATCCTTCTTCAAAAGGATTCACCGCGGCACCGGAGAAAGGATTTGCGGCTTTAGTTGCTTCTTCTTTCGCTTTTTTGCTGCCTCCTGTCTGGCAATTTCTTTTCCCTCTTCAATACCCGCAGCCCTACCGGTTTTCTCTCCAGCGGAATTTCCATACCAGTATCCCGCACCGGCCCCCGCAATTAATGCAATAATCATCACGATTATTGCGGCAGTAGAAAAATTTTGGATCCGTTCATAAACAACATTACTTAAAACAGAAAGATTCGCTGACGATGAACACACATCAGCCGCCAACCGGCGAGAAATTCTGGTTTATTATATTCAATAATATCTCCCTTTATTATAAAAAAGACGAAAGGAAACAAAAAGAGTTATTCGCTATTAAAAGAGAAAAATATGCATTATATAACCCTCATGAAATGACGTTTTCCTTTCTGGATAACAGATCCCGGGCGTACTATGATATCCGGATCAAGGGCTGCTTTCCCGTCTATTTTAATGCCGCGCTGCTCAATAAGCCTTCGTGCTTCACTTTTACTGACGGCAAAGCCGATCCTGATCAGCGCATCAGTAATAGTATTGCCGCCAAGACGCGCTTCCTGTATTTTTTCTGGTATGTGCTTATCCCGAAAAACAGCTATAAACCAGCTTCGCGCTTCGGCAGCATGACGCTCACCCCAGAAGGTTTTAGTAATTTCATACGCAAGGTCTGTTTTTACGTCTCTTGGGCTTATTTTGTTTGATGCAAGGCCGCGCGCATACAGCTCTATTTCTTGCATTGACACTCTCGTGCAATGAATGAAGTACGGCAAAATGAGACTGTCCGGAATGCTCATCACTTTCCCAAACATAATATCAGGCTCATCGGTAATATTAATCGTATTTCCCCTGCTTTTACTCATCTTTTTGCCGTCCGTTCCGGAAATTAAATTCATCATGATAATATCCTGCGGCTCCTGGCCGAAATGTTGCTGCATTGCACGCCCTGCGAGCATGTTAAATCGCTGATCGGTAGCCCCAATTTCAACATCCGCTTTTACCTTTACCGAATCATATCCCTGAAGAAGAGGATATAATACCTCCCGAAGAGAGATACGGCTCCCCGATTTAATTCTCATTTTAATGTTTGTTCGCGCAATAAAATCAGAAAGAGAGAACAGATTTGCCTGCTGGGCTATTTCGCGAAACGTCATTTTTGCCAACCACTTAGAATTATAGAATATTTTAAGCCCTCGGGGGTGTAAAACCTTCTTTACCTGCTTCACATATGTTTTCATGTTGCTTTTTACTTGTTGTTTTGAAAGCATCGGGCGTTCTGATTCTTTATCGCTCGTGTCACCGATCTCGCCGGTAAAGTCTCCAATAATTAAGATGGCTTGATGACCGAGCTCTTGAAAATCTCGGAGCTTCAAAAGCAGCGCCGCATTGCCCAGATGCATATCAGGACTTGTTGGATCAACACCGAGCTTGACGTGAAGCTGTCTTTCTTCAAGAAGACGCTTTTCCAAGTGTGCCGCGTCAATAACTTCCACAACGCCGCGATGAAGCAACTCCTTTATTTTTTCTCCATAAGCCGCCATAGTTGTTATCATACGTATAATTATATAGAAAATCTTAAAATACAGGAATCACGAACACGAAATAAAACATTGCACAGATGATAAGAACAATATAACATTGATCACAGTATGGAAACGTTGATAAAAGCAGATATATTCTTTTTTATCGCAAGTGCCGCCATCATTGTCATTGCCGGCCTTCTGATCACTGTTCTTGTTTATTTCATTCGTATCATAAAGGATGTAAAACATATATCAAAGGAGGTTGCTGATGAAACGGATGCCATCACAAAGGATATCTCCCATTTAAGAACAAGCATACGAGCCAAAGGGGTTGTGCTGGCATCATTTTCAAAATTGCTTCATAATTTAAAGGGACACAAAAAACGTCGAACAAATATTAAACATAACAACGATTAAAACCCATGATAAAAAAGTCACGACATACAAAAAGGAACGTTACTTGGGGATTTGGGCTCGCAGCAACAGCCATAGGAACCTATTTTCTCTATGGAAAAGAGAAAATAAAAAACAGAAGAAAAGTGAAAGGTTGGATGTTGAAGGTAAAAGGAGAAGTGCTGGAAAAAATTGAACGATTCAAACAGGTTGATAAAGCGACTTATAATAAAGCAATAGATGACGTTGCGCGGCGCTATAGAAAACTACGAAATGTGAGCAATAAAGAGCTTGCTCTGTTAATAAAAGAGCTGAAACAACACTGGCATGAAGTGAAAAAAGCATCCGTACGGAAAAACACAAACACATCACGCAAATAAGTCAAACAATAAAAAAACTGCGGGAAAGAAATAATAAGGAAAGCGGTTATTATGTAACCGCCTTTTCTACATATGCAGCAAGTTTTAACGTGATATAGGCAGTCAATCCAAGTTGCATCGTGGGGGCGAGTCCTGTTTGGAAAAAAGGTATGATGGGCATCAAACTGTTATACATCCACCGATTTGTAAAAAGCGCATACCATTCAAGTCCGACGGCAAAAAGAATTCCCGCAACAATAATGAGCCATGGACGCTTTACGAAATAAGAAAACCGCATAAACGCAACTCCAAGTATGGTAATGAATACAGCATCAAATACAGCCGCCTGAAAAAGGATAAAATTGGTAATCGGCCCTCCCTTATAATGGACGTAGAGCACGGCATGGGCGTGTTCCCATACGTAATTTAAAGAGAATGCCAATAAAAAAAGCACAATAACTTTTTTATAAAAACCGAACGTCATATAAAAAATGACGGGCCCGCAGCGTTGGAATGTCCTGCGAGCCCGCATTACTTAACGAAAAACCTTTAAACTGTCTTTTCAAGCCATCCGTTCGCGCACCATAAATCTCTGTGACGGGAGGTGATACTGCAGTTAAACAAACTCAATTCCGAAGGCCCCGATTCTTCTTCATCCAAGACTAAAACCCTCAAGTCCCATGTCTTGCTGTACACATCCCCGACAATCCTAATAACCGATTTCTTACATTCCGGACCGCATAAACCCTTCAGCGCGTTTCTTTTCCTCACATGACAGTTGTAATGATGAAAAAACCGCTTCCACCGCTTCACTTCATCAGAATGTCTTACTTGTGTTTGGCCAAAATTCGGCCGGCGTTTGCAAACTTCCTTATTCTTTTTCTTTTCAATAGTGCTCACCAAGGAATACATTCTCCTTCCTACATAGTAGATAAAGTACGTTCTTCGTGCTTTTTTCATGTTATAATATGCCTCACACAAGTCAACCAGCTATAAAAAACACCGCTTCACTGTTTAAAACATAAAAACATGGAAAAGTCAATATTTGACAAAACAAATGCTGTCATATAACCTAAAAAAGGAGCACCAAGGTATTGCCCGGTTCCTTTCTACCCCCCCCCTTGGGGCAATATCTAAAATATAGGCCGGACTGCATGCCAGCAGTTCCGGCCTTTTTTTATATCTCGTAAAATACGTGATTGAACAGGGGGGATGTTTGTTCGTACTACTCATACCGCAATGCTTCTATGGAAAAGTGCTGACACAGAGTTGCGGCCTGCTCCGTAATGTCCTTGACCTTGTAACCCTTGGGGTACGTGTAGCGAGAGTTGACCTCCTCGTCGGCGAACTGATTCGAAACAGAAAGCTCACGGATGGCCGACACGATACGAGACTGAAACACGTCGCCGTTCTCGATGAGCTTCTGGAGAGACTATCCTTGTCGAGTGTGACCTCCGCGAGAGCTTTGTCTGCGGCGTCCTTGACAAACTTCCTGTACTGTTTCTGCTGGTCAGACATGATTGACTGTGTCGTCATCATTAACCTCCTGTGTTTTTGCTTGTCCGCTATATCCGCTAGCTAACGGGGAAAGCGGAGATTCTATCCCGTATCGTACGGGACAAACGACTTGCTCTAACATGAAGCGAGTATGCTGGACACCTGTTTCTCTAAGATGCCCACAATACCCGCTCCATTAAGCAAAATAAAACCTCTTTCTTACCATTTTCAAAAAACTATTTCAACCGGTTCTCTAAAACTATAGCAATATTTCACCACCTTGCAAGGATTTTACTCATACCGAAGCGCTTCTATAGGAGATTTCTTTGATGCTTTAACGGCCGGATACAAGCCGAACACAAGCCCAACAAATGTTGAAACGACAAGCCCCAAGATCGCCGCTGAAATGGGAAAAGTGAAGGACCACTGAAGATTTGAATAATAATAACCAAGCAAAAAAGAGGCGGCATAGGAAAAAAACGCTCCAACAACAATCCCTATCATACCGCCGACTCCTGTTAAAATCATGGCTTCCATAAGAAACTGCATCATAATATCTTTATTGGTGGCCCCAATGGCTTTGCGTAACCCTACTTCCCGTGTCCGTTCCGTTACCGATACAAGCATAATATTCATCACTCCTATACCGGCAACAACAAGCGCAATGGCAACTACCGACGAAAGAAAAATGGTGAGTGCTCCTATAATACTGCTTACCTGTTTTGTTATTCCCTCCTGTGTCACGACAAAGAAATCATCTTTGTCGGTATCGGTTATTCCGTGCATTGCCCGAAGCGTGACTTCTATGTCGTAAACGGTTTGCTTGACAGCGTCGGGACTGGCGGCCTTTACTACCACTTCGTTATAATAATCAATCCCCAGAAGATAGGTCTGGGCTGTTGTGTAAGGAATAATGACCAGTTCATCCATATTTACAAACGATACCTGTCCGCGCTTTGGCAGAACGCCAACGACCTTAAACTTACGGTCTTTTATTTTAATGTTTTGACCAATCGCTTCAGACTCTCCAAAAAGCTCTTCTTTTACCTTTGGTCCTATAAGGGCAACGCTTGACCGCTGACGAATATCGTTTTCATCAAAAATGGTGCCTTCCTCGGGATAAATGCCGTATAAATCAGTAAAAAACTCGGCAGACCATCCAAAAATGGTGGGGGCAAAAGTCTCATTCTTGTAAGAAACGCTTCCCGGAACAATAACAACCGGAGCAATATTAACGATTCCCGGGACATTGTTTTTCCTTTGCAAGGCCTCGACATCGCGGATTTTTAAGGAATCGGCAAATATTGTTTCTGCTATTTCAGCCGGCCCTTTGGGTTCTTGTCCCGGCCGGATAACGATCATCTCTGCCCCAAGGGCGCCGAGTTCATTTAATATCAAGGCCTCTGCACCGCGTCCGATAGACATCATAAGAATGATGGACGTAATGCCAATGACGATTCCAAGTATGGTAAGAGCCGAGCGGCTTTTCTGTGCGCCTACGCCCCTGATTGCGGTTTTAAAGCCGTGTTTGATATTCATTATTGATAAAATGCGGTTATTGTATCATTCTTTGCCTGCATGATTTCTCTTCCTTGTTTTTTCATCGCTTACAATCTCGCCGTCACGAAGCTTAATAACCCGCTTCGCAATACTCGCAAGATAACTTTCATGTGTAATGAGCACGACTGTCCGGCCTTCATCATTCAGCTGTTCTAATATATTCATAATCACTCCTCCTGATTTGGAATCTAAATTTCCTGTTGGTTCATCTGCAAAAACAATCTGTGGATTATTCACCAACGCACGGGCAATAGCGACGCGCTGTTTTTCGCCCCCCGACAGTTGTGACGGCTCGTGGCGGATTCTGTGCGATATCCCGACTGCCCCAATTGCTTTTTTGGCGAGCTCATCCCACTTAGATGCAGGCACGTTTGAATATAGAAGCGGTAATTTTACATTTTCCAAGACAGTTGTCCTTGAGAGTAAATTATAAGCCTGAAAAACAAAACCCATTTTTTGATTCCGTACTTGAGCGAGTTCCACGTCAGAATAATCATCAATAGTTTTATTGTAAAAACGGTATAATCCGCTTGAAGGCCTGTCTAAATATCCTAAGATATGAAGCAGTGTGGACTTGCCTGAACCGGAAGGCCCCATAATAGCAATAAATTCTCCCTCATCAACGGAAAAACTTATATTCTTCAATGCTACTGTGGGAATTTTATCTGCTCCGTATATCTTACCAACGCGTTGTAACTCAATAATGATCATCAATGACGTTGTTGCTATTCGGGAAAGAACGTAATCACACGGTCCCCTTCTTGAAGGCCCTCAATGATTTCAATTTCACCAAACAATCCCCTAATACCCGTTTTTACCTCCTGCTCTGTAATCGCTCCATCCGCTCCAAGAATCCTTACAAACTTTTTATTGTCTTTCCTTATCAGAGATCGTCCGGGAACGTGTATAACACGTTCACTTTCAGCGATCTTAATATCAAGATTTGCCGTCATTCCGGGCTTCACAAGGTTTCTGTCATCATCAAACAACAATTTGACCTTATATGTTGAAACTCCCTCAATAACCGTTTCAGCCGGATCAATTTTAACAACACGTGCCATAAAAAGATCATCATCTCCATATGCGTCAAGTGTCACGCGAGCGGTTTGTCCCACTTCTATATAGGAAACATCTGCCTCCGGCACATTGGCTTCAATCTCAAACTCGGTATCTGATATAAGAGAGATCATCGGATCATTCGCTGAAACAATCTCTCCTCTTTTTGCATCCTGCTTTGCTATGATGCCGCCTATGGGGGCGCGAAGAACGGTTTTTGCAATCTGTACATTATATTGCTGTACATCAGCTAATGCCCGCTCTAACTCTGCCTCCTGAGCAGTTATCTTCTCTGGTGTTGTGCCGGCGCTTTTTAAAACCAACTCGCTTCTAGCAAGTGCCAATGCCGACTCAGCGCTGCGCAATTCCTCATCGGCCTGTAAAATATTGGATATTGCGGCATTGACATTAGATCTGGCGGTTGAGACGCCAGATTTCCAGCCGTCAAAGATAGTTTGAGTAACATCTGTTGGTTTCGGCGCGTCATTGATGGCAAACGCCACTTTCGCAAGATATGATTTTATCTTATCAAGGTTCATCTGTGCGGCGTTTGTGTAGGAAGACAAATCACTTACTACTGTAAAATCCGCGACAGAAGCCTCCCATAAGGTGAGCAATGTTTCAATGACAACTCTTTCAGTCTCAAGATCAGATTCTATCTTGCTGTTTACAGTAAAATGGAGATCCGGAGACGTTGTTCGGGAGTTGCTGAAAAATTGATCTATTTTATTTCTGATGGCATCGTCAGATTTCGTATAAGCGTCTTTTACTTTATCAACCAGGTTCTTTTTAGCGTCTTCCAGAGTCGCTTCTGCGTTTGCCACCTTCACCTTTTGTACGTCTATTTCTTCAATGCGCGTTCCTTGTTTCAGCTCATCTAATCTTGCCTCCTGCACTTTTAAATTTGCCTTTGCCCCCGCAAGCTTCGCCAAGAGTGTCGCTTTATCTTGTTCTATCAATACCTGGCCAGCCACCACTCTATCGCCCACTTCTATGTGTATGTCTGAAATTTCTCCAATGTTCTCAAAAGCCAAATCAATATCATCACTGGCTTTCACATGACCCGTCACGCTCACTTCCTGAACAAGGTTGCCGCGTTCAGCAACAACAAATTCATATGATATCTCCTGATTGTTTTTTTGCATCACTACAACAACCGCCGCAATGACTATAACAACTGCAAAAATAACTAATCTTTTATTAGATAATATTTTAAACATACGTTTTTTATTATAATTTTGCGGTATTTTGTTGACAGTATACACTAAAATGACACTGTAAAAAACAGTGAAAAATTCTACCTGGCTCCTACTATACAAGAAAACCTCATGTTTTTACACATCAGTATTGATTAGGTGTTACTTTGAACATCTACTTAGAGTGTTTTTTGTTATTCTCCGGCATCACTCCGGGCTTCCTGTAAGAACCTAAAATATCACTGAAGATAAAAACACCCCCGAGCATCACAAACCCGGCAAAAAGAATAATATGTGAGACTTTGATAAGAAAAAATGAATTCCGAAATACTGTTATGCCTATGCCTCCTGCTCCTCCCAGAATAAGAGACAATCCCAAGAAGAATTTCTTTAATGATACTGATATTTCTCCCATCACCCTGGTTGTAATAAAAGCAAAAGCCAAGGGAAACGCTATAAGCGCGAGCAATATATTAAAAGCTGCATCAAAAGGAAACGGAATATTCCAAACTATAATACCATCCCTAACAGAAACATCCGGTATTGCTGAAAAGTGAATAACAGTAAATAAAACAACCATCAACATAAACAGTGGCGGTACCAATTTTTCCAGCAATACAAACCCGCGTCTGTAAAAAGCAATCTTTACTGCAAAGATAAGTCCGCCAAAAAAGGAATATTCTTTACAATCATAAATATCCCAATAGCTTTCCCGTAATCACTTGGAATAAGCAGCGCTGGAACTCCTATAAGATAAAGCGCCAAGGCAATTCCAAAACCAAACCTATACATCATTCCGGAGTACATATTTCCCGATGTGCGATATTGGTTAGAGTGACGAAACTCATCCACAACATGACAGTTGCGCCGAATAAAAACATAATTGCGGAGTAAGGAATACTGCTCATACTGTCAGTATAACGAATTGGTACAAGCACGCTACGCATATCGCCAATTACTACAGGCAATAAAAAGAGCATTCTTGACCGGCTTACCATCTTAGCGTTAAAATAAAAAAAGAATCGGACTTTGTCAACAACCTTGTCAATAAAGAGGGGGGCGCGAAATGAAGAAAATTGCCAGCATTGTCTGTTTGGTTTTCATTGTGAGCGGTTGTGCTACACCTGCTCTAAAGGAAACCAAGCAAAAGATTGAAGCAGGCGATTACCATGCCCATGCCGGTGTCCTTGTGTCCTACGGAAAAGTTTCACATCTGTACTGCTACACCATTTTGGAAGATTTGCATATATACGAAGCTTCTAACCAGCTGATACGAGAAGAACGGGTAAGATATGACGAGTTGATCGATCTTTTGGACAGCGTCGTCAGCATCAGCACACAGCGATTCCAAAGGAACAGAAAACTGTCGCGCGAATTGCAGGAGCTGGAGAAATATTGGCCGGCAAATCTGAAAGCATTTGGAAAAGCACTGGACTACGGCGTATATGAGACAGCCTTTGCACAACTCATGCACATCTCGGAAGAACAATCCAGAAAATCAAGCCAGCTAAAGGACGCTATCATCACCAACGAACATGAGTGGACTGCCGAAATAAAACCGGTTCTTGAAAAGCTGCAGCATCTCGTTGACGAACAAAATGACAGACTGGACCACCTGCGGGTTCGGCTTCGCCAGATTGAAGAAGAAAAGGAAATAAACGTGCGCAACGCGAGATTGATAACCGCTTGCAGAGATCCTTTAACCAGCAGAAATAAAGAAGACCACAAACGATCCTTCGCATGGATTGAAAGAATCGGCTACGCCAAACCAGAAGGCCTCATCAAGGCACCAAATATCACCATCATGCGAACGGAACTGCAGTTGGAGTGTCTGAAAAAATCAAGGAGTTACGGTTGGGTATCGACCTGTGATCCTGAAGAAGTGTTGCTGGCAGGAAAATGGAATGGCGATTTTACTCAAGATGCTGAAGATGCTGATGGGGAAAAAAAGAGCAGAATTGAAGAAATCCTTGAAAGCAGCACACACATCGCAGACCTTGAAACGACATTCCTGTCATTAAAGGACCAACAGAGCAACAAGTGGATGCCTTTTTACCTCAATCACGACAGTGTGGTGATGGAGTACACCATAAATGCGGCAAAAAATTTGCTGCCCGAAGCCGTTGGAGGAGCCGGGAAGCTGGCTAGAGGCCAAACAGGTTTTTGATCTTCATACTTCGGCAAGCTCTGCCCCACGGTAAACCCATTATTTCTCTACAGAATAAAGAAATAATGGGTTTTTTATTTTCCGTCCAAATGTTTAAAATTGAAAACGAAGGGTTTTTATATACTCATCCATTCCTTACTTTTGCACAACAGTGCCTCTGTAAAATCACTTGACCAAACCGTGTCATTATGATAGCCTGCTTTTTAGGTGCTGTTCTCTCAATAACCATAGCGCAGTAATGCGCTCAAGGGGGGGCAATGGGAATCGATGCATCTCAGGTCAAAGGTGTTCCTATGAAGCTGGTGGTAAGGAGACTGCAATTTCAGGGGATTGATCCTGAAGAAGCAACTCCTGCCCAGCTCAGAAAGGTAACAAAAGAGATCATCGAACACAGAACGAAGAACAAAATTGTTCTTCATGAGCAAGCTGTGAGACGTGTAGTGTTAGCGATGCGATAGCGCATCCAAGGAGCCCCATTTTTCGCAACCGGTCGTGAAGGCAAATGCCTAAGCGACCGGTTTTTTTTAAAAAAAAATAGGCAGTAAGCAAAACTAAAAACGTTTCTATAAAAACCATATATACCTACGCCCCACTCGTAGATATACGAGAGGGGCGTTTAGTATGACGCGGGATCTTCAAAAAGATCAAAAAGAGCTCCGGAATGTGGCATCATTCCGCCGCCAAGTCTAATAACAAGCACCTGCGGATGCAAATCAAGCAAACCGCACCAGTCAAGATGACTCTCTTTATCCACCTGGTTCCCAACTCTGCAGTCACACCTGCCTGTAACCGTTCTGCGCACATTCTCTACCTTGACAGGACAGCAGCCGTATTCTGCTTTCACTTCCTCTCGAACCTTCCGGACGCGCCATCCATGCCTCTCACTGCTGCTGGCAACAACTTTATCTCCTGCGTTATATTTCTGGATCTCGTCTCTGTGTTCCACTTATGCCTCCTGGCAAGAGCTACAAATGTCCTATTTCTATAAAAAACCATATATCCTTCAAAAAATTTTGTCAACCCCTATCTATATAGCATGACCCAGCCGTCCTGAGACACATTTTTTACATTCTGTTTTTAGCAGTAAAGAGCAGTACTGAACCGCACAGATTTTTTGCCTTTTTTGTTTGGCAAAGAGCGGAATAACAACGATTATATCCTTGACCTTGTCAGAAAAAATGGATATTGTTTGTGTAGACCATCACATGGGGGATGAGTAATGTCATCGTACACTATTTGTGTTCTTTCCATCATCATGTATCTGATCTCAATGATTGCGGTAATGTCTTATGCCGCCGTTCCTTTCGCCTTCCAAATACAAAAGACGGTTTTTGTCCAAAAAAACGCCGAAAGGGTTAAATTTGGTCAGATGATACAAGACTGGCAAACAAGAGAAAACAACAACCCTTTCAATACCAGCCAGCTGGAAAACAACAGTCTGTTCTATAAAGAATACATCAGGGTAAAAACTGCGGTCGATCGGCTGGAAGAGAACATTGAAGGCAAGGCACAAAGACTCAACTTTTTTATGCAGGGAATCGAGAAACAGTATTATAAGCCGGACAGCAACAACAATGACCACTGGCCCACAACAACTGAACTGATGAGTGCAAAGCATAAGGGTGATGACTGCGACGGATTAGAACTCATACCGAGACTGTACTTCAAAGAAGCGGGATACCTCTATGTCTATAGAGGAATATTCTCCTTTGGAGGTAATTCCAAATATAAGAACCATATGGCTACTGTGGTATTCCGCAACAAAAATGATACGGATCCGCTCATTGTTGACCCCACGAGCATTTTGGAAGCCAGTCGCATCTCTGAGCTAAACGGCAAATGGTCGCTGGCTGTTCTTTTTAATGAACATAGCATTTTGGTTCCTTCTACAAAACAACCGACCGCTTCTCATAAGGTAAGCGCAGATTGATTCTCTACAAAATAGGCCTACACTCACGTGGCGGCCTATTTTTTTATTATTTTTTCGAGGCATCGTGACATTTCGCTCATGCTTTATTGAAATCGTTTTGCTTCGTGTGCAAAAAAGAGCCTCAACCTGTAAGATCGAGGCTCTCATTTACCCCGCCAGTTCACCTCTGAGAATACCCTCACGAACCACAGGTGAATTGGGAAGCGCTATGTGGGTATGATACACATCCTCAAAAAGAGGTGTTAAACCGCCGTTGGCGCAGAGTCGCTCAACAACGATATTCTTTGCTCCCTGAAATGACGCCGAAGCAGGAGGGCACCACTTATCATGATCAGAAGAAATCGTTACTATTTTAGAAGCATACCTTCTGGCCTTCTTCTTTATACTGGCTAATACGTTTCTCTGAAGAGGCCTCGGCACCATAAACATTGCCGCTCCTATTTCAACCAGTCCCGGGGATTTGCGGATGTTAAGAGGAGAAGCAATGGTGAACACTTTTTTGATTTCACTATAGTGCGGAAGAAGCGCAACCGCCTCAACTCCTCCTAAACTATGTCCTATGACATAGTCAATCGCTCCGTAGCGCTTTTTAAATTGTTCAGCGCTTTCAAACAGCAGCGTCCGTTGCCGTACGAAACTCGGGATGTTGAGCCACCCATAATCAGCAACTTCGGCTGCTATACCCAAAGACCGAATCCATGCCGCCAGATTATTGTAAACAAAGCTGGGAGCCAGAAAACCGCAAAGAATAAGCGCTGTCGCTTTAACGTCACGAGTCCTGTTTCTATCCGCATTGTCTACAAACAAACTATCAAAAACCATCCGCCGCGCAGCTCTGATTTCATGATACATGCCGCCTACAAAGGAAAACGTGTCCGGCACGCCCGTCGCCATGCTTTTCACCCCCTTTCGGATGATACTTTTTAAAAAACGGTAGGCGTGTCATATGCAACCCTCGCGCATATGCCTACCACACGCCATATCCCTACTATTAGTTTAAGAAAAACAGAAAAAATAGCAACACGTTGCCAGTAAGCCTGCTGTTACAAAGTATTTGAGCTGGGCGTTATAACTTCTTGCTCCGATGGCTGTAGGGCTTTTTTGCCTCTATACAGTATGTCAAAGACAAAACTGCTGGCAAGTATTACAAAGCCTAAAAAGACAATAATATGAGAGATTTGCGTTACCAAAAATGAATCATTTAATGGCGCCAATAGCGCTCCCCCGCCGGCAACGAACATTGACAATCCGATAAGGAATTTCTTAATCCTGTTTTTTAGCCCGTACACTTTTGAAGTCACAAAAAATACTCCCGGCAAGAATGTCATTGTTGCCAAAAGCAAAATAAAAGCGACTTTTACTTGGATGGATTCGTCAAAAAAGATAACGCCGGAAATGGAATAAATGTTCGGTAAGTATACCAAACGATACACGATATATATCGCGGATAGAATACTCAATACCATTGGAAACCAAAACTCCAGTTTCTTTTTATTCCAAACATTAAATACAAGCTTTACCCCGTATATAAGGCCTGCAAAGAGCGGAACATCCGCCAGCACAAAAAGCACCCCAAGCGCTACTTCCTGCTCGTTGAGATACAAATGCGAAAAACCGAATATATAGAGCGCCGCGGCTACACCAGCGGCCATACGATACATCATCTGCGAATACATATTGCCGGTTTGACGATGCGCCCGATAGGCGCGGACCATGAGCCACAACACAACGGTTGCGTCAAAGACGTACATCGTCGCCGTTGGCGTGTATACAATTCCGTACATGTCACAAATACATTATAAGCGTATGAGACCTTTTGCGCATCACCAGATTTCTTCCTGATACATCAGGTTTATCACAGATGAAATGATTACAGCAACGTATAATGCCGCCAGAAACAGAGCAAAAAACCCGTACAACCATAAAAGTATGGCGTTAAAGCCGCCGTTTCTCTTAAATATTTCTAATTCATACTGATAGATATATCCGTGCCATACAGTAAAGAGAAAACTCCCGTGATCAAAAGCATAGGAGGCCGAAGCAGCGGGGCGGCTCTCGTTCTAAATATCTTATACCATGTTCTTCTTGTTTCTTGTTCAGTGATGACATAACCCACGGGCACTATCCATAAAAGCAGTAAAACAACAAAAAGCCCGGATACTATAAATCTCCACGCTTGATATAATAAACACTGTTTAAAAAAATAATGCCAAGCAGAAACGTTACTGTTTGCTTATTTAACATGCCTTACGTTACAAAATTCCAACTATCGATTCCGATAACAATAAATACGGCGAGATGGGTCCCTATAATAATTCCGAAAGTGCTCTCCATAAAAAGGATACAACACTGTTCCCATGACTGTATTTTTCCAAATTTCACCTTTCATATCAATACCCGTCCCTGCTGCAATGAAAAAACCGCATCAGACACCACGACCGTGTCCAAGAACAGCTTCCGTCAAAATCGTTGCTATAAACCATAAATTTTTAAAAATAAAAGATCCATCACGGTAGACGTGACGGATCTTCCTTTATCAAGTGGCAGTCTAAACAAAAATGCCACTTGTTATGTTACTTTGCGTCTGGCACCTCGGGTAATCTGGGGAGCATAATCATCTGTCGGATTATGACACCGTCCCTTTCCGCTTCCAACACTCATCTCCTCTTGCCGCAGTACAAAACGCTCAAAAACCGCCGGCACAACGCAATCACGCTGAAACGCATACAGCAGAAAATGGCGCTGGTCTTCCGATAAAGAACTCTCTTTCAACTCACGCATGATAATGCGGCGAAGAAAATATTCTACAGATCCCATTTCATGGTCACGAATCCTTCTTAAGCCTAATCCTTTCGGTGTTGACTCTACACGCGTCTCTTGAAAGTAACGGGTTATCCTTACGTTCAGCTCCGCAAAGAAAAAAGGCATGGAAGAATGTGCTATCAGCATCTCTTCTTCTTTCAAGGCCAACTGCATGAGTTTTTTTAACACTACCTTTTGGCAAGGGATTGTTCTCTGCCGTGTTTTCTTAGACATGTCCGTATCCTCCCACAATATGCACCAAAAAATTGTACACAACCAACTTTGATATTGCCTGTTCTTGTAATATTTGTCAAGCTATTAAAACATATGAAAAACGTATCCTCTTACCAATATACTTCTCAATAGAGGTGTCCAGTTTGGCAATGATCACGAGTGTTTGGGACGCATAAGGGGGTTTTATAGAAAAAATATTGATGAATCCCGGAAATATATATAAGCCCGGCAAGAACAATGAGGGTTACAATGTTTTGAAGCGGGCGGGAAAAATACCGGTTTTAAAACGCTCATCAGTATCCGCATCAAGATGACCGTTTTCTTTATTTGCTGGCGGTTCGCCATTAGATTTCAGCAGCATACGGTACCTATGTACAAAACTTTATGGACTGTGAATGCTTTTCTTTCTCTATACCCTGCTGCATATATATTCAGTTAAATGGTAAAGCACACGTTTTGAAAAAAAGATAAAACGTTTTTCTTTTTTATATCTTTTCGCACACCATTATGTTTTCACCCTCCGAAGGATATCGAAAGGGTGAAATTCGGCGAGATTGCCAAAATAAATCTTTTTTACCCGTTTTCGAGCTGCAACCGGCAGGGCATGCAAAATTTCTTCTGACATCTGGCGAGAAACAAACAGATATACGAAATCTTTATTTGATGCATGACGTTTGACACTCTTAGCAAGGTTTTTTGAGAAGCGTTTTCGGATTTCCTGTTTTTTTACTTCACGCACAGCGCCCGAAAACATAACGCCTCCGCGCGTGCGTGTTGCAAAAAACCCTTCTTTGTCTGAATAATGCGGTGTTGCCACACGAACCGTTTCAAGCTCATGTATCTGGCCATTCGAGACATAATACAGAACGCCGGATTGTTTTCCGGCAACCACAAACAACGCCTTTTCATTTTCAAACTGCGGAAGCTGACGCTGTATCTTCATATCACCACTCTATGCAAAAAAACCGAACATGTACAGGCGTCTTACATGGCGACAAGATCATTTACTGCGCTAATAACAAGCAACGCCGGTGATGTTTATGAAAGTCTTCGATGTATAACCACTGACTTTGTCTGATATGGCAACTTGTCCTCAATGGCTGTGTATCTTGAAAATAGTCCGAATCTATTTCGCCCTGAGCTTATCGAAGAGCGAGGAGTCCCCCGCAAAAAATCTGAAACGCGGCGGCTCGTACTGAGCGACTTGTGGTGAGCGAAATCGAACCAAGTCGAAGTGAGCCGCACCGACTTGTCCCGCCGAAGTTTTAACGAAGACGGACAATAACTTTCCGCCCGAGGCGAATCTACCTTTTGTATAACAAGTTTTTCTTTTCCGCCAAAAGCGGATCTGCCTCGGGCTGAGGCGGCAAATTCTTTGTTCCTTCAAAAAAAAGAATGCTCGGCGTTAGATCTGCCGAGCCATGACGTAATGAAGGTTGTAAGACTCTTAGAACCGACTGTCTGAGGTTTTGGATTCAAGGGTCGTCGTCAGATTACAGTCAAGACAAAGAACTAAGTGCTTTTTCAACCACACATCGCCCTCCGGACTATCGTAGGCCTGCACGTAGTGTTCAACGACCGGTTGTAGGGATTTGCATTTTAAACACTCGCCCCTGCCAACGTCTGACAAGGTTACAACCGAGTACCAGTATGGTACTCCATCGTACTTAGCATCCTCCCAAGATCTAGTCCGATCATACTCGCCCCATTCCTGGCGCGTCTGGTACACTTTTGTACCATCTGCCAAAAACTCTTGAACGACCACTCGCTTGCGCAGAGTGGCATCGAGAAAGAAGAACGCATCTCCATACTTTCCAGGATCTGAATCTCGCCACGAACTTAGTAATCTGTTTAGAATCTCTGCGATCGCCTGATTTTCCTGATTTTCTCTTTCGCGATGGCTAGCCTCATCGCTCGCGGTTCTTGCGGCGTTTCTCCTCGTAGCAATGCTATTCTTCAAAACCTCGATATTTGTAGGAAAACCCATGAGAAACCTCCTTATTTTGAAATGTGCTGTCAACTGATTGTAATTTTAGCAGATAACTTAAAAAAGTCAATAAAAAGAAAAAAGAAACTCGAGGAAGTTTCTTTTCTATAAATCGCTAAAATCGTTATGAAAAGTTTTATTTCCAACTATTCTTGCACTTCCTCATTCCTAAAGGAATTCGTCAGTGCCTTCTTCTTTTTTATTTTAGTGGACCGAAGGCCTTGACGAGCGGAATAATGTATCCCTCACATTCGTTCGGGAACTTCTCCTCGCTTTTGATTTAGAAGGTCGAAGACACTGAGACGAGTGTAGCGAGTCGAAGTGCTGCGTATTTAGAATACCCTCAAACTTTTGAACTTATTTTACCAAATCTGATACATAAATCCAAAAAGCGAAACCTCCGCTAACCCGCCGCCAGCCGCCGCTTTGCGGTGGCCTGCCTCGCAGAAAAATTTACTTTACATTTTTATTTTGCACGTCCTTAAATTTATTTCAATTGAGGAAAAGCAAAATTTTCTACCTGGCTCCACGCTAACGCGCGGGCGGCGGGATTTCGCTCGCGGGCAAAAAATTTCTTCCCCTTGAACCCCTCCATTTTTTGCCCGCTCGCTTTTTATTTGTCATTATTGACGGGTTGACGAATTATTTTTCGATACCCTTAACAAATGGTTGGTAATAAAGTATATTGTGCATGGTAAGAAAATCATAGTGATTTTCTGGAATGTACTTTTACAACATCAAATAAGGAGGTGAATACAGTGTTTTGCCGATCAGTTACGACCCCAATTATTAAACCAGTCAACGGGGCGTGCAATTTGTCCTGCTCGTACTGTTATACTTTCGGACTCAAAGAATATGTTGTTAGAAATCGTATGCGTCCGGAAACATTGAAAGCTGTGATTGATTTCTTCTGTAGCGATCAAGACGACATTGAGTTTATCTGGCACGGAGGCGAACCCTTGCTTGCTGGATTGGAATTCTATCGCGAGGCAGTGGAAATTCAACGCGCATGGAGACAACAAGGAAAGAAAATCACAAACTTTCTTCAAACAAACGCTACTCTTATTACTCCAGAGTGGGTTCGTTTCTTCACAGAAAACGATTTCCTTGTCGGCGTGAGCCTTGATGGGCCAAAAGAATTTCACGATCAAGTTCGTCGTTATCCCACCGAAAAAGGATCGTACGATGAAGTCATGAAGGGCATTGACTTGTTGCGCCAAGCAGAGATATTCAACGGAATAATCTGCGGCATAAGCATTGTCAATCACGGATTCCCAAAAGAAATTTTCAACTTTTTTCTTGTGGAAAATATAAAAAAGTTGAAATTCGCCAGAGTGAAAAATATCGGGCATTGTAATAACGTATCTTCGTTGGTTATTTCACCAGCGCAATACGCTGATTTCATGATTGCCATTTTTGATCTCTGGTTGGAATTAGATGATCCAGAAGTTGAGATTAGAGATATACAGAGCGTTGTTAGTCTGATTCTCGAAGGAAATAAACGCGAATGTATCTACATGGGACAGTGTAACCAGTTTGTCACTGTCTACTCTGACGGCTCAATTTACGGCTGCGATTCTTTTCCAAAGACAGACGATTTGCGTTTCGGCAGCGTATTTGATGAACCGACCGCAGTTAGATCAAATTCGCGGCTACAAACCTTCCGAGAGCTGCTGGAAAAAAGAAAAGAGTCCTGCCGCACCTGTGATTGGTACTTTATATGCAAGGGAGGATGCGCAAAGGATTGCTACGAACAGCTTAATTCTGTTGAACCGCTAAGCGAAGTGCGTAAAAATCTACAAAGGTACTTTAAACACATTTCAACTAAAATAAGATCATACAATCTTATTTAACCGAGAGTAGTACATTTCAACTCAACACGAAAGGAGGTGAAAGCCATGTTGAATTCTGTTTCTGCCGCGAAAGCAAGCTCCCGGCCCGTTCCGAAAGTTCTGCTGGAGGCTAAGAAAGAGGCCACGATGCAGGCTTCGGGAAAGGAAAAGCCTTGGGATAAGGCTTGGGACAAGGGTCACTGGGCAAATAGAAAGTGACCACCAACGCCCCTTCAGACCAAAATTCTGAAGGGGCTTTTATTTTGCATTTTGCTTGATGATTCCCATTAAATCTCTAAGATAATTTTCATCAATTTGCCGAGTGTCGTTGATATACTTCTTTGTTGCTTGATAGAGTTTGAAGGCAACAAACTTCCGCCATCCCAACAAATCTTTTGGCCTTGAAGTATGGGAAATAATTTTCGTGTTGAAGCATTTCTCGCTCAAATAACCCTCCGGAATAAATGAACTAATCAGCAATTCTTCCAGAAATATTCTGTTTGGCATACCTCCTGCCAGCTTTGTAAATAATTTATCGTTTTCTCTGGCAATGTTAGTGATTTTTAAAAATAGATTTTTATTTTTCCTCAGCATTAAATGAAAAAATTCATGAGCTAAAACAGCCAATGGAAAGAAATTATTAGGCGCTTTAAGACCAAGCGGGATTTCAACGACTATAAAATTTTCTTTTGGCGTCCAAGAAAACCAAGCATTGATCTCCTTATCATTACTTACGGGGTCAGAAATAAGGTAAATCGGAATTTTAGAAATTGTGGAATATTTTATCCCACTCAGTTTTTTTAATTCAAGAATAGCTTGCTGAAATATAGACTGATTATTTTGAAAATATTGTTTCCATAGAAGCAGATGTTTAGATATTTTGCTCCAATGAGAAGAAAAATCGAATTTCAGCGGAATAATGGCTTTTTTTATTTGTTTTGTATTTTGTTTTCCGATTGATTTTTCAATCTGTTTCCAAATCTTATTTTCATCTTTTCCATAAAAAGATAGGTTGATATTTTTATCAGCTAAATATTTTTGCAAATCAAATTTAACCAAGTTATATTTGTTTGTTTTTTGGGCGAAAAATAAAAGATTAGATAAACGAGAAATTTTAATTGATAAATGCATATAACTATTGTAGCGGGTCAAAAGAAAATTGTGAATTTGATCGAAAAATAATTCGTCAACCCATCAATAATGACAGATAAAAAACGAGCGGGCAAAAAATGGAGGGGCTCAAGGGGAAGAAATTTTTTGCCCGCGAGCGAAATCCCGCCGCCCGCACATCAGCGCGGGACCGGGTCAGCGCAGGTTTCGCTTTTTGGATTTGTGTATCAGATTTGGCAAGATAATTTCAAAAGTTTGAGAGCGTTCTAAATACACAGCACTTCTTCACCTTCGTAGAACGAAGGTGAAGAAGTGCTGTGTCTCCTGAACAAAATCCGAACTTTTTACCAAACGAATCCCGACGAATGAAGCCAGCCCGCCGCCGCGAGCTGACGCTCGCCACACCACAAAAAAGTTTTCTTCACTTTTCCTGATTTGCGCGCGGCGGACTTTTTCTTCTAAAAGGAAAAGAAAACTTTCTTGCTGGGTTCTGCTCTGAACGAGCAGGGCGGGCGGGGCTGGCCTCTATTTTTTGCAAGAACACGGCGGAATTCCCCCCACACCTCTTCGAGTCTGAAGACTCATCAGAGTCTGAACGACCCCCTTCCGCCGTGTTCTTGCTCGGACGGACGGAATTTTTGGCGGCGATACGGAATCTTCGTCAATTACGACGCATATTGAGTTTTAGGTCAAATTTATTGCTGTATTGGTAATCGTGCAATCTCTCCATAAAATTTACTTTTTTCTCAGCAAAGATGTCTCGTGATGGCATGACGAATTCTTTTATTTTTCTGCCTAGCCAAATTGAAAATTTCTCGCAAGAGAACAATACGAGAAAGAAAAGTAAAACAAGGGAGGGGTTTGATAGTGAAAACTCTCCTGCTTTCCAAAGATGACCTAAGAAAACAGCAGAGGGAAAAGTCACCAACAAAACAGCAAAAAGAATATTCTTTGAAATCAAAAAATACTTGAAAAACGGTTCGATATTTTCCTTATCGTCTTTTGGCGGCGGATTTTCGCCTTTGCCATAATGATATTTGTCTATAGCGGTTTGAATTCGTTCATAATGTGCATCTGAAAGCCAAAATATAAATTTCAAAATTCTATTGGCTACTTCATTCCGAATACGTTTAAAAAAGAGTCTGTCGGAAAGATGGTTGGCTACCAAAATCTCTACGAATTCGTTCATTGAAAATTTTTTGCCTGTCGGCTCGTGAATTATCTTTTTAGAATTTTCATCGAATGTAAACTCACTGCCATCTGACATGAAATTTGTAACTTTTTTCTTGTATTCCTCCCCATCCGTTATAACGTAATCAGTCGTTTCTTCTCTCTTCTGTGGCTTGGTCATGTCCACCCCATAGAAAAACCCTCGGTCTAATGCAGCAATTTTGACGAACATTCGTCTCCCATCATTATGGTATGGAGTACTCTCCGGGTAAAGGCGTATCAACGAAAATCCCATTTCGTTTTGAAATGTCGTGATGCTTTCGTCTGATGTTTGGTGCGTATAAAGATTTGTGAATTCTTGAGCATTCATATCACTGCATGATTTGCGTTATTTGCCAATCAGTAAAATCTCCGTTTACCTCGACCTTATGTGTTACGGATTGATCACCAAAAGAATCTCTGAATTCTGTTACGGAATAGGAATAACCGCTTGCGCCGGAATCTAACAGTCCTACACAAAATACAGCTTCAAAATTATGTTTACCGAAAATACTTTCGCGGACTTTACTTCTGAAAAATTGACCAGCGCCATCGAAAAAAACTACAAGGAGCTTTTCTCGTGCATAATCATCACCTCTTTCGATTTTTAGGTTTATTGCATCGATTATTCTTTGCTCTCCGCCGGGCAACCTGCGGCCTTTCGGCACATCAAGCGCAGAAACATGCTCCGTTTGAAAAGCCAGTTTCAAATCTTTATCCACAATAAATCCATCACCGGCATCATCTTCCATAAAAGTGATTTCTCTCCCGTGCATTTTCCGCAGGACAGCGCATATCAGCCAATTAGCCCATGCTTCTCGAGGACGAAGACTGAAATTCTTTATCTCCCTGCCGTTCCAGAGAAACTGTGGATTTTTTACCATCGGCTCAAAGTCTTTGAGTGCAATTCTCAAGTCTTTAACAAGTTTATGGTTTAGAGAAGTAAGTTCGGTGATTAACATGGCATTACAAAATTGTCATCACTTTCTCATACAACATCGGCAAGGCATCCTGCCTCATGCGGAATTTTGTGCCGTGATTGTGGCCTGTGCGAGCGTCAAAGTCCACAAGGATTTTACCTTCGTCCAACGCTTTCAAAAATCCTTCAAAATTAAATTTCTGTAACATCATCACCTTTGTGTAATGATAAAATTCTTTTTTCCGAACGATTTTCACTTCGGCCTGAACATAAAAAGCATTGAGTAGTTTTGTTCCGGCTTTGTGTTCCAAATCGTCAAAACCCCAGTATGGTTGCGGATCTGGTTCGCCAAGACCAATACGCTTTTTCACCGATTCAACCCATGCTTTATGCCGCAAGTCAGCACTTTTTGCGTCAAACGAAATTAAAATCTTTCGCTCCTTACGGTCAATCACAACCTTGAAGCCCCGATCGCTTCGCGATTGGCCGTGAATTGTCTGCCGGAAGCTCATTTCGCCTTTCGAATATTTCTTGCCGTCTTCTTGGTGCGCCCAGCCGTATTTTGGCAAAAGCACTTGCGGCACAAAGCGAATGGCGCGTGGCGAGGGTTCGATGTGGAAAAGCGTTGTAAGCGAGGTGGAATTGAGGCGTTGTGCTTTCAATTCCCACTCTGCGGCGTTTGGAATCGGCAAATTGTTTTCCTTGATACCAAGCAAATCCTCAAGAGTATTACCGATACCACCAGCATTTCCTCGCCGCGCGTTAGGAACAAAGCCCATCGCCGATATTTCTTTCAGCTTGGCTATTAGTTCCGGCTTTGTATAAGTTTTAGGTTTATTCTTTGCCATAGTATTACCAAAGTTTAACTTGGGATTGATGTTGTTTTATTCTCTTTTTCGCCATTTCGCAATACTCCGGCGAAATATCAATCCCAATATAATCCCGCTTGAAGTTTATCGCAGAAATTGCCGTTGTGCCGGAACCCATAAATGGGTCCAGGATAATTTTAGCGTCCGTGGCGGAAACAATCCGGTCAATCAAATTTACCGGAAAGGCGGCCGGATGTTCATTGTTCATTTCTTGCGTAAAATCCCAAACATCGCCGTGCGCGTTCGCCTTTGTAGTAAGTTTGAATTTTGGTTTTGCGATAAGGTAAATAACTTCATAAGTAGGTAAGAAATATCCGGCGTTGAAATTGAGGCCGCCTTTCCGCTTCCAAATGATAATCTGGCGAACCGGAAAACCACTCACGATGTCTTGCCGGTCTTGCAATAAGCCGCCCTGTACACGCCATTTGTGATTGTAGAAAATTGCGCCGTCTTCCGGGATAATTCTCATCATTTCAGTCAAACAATCCCGCTGCCATTTCACATATTCGTCATGGGGCATACAGTCGTCGTGGTGTGAATAGCCGTTTTGCAGGGCGGCGTTTGCCCACTTTCCGCCACGGCCGTCTTTCATTCCGTTGCCAGTAGAATTTTTGAGATTGTAAGGAGGCGAAGTAATCACCAAATGCACCGAGCCGTCCGGTATTTCTTTCATTACATCAACGGCACTGCCGCAGACGATCTTATTCAAAAAGTTTTCTGGAAATTTTGTCTTCATATCATTTCAAAAGTTGGTCTATCGAAATATCCAACCCTGCGGCAATTTTGACGACTGTCTGAATTGAGGGCTTGGTGATTACGTTCGCCTCAATTTTAGTCAAAGTTGTATAGGGAATGTCGCACTTCCGTGCGAGTGCGTCTTGTGTCAATCCTTGCTTGGTTCGCAGGATTTTTATTTTATCCCCAATTTGTTTGTTGTTCTTGCTTTCCATAGTATGATAGTATAAGTATGAGCGTTGATGCAAGCTCGCACAATCATACTAACATGAATTTTATTTTTTCTCAATTTATTGCCGCCAAAAATCCCGTCCGTCCCCGCAAGAACACGGCGGAAGGGGGTCGTTCAGACTCTGATGAGTCTTCAGACTCGAAGAGGTGTGGGGGGAATTCCGCCGTGTTCTTGCAAAAAATAGAGGCCAGCCCCGCCGCCCTGCTTGTCAAAGCAAAGCACCACAGAAAAATACTCTTTTCATTAAGAGAAAAAGAAACCCGGCGCGCGCAAAATGAAAAGAGCAAAGAGTATTTTTCTGTGGTGCGGCGAGTGGTAGCGAGCGGCGGCGGGGCGGCTTCATTCGTCGGGGTTCGTTTGGTAAAAGGTTCGGATTTTGTTCAGGAGACACAGCCACATTGTATGAATCGGAAAGGTTGCCTCGCGGCTTCGCCGCTCGGCATTGAATTTGGCGAGGATTTGCCAGTCATTTTTGAACGAAACCGAAACCGCTCGCTCCGCGAGCTGGGGGTTCATTTCGCAAAGCGAAATACAAATGAAATTTGTGAGCCGACTTTTTCTTTTCCACCAAAGGCGGAAACCAAAGCGACAGTAATTATCCCAAAAGCGATATGAGCAAATTCTTTCTCTACGCAAGAAAATCAACCGACGAGCCGGATAGGCAAATTTTGAGTATTGAGGCGCAAATAACCGAATTGCGAGAGTTTGGTGAGCGAGAGCATTTGGAGATCGTGCAGGAGTTTGTGGAGAGCCAGACAGCTAAAGAGCCGGGGCGACCCGTTTTCAATCAAATGCTCTCGCTCATAGAGAAAGAATTTGCTCAAGGAATTTTGGCGTGGCATCCCGACAGATTAGCGAGAAATAGCGTGGACGGCGGCAGAATAATTTACTTGATCGATACCACCAAAATTCGTGAGTTGAAATTCCCTACCTTTTGGTTCGATGCCACGCCACAAGGAAAATTCATGTTGAATATCGCTTTTGGGCAATCCAAATACTACATTGATAATCTTTCAGAGAATGTGAAAAGAGGGTTGCGTCAAAAAGTGAGACGAGGCGAATATCCGGGCGTGGCTCCCACCGGATACCTGAACGACAAAGTGAATCACAAAATGGTGAAAGACCCCGAACGCTATCGCCTCGTCCAAAAACTTTTTGAATTGTACGCAACCAAAAATTATTCTCTGAAAGATTTACGAAATGAAATTACTGAAATTGGCTTGGTGAGCCGGAACGGAAAGCGGCTAACTGTTTCCAATATCCAAATGATTTTACGCAATCCGTTCTACTACGGCGCGTTTAAGTTCAACGGCGAGTTATATGAAGGCAAGCACGAGCCAGCGATAGCAAAGAAACTTTTTGATAAAGTCCAAGAAGTTATGTCGGAAAAATCTCGTCCCAAGAAGCGAGGCGAGAAGACATACATTTTTCGCGGATTATTGAAATGTGGAGAGTGTGGTTGCGCTATTACCGCCGAGACGCAAAAAGGACATTCGTATTATCGCTGTACCAAAAAGAAAAATGTTTGCTCGCAACCCTACATCCGCGAAGAAAATCTCGCCTCGCAGATTTCCGACATACTTCAAAAAGTTTATTTGCCGGAAGATTGGGCGGACAATATGCTCGCGCAATTAGAAACAGACGAAGCGAGCACCGCCCAATCTGATGCCCTTTTCGCTCAAAATCTAAAAAACGAGGTTAAGGCGTGCGAGGGGAAGCTAGACATGCTTTTAGACGCTCATTTGGAAAAGACCATTACCAGCGAGGAATATATTGCCAAGAAAAACAAGATCCTCGCACGCAAGATTGATATTGAGCAGAAATTGAAAGATTTTGAGCGGAAAGGGCGATCGCTGGCTCGAACGGACGAGAAATCTCATTTTAGCCGCTCACCAAGCTAATTCTGTCGCTTTGGGAGATAATTTTTCTGAAAAGAAAAATTATCTTGAAAAAGTCGGCTCGAACCCCCAGCTCGCGGAGCGAGCGGTTTCGGTTTCGTTCAAAAATGACTGGCAAATCCTCGCTGAATTCAATGCCGAGCGGCGAAGCCGCGAGGCAACCTTTCCGATTCATACAATGTGGCTGGGGAGCAGGGATTCGAACCCCGATACTCGCCTCCAAAGGGCGATGTCCTACCATTAGACGACTCCCCATTGATTGCCACCCATGATACCTTAAAGCTTGTGATTTTTAAAGAGTTTGGCAAAATAAATTCACAAGAAGAACTTTGTAAGAATTGATAAAAAGTTTCCCAAACCTCAAGAGATCAGCTGGTTCTGATCTGTTTGTGTTATTCTCAACACTGCAAGCTCCAGAGGGATCTGCGGGAGAACAGTGGTGTGGGGTGAATGATATGCTTCTAACAACGGAACAAGAGCCAATTCAATTTTTTTCACTCCCGCTTTTTTTGCGAGATTTTTTAAAAATGCAATCCGTTCATCCGAAAACGTGCCTTTCAGCTCGTTTTCGTATGCCATATTTATGGCAAGAAGCAGCGCGGTGCGTAAATCCTCAATCGCCATTTTATTGAACATTTTAGGATCAACCCCCTGCTCTAAGGATTGCTCAATGACGGCAAAAGCGGTTTTGATATCGCCATGTAAAAGCGCCGATGAGAACTTTGCAACCAGACCGGCTTTCGGAAGTCCAAAAAGAATGGAAACGTCTTCTGAAGTAATTATTTCCTTATCAGCAATCCCAAGCAATTGTCCAAACATGCTTTCCGCATCCCGTAGCGACCCTTCCGAAAGAAGTGCTATGACATGCGGCACTTCTTTCTCATGTTTTATGTTCTCTTTTTGAGCAAGCTCTTCAAGGCGTTCCTGAATCACTGAAACCGGCAGACGATGAAATTCAAAATGCTGGGTGCGCGAGCGGATGGTGTCCGGGACTTTTTCCGGATCGGTCGTGGCCAATATAAACATCACATGCTTGGGCGGTTCTTCAAGTGTTTTTAAAAGCGCGTTAAACGCTTCACGCGTCAGCATATGCACCTCATCTATGATATAGACTTTTCTCTTTGCCCTATGGGGGGCAAATCGTACTGCTTCCCGCAGTTCCCGAATCTCGTCTATTCCTCTGTTTGAAGCGGCGTCAATTTCAATAAGATCAAGCGCGCTCCCCCTAAGAAACTCCTCACAGATTCCGCATGCATTGCATGGTTCTCCGCTGCCTTTCTGTTCACAATTCACCGCTTTCGCCAAAAGCCGTGCCACCGTGGTCTTTCCCGTGCCGCGCGGACCGGAAAACAGATATCCATGCGAAACACGCCCCGCCTCAAGCGCGCTTATTAACGCACGCACAATATGATCCTGTCCTTTTACCTCGCGAAAGGACTTGGGGCGGTATTTTCTATAAAGCACGAGCTGGTGATCTTCCATGCCGGAAAGATATCATAAAAAGCGTTTGCTTAAAAGATAAAAAGGGTTATTGAGAAGAAATGGTTTGTTCAACAGCACGCGGAGCAGATTTAAACACGATATATTTATATCCTAAAAAATTCCAGAAAAGCGACACGAGCGTTGCTCCAATTTTAGCAAGAATCTCCAAACGCTCCTTTGTTATGCTGTTAAAAGGATCTATATAAGTCGTAAAGAGATACACAATAAAACTGTTTATCGCAATGCCGCCTGCAGACACAATAAGAAATGCCGTAAACTCTTTTTTGCTTGGCATGTCTTGTCCTTTGAAAGTAAAATAATGATTCCAAAAATAACTGTTGGTAAGAGCGACAATAACGGAAACCGCATTTAACGGAATAATATATAGGCCCTCATATACTCCGGTAACACGGCTTAATATTGAAAGAATGCCCGTATCAACGGTAAAGTTCATAAGGCCGACAATCCCGAACCGTCCTGCCTGTTTTAAAATTAAAATACGCGCAAAGATGCGGGCAGCGACAAAATATCCCGCAGATTCAACTAGAGGGAAAAAGATATAGAACGTCCAATACGGAAAAGTGACGCCCTGAAACACAAGCGGAATATCGGCATTGATGAAAATAATGTTGGCGAAAAAAGCAGTGACAAACCCTACCGTACCGGCGGCGATATAGTCTTTTCCTCTGCTTTTATTGGTTTTGTTGTTTGTTTTGGTTTCCTGCATATTTTACCGTTTCTATTTCCCCTAACACTCCGAGTTGTCTTTTTATAACAAAGAGAAGCAAATAAATCAACAAGAAAAGAATAATAAAGGCGCTCACGATACCTATATTTATTGTAAGCAGCCGCTGTCCCCAAAGAACCGAGAGTGTAGAAAAAAAATAAATAAGAGAAGGGGACGCCAAAATGCTCACGCCCTGCGGAGAAAACGTATGCATAAATGACGCCCAAATGATAATAACACTGTAAAGCAGAAAGAAAAGGAGAATCAAAAACTGCAACGTCAGTTGGAGCCCCTCCTCAAAGGTAAAAAGCCGAAGCGAAGTGACGCTTACCCACGCAAGCGATACCCCATTGGCAAGGGCGCTGGAAAATCCGAGCTGTTCTTGTTTATACTCTCCGAAATAAAGTTCCATAGAAATCCAAAGCAGAAAAATCGGGGTTAACACCCACCACACGGAAAGATCTCTCACCAGTGCGTGTCCTATCTCTCCGAACCCTAACAGCAATTGATTAAAAATCATGGCCATCGTTATCCGAATTTTTCCTGCCGGCGGGCAATCTCCGTTTCTACTTCTTCTCGCAATCTTCCGTACTTCAATCTTGATAAGTCCCTTACTGCCTCGCACACCGCTTTATTGCTGGCGGCGGGCGAATACGATTCTATATTAAACGGGCGCGTTGTCTTCCCATTAATCAGCAGCCGTATGTATGCGTGAAAATTATCTATATTTAAAAGGTCTCCTGCGGTAAAAACCGGCGCAAACTGTTTTTGCAATAGTTCCGTATCATCAACTCCAACACGGAATGAAACAATCGTTCCAACATTTCCGAATACTGCATCTCTAATTTCTTTTGAAAGCTGGCCGATAAACTGGTGGGCCATAACAAGGTTTAAGCGGTATTTCCTTGCTTCTGAAAGAATTGTTGCAATGGATTTCGTGGTGACATTCTGAAATTCATCAATATAAAGATAAAAGTCAGGCCTTTTGCTTTCCTCAATATCAACGCGCGAGAGCGCCGCCATAAGCACCTTTCCTATGATGATAAGTCCCAGAAGGTATGAATTGAGTTCTCCGAGTCGTCCTTTGGAAAGGTTTATCAAAAGAATCTTTTTATTGTCCATAATTTCCCGAAGGCGAAACGAGCTTTTCTCCTGCGCTATGATCGGCCGCATAATCTCATTGGCGAGAAAGGTATCAAATTTTGACGTAATATACGGCACCATATTTTGCAGAGACGCTTCGCCTCCGGCTTTCTCCGCTATCTGCTTCCAAAACATTTTTACGACTAGATTGGAACTTCTGGAAATCTTAAACTGACGATAGTCTGAATCAACCATCACTCTTGAAATCTCAAGAAGCGTGTTTCCTGATGACGGATCGTCCATCACCAAAAGCGTGGCATTTCGAAAATACTGCTCAAACATCGGCCCCCCGGCAACGGACATATCATAAAGTTTGTTAAAAATTTCAAGCAGTTCGTTTACAATAAACGTCTTTTGCTCCGGGTAGCGGCCATCATATTCCAGAAAATTCAACCCCATGGGACGTTCAATATCGGCCGGGTCAAAATATACCACATCTTCAACGCGCTCTTTCGGAATAAGGCCTAAAATGTCTCTTACATCATCTCCGTGGGGATCAAGAAAACACACTCCCCTTCCTTTTTCTATATCCTCCGCAATCATGTTTTTTATAAGTGTTGTCTTTCCGGTACCGGTCTGGCCAACAATATACATGTGCCGCCTTCGGTCATCTGGAGTAATGTATACCGGCACTTCTTCTCCCTTAAACACGCTCTTACCGATTAAAAGACCTGCTTTGGGCAGATTTGCCGGAGGAGGCGCCTCGCGGGACGTTAACATTTGGAGTCTCGGGGCTTCGGAACCCGCATAAGGAAAACGAAACACTGATGCCAGTTCGTCGGTCGTAAGGTACATGCGGGCAAGCGGATTAAATATACGAAATGAAAAGTTATATACCGCCCGTTCCAACGCCCGTCCTTCAAGCGGCATCGCTTTAAAACTGTTGCCTTGGGGTTCAGTAAACTGCAAAAACGCCGCCTCAAGTTCCCGTAAAATTCTTGAAGCGTCATCTTCGTTAGCAGAAGAAGCCAAAAGGCGTATATTCACATCAAAACCGGTACGCGACGCTTTCTCTGTTATGAGTCTTGCCACTTCTTCATCTCCTTGTTTTATCTCTTGGCGTGCCGTTCCGCCGCCGCCTGAACTGCCGGACGGCGCAAATCCCAACATTGCCATCGCTGCAACAAGCCATGGATGCAGTTTTTTGGACGTTGCCAGCGCTTCTTTGATGTTTTTTCCCTCACGCACCGCTTTCGCTGCTTTTTTCCCTGCGTCATTGAGCGATCCGCTGGTAGGGCGCATTAATATTTGTATTGCCGCGCCCTCGCCTTTCTCGTTTAACTTTGCAAAAGCGCCGGCGATCACAGCAAACGGATCATGACCAATGCGTTCATATGTATGAATCGGGAGAAGCGCATCGCGCTCAAGCACGAGATGTGAGGCCTTTGTGATACCCTCCGCGTTGAACATATTGTAATCTTCAGCTGGCTCCACGCGGCTGTCTGGGAACATCGAATGCGTCAATTTTTGAAATGTAGAAGCATAAAAATTCGGAATCGCTGCATAAAGAACTGTTTCACCACCGGTTTCCGGAAGCGCAATTTCAAAAGATACTACCGGCTGTCCGTAGAACGCTGCCTTTCGTTTCGTCCGTTTTAACCCCAGAAAACCGGCATACATCTGCTCCATGGTGAGGAAAAGTTTCTTGGAGTTGTCTTGCTGTCCTTCTCGCTCTGCTCCCATATCTTGAGGAAGCAGAATTCTAAAAAGCCGTAAATGCAGCGAAGAAGAAACGTCTCTAAATTGCCTCTCCCTCAATACAAAATACCGGATAAGAACGGCCACAACGATACTTGCGGCTGTTATAACATAAAACGTATTTAACAATAGCGAGGCCATGTAAAATATAAACGGATGTACTGTTTATGTTGTATGTTGTCTGGCTATTTTTTAATCTTGTCTTCCGCAACCAACCGCTCGTAAAACCGATCAACAAGCACATCATGAAATTCATCCAACAGATGCGGATTTTCAAGCGCCCGCGCTACCCGTACTGCCTCCATGATGCCCCGTGAAAACGCTATTTTAACCAATTCTGTAATCTGTTTCTTATGATCATCAAAATCTTTCAGTACGTCATCAACAGGCAGCGCTCTGCTGGACGGTGTGGCGTTTTCTATATGCGCTTCCAGCACTGTCCGCACAGCCTCTTTTGAGGTTTTTTCGTTCATTGATTCCAGAGATTCCGGCTTTCTTTCTGTTTGCTCTGTTTCTTTTCTTCGGGATCGTTCAAGCGCTTCTTTTTTCTCGGCTACTTTCTTTGTAAGATACTCAATCTCCTCTTCAGGGTTTTTAAATTGTGGTGTCTCCGGCATAGAGGTATCATAACATATATGAAGAAAGTGTATCTAATGCTGGCGGTGACAGTAGCTGTTGGGATTTTTCTTCGTTTTTGGAATCTTCAGCATATCCCGCCCGGACTTTATCCCGATGAAGCGATGAATGGCAACAATGCCCTTGAAATGAACGAAGCCGCAAAAGGTTTCCCAACATTTGGCTGGCGCGTCTTTTTTAGTGAGAATAACGGCCGTGAAGGGCTGTACATTGATATTGTCTCCCTTTCCATAAAATTCTTTGGGAATGATCCGTTTGCCATACGCACCGTTTCAGCAGTTTTTGGGACCATAACCATATTGGGGCTTTTCCTTTTTACGCGACAGGTGCTCTGGCAAAGACCCCATCGCAATACCATCGCGCTGATCGCGGCATGGCTGCTTGCTACAAACTTTTGGCATATCAATTTTTCCCGTATAGGGTTTCGCGCCATTATGGCGCCCTTTTTTCTTGTATGGGGATTATATGTTCTTTATAAAGTTGCAAACGGGCATTATAAAAACAGCGCTTCAGGATCACTGCTGGCAGCGGGAGGAGGAATTTTTTTCGGGCTTGGATTCTACTCATACATCGCCTATCGCATAGCGCCGCTGCTTTTGGCATTTCCTTTCATATCAGGACTTCGTTATCACAAACGCCTTCGCGTTCCGACCTGTTTTCCATGCTTTTTTTTGCTGTTTCTCTTTTCTACATTTTTAACCGCCTTGCCGCTTGGAATATACTTTATAAATAATCCCGCAGATTTTTTCGGGCGCACCGCCCAAATTTCAATTTTTTCCCAAGAGGAACCGTTAAGGATGCTGGCCCTCAACACCATAAAAACAATAGGCATGTTTTTTTGGCAGGGAGATTTTAATTGGAGACACAACTATGCGGGGACACCGCAGCTTTGGTGGCCGGTGGGGT
Organism: Candidatus Ryanbacteria bacterium RIFCSPLOWO2_12_FULL_44_26; assembly: GCA_001821765.1. Lineage (GTDB taxonomy): Bacteria > Patescibacteriota > Minisyncoccia > Ryanbacterales > HO2-45-13 > HO2-45-13. The sequence goes on from MHOA01000001.1 coordinate 185,686, forward strand.
TGCTTTTTCTCATCGGCGTCATCCGCGGCTTTATTGTTTTTATCAGTAAAGAGAAAAAGAAAGAGCGGGATGTTTATCTTTTCCTTTTTGCGTGGATTATGCTTCTGTTGCTTCCGGTTATCACGTCAGCCGAAGGCATCCCGCATGCGCTCCGCGCAATCGCCGTTATTCCGGCCGTTATGATCATTGCTGCGCTGGGACTTGGTCTTATGATTGATCTTATAGAGCACTGGATATCAAAAAAAATAACTCAAGCAGATGCTCAAAAAAAGTCTTTGCGTTTAAGAAAAGAATTTATCATCCTGCTTCTGGTTTTTCTTTCAGGAACAGCGGTGCACGCATTCAACCAATACTTTCAACGATGGTCCATACGGCCGGAAGTTGCTGATGCGTTTGCCGTAAAGTATGCCGAAATCGGAAAAACATTAGATTCGCTGCCCGCAGCGGAAGAAAAATATGTTATAGTAAATACACCGGGTCATGTGCTGGTTAGAACAATCCCGATGCCGGCACAAACCATCATGTTCTTAACGCAAACATTCAGCGCAGACGAACAGAAGAAAAAAAATATCACCTATCTGCTGCCGGACCAACTGCAAAACATACGATGTCTAGACCACTGCACCATAGCGCTTATGGAAAAAGACATACACATCGCAAATGCCATAAAGGAACAATTCTCTGGTATTGCAATGCAGCTTACGGGGAACGCATTGGTTTTTCGCAGGTAATCCATGACTAAATCGCTCCAAAACACCATAGCCGTTTTTATACTGTTGGTGATGTTTTTTCTTATGGCAAGTTCAGCGTGGAATGATTCTGCAATCATGGACGAGCTGGCACACATTCCTGCAGGGTATAGCTACGTGCGGTTTGGGGATATGAGATTAAATCCGGAGCACCCACCACTTATAAAAGACCTCGCGGGACTGCCGCTTTTGGCGTTAGACCTTCGTTTTCCAACAGACCACCGCGCATGGAAAGATGAAGTAAACGGGCAGTGGGAGATGGGAAGCGTTTTTTTATACGAATCGGGCAATGATCCGGATCAAATCCTGCGTTTTGCACGCTTCCCCATGATGCTCTTCGCGATTTTTTTTGGATGGGTGTTTTTTCTTTGGGCGAGAAAACATTACGGCGCGGCAACAGCAATCATTGCGCTTTTATTTTTTGCATTCTCGCCTACGTTTCTGGCCCACTCTAAATACGTCACAACAGATCTCGCCGCCTCGTTTGGATTTTTTATAGGTATTACAACATTTCTCCGGTTTTTAAATTATCCATCATACAAAAATATCCTTATAGCAGGGGTGGGCTTTGGCGTAGCGCAACTGCTCAAATTTTCCCTTTTCCTCTTAGTCCCTTTTTATGCCGCCATTGCACTTGTATGGATACTGATAAGCCACTTTGAACATCTTGAAAGAGTTCCGCTTCAAAAACGCGTCATACATCATGTAAAGCATGGGCTGAGATATTTTAAAAAAATTATTCTGATTGGCCTTATCGGTCTTTTACTGATTGCGGTTGTGTACCAACTGCATGTACTGAACTACCCTGTGGAAAAACAGGTCAGCGATACAACAATAATTCTGGGATCGTTTGGCATGCGCCCGCTTGTTGACGCAACCGTGTGGATGGCAAATACGCCTCCTCTTCGCGGTTTTGCATACTACATGCTCGGACTGCTTATGGTGGTACAGCGCGCAGCGGGAGGCAACACCACGTACTTTTTGGGAACAATTCTTTCGGGCTCCTGGTGGTATTACTTTCCAGTTGTGTATCTCGTAAAAGAAACGCTTGCTTTTCACATATTAACGGCCCTTGCAGGCATACTTGCCGCAAAAAAAATCTTCAAGAGCAACAATAAAACCTTCAAGGGTCTGCGCCAATGGACAAGAGAACATTTCATCACTTTTTCCCTGCTTCTCTTTATTGCGTTTTACTGGATATATTCCATGCAGGCAAACCTCAATATCGGGGTAAGACACGTCCTCCCCACCTTTCCGTTTTTATACCTGCTTGTTGCAAAAGAAATAAAAGAGTGGGTTAAAGGAACAATCATCGTAAACCCACACACGTTTGGCGCTTTGATTAAATCGCTTTATAAACTATATATCAGGCCAATTCCTAAATACCTTTTTATCGCTGTCATAATGCTTTGGATTGTAACCGGAATGCTGAACACATGGCCCGGATACCTTGCATATTTTAATGAGATCACGCTTTTTACGATGCCGGGGTATGAATGGGCAGTAGATTCTAACTTTGACTGGGGACAGGATCTCAAACGCCTCAGTATTTGGGCAAAAGAAAACAATATCGAAAGGGTTGCTTTGCATTACTTCGGCGGCGGCTCTCCTACATATTATATGGGAGATATTTTTGAACCATGGTGGTCTGCAAAAGGAGCGCCGGAAGGCTACTTCGCTATCTCGGGAACGATTCTACAGGGTTCCCGCGGCGAACCGGCAAGAGGATTCGTACAAAAAAAAGAAGATTCGTACGAATGGCTAACGGGAATAAAACCAATCGGCAAAGCCGGCGATTCCATTTTCATTTATAATCTGCCCGTCACTGGCATACAATAAACTGTTTCTTAAACCATTCGCCTATTTATACGTAATGAGAGCATATGCGACTATTCGTCTGTCCACTATATCCTAAATAAATATCCTTTAACCGTGCTTAGGATGATTGGCTTTCAGCCGCTTTATCAAAGCGCTTCGCGCAATGACGTTCTGTTAGATAATATGTGAATGTTAAAAATAAAAATATATAAATGAAACAATACATATTTGGTTTTGTTTATACTTTCGCGTTTACTCCCTGAATTTATAATATACTTTATTGCCGTAACGGAGGTCTACATAATCCAAATCCGCACGCTTTTCTTTTATTTCTTCACGGAGTGAAAGGATGAGGTTTTCAAGCGCCGTCTCTGGAGAAACGCTTTCATCAATGAATATGCTCCATTCCTCTCCTGTAATAATTTCTATCGTTTCATTGCTTTTGTTAAATACAAATTGCACAATTTCAATTTCCTGCAGCTCTTCTGCCGCACGAACAAAAACACGCACGATATGAAACCTCGCGTCGCGTAATGCCGGGGAACCAACTGAAACAATATCCCCGCTCTTGTCATATATTTTTGTTATCAGCGCTCCTTTAAATTCAGGAGCGCGTTCGTATGCGATACCGTCTTCGGCAACATAAAAACAATCGCTTTCAGTTTGTGATTCGTAATCCTTAGTTTGTAGTTCGTTTTTTGCAGTTTGCAAAGAAACGTCAGTCCCCGCCTCCCGGTCGCCGATTCCTGATTCCCGACAAAGCACCGCCCACAACGTTCGTTCTTTAATTTCTATAAATAGCGTTTGAGAAAAAATATCCTTTCTGACTTCCGCATTTGCAACACGCGGAAAAGCGCCAAGCAGCACATGTGAGATTTCTTTTTCATCAAGAATCAGAAAGTTCCTTTTGGGCAAAACAAAAAACACGTTCTCGCGTAGATACCCCCAAACGGCGCTTCGCAGATCATCTTCGGAAATATTCCCCGCGCCTTCAAAAACAAGGTGTTCTACTAAAAACTGTTCCGCTGAAAAGATTTTTACTGCCCCAAACACTAATAATCCGGCGGACATTAACAACAGAATAATAATAAAGAAAGTTCGCCGGCGCCTCCGCTGGCGCCTCCTGTTGAAAGCAGCTTTTCTTAAAAAAGTTTTACGGCCTTTGAGGGCCATAAACACTGCCGTAAACCCTTATGACGAGGGTTTACGGAAGACATCTTTTCCAACAAATGACCGCAACGCTTCAGGGACAACAACGGAACCGTCAGGTTGCTGATTGTTTTCAAGAATTGCAATCAAGATTCGCGGCGTTGCAATTACAGTATTGTTGAGTGAATGCGTAAACTGTATCTTTCCGTCTTCGCCGCGGTAGCGAATGTTAAACCTTCTGGTTTGAAAATCATGATAATAACTGGAAGAGTGTGTTTCTCTATAGCGGTTCTCGCTGGGAATCCATGATTCAATATCGTATGTCTTGACATGCGCTCTTCCTATGTCACCTCCGCAATTAACCACCACGCGATACGGAATGTTTAACATCTGCATAAGCTCTTCAGCGTTTTTGGTCAGTTCTTCATGCCACCTCACCGATTCCTGATGATCATTTTTAACGAGCATCAGCTGTTCTACTTTATAAAATTCATGAACACGATAAATTCCTTTTGTGTCTTTTCCGTAACTTCCTGCTTCACGGCGATAACAGGGAGAAAATGCAACGTACTTTTTCGGAAGCTCTACTTCGTCAAATATCTCCCCTGTGTGATATCCCATCATGCTTATTTCAGCAGTGGCTGAAAGATAATGGTTGTCCCCTAGAGAATAGACATCATCTTTTGTTTGAGGGAAATGTCCGGTTCCTATCAGATGTTCGCCCTTCACAATCGCCGGCGCGCCAAACAGTTCAAATCCTTTTTTTACAAGATGGTCAACAGCAAACTTCCACAGTGCAAACGACAAAACAACAACATCTCCTTTTAAGAAATATCCTCTCATTCCGGAAACCTTTGCTCCGCGCTCAATATCAACAAGGTCAAGTTCTTTCATTATAGTAAGATGATCTTTGGCTTTAAGATCAAATACACGCGCATTACCCCACCTACGCACTTCCACGTTATCTGCGTCGCTTTTTCCTTCCGGCACTGACGGGTCTGGAATATTCGGAACATCAAGCATCAAACTCTTAAAATCATAATCAACAGTCTTTAATTCTTCTTCCATTTTCGCAAGCAGCGTTTTTACTTCGCGCATTTTTTCAATGGAAGCGCTCCGCTCATTTTCATTGCTCATCAATGCAATCTCGTCAGACGTTTTATTTATCCTAGACCGAAGGGCTTCAACCTCTCCAAGAAGTCTTTTTCTGCTCTCATCCGTCTTAAGCAGCTTTGAGATGTCAAACTGCACACCTTTTTTCCGCGCAGCTTCTCTGATAAGATCAGGGTTTTCTCGGATAAATCTTATATCAAGCATAAACGTAGTATAGCGCCTCCAATATAACTATAAAAGCGCTCTTAAAATATATTCACAAAAGCAAAAAGTACATTCGCCTCTCAATATAGCTCATAAAAAGATCTTTTAAACAAGCGTAACGAAGATAAACGTTCTGAAAAACAGAAAGATGCTTGACTTATCTAACAATTCGTGTTTTTTATATAACCGCTGATCAGCATATCCTCTAAAAACAAGATGTCAGACAATCATACTTGCTTATAAAGACGCCGATGGCATCAAAGCACTGCGAAGAGCTTAGAAAAAAAATATATCGAACACTTATCCACCGCTTTCTCTATTGCTCGGTCCAACGTATAATGAAAAGACGCTCCAACAGTTCCTCAAAAGGTGATGCGCGCCGGAAGTATACCAGTGATTATAGCAACGTCCGTAAAAAATTTTATATACAAGCCGATACGCTCTAAAAAACTGTAACAAACAAGAAATAAATCATTCAAAATCAGCTGTATAACGTGCAAAAAGCTATGCGAATAATAAAAATTAAAAAAAGAAGCGGCAAGATTGAAGATTTTAACCGCGAGCGCATAGAAAACGCGATTGAAAAGGCTTGTATAGCAACCGCTACAAGCATAGAAAAAGATATGACGATCTCTATTACCGATAATGTCATCGCCCTGCTTGAAGATACATTTAAAGAGCAAATCCCCGGCGTTGAAAACGTGCAGGACTTGGTTGAAAAATCTCTTGCGGAGCACGGCCTTTTTGAAGTTGCAAAAACCTACATCCTTTATCGGGAAAAACGCGCCGATATACGCGAATCAAAAAAACAGGAACTGCTGGATAAGATAGAAAAAAGTGACATCCTAGTAAAAAAACGGGACGGTACAGTTATAAAGTTTGACATCACGCAAATCGAAATAGCAATAAAGAACTCCTGCAGAGGATATGAACATCTGGTAGACATAGAAAAAATTCTTGAAGAGGTAAAGTTAAATCTCTATGACGGCATCACAACAAGAGAAATCAACAAAGCCGTCATTATGACAATGCGCGCTCATATAGAAGAAGAACCGGCGTACTCATTCGTAACGGCGAGATTTTTATGGAACGATCTTTATAAAGATGTCATCGGGGTGGACGAATTTGATAAAGCGTTCACAACAATCTACAAGGAAACGTTCCCTAAAAAAATACGACAAGGAATAAAAGAAGGAAAGTTTGACAAACGACTGCTTCATTTTGATCTCCACTACATTGCAAGCCACTTAGAACCCCAAAGAGATAAATTATTCGGATATCTCGGAGCACAAACATTGTATGACCGGTACTTTATAAAAACAGCAGATGGCGAAATGCTGGAAACGCCGCAATACTTCTGGATGAGAATAGCGCTGGGGACCTGTTTAAACGAAGAACAAGATATAGCCGTTGAACATGTTATCGCGTTTTACAATATCATGTCGCAAATGATTTATACTCCCTCTACCCCAACTCTTTTTCATGCAGGAACTCCCAAACCGCAGCTCTCGTCGTGTTATCTAAATTCAGTCTCAGATTCACTCGAACATATCTTCAAAACATACACAGACAACGCACAGCTCTCCAAGTGGTCTGGAGGAATCGGAACAGACTGGACACAAGTGCGGGCAACCGGAGCGCATATAAAAGGAACGGGCGTTGAAAGTCAGGGTGTTATTCCATTTTTAAAAATCGCCAATGACGTAACCATTGCAATTAACCGAAGCGGCCGCAGACGCGGAGCCACCGCGGTATATCTGGAAACATGGCACTACGACATAGAAGATTTTCTCGAGTTGCGTAAAAACACCGGCGACGAGCGCAGAAGAACCCACGATATGAATACGGCAAACTGGATCCCCGATCTTTTTATGAAAAGAGTAAAGGATGATGGCACATGGACACTGTTTTCTCCGGAGGAAACCCCCCAGCTGCATGATTTATACGGCAAGGATTTTGAGAAAAAATATACCGAATACGAAGAGAAGACGGCGAAAGGCGACATAAAGATATATAAAACAATAAAGGCGAGAGATTTATGGAAAAAAATGCTTACTATGCTTTATGAAACGGGGCATCCATGGATAACATTTAAAGACCCTTCCAACATCCGCTCTCCGCAGGACCATGCGGGTGTGGTACACAACTCAAACCTCTGCACTGAAATTACCTTAAACACATCAGAAAACGAGACAGCGGTTTGCAACCTTGGCTCATTGAATTTTGCAAAACTGATCAAGGACGGGAAATTTGAAATAGATCTTGTTAAAAAAGTAGTGCCCATAGCGGTAAGAATGCTGGACAATATTATCGACATCAATTACTACCCCACCGAGGACGCACGGCACTCAAACTTGCGCCACAGACCCATCGGCCTTGGCATCAGAGGATTTCAAGATGCGCTTTATATGCTCGGGATTCATTTTGACTCTGATCAGTGCGTCCGCTTTTCGGACGAATCAATGGAAGCGGTTGCATATTACGCATATAAGGCATCGGCTGAACTCGCACGAGAGCGTGGCGCATATGAATCCTTTCAAGGATCAAAATGGGACAGAGGCATCCTGCCACTCGATACATTGGACCTTTTAGAAAATGAGCGCGGTGAAAAAATCCATGTGTCGCGCTCCAGCACATTTGACTGGGATGGCCTGCGTGAATTAATCAAGGAAACCGGAATGAGAAATTCAAACTGCATTGCAATTGCACCAACGGCAACAACAGCAAACATTGTGGGATGCATTCCAACTATTGAGCCCATTTATAAAAACTTATACGTGAAATCAAACCAAGCGGGAGAATTTACCATCATCAACCCCTACCTTGTGAAGGATCTGAAAGAATTAAACCTTTGGAATCAAAGCATGTTAAGTAAAATAAAATATTATGACGGCAGCATCAAAGAAATCAATGAAATTCCCGATACCATTAAAGACAAATATAGAGAAGTATTTGAAATTGATCCGCGCTGGCTTATAAAGTCTGCAGCCTATCGCGGCAAATGGATCGATCAGAGCCAATCGCTGAACATCTTTTTCAGCGGAACATCCGGGCGGGAACTCAGCAACATTTATATGTATGCGTGGGAGATGGGGCTTAAAACAACCTATTACCTAAGAACCCTTGGCGCCTCGCAGGTTGAAAAATCCACCATTGATGCGCGTGAATACGGCGTTACACACTTACGAAAGCAAGGTATGATAGAAACGACAACGATTACCGCAACAATAGAAAGACCAAAAGAAGTAAAAACAGTGTCAGCTGTAAAAGAACACATATTAAATGAAACAGATAACACTGACTGTGAAGTTTGCCAAGCGTAATGCGGAAACGATGATCCCGGCCACTTTTTTGTAAAAAAACATGAACATTACAACAACAGGAAAAATAACAATAGCGGCGCGGGGAGCTTTTTCCATTGAGGAATGCGCTATTCGCGCACGCGCCTCGCGAGGTGTTGCGCGGCAAAAAAGCAGCGGAGTGCTCACTGTTGTTTTTAAACATTACTCTTGGACTTTCATTTTTTAAAGAACAGCGGCATGCCTATTAAAAAAACAACCGAAAAAGTGGATATCAACAAGCGCCGTATCATCAACGGGGAGGACGCGGATGTTATACAACTGTACCCGATGAAACACGTTTTTGCGTGGGACGCGTATAATGCCGCGAACGCAAATCATTGGCTCCCAACGGAAATCGGAATGCAAAAAGACGTTGAGCAATGGAAAGCAAAGGACGTCCTAAGCGACGACGAAAGACATGCATTAAAAACCGTTCTGGGGTTTTTCACTACCGCAGATTCCATTGCGGCCAACAACGTTGTGATGGCATTCTACCGCCATATTACTTCCCCAGAGTGCCGACTGTATCTTCTGCGCCAAGCGTACGAGGAAGCTATACATACACACTCCTACCAATATATTGTCGAAAGTTTAAGACTTGATGAAAGTGAAATTTTTAACATGTACCGCGAAGTGGACAGCATTTATAATAAAGACGCGTTTGTTCTTTCCTTTAACGAGGGAATTTTTGATCCTCTTTTCAAAACGGGGACGTTTGAAAACGACCAAAAATTTTTAGAAAACATCATAGTATTCTCGCTGATCATGGAAGGGATTTTCTTTTATAGCTCCTTTGCTGTGATGTTTGGTTTCCAGCGCCAAAATAAAATGGTTGGCGCCGCAGAACAAATACAATATATTATGCGAGATGAATCAATGCATCTGAATTTCGGCATTGATTTGATCAATACGATAAAACAAGAACAACCGGAGCTTTGGACAAAAACATTTCAAGAGCGCGCAATTGAACTGGTAAAAAAAGCTGCGCAGCTTGAATATCGGTTTGCTCAAACAGCCTTCCCAACAGGTATCTTCGGCATGAATGCCGAAAGCTTTAGACAATATATTGAACACATCGCCGACAGGCGCCTTACAAGAATAGGTCTTCCGCCACAATTTAACAGCAACAACCCTTTTCCGTGGATGTCGGAAGCAATCGATTTAAGCAAAGAAAAGAATTTCTTCGAAACGCGGGTTACTGAATACAAAACCGGCGGGGTGCTCGACTGGAACTAAAAACCGCTCACATTATTTTATGTGGGAACCTTTTTATAGAGAGGTTTTTGTGGTTAATTTTTATTATCCACAATTACGGACGTTGATACTAAGGTTCTGCTATGAGAAACTTAGACGATCTTGGCGTTACAGACAAACTCATATTTCTCCTTGATTCTGATGACGTATTTTATAAATCTATTGGCAGTTTTTCCATGCCGGAAACGCTTTTTATCAATGCAAAAGGAGAAACGGTTTTCCACAAACGCGGCCCAATGGAATTGCCTGAAATACGGCAACACATTCAAAGCATACAATGAAGCATGATGACAAATCATTCACCTACAACAATACTTGAGTATAACTATATTGACGAAGGAATATATATTGACACAAACCAGTGCTGTAAAGCACATATGGACGAAATGCTGTTAAAAAAAGGAATAACAGCTGATATCTCACTGGAAACAGTGAGACTTGACCAGCCGTTCGGTGTAACCTTTTATGTCTGGATTCCTGTTGAGAATCACACTGCACCAACGCATGATCAGCTTGATTTTGGGGTATCAGTGCTTGAAAAGCTTGTCCAAATGAAAAGAAAAGTATACGTGCATTGCCAAAATGGTCATGGCAGGGCTCCAACACTGGTAGCGGCGTATTTTACCACAAAAGGCATGACGCCTGACAAGGCCGAAGCATTCATAAAATCAAAACGTCCCTCCATCCATTTAGAAAATGTCCAACGAAAAGCCCTTAAGGAATTTGCTAAAAGCTGACGTATGGAGTTTGCTATTGCCGCATTCATTGCCGGACTGTTCACATTTCTTGCCCCTTGTACCCTTCCGCTGGTACCGGGATACCTGGGATTTATCAGCGGAACGTCCGTTGAAGACCTTAAAAACCCTCTCAAAGCGAAACGTGCGAGGTGGAATATTCTCATCAATGGCCTGTTTTTTATCACGGGCTTTAGCGTTGTATTTATCATATTCGGCACACTTGCAGGCTTTTTTGGCGCTGCACTTGTAAGTTACAGACTTTGGCTTACGCGAATAGGAGGTATTTTTGTTATTATCTTCGGGCTTTTTATGTTGAATGTTATAAAAATACCCTTCCTTGCCAAGGAAAGGCATGTAAGAGTGCCTTCCATTTTTAAACGCGGAAAGCCGCACAATTCTTTCATATTAGGCTCCACGTTTGGATTCGGATGGACACCGTGTGTGGGCCCGGTTCTCGGCTCCATCCTTGCTCTTGCCGCATCATCTGCTACTGTAGCGAAAGGAGCTTTTCTACTCTCCGTATTTTCATTGGGGCTGGCGGTTCCGTTTCTTATCATTGCCGTCGGATACGGTTCTGCCGCGCAAAGGATTGAAAATATAACAAGATATCTTAAACCCATATCCGTTGTTGGAGGAATTTTTCTTATTTTAATCGGCTTACTGCTTCTCACAGACCGGTTTGTGCTTCTTATCTCATACGGTTTTGGAGTTCTGCGGTTCTTGGGTTTAGGTATGCTGGAAGAAACGCTTTTTCAGTTCCTCTAACATCAATAGCGTCTAAGGCACGAAAAACGTTTTAAAGACAAAGAATGTGGTTAAAAAGAAATCAGCAGATTTGCTTTAGCATTTATCTGCGAACAGCTGTTTCAGAACGCGATTTAAAATAGGTATAAAGTCGAAGGACATTTCCAATGGTTGGAGACTGCGGATACGGAAGAGCATTTTTAAGGAACCAACGCGCTTCTAATATTTCAACGCCGTGAGGACTAAGCGCCGCGGTGTCTACTTTTCCGTAAAAACAAAAAACCGAATCTTTTAAAAAATGTCTTCCGGTATCGTAAATGCCCAAATAAACAAGAGGATCTGCCGTTAAACCAACAACTTCGCGCAGTTCCCTTTTGGCGGCGTCCACTGGAGACTCTTCAAAAGGAGTCTGAATCCTAATGCGCCCGCCGGGCAAAGTCCAGTAACGCCTCCAGTATCTGCTCCTTACCAGCAACAATTTGCCGTCATACTCTATAAGGCACTTTACGCTTTGCGTGCGGGGTCGGAAAACAAACCAATACAGTAAGCGTAAGGGATAGGCAATATTGAAAAACGTTTGCTCAAGAAAAGCCATATTGCCGTTTTTAGCCCTGTTTTAAGTCTACCACAGAAGCAAAAAAATACATAAAGCATTCATATGGCATCTCCTTCGGCATGAAACCCTTTATGCTGGCGGGGGTTTTCATAAAACCTTACAACTAAAATCCCTGACTTTAAAAGAAAAGCAGCAACGACAGAATCGTACTACCCAGCCGCAAAACGTAATATTCTTATTTGTTTATTTTACTGCATTGGCAAATCACCTGCTTTTGATTGCTTTGGTGGCAACCATCCGCCAATTGATGTTGGTATGCCGCGCAAAAGCAAAAGAGCAAGCGGCGCCCCCCAATTAGCCCATCTTTCCACAAATTCAAAAATTGAATCGCCGGCAATCGGACGCATAAGAGCAGTCCAAAAACCCCAGAAGGCCATCCAAAGAAGCGCAAGGCGGACAGGCTTCATCAGAATCAACACAGCCAAAAGGACGTCTATCAAACCAACCAGCCACAAAAACGTAGTCGCTGTTCCGACATCAGAAATGCCGAAAATAGAAAACCATTCCACCCACGCTTTTCTCCCCTGAAGCGCGAATACGCCGTGTCCGACGAACTCTCCGGCCACAGAGATACGCAAGACCCATTCTACTTTTCTTACATTATTCATTGTCAAAAACAAAAAATAAACTAATAATAAATAAAGCTTCGACCACACTTTATTATAAGTAACCCGGAACATATAATAAAGAAAGTGACGAACATGATATAAAAAGCGCCTGCTTGCAAAGGTTGTTCACGCGCCTCCCTTGCAGAAATCAGAGCGGCATGTATAGAATGAAACTACGCGTTTATAGTTGGTTATCTTTAAAAAATTAATACATTATTTACCATATATGGCTTATCTTATATTTTCCTTACTGGCGTTTTTTGTTTTAGCGCACCCGGCGCATGCGCTCGTGGCAGAGCTTAAAATCGTCGATGCTGAAGGCAACGAAAAGAAAAATTTCTCCAAAGATGAAGATGTATACCTGGCCGGAAAGTGTGCGCTTGCGAACGGAAATGAAGTAAAAATATTCATCTCTCGCGATAAAAGTGAATGGACTTCTGATCAAAACCTCAGTGACGTTTCCGGCGAGATTGAAACGGTAAAAATAAAAGACACAGACCTCCCCATTATTCCTATATGGAAACACCCGCTCAATAACGGATCATATGATGTCATTATAGACTCAAACGGCAATTTTAAACTTGATTCTTTTGAAAATTGCATTGCTCATGTTGCAACAGCGGGCTTTACCGTTGAATCTCAAGTTGTTTCGCCGTCAACCAATCCTCAACCCCAATCAACTCCTTCTCCAGTGTATGTTCCGCCGCTGCCACCTCCTCCGCCCGCGCAAATAACTGTGCAACAGTCCGAACCGCCAAAACCGTCAACGATCTTTTCATTGGAAGAGCGAATTGAGGTAAAAAGCCTTTCTAACGTTCGCGCTTCTGCCGGAGGAAGTCTGGTTGGCCAACAACCAGCAGGCGTTGAAGGAGTTATTGTTGGAGGTCCTGTATACGCAACACTTTTAGGCATCGGGTATTGGTTTTGGAATATTGACTACGACATCGATCCCGATGGCTGGACAGCAGAAAAAACCTTAAAAATTGCAGAAGTTCCTCCTCCTGAACCAGAATCGGAACCAACACCTCCTCTGCCAACAGAATCAACAGAAGTATTAGAACCTCCAGCACAACAAGACGTCGCCCCGTCTATTCAGGATTCAGGCAAAGAAAGTGAACTTGCAGCGGTGTCCGAAAACTCCCCGGTAAATAATATTGATGTGCTCGGCGGAATCTGGGGAGCAGGCATTATAGGGCTTGCAATTGTCTTAAGCGCGTGGATTTTAGGAAGAGCCGTGCGAAAACGGGGAGATTAAAAACAAAGCATCCAGCCGCCAAATACCGCGGTCTCTTTTTCTTCTGCCATACCCTGACTATATCACTTTTTCCTATGCCGAAAACAATAGCCACTTCCCTGTACTGCCACAACTCTGCACTTCTTTCCTTTAGTGTTTATTGCTTTACAGATTTTTTTCTTCATAGATTCATTTTTTATTCTCTTTATGAGTGTTTAAGGTGCGGATTCCGCTCCTTAAATTTATTATATCTTAACGCATACGCTGTTTGACAACTTCTCATCAGACTATCTGTATGTTCTAGAAACCGATGTTGGTGAGCCGGAACTGGACTTCGCTTCCATTGGACTTGCTCCTTTCTAGTATTTCTACCGGTTGGTTGGGCGGATCGAGAGTTGTAAAACAACATCAAAGTTATCGTCCTTCGCCATTTTGTTCCGCTTCTCAAAGCTGCACGAGACACAACGATGGAGAATGGTGTATTCTCCGCCATTGAACTCCACGCCCACGGGATCCATCGATCCTTGACACTGCGCCTTACGGTCGCCGGGATTCATGTCAACGTGTTTGCTCCGCAGACACTGCGGACAGTGATTCGTGTAACCGCTTCCGCGCACAAAGAAACCGCACCATTTGCAGATGAAATCTTCCTTGGTACGCTGAAATTTTTTTGAAGTCATCATAGTTTTTACCTCCGTTTTTTGTATGCCGACTAAAACCAAAAACGAAAAACTTTTTCCTAAAACATCTTGATTTGAATTATGGTGTCTTTTTAAAAAAAGTCAGAACCCATTTTTTTGATATTTACAGCTGCCGTAAAATTATATATCACCGTAACCAATCACGCCAATGCTTCGGCCATCCGATAAATAAAAGCAATGCAAGCGGCGCCCCCCAATTAGCCCATCTTTCCACAAATTCAAAAATTGAATCGCCGGCAATCGGACGCATAAGAGCAGTCCAAAAACCCCAGAAGGTCATCCAAAGAAGCGCAAGGCGGACAGGCTTCATCAGAATCAACACAGCCAAAAGGACGTCTATCAAACCAACCAGCCACAAAAACGTAGTCGCTGTTCCGACATCAGAAATGCCGAAAATAGAAAACCATTCCACCCACGTTTTTCTCCCCTGAAGCGCGAATACGCCGTGTCCGACGAACTCTCCGGCCACAGAGATACGCAAGACCCACTCAATAAGTTTTGTGTTCATATTAAATATTTTTTAGTTATTTATTCGACCTTTTGAAAAATCTCAGGCCGTTCCAGCCCCCCTACAATAAGCTCGCCAACGGCGCCTTTATCAATAGCTCGCGAGAGACTATGGTCAACCAAAAGATATTTTCCGGGGACTTCAACCCTGAACTCCGTTATCATGGCACCGCCCGGCGGCACAATGGTAGTTTGCACATTTCGATGAGGCGGAGAAATAATATCTCCTTCGGGATATAGTTTGTCGAGTATCCCGCCGATGACATGGAAATTCGAAGCAATATGCGACCCAACGCCAAAGAATATACGGATTGTTTCTCCGACATTTGCCTCGAGCGCATTTTCGCCCGTAAGCGCGCCAACCCGACCGTTGAAGGCAAAATACTCCGGCTGTTCCTGTTGCAGTTTTTCCAAACTGAATGCTTGATGGCCTTTCTCGCCAACCTTGCCTGCTGTATACCATTCGCCCTGCATGATATAGTATTCGCGGTCAACCTTCGCGAGCCCCTCTTTTGGCTCAACAAGAATCATTCCGTACATGCCATTTGCGACATGTGTGGGAATGTGAGGGCTTGCGCAATGGTACACATAAATGCCCGGACGCGTCGCATTGAACTGGAATGCGCGCGTTTCCCCGGATGCGACTTGTGTCAATACCGCTCCGCCGCCGGGGCCTTCAACTGCGTGCAGATCAACGGAGTGTTTGGCGTGGCCCGCCTCGGCATGCTCGTCCGATCCTTCGGCGTGGTCGCCGTTCGCATAGGCGGGGGGAGCGATTAGAGCATCAACAACAAACGAATGGGAGGATGCTGCGGTATGATGATCTCCTTGGCTATGATTCAGGCGAATTTCTACAGTATCTCCTTCTTTCACTCGAATGAATGGCCCGGGTACGGTGCCGTTATAAGTCCAGTATTCATAAGTTACCCCGGGTGCAAGTTCGGCGATTACTTCTTTAGTTTCAAGTTCCACGACTACTTTTTTGTTTTCTCTCCTTACAATAGGAGACGGTAAATCATCGGCGTGTTTGCTGATGTCGCTTACGCTCACCGGCTTTGCCGCCGGGGATATCTCACGCGTAGTTTTATACGCAATCCCAACTCCAATAATAAGAATGATAATACCAACAAAAATCCAAACCTTTTTCATAGCGATTTATTCTTCCAAAGATCGTGGAGAATCCGGCAGGACTCCACGATTTTCGGATCGGCTATTTTATAATATACATTGAGTCCGTTCCGCCGCACGGTGACCAACCGTGCCGTGACGGAGAACCGCAAGGTGCTGCGATACATTGGCTTTGGGGAGTTTAAGAGTCTTCACAAGTTCTTTCACTGCCAGCTCTTTTTACTTGAGTAAATTCAAAATCTCAAGCCGTTTGGGATTAGCGAGTAGTTTATAGATGGTGGCGTTACGCTCGTACGTTATTTTAGGAAATGATGATTTCATGGTTCGACGCCGCTCACCATGAATCCTGAGCTTGTCGAATGGATTCATGGTTCGACGCCGCTCACCATGAATCCTGAGCTTGTCGAATGGATTCATGGTTTCGAAACCACATGGTACGATTAAATCATACCACATCCAAGATTCTCCGCAAAATAGGTTTTGACTTTTTTGAAAAGACACCACCAAATTAAATATGTGGACCGGATGAGGTTTGAACTCACAACCTCCTGCATGTTCCGATGTGCAAAGGTGGACCTAGGGAGAATCGAACTCCCACACCCCGCGTGCAAGGCGGGCGCACTACCATTATGCTATAGGCCCACCTTTGCACATCGAGAATCCTCTATTTCTAAACAAATTTTAGAACTGTTTTATTAAATTTTCCAGATATACACGCTTTTTCAAAGATTTTAAATATCGCTCTCTTTTAACCACCTCGCTTCTCGTTTCATACGCTTCTTGATATACGAGTGACCAAGGTCTCTTGTTTTTCGTGGATCGCACCATGCTCTTATTGTGTGCTACCAGCCTTAGGTCAATGTTCTGTGTGAAACCAATGTAATAAGCACCGTTCTTGCGAGATGGAATAATGTACACATAAAACATTTCAAAATTTATAGAAATCGGGACAAAGCGGGTGCTCTGGCCAATTGAGCCGACCCCTAAAACAAAGAACATGATACTACAAAATCGCAGAAAAATCCATGTTACGTTACTGCAAGGCGTATCAAATGATCCAAAAGCTGCTGGAATTCCAATCCTGCGGCTTTTGCGGCTTTCGGATAAAGCGACTCACTTGTAAAACCGGGAGAGGAATTTACCTCCAACACATACAGTTTTGTACCGTCCAATATCATATCAACCCGGGAGTAATGCTGTAAGTGAAGGGCTTTGTGCGCTTTTACGGCTGTTTCGCGGATATGACGCAGCATATCTCCATAAAAATCCGCCGGGCAGATTTCTTTTGTTGAACCATCATATTTCGTCTGATAATCAAAGAACCGGTTTTCAGGCGGGATGATCTCAACCGGAGGAAGCGCAAAATATTTTTCACCTCCAAAATTCTCCAGCACGCCGCATGTCAGTTCTCTTCCCTTAACATATTTTTGGAGCATTGCGTGATCATCATACTGAAATGCGCGCTTAAAAGCGGACAGTAAACCCTCAAACGTATGGACCATAGAAACCCCAACCGACGATCCTCTTCTTAACGGTTTTATCACCCACGGGGGAGCCGAAAAATCAACTGCTTTTTTAACAACTTCTGATTCATTGATATTGTCTTTTTTAACGACAAAGCTTCTTGGAAGATGTAAACCCGCTTTTTTAAGTACCTGCCCGGAACGATCTTTATGCATTGCAAGGGCTGATCCAAAAACACCACTCCCCACATACGGAATCCTTATAGAGTCAAGAATGCCCTGTACTTTCCCGTCTTCCCCATATTCACCGTGCATTGCATTAAACACCACATCCGCGCCTCTAAGCGCTTCGGCTGGAGTCAGCCATTCTTGCTTCTCCCCCGCCAGCCATTCGCCGGTATGGGTGACATAAACAGGATGAACGTGATAGCGCCCATGAAGCGCTTTTATAACGTTTCTTCCGCTCATCAAGGAAATGTCATGCTCGCTGGAAGGTCCCCCCATTAAAACCCCGACGGTTTTCATGCTTACAGTATAAGCCTTACAAACAAACAAAAAAAGACGACGCCTGTGAGTTTTGTTGGCCTTCCTGCGACATGATATAATAAAAACGTGCAGGAAATTACACTTACAGAACTGTCTTCGCCCGGGTGCCAAATCTGCAAAGCCTTTGAAGGATTTTGGAGCTCCGTTGAAAAAGACTGGCCCAATGTCAGATACAAAAACGTAAGCGTCATTACTCCAGAGGGACAGGAATTAGTCCAAAAATACATGATTTTCGCTTCACCCGGCATTATTATAAACGAAGAGCTTTTCTCAACCGGCGGGTTTGACCGCAAGAAATTTATCACGAAACTAAAAGAACTGTCGTAGCATGGGTTTTTTAAAAAAAGTCGGTCCCGAATATATCCTGCGTTACTCTTTGGGAATAACATATCTTTACTCGGGCTTTGATCTTTTTAGACATCCGACTGCTTGGTATTGGGCCCTGCCTATATGGGTAAAACAACTCATAGCGAGTTTGGTTGATATTAATTTATATCTAAAACTGCAGGGCATCGCTGAAATTATATTGGCTGTTTTGCTGCTTTCATGGTTTTTGAAACGAGTACTCATTAAATGGATAGCGCTGATTTCGGCACTGGAACTGGCCGCTATTTTACTGCTCGCGTTTTTGCCGTTTAGCCAAGCCAACTTTTTAATTACTTTTCGCGACATCGGACTTCTGGGAGCGGCGCTTTCTCTTTTTGTTATTTTATCCAAAGAAACCAAACCATCAAATGGATCAGACATCAACTAAAACCAAACTGGTTTTTTCGTCTTTAGTCGCGGGACTGCTTGCTTTTATCATTTTCGGCCTGCTTTGGGCGTTTGTCTTTGGATCCGAAAAACCAGAAGGGTTCGCATGGTATCTTTTTAGCTACGCCATGGGGCTTACTATGATTGTGCTTCCTTGCACGTTTCCCCTCGCGTTCGTCATAGTTCCTCTTTCTATGGGAAAAGGCGTGGCAAAAGGCCTTGGAATCGCGCTAGCTTTTGGAATTGGCGTGGCAATAATGTTGAGCATTTACGGTATTGTAGCCGCCTTGGTGGGGCAAGCGGCAATCGGCGCTCTTAACACGCCTTTGGAAACCGTTAAAAATTGGACATATTTTCTCGCGGGTGTTGCCGCATACCTTTTCGCGCTCGGAGAGCTGGGGATCATCCGCGTACGTTTGCCTTCATACAGTGGCGCCGCTCCGGCTTTCATCCAAAAACAGCGCGATTATATCAAAGCGCTTTTGCTGGGGCTTTTTTTAGGAAATATCGGCGTTGGCTGCCCCCATCCGGCAACGCCTCTTATTCTGGTGGAGATTGCGCGCGCGGGAGATGTATTTTACGGTTGGTCGCTTTTCTTCGTTCACGCGATCGGCAGAGTGCTGCCGCTGTTTTTGCTTGCGTTTCTTGGTATCTTAGGAGTTAACGCGCTGTCGTGGCTGGTGGCGCGAAAAGACAAACTGGAGCGGGCAACCGGCTGGGCGATGGTATTTGTCGCTGGATTTATTCTGACACTCGGCCTATTTACGCATGATTGGTGGGTAAACTCCGGACAGCACATACTTTTGGAATCGGTAACGCAGGAAGCGCGGTTTACCGGCATCCTCGCGGAGCGGCTTGAAGTCACAGCGCCTCACACCCACGGCCTGGAGGAAGGATCCGGACTTTTTGGCCTTCCGCTTTGGATGGGCAATTGGGCTTTGGTCTTGCTCTGGATAACCCCCCTTTGGTGGTATTATTCAAAAAAGCGGAAGGAAGCATCCTCCGAAACCGACGCCTCCGCTGCCATAGCAAACGCTTCCAAAACACCATGACTCCGGAAGAGAAAAAACTAAAAAAAGAAGCATTAAGGTGGCACTTCTGGTTTGCTGTTTCGTTTTCGCTTTTTCTAATCGTAACTTTCGCGCTTTACCTGCCTCTCCGGTTTTTACATCAAGTTGGAGTGAACGAAGAAGTTACGACGGCGCACGTAGATGAAGAAGGAGCGAACCATCATGGAAACGCGCAATATCATGAAGAAAACGAAGTCAAAGAAGGGCTTGCAGTAAATCTTAATGCTACTCCCCCGCCCTTCACCGTTGGCAATCCGATCAGACTCGATTTCCGCGTAAGTCAAAAGCCGGCCGACACACCTGTGTCAGCCGAGATATTGGAAATAGCACATGAAAAACCGATGCATGTTATCGGGGTGCGAAGCGATATGGAAGAATTCAGACATATCCACCCGGTACCGACTGAAGAAGCCGGAGTGTTTTCCATAAAGCACAAGTTTGACAAACCCGGAACGTATAAATTCTGGTCCGAAATTAAAAAAGACGGCATAAACCACAGTTTCGGCCATCCCGAAATTTCCGTGGAAGGATCCGGACCGGCGTTTGAAAAAGAGGTTTCTTTAGGAAAAAATATAATAGTTGATGAATACCAAGTGGCGTTGCGGCTGGATGATATTATTAAGGCCGGTCAAGAAACCGAACTCTTTTTCGACGTCCATACTCTTGATAGCCACGAAATTGAATATGAAAATTATCTTGACGCAACCATGCATCTTACGATAATTAAAGACGACTGGAAACAATTCATCCATACACACCCGGAAGAAAAAGATCACCACGCAAGCAATGTCTTCATCCAAGAAGCATTTGCCAATGGAGGCGGACACAATACAAGCGTTGGAGGGCACGGCGTGGAATTTCATGTTACTTTCCCTGAAACGGGTCTTTATAAAGTGTTTGCTCAATTCCGCCCCAGTGGAATTGGCCTTCCGGAAGAAGAAGCGCTTACCGCCGGTCTTTGGATAAAAGTTTCAGACCGCCCGGCGGTTTCTTCCCGGTGGATTTTGCTTTTTGCCTCGGTAGCCGCAATAGCTGTTTTAAGCTGGCTTGTCAGTAAATATCTGAACGTAAAAGAGTAAATACGCCGTGCGCAATGAATAAATATTTTATAATTTTAATAATGGGAGCGTTGGTAATATTGGGAGGCATATTTTATAGATCCTTTTTACTCCCCGAATCGGCAGTGCCAGTCATCAGCGGGAAAACACACGAAATCACCATTACAGCGAAGAAAGACCAATGGAGGTTTGAACCCGAAATTATTGAAATAAATCGGGGAGACAAAGTTATTGCCACCGTAATAAACGAAGACGAATATGACCACGGCATTGCCATTGATGCTTTCGGAATCTCCCAGAGAATGCCGGCCAAAAGCACAATTCAATTTGAATTTGTGGCTACACAGGAAGGAGATTTTCCTTTCTACTGTTCGGTGCCTTGCGGAGAAGGCAAAGTTGATGGCGTAAAAAGAACGCATTTTGATATGATCAGCAAACTACACGTAAGAAGCATTAATTCATCAACAGAATAAACAATATGGCTGCAACTAAATTAGTACTTAAGGTAAAAGGAATGCATTGTGCTTCCTGCTCCACGCTTATTGATAAACTTATAGGAAAACAGGAGGGCGTCATTTCTATTAAAACCAATTACGGCTCTGAAAAAACGGCCGTAACATTTGATGAATCCAAAATTTCGCTAAAGAAAATAGACGAATTAATCAACAAACTCGGCTATGATCTTATCCGTCCCGATGAAGCCGGCATAAACATTGTTGAGGAAGAAAAGAAAGAAAAGCGCAAAATTGAGGAGTCTAAAAGAAGAGTAATAGCCGCTTTCATATTGGCGTTTCCAATCATTGCCTACTACATGCTGATTCATATGTTTAACGTAACGCATGTACATGAGTTCTTTGATTTTTTAAATATAAGCCGCCCGGCGCTTTCAAGCGCAGGTTTTATCGCTTATGGCTCTTACCTAACTAATTATCTTTTCTGGCTGGTAGCACAGCCGTTAAAACTTCTGGTCGGCATTTTTGTCAATATAGCCAATCCCCCGTTCCGCATTGACCTTAACTATTTTTACTGGATTTTATCCACCCCCATACAGTTTGTCATCGGCTGGCAATTTTACCGCAATTCGTTTACCGCTATCCGCGTAGGATCTGCCAATATGGATGTTTTGGTAGCCCTTGGAACTTCGGCAGCTTACTTTTATAGCACTATTGGTTTTCTTTTCTTTAATATTGACCACCCTTTTTGGGAATCTTCCGCAGCGCTCCTCTTTTTCATTCTGCTTGGGCGTTACTTTGAAGCGGTTTCCAAAGGAAGAGCTTCCGCTGCTATTAAAGAACTGCTTAAGCTTGAAGCTAAAGAAGCCCATGTGATTAGAAACGACGAAGAAGTTACAGTTCCCATTGACCAAATTCAAAAAGGAGAAATCGTACTGGTTCGTCCGGGCGAAAAAATACCCGTAGACGGCAAAATTATTGAGGGGAAAACACACATTGATGAAAAAGTAGTAACTGGAGAATCGTTCCCGGTGGGAAAAACGGTGGGAGACGAAGTAATCGGCGCCACCATAAACCAGGAGGGCTTAATCAAATTTCAAGCCACCAAAGTCGGCAAAGACACTCTGCTCTATCAGATAATCAATATGGTAGAGGAAGCGCAGGCATCACGAGCTCCTATCCAAAATCTGGTGGATAAAATAAGTGAATATTTCGTGCCTGCGGTAATAGTGCTTTCCGTATTAGTGTTCGCCGGCTGGTATTTCGGAGCTGCTCTTCCTTTCAGGGCTGGACTTTTGCGAATGATAGCAGTCTTGGTGATTTCATGTCCTTGTGCTATGGGACTTGCCACTCCAACTGCCCTCATCGTCGGCATAGGGCGCGCTACCAACTTCGGCATAATTCTCAAAGGGGGAGAAGCGCTGGAGAAAGCCTATAAAATAAATTCTATCGTTTTTGATAAAACCGGCACTCTTACCATAGGCAAACCGGTAGTAACCGACTTTATGATGGTGTCAGACAAATTTAAAGAAAAAGAGGCGCTTCTCCTGGCCGCTTCTTTGGAAAAAGGTTCGGAACATCCTTTGGCAAAAGCCGTCGTGGAAAAAGGAAAATCAATAGCCACCGGCAAAAATGCATTACAAACGCCGACTGCATTTGAGGCAGTTTCCGGTTTGGGAATTAAAGGAAAAGTAAACGGCAAATTTATAGCCATAGGAAATCAGGCGTTTATGGATAAGCTCGGAGTGCCAACAGCGCAGCATGAAATGCTGGTGGAAAAACTGCAAAATGAAGCTAAAACCGTCGTTTTTATGTCCGTAGGAAAAGAGGCGGCGGCTGTTATCGCCATGGCGGATACCTTAAAACCCTACGCCAAAGAAACCATTACGGCGCTAAAAGCCATGAGGAAAGAAATAATAATGATTACCGGAGACAACCAAAAAACAGCCGAAGCCATCGCGCGACAAGTCGGAATAGATCGCGTTATGGCGAAAGTTTTACCGCAGGAAAAAGCGAAAACGGTAAAAAAACTCCAAGAGGAAGGAAAAAGCGTGGCCATGGTTGGAGACGGCATAAATGATTCACCGGCGCTTGCGCAAGCCGATATTGGCATCGCAATCGGATCAGGCACCGACGTGGCTATAGAAACCGGGGAGATAATACTGGTAAAAGATGAACTGAGAGACGTAGTAACAGCCATCCAGCTTTCAGGAAAAACCATAAAAAAAGTGTGGCAAAATCTGTTCTGGGCTTTTATTTACAATATATTGGCTATACCGATTGCCGGAGGAATTCATCTTCTTATCACACAAGCTTCTTTCGGCATACCTGCGCCTTGGGTATTAGACGTAACCAAAAGTCTGGGGTCGGCTTTCGGACAGATTTTCTTTAATTTTTCGCAAGCGACTTTGCGTCCGGAAATTGCCGGCTTTGCCATGGCCTTTAGCTCCGTTTCAGTAGTAACCAACTCGCTTTTGCTTAGGCGCTACGTTCCGCCCATGGAAAAAATAATTGTCAAAAAGAAACCTTCTGATGAAACTCATTACAAGTTAAAAAACAACAAAGACAATTATGGAAAAGATTGAATTAAAAATTGAAGGAATGCATTGCGGATCCTGCGCTACAGGCATACAAATGCTGGTTTCCCAAATGGACGGGGTGAAATCCATTTTTGTAGATTATAATAGCAAAAAGGGTGCCGTGGAATTCGACTCAACAAAAGTAACCAAAGAACAAATCATAAAAGAAATAGCCGTTCTGGGATATCAAGCCTCATAAACGTTACATATTCCTTGCGCTTTTCTAAAATGTGGGCACGGATGGACTCGAACCATCGACCTCTTCATTATCAGTGAAGTGCTCTAACCAACTGAGCTACGTGCCCGCCAACAGTGACCATTCCAACCGAGCTACACCCCCGGCATCATATAATTTAGCATAGAAATCGAGACGAGTAAATAAAAAACAACGAGAGAAAAGTTCAACCAAACGTAAAGGTAAAAGCGCGCAGTCCCGGTTTTTCAATAAGAATTTCCAGAATAAATATTGATTCTACTGGCTGTTTAAAATACCTGGAGATTTTTAAAGCTGAAGATACTGAATAGCGAATGTCTGATAATATGTAAAGTATACTTTATATTACGTTATGGATTTCGTCGGTTAAGGATTTGTTTAAAACCATAAAAGCCCCTTTAGGGGCTTTTATGGTTGAAATGTGATTACTTATGCTTTGCCTAAAATCTTAAACATCTTCGTTCCGCATACACTGCACGTTCCTTTTACAGCTTTCATCCCGTTTTTCATAACCGTTTCCTGCGCATCTTTCATTTCCCGCTGCTCCTTGCATTTCATGCAACGTCCCTTCACTGGTTGATCCATATTATTTAAAAGATAAGAAGTAATACGACCTTATAAGAGTGTTTTTAGCAGTGTGGTAACCGCTATCGCTGTTATAAGCATTACGCCAATAATAAAACACCTTTTTCTCTATTCTATACCTTATATAGGAAAAGAAAGATTGCAAGCTCATTTGAACGTTATTAAGAATCCGCCGAATAGGCCGCCATTTAAAGGTTGAACGGCCAACACCTTTAAACCATTTTGTAGTTTGTAATGTATAGTCCAAAGTCAGACTAAGGACTATCAACTATAAACTGGGTTAATCGACCTGGTAAGAATATAAATCCTTACTAGGATATGATCCACGCACAGGTTCCCCTACGCGTGCCTTGTTACGACTTCGTCCCTGTCACTGAGCTTAGCTTAGACCCCGCTAAAGCGGGGGCTTTGGCCACTCCCAGCTTCCTTGACGTGACGGGCGGTGAGTACAAGACTTGAGAACGTATTCACCGCGGCGTGCTGATCCGCGATTACTAGCGATTCCAACTTCATGAGGTCGAGTTGCAGACCTCAATCCGAACTGGGGCCGGTTTTGATGGGATTGGCTCCCCCTTGCGGGTTGGCAACCCATTGTACCGGCCATTGTAGCATGTGTGTAGCCCAGGGCATCAAAGGGCCATGCTGATTTGGCGTCATCCCCACCTTCCTCCCAGCACCACTTTTCTCAAACTTGAATGCTTGCGCATCCTTGTCATTTCAAAAGAATGCAGCCATATAAATATGGTACACCTTAAGAAAAGTGGCGCTGGGCGGTCCCCTGAGACACGTATAACTCAGGGCAGGGGTTGCGTTCGTTAACCCACTTAAGGGAACAGCTCAAGCCACGAACTGACGACAACCATGCAGCACCTGTCCCGCCGTCCTTGTGAGAAGTTCCGGCTTTCACCGGGATTTCGTCGGGATGTCAAGCCCTGGTGAGGTGCTTCGCTTGTCATCGAATTAAACCACATGCTCCACCGCTTGTGCAAGTCCCCGTCTATTCCTTTGAGTTTTAGCCTTGCGACCGTACTTCCCAGGCGGATGACTTAACGCGTTAGCTTCGCCACTGGAAGGGTCGATACTTCCAATAGCTAGTCATCATCGTTTAGGGCGTGGACTACAAGGGTATCTACAATGTTGTTACTTACTTGGAAATTGAGTTTCCAAGTCGGGCAAGTTATTTCTACTTACCTCTCTATGTCGCCATAGAGTTCGGACTATATCATCCCCGCCTACCAAAAATAAGTGCCGGCGCGCGATGAGTACATCGCGCGCGGCATAATTATTGTTGGCGGGGCTCGGCGTATAGTCTCTGAGGGGTCCTTCAACTTCGTTCAGGACTTCCCTGCTGGTTGTCCGCTTCGCTCATCAGATTTTTACTACAGTATACTGTAGTACTGTGAGATTTTTGCGGGCTTTCCAGCATATAGCTCCCTCATCGCTCTCGCGATTTCGGGATCCGCAATTTTGCAATCGCTCTCCGCCAACTGGCGGATTGCGAGCAAAATTGGGACAAGTTTTTTAACCACGTGCGTTTCGCACATGGGGACTAGCGCTCGATACACCCTTTATATCTCGCTCATGTGAGCGAGCGCCTTTTTGCGCAAATCTTGCGGAGGCAAGATTTGAAATCAAGGAGCTTCGCAGAAAAATTCATCTGTCCGGGCACGCCCGAAGGGCGGCGCAGTTTTGAATTTTTCGTCGCGAAGCGACTATGATTTTTTCTTGCCGAAACTCAATTTGCAGCAAAAATGGTGCGAGCGATTGTTAATCCTCTTTGATCCCCACGCTTTCGTGTTTCAGGGTCAGGTATGCGCCAGCGTACTGCCTTCGCCTTCGGTGTTCCCCACGATATCTACGGATTTCACCCCTCCACCGTGAGTTCCGTACGCCTCTCGCATCCTCCAGCTATGCCGTTTCCTGCCCATTTTCCCGGTTAAGCCGAGAGCTTTAAAGCAGGACTAACATAACCCCCTACACACCCTTTACGCCCAGTGATTCCGGACAACGCTTGGGCCCCTCGTCTTACCGCGGCTGCTGGCACGAGGTTAGCAGGCCCTTATTCAATCGGTACTGTCATCCCGGCAAGCCGAGATTCATCCCGATTAAAAGCAGTTTACGTCCCGAAGAACTTCATCCTGCACGCGGCGTCGCTCGATCAGGCTTTCGCCCATTGTCGAAGATTCTCGACTGCAGCCACCCGTAGGTGTTTGGGCCGTGTCTCAGTCCCAATGGTGGGGGTCACGCTCTCACGTCCCCTAGCCGTCACTGCCTTGGTGAGCCATTACCTCACCAACAAGCTGATAGCCCGCAGGCCGCTCCTTAAGCGAATTGCTTCTTTCGTGTTACCACAATATCGGGAATTAGCTCCGGTTTCCCGGAGTTATACCCGACTTAAGGGTACGTACCTACGTGTTACTACCCCGTTTGCCACTCTCCCTCGACTTTCTTGCGAAAATCTCGGGAGCGTTCGACTTGCATGCCTTATCCACGCCGCCAGCGTTCGTCCTGAGCCAGGATCAAACTCTCATTGAAGATGAAAGTCTGTATTGCTTCGCACTTCAACCAACTTCGCAAAAGCGTCAGCTGGCGAAGAACGAAATCCTGCCTGCCCCGTATAAATCGCGAAGCGATTTTGTTCGGGGAGACAGGATCAAACTCTTAAGTTATTCGACGGATTCTTAATAACATAATGCGTCAGCGTTTTGCAGTTTTGGGCTTGACGATAGTCAAGCATATCATCCAAAACTTATATCTTAAACGCATCAACATTTTATGGTACTTAATTGTCAACGTGCTTTCAAAATACAACCGCGACTATCTCACATTCTCAGAAACAGTCGCGGGTGTACTTGGATTTTCAATGTATTTAGATTTGCTAATTTCCTTCATCCATACATCTCCCTAGTTCTATACGTTTATTATATGGCAGCAGAAGTAGTTGTCAAGCCCTCTTTTTTAAAGTGTGGAAAAGCGTTAGACCTAAAAAGAATGCGTGATAAGCATAAAACATACTTCAGAAAACCGACACCGAATTATCCTCGCGCTTCAATGATTTTTTTATACACCCTTGCGCTTGGACGTATATTCCTCTTTAAAGTTTTATAATCAATACCGACAAGTCCAAAACGGGGCCAAAACCCTTTATCCCATTCAAAATTATCAAGCAGCGACCAGTAAAAATAACCTCTCACATCAACACTTTCTTTCATGGCCTTTTGGATTTGTAAGATATTGTCTTTTATGAATTGCTCGCGGGAATAATCACGCGCGTCTGCGATACCGTTTTCAGTAATGAAGAGTGGTTTTTTATAAGCCCGCAAGGATTTGAGGATATAGTAAAGCCCTTCGGGATAAATCTCCCACCCCATGTCGGAAGTCTTTTTATTTTCATTCTGACTGAAACTCCACCGAACTCTACTATGAAAATAATAATTTACTCCTATAAAATCCTGTTTTTTTTGAATTGAGTTGAGAAACTGAAAGTTCCAAAAGTAATTTGCAAAAAGGGCCAGAAGATAATTCCATGGATTTCTTCCATGCGGTTCAAAGTAAACTACGTTTTTTACAATCCCAACCTGCGCCTTGGGTAACTTCTTATGAATAATATCATATGCTTTTTCATGCGTTCGCCGAAGATTTCGAAGCACTACAATATACCGTAGTAGTGACTTGCTTTGTGGAGGCCAGATACCTTTCAAAAAACTATTACTTGCATACACCATCGGTTCATTTATGGTTATCCAAAAAGTAACATCGGGATAGAAATCAACAATTTTTTCCACAAACCGTTCAAAATATTTTGGCGCGTCGTTATGCAACCATGCGCCAGACTGTTCAAACCATACCGGAATCGTCCAGTGATATAGCGTAACAAACGGCTCAATTGCTCTTTCTTTTAATGCATCAATAACTTCGCGATAATGTTGCACCTCTCTTTTATTAAATTTTCCCTCTTCCGGTTCAATGCGCGACCATTCAATAGAAAAACGGTGGGCATTATGACTAAGGCGGCGCGCTAGATCAAAATCCTCCTTAAAGCGGTGATAATGGTCAACCGCCTTGCCTGAAATATAATTTTCTTCATGTAAAGGACTTGGATATGCTTTTAAGATATGCTCAGGCCACTCTTTTTTTATTGCCGCTAAGCGTTTGTTATTTGCTGTTTTTTCTTCCCATATAGACCAGTTATTGAGATTGTTCCCTTCAACCTGATGGGCGGAGGTAGCGCTTCCCCAGAGAAAACCCTTGGGGAAGATTTGTTGTTTATAGTTTGTAGTACGTAATTTATTGTTCACTACTTATGCATTAAAACTGAATTATATAAAAACCTTTTTTCTCAATTTCTTTTTTTTGGTGAAAGTCATTGAGATGAAATATAAAAACAGCATTCACTTTTTTTCTTAACTCTCTTCCCATATATGCCTTTGTTTTAGGGTTCCATTCTTTAAGAATAATAGTATCACCACTTTTAACTTTAAAATCGGCCAACCTCATTTCAAATTTCTTTTTATCTTCCTTTACGGCACGAAAGTATTTTGGCCAGATTTTCTTTTCTATTGTTGCCATACCTCTAATTAGAGATTCCACAATTTTCGAGAATTGTGGAATATTTATTATGCCACCTCGACACTATAACATTGTTCGCAATACACCGTCTCTAATCTTTCAAGTGCGTACGAAGTCTCAAATTCATTCGGACAGCGACCAGGTTTATGGAAATGTTCGGCTGTATTTTGGTATATACCATTATCGGATTTCGTGCCGCTACACGTACATTTCCGGTGCCAGAGTTTTAAAGGGTTGCGCTGTTTAATTCTCTGGTAGTGCCTGCAGTTAGGACAAAGTCTTGGAAAGGAAAGGTTTTGCTTTCTATAAAACTCCAGTTCTTGTGGAATTATTCTAAAGGCTACTGAGCAGTTTTCATTGCATTTTCCCTTGTGCTCGCAACCGATGATTTGGTTTAAAATATCATCGGTGATATCTTTAATGTGGTTAGGAAGATTTTGTGGCTGGATAGTAACATTGTGTTCTTTGGCTTCTGGATTTTTCCATGAATAACCCCATTCTAAAATCTCTTCCTTTGTAAATGGGAGATATTCTTGGGCCATTGTTTCATTATATGCAAAGGGAGAAAATTCTGTGGGAAAGAATTCTCCATATTTATATATCCTTTTTTTCTTGTCCACATATGGCATTTCATTCATATGTTCTATTATTTTTGGTATCAGTTTCTCGTATTCTTCTTTAGTATATTGCTTATTTAAAACACAGTATTGTTTATTCCGAAGTCCATTACAACCAAAAATATCAGAACAGTCCCTACAATTATATGAGTATTGGACGTTGTGGCCCTGAATAATATTTTGAGAGAAAAGAACCCGATATCCCCATGCTGTATCAACCTCATAACAGAGTTGCGATTCTTCTCCAGTCTCAACAAGGTCATAACTATCTTTTACAGCTGTGGCAATTAGGACATTTTTACAATTCTCAGTAGAAGATGTTAAAGGATCAATATCAAAACAAAACGTACAATTCTTTGCGTTCGTAACGTTGTTTCCAGTCGTATTTACTGAATTGAATAAATGTGCGTAGCGACGGGGAAATGTTTTCTTTAGCTCTTCAAATTCTTTTCTCAACTTCTTTACAGTTTCTTGATTTCCTAAATTATATTGAGAGATTTTTTTCTTATATTCTTCTTCTTGGTAGGGCTTATTGAAAATATGATACGATTTGTTGCGAAGACCTATGCAGCCAAAGCAGTGATGACAATTGACACAATCATAGAGAAATGAAGAATTATAGCATTCAGCCGCATATTGCGAATGAGTAACATTGTAACAATGTGCGCAGTCAATTGTTTCATAACAATTCTCTGAATCTATAAGATAAAAATAATCAGCACTATTTTTCACATTTCTCGTATAATGCCCATAGAGACAATCCTCTGCCATAAAGCCGACTGTACGGTAGCAGTTTTTAGAAGAGTTTATTAGAGAACAATAATGACAATTGATAGAATTCAGTGTATTAAGGTTTTGTCGAGGAACAACATCAAAGAGTTCCTTTAACTGCTTAAAAAATGGGGTGGAGAAATTATACGTTCTTTCATATTCTTGAGGATCCCATTTCTCTGACCTCCAGATTTCTTCTCTAAATACAGGAAACGGAACGTCAGGAGAAAAAATAGAGACGATTTCTTTCCCATCAAAACTATCTTTACGCTTAAAAAGAGTACGTTCGTTTATAGTTGCCAGTCTTCGATGGAACCGACACTCCGGGCACCATGTGGGCGGCGGCACTTTTATTTTCTCGTAAAACACAAGGTCTTCCGACTCAATAGTAAATTCTTTCTTACAATTCTGACAATTTTTTATTTCACTAATCATATTTCAGTTTTACTTACCCGTCTCCGAAGCCTCTTGACCTTCCGAGATTTTAACGAAGGAGACTGACAAAGGCAGGATATATTTTAGTTTTAGATCCATAATCTTCCTTATTTGTTTAATTCAGCAGAAGCTGTATGAATTTCTTCTTTGGCTATTTCCCACATCTCTGGGTGACCATTTTCTTTAAGCCAATACCACCACTCTACTCCCCATAAGTAGAATGTGTCAAAACCAGATTTTTTTGCATATGCAATTGTATCCCGAAACTTCTCTGGGTTCATAGATTTATATTGCTCTTCAACAGAAACCTCATAGGTCATTTCTTTCTGCCATGATTCTCCCTGCAACTCAATCACCACCATCGGTTTATCCCCCGCAATCAGCCGCGTCAGTGTGCGCTTTGCCCGAAAAAAACTCGGAGGCAGCGGATATGTAAAATGTCCAATATGGTCATTATAAATGGTGCGATACATTGTCGTGCCAAATACGTCCCCGCGCCTTGCGGCCGGGATCCAAATAGAAAGTTCTCCTGAATCTGTTATGATGATCGGTTTTTTGGTGAGCGACCGAACGAGCGCAATTTCGCCGTCAAGATAAAAACGCGCTTCCTTTGGACATTCTCCAAACGACAAAAACGGCTCGTTTTCAACCTGCCACATAGAAACGGCGGGATGACCGTCGTAGCGCCTTAAAACCGCCTTAATATATGCAAACAACCGTTCCTGCTTGTCTTTACCGTCCAGAAGAGTCGCCCATTTTGGAATATGACACTCCGGCCACCTTGGGAGTTTCATTCCGACAGCCACTATCACTTTTCCGCCGCGCTTGTTGGCTTCTTCAAGCTGCCAGTCAAGCTCAGAAAAATCAAATGAATCTTTTTTTGGTTCAATTTCATTCCAATAAGCTGGCAGACGCACATGTTTTATTCCAAGATCATCAAAAAGCGCCGTATACACTTCGCGCGAATCAAGACCAAAACGTTCTGCATAAAAACCTACATAGGTCACTCCAAACTGTTTTACATCAAGCCTTGGGCTTTCCAGAACAAGTAAAGAAGCAAGCGCGACCAATAGTGCCACAATTCCTAATGCATGTTTTAATCGTCTGTTCATGAAAACGGAAATGTATACAAAAAAAGACCCGCGCCGATAATAACAACTCCAAGAAATTTCTGCACAATGACGCCCTTGCGGAGGGATTCTCTTATAACTACCGGTACAAAAATGCTAAAAAGCAGTGTCATAAAGAATACAAATAAATACTCAATTCCCTTAAGAGCAACAACGAGTTTTTCTGATCCCAAAAAAATTGCATAGTTGAGCAGTAAAAATCCAAAAGCCCCTATTATTTTATTTGCAAGAAAAATGCCCAAAGAAGATCGTTTTATGGAAACATGAGAGGTAAAAACAATTTTTCTTAAGACCGGTATCAACAGAATGAAAACTGCCACAAGAAAACTGCCAAAGCGCATCCAAACGAATCCAGACACAAATGACTTTACACTGCCTTCTATAAAAACCGCAGAAAACTCAAAAACCTCTTTTGTTACGCTAAATGAAATGGCAAAGAAAAGCCCGGAAATAAATGTTGGGGCAACTAACAAGTAATTGAATGAGAGCGTTTGCTTTCCTGTATGAATCATGAAAAAGAGCCCTCCCACAACAAACAAGATAAACGCCAATAATTCTTTTGTTTCTAAAGATGAGCTGAATATGCTGAAAGAGATAATGAGCGTAAAAATCGGCGTAAAAACTCCTGCAGTAAGCGGCACAACACGGGAAGCTTCAAATGAACGCATCGCCCGATAAAAAAAATAATACCCTACCATAAGAGTTGCACCAGCAGACAACGCCAATAATATTATATGGAGAGGGAACACTGAAAACCCGAACGGAACAAGTACAACAACACCAACACTTAATATGCTGGTATAAAAAGCATACGTGAGGGGCTCTGGAATACGGGATGTAAGGAGTACCTTATCTATGACGGCGGCGAGTCCGCTTAAAAAATATGAGCTAATGGCGATCGGTAACCACAACATATATAAAAATCATTAGCTTATGGGGATGTTATATGCTTTTTTCGCCATTCAGCTATACGGGCATGATCACCTGAAAGTAATATTTTAGGCACACGATATGTTTTGCCCTTATATACATAAATTTCCGGGCGTGTGTAGTGAGGGTATTCAAGTATTTTTTTGGTGTTTGCTTGAGATTTCATTAAGCCCTCCCAATGTGACTCTTCCGTTAATGACTCCAAACGAATGACGCCGGGTATGAGCCGTCCGACCGCTGATATGATAGCCATGACCCCAACATCTCCATCGGTCATGACATAAGGCCCGATTGATACTTCATCCGCCTTTAATATTTTTTTCACTCGCTCATCTATGCCTTCGTATCTGCCGCTAATCAGGATTAAGTGGTCATGCTGTTTTACAAACCGAACAGCCATTTTTTGATCAAATTGACGTCCTTTTGCTGAGAGAATGATGACTTTAGATTTTTTCCCCTTCTTTTTTCTCAACGCACTCTCGACCGCACGAACTATTGGATCTATCTTAAATACCATGCCCGCTCCCCCGCCATATGGAGCATCATCTACCGTTTTATGCCTGTCTCGCGTAAAATCACGAATGTTGAAAACCCTGAAACGTATAAGCTGTTTCTTTCTGGCTCTCTTGAGCACTGAAATACTAAGATAACTTTCAATAATTTCCGGAAAAAGCGTAATAACGGTAAATTGCATAAATACATTGTAACACAAAACATCCCGGCTTACCGGGATGTTTTGCAGACCAAGAATGATTAGAGTTTCAAATCACCTAAATCATCAACGTCTTTCTTTTCTTGAGTTTCTCTCGTGCTTCCTTCTGGCTCCTCAATTTTGAGGTTGACTCGCGCATTATGCTTCATACCAACAACACGCAGAAGGGTTCTTATTGCTTTGGCAGTATTTCCGTTCCGTCCGATGATCTGACCCATGTTGGATGGGTCTACTTTGAGAGTAAGCAGTACTCCCATCTCATCTACCTTGCGGTCAATCTTGACGGCGTCCGGATTGTCAACCAAAGATTTCACAACAAACTCCAGAAAATCCTTATCAGCTGTATCAACCATAAATCTTGCTATGTTGACAGATAATCAAATGGAATCGACCTTTTCGGTATAATTGATCACATTGTAACATATACGGTTATAAAAAGCAACCCCCATAAAGTATTTTGCTATTGATGTTCTTTCTTATACTGCTGTTTACACTTCTTCTTTTTTGTTCCTTTCCGCGGCTCCGAGCGGCTTTTCGCTTTTTATTTCTCCTGTCTTTTCTTCTTGAATAGCTGCCGATGTTTCTGTTTTTGATTTTTCTAACATTTCCTCCTGCTCTTTTTCCCCTGCAGCAGTTTTTTGCTGAGCCTCGGCCGCAGGCGTTAGAATGTCTATTGGAGCAACTTTTTCTTCAACTGCTTGCGTTTTATTCTTTTCCGTTGCCTTTTCTGCTTCGCCGAACACAGATGCTTTAGCTGCTTTCTTTTTTGATGGTTTTCGCGAATGAACCTGTTTTTTCGATCCAACAACGATGCCAGCGGTAACTAACATATTATATACAGTGTCGGATGTTTGAACGCCTTTGGATAACCAATGCTTGATCCTGTCCGCTTTGAGCTGTGTTTCCTTTCTTATGGGATCTCGCCAACCGAGAGCTTCCAAAAACGCTCCGGACTTCGAGGCTCTTTTTGAATCAATAAGCACCACCCGGAAATGCGGGCGATTCTTTTTTCCTGAACGCTGCAACCGTATAGTAAGCATGGTTAATTCAATATAATATAGCCCTCGTCGGAAAAAATGTCAAACTGTGCCGCTCTTACGCAAGAGCCGTTATAAACTTTAGCCTCTAAAACTCGAGATCCGAATATCATCCATCGACTTTGGCTCAAAACGACCATGAGCAAGGTTGAATGAGTCGAAACTCGAAACAAATTCTAAATTCGAATGCCCTAAACACTTTTATTTTTTGGTTATGAGGCATTGTCTCGGGTTTCAGATTCCGTGCCAGGGATGTTAGCCGTTTACTCAGCTACTTCCAACGCTTGTTCAAATTGAAGCGACAGTAACTTGGAAATTCCTTCGCCACCTATTGTGACGCCATATAAAACGCCGGCGGCACGCATCGTTTCACGGTTGTGCGTGATAACAATCAGCTGGGTTTTTTTGCTTAAATTTTTAAGCAGCGTTGCATACCTTTGTGAATTGGCCTCATCAAGCGCCGCATCGGTTTCATCAAGCACCAGAAACGGTGGAGGATTTACAGCCGACATTGCAAAAAGAAGAGCGATGGACGTCAGCGCTCGTTCCCCCCCAGAAAGCATAGCAAGGGAGTGAATGCGTTTTCCCGGGATACTAACAGAAACCTCAATACCGCTTTTGGAATCCTCCCGCAGCGAGGGTTGAAACAATACATCTTCCGATGTGTTTTCTTCTTTCTCTTTCCCTGTATATTTTCTCTGCTCTATGGTTTTGATTTCCGCACGGCCACCGCCGAACATCCTGTCGAAGAATTCCTGAAAAGCCGTGTTAATTTTATCAACTCCTTCCTGAAATTCACGCTCAAGCTTCTCTGTTAATTCCTTCACAAGACTCCTTAAGGATTTCAGCGCCTGCACTAAATCGTCTAACTGATTTGTGAGAAACGAATCTCTTTCCGAAACCTCCTCGTACTCTTTTAGCACTGCCATATCTATAGCTCCTGATTCTTCCATCTTTATCCTTAACTTGTCCAATTTTTTCCGCTCATTTACTCTCTCATCCTCATCTGCAAAAAGTTGAGCCGAGGAAATATCAATATCAGTGGCATGAAAGAATCGTGAGGCTTCTCCCTTCAGATGCGAAAGTTCATTTTCTAACAGGCGAATCTTTTCCAATTCAAAATCAAATTCTTTCAATTGCTTTCTTATCTCATCCAAATCCCTCTCCTTTAACCGCAGCTTCCGCTCATCATCCCTTAAAGCAACAAACCTTTTTCTATACAACTCCTCCGCTGTTTCTCTTTGTTGAAGCAATTGCTGCAGCTTATCCGCAGTTTCCGCTAACGTTCTTGTGATTTGCTCTCGTTCTTTTTGAAGTGATTTCTGCATTTCTGTGCGTGGCGATGCCATTTTATCAATCAAGCCAAGCACTTTGTGCATTCTTGTTTTAAGCTTTTTCATGTCTGCTTTTATATCTTCGATATTATCCCGAGACACTATTATATTAATAAATTGAATAAATTCTCCGATTGCAGTTTGTACATAGCCAGCTGAAATGGATTTCTCCTGCTCTGGGCCCCTCACGCCAACATCGTCAAGTTTGCCTTCAATACGGCCCAGCTCCCGTTCAAGTGATCTGCTGCGCGCCTGCAGTTCCTGAATACTGCGTTCAACGCTTTCTTTTGCGTTTGCGCTTTGTTTGTCATCTTCATGGGCTTTCGCCGTTTCTTGTATGTATTTCAGCAAATCAAGAGTCTCATCATGTTTTTTTAAAAGAGGATTTTTCTTTTCCGCAATTGATGCTCTTGCCTCCTGAATAGTACGTTCTTCACGAGTGATATACACACGGAACTGCGCTATGAGGTTTTCTCTTAAGGTTTCCGTGTTGCGCATTTTTTCCGCTTGCTTGCGCAGATACTTTAAATGCGGGTTGATCTCCTTTTGTATAAGCTTTACCTGTTTTATATTTTCCTCTGTCGCTTCCATCTTCTTTACAGCTTCATCCCTCTTTATGTGATACCCTTTAAGTCCGAGAGCATCTTCTATCATCTCTTTCCTTTCTTCCGGAGAAGCAAGCAAGATACGATCGGATTCCCCCTGTGAGATAATATGATGCTGAGTAGACCCGAGGCCGACTCTAGAAAGCAGTTCAGCGATATCTTTAAGACGCACCTGCGAG
The DNA here is from genome assembly GCA_001821765.1 of Candidatus Ryanbacteria bacterium RIFCSPLOWO2_12_FULL_44_26. GTDB lineage: Bacteria > Patescibacteriota > Minisyncoccia > Ryanbacterales > HO2-45-13 > HO2-45-13. The sequence goes on from MHOA01000001.1 coordinate 222,628, forward strand.
CCGTTAATGAGATACTGATTCGCGCCATCACGTGTAACCCTCCGTGTAATAATCACTTCATCAAATGCTATCGAGAATTTTTTATTCATATTATCAAATACAAGCGAAGCGGATGCGCGGCCCAAACGCGGGGCTTTCGATGATCCGCTAAAAATGAAATCCTCTCCGCGCTTCCCGCGAAGCGTTTTTAAGGATTGTTCACCCAATACCCATCGTATAGCTTCTGCTACGTTAGATTTACCAGCGCCATTTGGACCTACAATAGCCGTTATTGAGGTGAGAAATTCAAATATCGTTTGTTTCGCGAACGATTTAAATCCGGAAAGTTCAAGCCGTTTTAGGTACATACCACCAAAAAAAACCAAAACTCAAATATCAAAAATCAACATGACGATATTCCGCTTCGCTGGATTATTGATAGTCCCGCCTCGCCGGGACACCATAATGTTGCATCTTGAACTTATTGTGTATTTTATTGCCACCGTTTTACCTGTAACCCCAGCTGAGCCGCTGCCGCTTCAGCTTCCTGTTTTGATAAACCATCCCCTTCCGCAACTAATTCGTCTTTTAAAAAAACCCCAACGCGAAAAAATCTTCTGTGATCCGGGCCTTCTTCGCTCAGTACCCTGTATGTTGGTGTTATGCCCACACGTTCCTGCGCCTCTTCCTGAAAAGAACTTTTTGGGTCCTTCCATAGTTTTTTTTCCACAATGTCTTTAGCATAGGGCATCAGGACTTTTTGAAGAAACGTGCTTACGGCTTTATATCCCTGATCCAGATATATCGCGCCAACAACCGCCTCAAAAGTATTGGCCAAGATGTAGTCACGAGCTCTTCCGACATCTTTTGTCTCCCCTCGGGACAGAAGAAGATGGGAATTAAAACCAAGCTTTCGGGCTACCGTTGAGAGCATATCGGCGTTTACCAATGCAGCTCTTATGCTGGTAAGTTCTCCCTCCGGTTTATCAGGATATTCGGTATACAAACATTCAGTAATAACGAGTTCAATAACTGCATCCCCTAAAAACTCCAACCGTTCATTGTGTCCGAGTCGAAATCCAGGGTTCTCATTTAAATAGGAACGATGGGTAAGCGCCTGTAATAAAAGATCTTTGTTTTTAAATGTCACTCCAAACTCCTTTTCGAGCGATGAGAAACTTTTCATGTCTGTTGTTGAAGAACCGTTAAGGCGGCTTGAAAAATCTTTTTAATATCCGGATATGTCTTTATATTTAAAAGCTCTGATTCGCTCAACCATTGCGCTTGCACAAGCCCTCCAGACTGCTTTAGTTTTAAAACTTTATCAGTTGTCTCAACGAGAAAATACGCAACGCGTTTCCGTATCGGACCGCGCTCCGGATCGTGAGCGACATACTCATTGGCGCCAAGTTCTTTTTTGACAACAAGGTGCGTAATACCTAACTCTTTGCTGAGTTCTCTTTTCACAACTCCGCTAGGGTTTTCGTCTTTCCCGATACCTCCCTTAGAAAGAGTCCAGTATCCAAACACATCGAGCACAAGCGCAAACAAGAATTGATCCTTCTCTTTTCTGTAAACCACCCCTCCAACTTTATCGTCACAGGGAAGTTTTTTTATCTCTTCGGCTGTTAAACCTTTTTTCGCATGAGCGTCTTTTCCCGGCTCCCCCATCTCCCGATACACAGTACCAACCACACCATTGATAAATTTTCCAGACTTTTCTCCTCCAAAAGTTTTGGCCAGTTCGATTGCCTCGTTAATCGCAACTTTGGGCGGCACCTCTTTATAATTTCCAAAAATAAGTTCCCACAGCCCTATACGCAAAATATTCCTGTCAACAATGGCTATCTGGGAAAGCGGCCATTCTGGAGCTGCTTTTGTAATCAGCTCATTGAGAGCATCATGCTTTTCGAGAACCCCATGGATCAGTTGCCGAGAAAATTCTTTTTCTTCCAAGCCCGGGCCAAATTCCTTAAGATTGCGTTCCAGAATGGAGTCAATATCAACTTTGCCGTGTCGCGATCCGCGAAAATCCCACTCATAAAGCGTCTGCATTGCAATTGATCTTGCTAAATGCCGGGAAGCCATACAATGAGTTGACAGCTTATATTATACATACGTAAAGAACTGAATAGACGAGTTGATGGCAAGCGCCTAGAGTTAACCAAACATCAAACGCCTAACTCTCATATTATCATATAGCGCCAACAGGAGAATAATAGTTAATAATGTGCTGTCAGGCGCTTCCTTATGATTTTTTTGAAAGATCAGCGGCATCAAGCGGTTTCCCTGAATCTGCATGCTGTTGTTCTTGTTCTTTAAGCTCTTTCGCCTTTTGTTTGCGCTCTTTTTTGCTGAGTTTCTTTAATACATCAATAACTTCCCTCCCGTGATACGTTCCGCAATTACGACATGCCATATGTGGCAAAACAGCTACCCCGCATTTCATACAACGGGTCAACCTCATTGTTTTTAACGCATGATGGCTTCTGCGTTTCCGCGTATGGGAACGCGTGTGTCTCATTCGTACTGACATAAAAAAAGCATATCATATATAATAAAAACACGCAACAAAAAATACATTGTATCCCTTTATAAAGTAATATAAAATACAACAATTATGGAGAAAATGACGCCTCAAAAACTCGTAGATCAAATTCTTGAAGCCGCCGAAAGGGAACGCGCGTCAGACGTCCATATAGAGCCGGGTAAGGATGATGTGATTATTAAATTTAGAATCGACGGTATTTTAAGAGAGGTAAAACGTTTTAAAATACATATGCTCGAAAACCTTGTTTCGCATTTAAAGGTACTCGGGCAACTTGACATAACCATACACTCAACGCCGCAAGAAGGATCATTTGAATGGCTTGGAAAAATCAAAGATGAAAACGACCAAATGCGTTTTTTAAGCATTCGCGTGTCAATTTTCCCAACAATCAACGGCGAAGCCATAGTACTCCGTATTTTAAACCGGTCCGAGCTTTTGATGAGTGTATCACAACTGGGTTTTGATAAACACGACGAACAATTAATCAACAAACTCATCATTTCTCCGTACGGCATGATTTTGGCATCCGGTCCCGCTAATTCAGGAAAAACGACGTTGCTGTACTCAATGTTGAAGGAAATAGCAGCGCCCGAAAAAAATATCGTAGCCCTCGAGGACCCGGTGGAATACAACCTTGAGTTTGTTCGTCAAAGTCAAATCAACCCCGCAAGAAATTTTACATATGAAGCTGGTCTTCGGTCAATTCTAAGACAAGATCCGGATGTTATTATGATAGGTGAAATTCGAGACCGACAAACAGCAGAGAACGCCATACACATTTCCCTGACTGGGCGGTTGCTTCTAACAACAATTCATGCAAATAACAGCGTTGGAACCGTTGCCAGACTTCTTGATATAAAAGTAAGTCCTCCCCTTATTGCTTACTCCGTGAACGGTATCATCGCACAACGACTGGCAAGGAGAATATGCAACAACTGCAAAATCACCCACCCTCCGGAGTCCGGTAAATTGGAAATGCTGGGTATTCGACCCAACTCCATGCCGTTTTTCAAGGGGAAAGGATGTGACGAATGTTTGAACACAGGATACTACGGCCGAGTCGGCATTTTTGAGATACTCGTGATAGATGACGAATTCAGAAAAACAATAGTCGGGCACGAATCAATAGAAGAACTTATAACGCTTGCCGAGAAAAAAGGATTAAAAACGCTGCGCCAAGACGGGATTCAAAAAATGAAAGACGGTATTACAACTATAGAAGAAGTATTGCGATTGGGAATCTAGAAAATCACCCTCAAGTCAGTAAATGATTGAAAGAGATTCCGGTACAAAAAGATCTTCTATGAACAGCACTTAAACCGTGCTTTCTAATGGCATGAATGTGCTTCTTGGTGCCGTATCCTTTGTGAATATGCAAATGATAAAGAGGATATTTGAAGTGGAGTCTCCCCATTTTTCTGTCCCGAACAACCTTGGCAACAATAGAAGCGGCGGAAATCAGAGGAACTGTTTGGTCTCCCCTTATAATAGTTCTCTGCCTGTATTGAACCGGCGCGTCCATACTTCCATCCAGTAAGACAAAGGTCGGCTTTTTCGGATACCGCTGAAGCAGCCGCGCTACTGCGGTTCTCACTGACCGCGCAATACCATATCTGTCAATATAAGAAGCGGAAACAGAGGTGAATCTGCAGGTGCCGCTTTCCTTCAAGGTTTTGTACCACTCTTGTCTCTTTTTAGGACTTAATTTTTTAGAATCTTTAATACCCTTTAGCGTTTTTTTATTAAAGCCGGAGACAGCCGCTACAACCAATGGACCGGCAAGAGGACCCCTACCGGCTTCATCTATACCAACAATCAATCTCTGCTCCATAAAATCAAGTGTATCATGGCGGCTCATATACCAAAACCCCCGCTATCCAGCGGGGGTTTTGCTCTTTATATAATATAGTGAAAGTGAAATCGACCTTTCACTATATATAACAAAATAGAAACCTAAAATGTTACATGTTTAGAAAAACGAATCCACTTGATACCCCTCAAACAATTTCTTGTAAGCAAGAATAACAACGTTGCAAACCCTATCAAAACAAGCCGAATAGTCATTTCTGTATACAAGTAGGCGCTATAAAGAAAATCCAAAAGAGAGAATGTGCTGTTGGCAACGGTATGTGTGATGGTGTTTCCTACAACGCTTGAAAGCGCAATATGTGTATTGATATAAAAAATAAACACGCTCAGCGCCATGATCTCCAAACCAAACCAAGGCGCAACGCGCTTTAGAAACCATATGCCATATATTCTCTTCATAATTCGGGGTTTTAATTGTTCAGATACATAAGGATATATCATAAAGTTTCATATACCATATTCTTTAGTAATTTTTTTGCCCTAAACAAACGCATCTTTAACGTAGAAAGAGGTATATCTTCTTCTGAAGCGATGGCGCTGTAAGATTTGTCCTCAAAATAATACATTTTCACGACCCTGCGCAATTCATTAGGTAGCCTATCTAATAGCTTTAACGCGGTAATTCGGGCATCGGTTTCCACATCAATCCTTGATTCACCGGGAAGATTCTTATATATCTCCGGATCTAAAACAATTTCACGCTCTCGTGTCCTTTTGAGTTTGCGGTAATGAGAAATGGAACTATTAAACGCTATTCTATATGCCCAACTTTTAAAACTTGCCCCTTCCTGCTTCTTAAACTTGTTAGCGTTCAAATATATCTTCGTAAAAGCCTCCTGTACAATGTCCTCAGCTTCTTCCTTTTGCCTTACTATATTAAATGCGAGCCGAAAAAGCTTTTCCTGATAACGGTCAACTAGTTCTCCAAACACGGCGGGTGTTCCCATAGATGAACGAAGCAGTTCTTCATCGGTTTGGTAGTTGAGCATTCTGGATTGCGACATTATGACATTGACAACTTCCTATAATTTTTACGCTCTATTACGCTCTATGTTACCTCTTATTATTGCATAACGCGGCGCCGGACAGAAAGGTTACAGCCGACACCAGGCTTTTAGAGCGCTGTTATTTATTATACAATGGTCATATGCAGTTTGTCCATCTTCATGTCCACAGCCACTATAGCCTCCTTGATGGGCTCGCAAAAATAGATGAACTCGTAAAGGAAGCATCAGGCATGGGAATGCCTGCTATTGCCCTCACGGATCATGGAAATCTGTATGGAGCTGTTTCGTTTTACCAAAAAGCAAAGGAGTTCGGCATTAAGCCAATTCTTGGCATTGAAGCGTATGTTGTTGAAGGAAACATGCAAGAAAAACAGCCCGGAATCAGCAACAAACGATATCATTTAATTCTGCTGGCCCAAAACAACGAGGGTTGGCAAAACCTCATTAGACTTACCACGTTGGCACACCTTGAGGGTTTTTATTACAAGCCACGGCTTGATAAAAAAACAATCCGCAACCATGCCCGCGGCCTTATAGCGCTATCTGGATGCCTTTCCGGAGAAATCCCGCAGGCGCTACTTGCGCAAAACCTCTCGCGTGCCGAGAAGCTTGTTGAAGAATATAAACAAATTTTCGGCAAAGATAACTTTTTCATTGAACTTTCCCACCATCCCGGCATTCCACATCATCAAGCATTGCAAGAATCCTTATATCAACTCGCTCGAAAAACAAATACGCCAGTCGTGGCAACACAGGATGTCCATTACTTAAAACCGACAGATGCGCCTTATCAAGACATTCTTCTTGCTGTGCAAACAAATTCAAGGCTGGACGATCCTGACCGTCTTACAATGAACAAAGACGACTTTTCACTAAAGCCGCCGCATGTCATGAATGAGCTGTTTAGAGGAATACCGGAGGCAATTGAAAATACCGTTCGCATCGCTGAACGCGTTAATGTCAGCCTTCCTATAGGAAAAATCCAGCTGCCCCATTTCCCGCTTCCTGAAAACGAAACACCGCAAACATATCTTGGAAAAATCACTAACGAAGCAATAAAACAAAAATATTCAAATGAATTACTGCAAAAGGCTTATACACGGCTTGATGTAGAACTCGAAGTGGTGGGAAAAACCGGTTTTGCATCGTATTTCCTCATCGTCCATGATGTCGTTCAGTGGGCTAGAAAAAACGGTATTGTCGTCGGTCCCGGAAGAGGTTCTGCGGCGGGATCCATCATTTCATACGTGCTGGATATCACTTCCGTAGATCCTTTGGAATATAACCTTTTGTTTGAAAGATTTATGAACCCGGACCGCATCAGCTGGCCGGATATAGACCTTGATTTTGCTGACGCAAGAAGGGATGACGTTATTAACTATATCGCCGAACGATTCGGACGAAATCACGTTGCACAAATCATCACATTTGGAACAATGGCAGCCCGAGCGGCAATACGAGACGCTGGTCGGGCAATGAACATAGACTATCAGCTGTGCGATGAGGTTGCTAAAATGATACCTTTCGGATTTTCTCTAAAAAAAGCACTTGAAATGGCGCCGGGATTAAGACAAGCAAGTGAACAAAAAAAAGAAATAAAAAAATTATTAGAAGCAGCTGGTCATCTGGAGGGTGTGGTACGACACGCATCAACGCATGCGTGCGGCGTGGTTATTACCAAAGATCCTCTCACAGCCATCACCCCTCTTCAATATGCAACAACAAGCGCTGAAGATAAAAAACAATCTATCGTTACACAGTTTGATATGCATTCAGTTGAAGCGTTGGGGCTTCTGAAAATGGATATTCTTGGTTTATCAAACTTGTCCATTATTGAGGAAACAATTAAGCGCATAAAAGAACGCCGCGGGAAAGACATAGACATAAATAACATCCAGCTTGATGATCCAAAACCGTACGAAATGCTCACCGAAGGACGAACAGTCGGGGTATTTCAATTGGAGGGCTCAGGAATGACCCGCTATTTAAAAGAATTAAAACCAACACACATTGAAGATATTATTGCCATGATATCTCTTTATAGGCCCGGCCCGATGGAACTTATCCCCTCATTTATCAGACGGAAACACAAAAAAGAACATATCAGTTATCCTCATCAGCTTTTGGAACCATATCTAAAAAACACCTACGGCATTATGATTTATCAAGAACAATTGATGCAAATGTCGGAAGCCATAGCCGGCTTTACACCCGGGGAGGCAGATACATTAAGAAAGGCGGTAGGAAAAAAAATCAAAAAACTCCTGGACGAACAGCGGGAAAAATTCATAAAGGGCGTCATAGACAAAACTGGATCAAAGAAACTCGGAACACAGCTTTGGGAACTGATACTACCTTTCGGCAGATACGGGTTTAACCGCTCACATGCCGTCGCATATGCCATGGTTGCGTATCAGACTGCATGGCTGAAGTATTATTATCCCATTGAATTCATGGTTTCTCTCCTCAACGCTGATGCAAAGAACATCGATCGCATCGCATTTTTGGTTACAGAATGTAAAAAAGAGCATATTGTTGTCCTCCCGCCGGACATCAATGAATCGAATGCGGCTTTTACGGTCATCGATGAGAAAAAAATCCGCTTTGGCCTTGGATCCATAAAAAATGTCGGACATAATATCGTTTCGACGATCATAGAAAACCGCAGCAAAAACGGAAAGTATGCCGCTCTTTCTGATTTTTTAGAGCGCGTTTATACACGCGACTTAAATAAAAAATCTCTAGAAGCCCTCATTAAATCAGGCGCGGTGGACACGTTCGGAGAAAGAAACACCATGCTGGAAAATATGGACATGCTTCTGGCATACCTAAAGGAAAACCAAACTATGAACGAACGTAACCAAACATCTCTTTTCAAACTGATGGAAAATCATGAATCTGTTCCAGAACTTAAATTGATACAAATCCCGCCAGCGTCAAACCATCAGCGACTGGCATGGGAGAAAGAACTTCTTGGACTTTATATCTCCGGACATCCTCTTCAGCAATTTAAAAAAGCGGGTTTATTAAGGCAAAACATTCATATTATTAAACATGAAAGGACCGGCGGCGCAATACGGATTGCAGCGATGTTGTCTGAAGTACGGCGCATTCTTACAAAACAAGGCGAGCTGATGGCGTTCCTGAAACTCGAGGATATAAATGATAACATAGAAGGAGTGGCGTTTCCCTCCGCCATGAAGCAATACGGACACCTCTTAGAACAAAACAAGTGCGTTCTTATTGAAGGAAAAGTAAATATAAGGAATGGGGCACATAACGTTATCTTAGATAAAATAGAGCCGCTCACGTAGATGAAAAAAAATAAAAAAACACAAATTGCAGACGAATTGGAACGCATGCGCCATACACTCTCGCATCTTCTAGCGATGGCGGTAATGAAGAAATACCCAAAAGCAAAGCTTGGCATTGGACCTACTATTGAAGATGGATTTTACTACGATTTTGAGCTCCCGAACACCTTAAAAGAAGAAGAGCTGGAAATGTTTGAGCAAGAAATGCGTAAACTCATCAAAAAAGGGTTGGGAGTACTGGGAAGAGAAATCTCCGCAGATGAAGCACGAACGACGTTTAAGAACCAACCATACAAACTTGAGCTCATTTATGACTATGAAAAGGAACACAAAAAACTGACCGTATATACCATCGACGATTTCACTGACCTTTGTAAAGGAGGGCATGTTCAAAATACAACTGAGCTGGACCCCAATGCATTTAAACTCACCAGACTGGCAGGCGCATACTGGAAAGGAAACGAAAAAAACAACATGCTTACCAGAATATACGGCGTGGCTTTCAAATCAACAAGTGAGATTGACGCATATATTAAAAAACAGGAACAAGCGCAAAAAAGAGACCACAGAAAACTGGGGAAAGAGCTTGATCTGTTTGTTTTCTCAGAGCTGATAGGAGGCGGTCTGCCGTTGTTTACCCCAAAGGGCACTATCCTGCGTGATCTATTAGATAACAAGGTGTGGAAACTGCGCGAGGCGAACGGATACAAACGGGTGGACATACCACACATGACAAAGAAGGATTTATACGAAAAAAGCGGCCACTGGGAAAAGTTCAAAGACGAGCTGCTGCATGTAACAACGAGAGAAGAACATCAATTCGTGTTAAAACCCATGAATTGCCCCCACCATATACAAATTTTTGCGCGTCGTCCAATCAGCTATCGCGAAATGCCGGTACGGTACGCAAATACAACAAAAGTATACAGAGACGAGCAGACAGGAGAACTGATGGGGCTAACACGCGTGCGCTCAATCACCCAAGATGACGCGCATATATTCTGCAGAGTTTCACAAATAAATGAAGAGGTTGAAAAAATTTGGGATATCATTGAGGAATTCTACAAACAACTTGACCTTGACGTACATGCAAGGCTCTCCACACGGGACCCAGCAACACCAGAAAAATATATAGGAGCACCAAAAAAATGGGAAATGGCGGAAGAAAGTTTAAGAAAAATAATAAAGACAAAAAGGGGAAAGAAAGACCCGGAGGAATCAAAAGGGGAAGCGGCATTTTATGGTCCAAAAATTGATTTTAACGCAACAGACTCGTTGGGACGTAAATGGCAAGTAGCCACTATACAACTTGATATGAATCAGCCGGAACGCTTTGATTTAACATGTATAAATGAAAAAGGAGAAAAAGAACGGATTGTCATGATTCACGCCGCTATCATGGGTTCAATAGAAAGGCTCTTGGCAATTCTCATTGAGCACAACGCAGGAGCATTCCCGCTCTGGTTAGCTCCCGTGCAGGTTGCCATAATACCTGTAAACGACAAAAACGAGGCGTACGTAAAAAAAACCGAAGAGCTGCTTCTAAAAAAACATATTCGGTTTGAAACGGATCGAAGAAATGAATCCTTAAACAAAAAAATTCGCGAGGCAGAACTTCAAAAAATTCCTTATCTTCTCGTTGTTGGAGATAAAGAAAAAAAATCAAAAACAGTAAGCGTCAGAGAACGGGAAAAGGGAGATAGGGGCTCAAAAAAGTTGGAAAAATTTCTCCAGTCACTGAAAATGCATGAGTAGCTTTCAAAGTGTGCTCTGTTGCCAAGCAAAGTGTTTTTGTGCCGCGCATAAAATATAAAAGGCATGGAAAGAGAGAACCTCATCGTCATAGCTGGGCCCACAGCAACGGGTAAGTCAGCGCTTGCCGTTAAGATTGCGAAGCAATTTGGAGGAGAAATCATATCAGCTGATTCCAGACAAATATATAAATATTTAAACATCGGCACCGGAAAAATAACCAGAAATGAAATGCGTGGAGTGAAACACTACTGCTTAGGAATAGCCGATCCAAAAACATCGTTCACTGTTGTTGATTACAAACGCTGTGCTCAACAAGCTATTGCCGACATAGCGGCTAAAAGAAAACTGCCTATTATGGTTGGTGGAACAGGTTTTTATATAAAAGCGCTGACTGACGATATCTCTTTTCCGCAAGTCAAACCGGACAAGGCTTTAAGAAAATACCTTAAAAAAAAATCAGCGCCAGAACTTTTCAATATATTAGAAACTTCTGATGCGAAGCGCGCTCATGCAATCGGCCAGCACAACAAACGACGGCTTATCCGGGCAATTGAAATAGTAAATACAACGGGGGGTCCCATTCCAAAACTGAAACTGGCACGACATTTTAGAGTGCTTATGATAGGCATAAAAAAGACTCCCAAAGAGCTTAGAAAAGCAATTCAAAAGACGCTGACATTAAGAATAAAAAAGGGCGTGTTAAAGGAAGTAAAAAATCTTCATTTTAAACACGGAATCTCATGGCAACGGCTTTGTAATTTGGGTCTGGATTATAAATACATCAGCTTATACTTGAAAGAGCAAATGGAGAAAAAAGAGGCCCTTGATAAGCTGGAAGTAGAACTTTGGCGGTATGCAAAACGCCAGACCACATGGTTTAAAAAAGAAAAACGCATCAAATGGATCCGCTCTGAAAGAGAAACAGTATCATTGGTCAGAGGTTTTCTTAAAAACTAAAAAGACAAATTTATACACTTTCATACGATCGTAGTTTTATGTGCAGATTTTGCTGCGTAGATTTTGCTGGTTGTTTGTTGTAACCGACGTCACTGATGGCGCTGTATTCTATTACCGGCGCTCTTTTTCCCAACAATCGCGCACTGTTTGCGGGTTAGCGCCCAAACCGGTTTTTTTTACTTCTTTTATGGTCTGGCCTATTAAAAACTGGAGGGTGTTATCGCTGCCTGTTAGATAATCGCTGAATGCTTTTTCATTGTCTTTTTTGACCGTTTTCATTGCTCTTAAAATTACTTCGGAATCGCTGGTTTGTAAAAATCCCCTCTCCCGAGCAAGCTCCAATGGATCGCCCCCTTCCTCCACCATAATGCGTAAAATATCCTTTGCGCCCCTTGAAGAAAGTTCCTCCTTGACAATCATTTTTATAAGCTCAGCGAAATTCTCCGCGGTCACCAAAAGCTCTTTCCACGGAAGCGCCTTTTCTTTTAACAGACCATTCAAGTCGGTTATAAGATAGTTGCGAAGCAATGTATAAGCCTTTTTCATGTTTGTTTCATCCGCTTTTTCTCCTTCACTGACTGAAACATGCATCCAAGAAGTAAGCTCGGAAGAGGCTGATTCAAAAAAAGAAGCCATATCCCTGTCCCTCATAAACACTTCAACTGCTTCAGTATCAAGTGTATATTCATCCTTTAAACGTCTCCTTTTTTCCCACGGAAGTTCCGGAATAACGCTTCGGATTTCCTCCAATTGAATGCCTCCCGGGAGATTCATTTTAAGCGGCGGGAGATCTGGTTCCGGGAAATATCTATAGTCATGGGCTTCTTCCTTTGCCCTTTGGGAAACTGTCTTCTGCGCGCGCTCATCCCATCCTCTCGTCTCCTGCACGACTTTCCCACCGGATCTAAGCAACGATTCTTGTCTTAGAACTTCATATGCAACCGCGCGCTCAACAGATTTAAAAGAATTGAGATTTTTAATCTCCACTTTCGTCCCAAGCCCCTCACCTTTTCTGGCAACGGATACATTGGCTTCTACTCTCATTTCCCCTCGTTCCATTCTGGCTCGTGAAACACCGAGGTAACGCAAAATAAGCTGCAGCTCCTGGGCAAACATACAAGCCTCCTCGGCGCTCGAAACATCGGGCTCTGACACCAGTTCCATCAATGGAACCCCAGCTCTGTTAAAATCAACCAAAGAAGCTCCTTCTTCATCATGAATAATACTTCCGGTATCTTCCTCTAAATGAATCCGTGCTATTCTAATACTTTTACCAATGGGAAGCGGCAACATCCCCTCTACAACTAATGGATACTTATATTGAGATATTTGATAACCTTTTGGAAGATCCGGGTAAAAGTAATTTTTCCTGTCAAATTCGGCATATGTTGCAACCGTGCCGTGAAGCGCGAATCCAACAAGCAAGACCTTCTTTACTGCCTCCATATTAATAACCGGAAGTGTTCCCGGATGTCCCAAACAAACGGGACAGATATGTATGTTTGGATGTGTTTCTTCCGGATCGTTCTTCGAATCACAAAACATTTTAGACTTAGTCTGAAGCTCTGCGTGAACTTCAAGTCCGATTGTCGGAACATATTCCATAGAGTTTTGGCTCATACACAAATAAAAAACAAATATACGAATATATTAAATAAAACAATCTGTAAGTTCAAATAACAAGAAAGGCACTCTAAAAGCCCTATATGTGTTTTACATATTAACATAATTCATGTATACTGTCCCGCATGCTTTCTTATTCAGATTTAAGACCAGGAACGGCTTTTATTATGGACGGCGATCCATATGTTGTGCTCGAATATAATTTCCTGCGAATGCAACAAAGAAAACCGGTGGCGCAAACGAAAATAAAAAACCTGCGCACCGGAAAAACCATTCAGCGCACATTTCATCAAAACGAATCATTTAAAGAAGCGGAGATAGGAAAAGAAACCATAATATACATCTATAATAATCGCGGCAAATACTGGTTTCATAAAGAGGGTAACCGCAAAGAGAGATTTTCCATCGATACATCTGTACTTGGAAATGCGGTAAATTTTTTAAAAGAAAACACAGAGGTAACAGCAAGCATCTTTAAAAAAGATATCATCAACATTTCAATTCCTGTGAAAATGGACCTTCAGGTCACAGAAACCCCCCCCGGAGTAAGAGGAAATACCGCGCAGGGCGGCTCAAAGGAAGCAATACTGGAAACAGGTTATAAACTTCAGGTCCCGTTTTTCATCAACCCGGGTGATATTGTGCGTGTGAACACCGAAACAGGTGAATACACAGAGCGCGTTGAAAAAGTCTAACCCTACATCAGTTTTCATGGCCGCAACGCGCTGGCTTTGCGCGGTTTTCAGATCCCGCTGGAAACGGGAGCGGTGTATTATCACAAATCCATCCATGAGGGGGCGACAACAGATCACTGCTAAAACCGCTTTGCACTTTTAAGTGAGCCGAACTTTTTCTCCCGGGCGCAGCTTTGCGCCTCCTTTTTCTTTCTCAACAACACTTCCCTTTGTTGGGCTGTTATCGATACCGGACTGCTCTTTTTCGCCATTCGCCACTTCACCTTTCCACACTTGTCTTAAAACATCTCTTAACCCGGGGAGATTTGGATTTCTCCTTTTCAGTTTTACACTTTGTTTATTTGATAAGGCATGTAACGACAGTGTTTCCTCAACCGGCTGGCGCACCACATAACTACCTTCCGAAACTCCCGGAAATCTCTTTGATTTGGAAGCTTTTTTTGAGTTTATAGCATCTTCAAGGGCATAGACATCATCTTCAAATTCAATACCAAGCGCCCCAAGACTTGCGCCATACTGCTGATAATCGCTTTTTTTAGGGAATTTACGGGCCGGAATAGAAGAAAGTTCTCCTGAATTAACTTTTTTAAAACACGAGGTACAATATACCGGTCTCCTGCCATCTGGTTTGTACGGCACCTTTGCCTGCTTACCGCAATGAGCACATTTGGCTATGTACTGCTTTTCTCCGTCTTCTTTATCCTTACTCTCTTCATTTTCGTCCCCTATGCCTCCACTCCATTTATGTATTTCTTCTTCAACTTCCTTCATGTCGCGTGAATACAGGCGTCGGGAATTCAACATAATCCTTTCCGCACAATCCGGTATGGATTTAATTTGGATGGGGGGCAAGGTTGAAGCAGAAAATGGTCTACATGTTACTCCATCCACCATCAGTTTTAGATAAATTTCACGGTTGGGAAGGTTTACGAGATCCTCGATGGTAAACTCCGGAGTAAATTCCTTTTCCAAGAACTCAGCATCAGCCGCTCCAACACGAAATATAAGAAGCGTGCCGACATTCCCGAATACCGCATCTCTTACTTTTGTGTCCTGCTCTGTAACAAGCTGACCGATATACTGATGTGCAATAATAAGATTTAAGCGGTATTTCCTTGCTTCAGATAAAATAGAGGCAAAGGAATCCGTGGCAAAGTTCTGGAATTCATCTACGTAAAGATAAAAATCTTCTCGCTCGTTTTCAGAAATTCTGACACGCTCCATGGCAGCGAGCTGAAGCTTCGTGATCACCATAGCGCCAAGTAGCCTTGAGTTATTCTCTCCTATCCTTCCTTTAGAAACGTTCACCAGAAAAATTTTTCTTTTATTCATTATATCGGGAATATTAATGGTGCTTTTTTTCTGCCCGACGATATTTCTGATAAACGTTGTATTTAAAAATTGTCCTACCTTGTTCTGAATTGGAGCAATGGCTTCACTGCGAAATCGTTCATTATAGTTTTCGTATTCGTGCACCCAAAATGACCTCACGACCGGATCCTTCACATTTGCCAGCACTTTCCTTCTATAGTCCTTATCAACCAAAATCCGGGGGATACCGAGCAGTGTTGAATCAGGCGCATCAAGAAGCGCAAGCACGCAATTGTGCAAGATATATTCCATTCTAGCCGACCAAACATTTGCCCAAATTTTTGTGAAAATACCCATTAGATCAGACGCCACCAAGTGTTTATACTTGGGATCGGACACCTCTAACACGTTAAAACCAATAGGGTATTCCATGTCTGCTGGATTAAAATAAATGACATCATCAATCCTGTCCTTTGGTATTTGATTGAGCACTTCTTCAACGAATTCTCCATGAGGATCAACAATCGCAACGCCTTTGCCATTGTTAATATCCTGAATGGCAAGATTCTTCAGAAGCGTTGTCTTCCCTGTACCGGTTTTTCCGATCACATACATATGCAACCGGCGGTCCGGCGCGCGAATGCCAAAAACTCTCCGGTTTCCCCGGAAGTTTTCTCTGGCAAAATATGTTGTGTGCGTTTCGTTTAAGGCCACGAAACAATTATACCATACATAAGCAGTAAGATAAAAATCATCTTTATTGAAGCGCTTGCCTTAACCAATCGCTATAATCAGCGTTGATGTTTGAAATAGAAATGTGAGCAATGCACGGCGTTTTATAGCTTCCAATTTGACGGATAATTTTCTCGGCTTTACTAACCTTTGAAGGGACTGTTTTTATAATCATAACTGCCTCTTCTGTTTTAGTGAGAGAATGATTCTCTGTATCCCGATACACGCTTTGAATTGGGAATATGTTCACGCATCCTGCTGCACGCGCTTCAAGAAGCACGCTGGCAATGCGCTCTCCTTCCTCTGTATCTTTGCAAGTTACGTAGAGAAAAATCATAGGTATAAGGCAAGATTTATGAACTACGATGTACGAATGATGATGCGCTATTCTTTATCCGTATATCATAACTCTTGCATCCTCACTACGTCGCCACTGGCGTGGTGAACTCTGTCTCCTTTTTTCCGCCATGGGGAACTGCGGCCAAACACCACTTGTTTTGATTATGCCACTTCATTGTTGTAACAAGCTTCGCAATACACAATTTCTGGTCCTTCAGGAGCAAACGCAGTTTCGAATGTATTGGGACAATAATCAGATCCGTGGAAATGTTTGGCTGTGTTTTGATATACAAATCTCGTGCCTGCTTGTGGAGAGCTTGTCAAGCCCGCGCAATAACATTTCCTTCTCCAAAGCTTTAAAGGAGTGCGCTGTTTTATTCTTTGATAATGGCGGCAGTTTGGGCAAAGCCGCGGCAGCGGGAGGTTGAGTAACCTATAAAATTCCAACTCATGAGGAATTATCCTGAAGGCCGTTGAACAGCTTGCCCGGCACCGAGGCGGCTTTGGTGCGGGGTTTTCATTGCATATTCCTCCATGAGCGCAACCAATAATCTGATTGAGTATATCGCCGGTCACATCTTTTATATGGTCTGGAAGGTCTTTAGACAATATAGTGATAGTATAATCCCCCATTTCGTGATCTTTCCATAAGTAACCTTCCTTCAAGGCTTGTTCCTTGGTTAAAGGAAAATATTCTTGGGTTATCGTTTCATTATATGCAAATGGCGAAAGTTCCGGAGGAAAAAACTCCCCATATTTATACATCCTCCCTTTTTTATCCTTATACGGCATTTTATTCATGTGATGGATGATTTGAGGAACAAGTTTGACATATTCTTCTTTAGAGTATTGCTTGTTTAAAATGCAGTATTGTTTGTTGCGAAGTCCGACACAGCCAAACAGATTTTGGCAGCCGTAACAATTGTAACTGTAAGAAACATCATTTCCTGAATAAACAATGATATCGCATATATATCCAAAACCATCCACCCCGCTGTCAACAGATTCATATAAAAGCTCTGCGTTTATTCCCGCTCCATAATTATCGTAAGAATCACTTATTTTTAAACCCCCATGTACAAGAAATTTGCTGTCGCGAACGTCATCTGTTAAGCGGAAACAGGATTTACAGTTATGCACATTCCATAAATAATCTCCTGTGACATCGCTGGAGTTAAAAGTGTAAGCAGACTTCCGAATAGACCGAAGCTTCAACTCTTGAAACCTTTGTTTTAAAGCTTGTAGATTCTTAAAACTCCCTAAATCAAATTCCTTGATTTTTCTCTGGTATTCCTCCTTTGAATACGGTTCGTTAAACATATAATATGATTTGTTGCGGAGGTTCGTGCAGCCAAAACAGCTTGCACAACCGTGACAGTTATAAAGAAAGAAGGAATCATTGCAGTTTTCCAAGTTTTGAGAGAAAAATACACGGTAAAGTTTTTCTGATGTTACACTTTCATAAACTAACTCGCTATTCCAGATCTGAAGCGAATCAACTGTATCTTTGCAATATATCAGCTCAGAGGAGTACGCAACGTTCTCCCCCTCAAACGAATCGAAGACAAGATAAGCATCCTTAAGAGCGCTAACGCGGTTGCAAAAGAAGCTCCTTATTGAACGGCCATTAAATACAGCAGGGAGGGGGCTTTGTCCTAAAAGCTCCTGAAACTGCGAAAAAAACGGTTTTTTAAAATTATATTCCAAACCATATTGCATCGAATCCCACTGATCAGACCACCAAATATCCCTGTCATAAACCACCAAAGGTTTGTCTGTACTAAAACCGCTTATGATATTTTTACTACTAAAGGCACATGCCCTCCGATATAAATTTCTATCATTTCTAAACATCATTCTTCGTTTAAGCCTGCACTCTGGACACCATGTAGGAGGCGGGACATTGATTTTCTTATAAAATGCAAAGTCCTCGCTCTCTATAAAGAACGAGGTTTTGCAGTTTTGGCATATTCTTTGCCCTTCTCTCATAAGATCTGTCCTGATGTTGTTTAAACTTTAGATTTGATAACAACATCGCGTCCCGACCTTCTTTACAATAGGAAAGGAGGTTAAGAATCCTCGATAGTATCGGGAGATCATCGATACTATATAGCCATAAAGTTATTATTTACCGTAACAATGCTGGCGAGTGCGGGTTTTAACGTACGAACGCTAAAACCGCAAACTATATACCACGTTCTACAAATTATGGACTCACTTAAAGAATTGGTTCCGGCGGCGGTTTTTCCTTTTCTCCTTCCGTTCCTCCGCCGGGAATGTGCCCATCCTCCCTTCCTAAAATTTCCATTTCTTCTTTCTTCATCAAGCTCTTTACCTCATCAGCAGGTAATGCATATTTTTTGTGATTTAGCGCAATAATGCTATCCTTCAACGAAAGATGCGGCGAGGGCAACACCTTTAACGTTTCCGCTGAGAAAGGATCATAAGTATTTCCGTCAATCGTCATTTTGATATAAAACTCCTGCATACCCAGATTGATCATATCCTTAGCAGTAAAAACCGGCGTCACTTCTTTCTCAAGCAGTTTTGCATCCTCTCCTCCAACCCTAAAAACCACCAGCGAGCCGGTATTGCCCAATACTGTTGCCAATACCTTGTAAGAAAGCTGTGAAGTATATTGATGGGCAACAGTGTTGCAAATACCATACTTTCGAGATTCAGAAAAAAGATTTTCAAACGTATCGGTTACTAAGTTATGAAACTCATCCACATACACGTAAAAATCCACGCGCTGCTGTTCGGGGATTTCTGCGCGATGCATTCCTGCCTGATGCAGCTTTGTGATAAACATGGATCCAAAGAAACTTGAGTTCTCTTCCCCTAACTTCCCTTTTGAAAGATTAATAAGAAGTATCTTTCTCTCATTCATGATTTTTTCCATATCTATTTTATTCTCCTTTTGGGCAAAGATATTTCTTAAGAGCGGATTTGAAATAAACTGTCCGAGCTTATTGACAAGCGGGATAATCGCATCGGTATCAAACCTCTCTGACCAGTCGGCAAACTCAATCGCCCAAAAACGCTTCACCATATCATCTTCGATAAATTCCACAACCTTCTGGCGATAATTTCTGTCAGTAAGCATAGAAATCATCCCGCGCATGGTCGCATGCGGATAATCAAGCAACGCAAGGCAGGTAAAACGGAATACATGTTCAAGACGGGGCGTCCAATTCGCTCCAAACTGTTTTTCCATAACTTCTATGAGTCCCTGCGTGGCTTGATGTTTAAGATCAGGGTGCACTTTGTGAAGCGGGTTAAATGAAACCGGATAGGCAGTATCAGACGGATCTATCAGCACTACATCGTTTATACGCTCTTGCGGCACAAAATCGAGTATATCGCTTACCAAATCACCATGAGGGTCTATTAAACAAAGGCCGTGACCATAGGCAATATCCTGCCTGATTAAGAGTTCCAGGAGTTTTGTTTTTCCGACTCCGCTTTTCCCGACCATATATAAATGGCGGCGCCGGTCACGCCGTTTAATGCCGAAAATAAACTTCTTCTCCTCAAGGGCAGCCTCATAGTTGGTCCGCCCAAAAAATGACACTTCCCTCGGGTCCACGCGCTGATAAATGGGAAGTTCGCTCGGCGGAGGAGCATATCGTACTAACTGAATTTGACCTGTTTTTACCATTATTTTAATGAGGATTAAAAATCAAAGATAAAAAACAATTTGGCTTTTGCATTTTATATAACATCCAACTCCCTTAGTACATTCTCATATTTTTTTATAATACCGCCAAGCGCGCTTGCTGTAACAGAAGTTTGGGGATCATGTGCAATTCTATTGCGCAAACGATGTACTTCCCAAAGATCATTGATACTTTTTAGCTGAAAAGCGACAGCGCTTATTCTATCACCCATTGTCTCGCCCGGGATACCTGTTTTTTTGAGAACATTATCAACAATTTTATCAGCCCTGATCACCACAAGGCTGGCGTTTTCGTCAGTTGCTGAGGCGGCGCTGGAAACAAGTTGAGCCCAATCTGCTTTTGCTATCTTATCGCGTTTTACAACGGCGCCGTCAGCGCTAAAATCCGGCATCCGAGCACTGATTTTGTCCCTATACGGAATCGTACGAATGATTGCCATGATGATGCCAAAAACAGAAAAAACAACGACAATTCCGGCAATGATTTTCAATGTTAAAATCAAAACACCCCAAAACGGTAAACGAAAAAAACGTACTATCATCGCAATAGGGTCAAAGTTTGCCGCTGCAGAAAAAATATCCATAACGATTTTACCGCTGCATCAGACGGTTTTCCTCCGCATGTTCATATGCCATTTCCATATAATTTGGTAAAATGCTCGTCATCCTCTCCTCCAAAAATGGGAAGTTCTGCCGAAGGGCCAAGTGTCTTGGATTCTTTGCGCTTGATGAGCGGAGCGGTTAATACTGTTTCATTGGGAAAGTGGTAAACGGTTGCAAGTTCTTCCGTATTTAACACCGATGTACGCCTTGCAAAATCCCATAAAAATAACGATGAGCTGTATACCCCTCCTACACGCGTTTCTTCAGGCATTCGACGTTCGCGGTAATTTATATACATACGCTGTTTCCTTCCTTCAGCCCGCTTGTTTGGAAATATAAAAGGTTTGTACACCCATTTCACCATTGTCCAAGCCTTAAAGTTATGACGAAAACTGTTTAAGCTATGGGAACTATATTGATTCATTGCGGAAATCACACCACGCCGCGCAAAAGTTGAAGAAAACACAGAACGCTCGGCTATATAAATATACCTAATAACTACTTCATATCCTGCCTTTGTAATTTTCTTCTCAATCAATTTCAGCGCTTCTGTTTCGCCCGGAGTGCGAGCAATCATCATTGGAGCTCCTTCTTCTTGCTCACTAATACTGGCCTTCTTTTTCCCAACAGAGGTTCCCTCTTTTAACTTTTGAACAACCGCATCAGCCTTTTTCTGCCACCCGTTATCAGCCGGCCGTGCAAGAATCTGAATTAAAATATTTTCTCTTTTATCAATTTTCTTCAATGCCTCTAAAAGAGCAGAAATCGGATCAATATACTCAAATTCGTTTGGAGATTCAAACTCTCCATAGGTTCTAATCGGATAACAATCTTCTCTCTCAAGCAACAATTCAGTCCCCCAAAGATCATATCCGGCGGCATACAGACCGCTTAACGATGGTGGAAACCTATTCATATAATCATGGGTTGCGATAATCTCGAGATCAGGATATTGAGCGTAAAGCTGCGCTTCAACAGACCTTTGGAGTTTCCTCGTCGTTCGGATAAAATAATGAAGTTCTCCTCCAAGACTTACAATTTCAAAACTAAACCACAGCGGCACTTCTCCGTGCCAGTATTTTTCAATCTTATCGCTCGGAGCATTGCGCAAACCATGCATATTTGCAAAAAACTGTTCCATCCCGCGCGGCCCTCTGATCAGGGCACGGGGAACCCGAACTTCAAGGAGTACCCATTCCTGCGATCTCTTAAAATAGGTACGGGTATAGTTAAGCCATGTTCCAACAAACACTGTAAAAGTCAGCGGCGGAAGCCAAATCCACCAAAAACGAATTAAGAATCCAAGAGCAGGGCCGAAAGATGGAAACAGATCCTTGTATATCTCAACAAATGTCATAAAGGATGGCTTTATTGATCCTGCAGCTTCCTTTTATCACGCCTTAAAGGCAAAAAGAAAATGAGATATAGCGCAATTTCTAAGAAAGAAGCGTGTAAGTGCCGTTGTCACTCAAAGTGAAATGTTTCCTGTTTTGAAGATTTGTGACAACAGTACTTTTCTTTACCAGCCGCTGCTGACATACCTCTTGAATAATCTTTTCTTCAGTGGCAGGACCGTTTTTCAATATCTTTATTATAACATCTTTAACAAATCCCGGCTCATAACCCCAAGAATGCAGCGCGTAAAGCCCCCGCCCCACCAGTACAAAACGATCGTCTTTAATAAGCTCATTATGCACTGTCTGCACATGCACCGGACGATTGACGGTTTCCTTTATACGACGAGCAATTTCAGTAAAATGTAACGGCTCATCAGCCTTTTTAAGCGCGATATATGCTTCATCTTTCATCCCGCGCGGTTTAACGAAGGAGCAAGAAATGTGCCC
Organism: Candidatus Ryanbacteria bacterium RIFCSPLOWO2_12_FULL_44_26; assembly: GCA_001821765.1. GTDB lineage: Bacteria > Patescibacteriota > Minisyncoccia > Ryanbacterales > HO2-45-13 > HO2-45-13. The sequence continues at coordinate 244,886 of MHOA01000001.1, forward strand.
GTATTCACCCCAACTGTTCCTCCATATATTTTTTGTTATTGCAATGAACGACAAAAGAGCGTTGCCCGTATGGACGTGTATGCCGGCCTCGTCAAGGCGCTTCCTTAAAAGCGCTAAGAATTCATCCTCATTATATGCTTCTTCCCGAAGTTTCAAAACGTGAGTAAATTCCTGAAGCGCTTTTTCAATTCTTTCATCGAAATATTTCTTATGCTGCCACCTGGAATAGAAAAATTTATTATCTTTTCTGCGCTCTGCGCCATCAAAAAGCTCCAACAAAAAGAGAGTCAAATTGCTTGCCTTTGGAGCCCCGAACACGGCTTCCTTTAAAATATGATGCTCTGGAATGACAAAACCGCGATCTTTAAAAAGGCCCTCCAAAAACATAAACGCCTCATCAAGCAGTGAAAACTCATCGGACTCAGTAATCTTTCGCAAACTGTCATTCTCAATCTGTCGTACACGCTCCCTGGTAATTCCCCTTTTTCTGCCTATGGCCTCGAGCGTCATGGCAGATTTTCCAAATAAACCGTAACGCTCTTCGATTATTTTCTGAATACGGGGAGGGAGCGCCTTGATTACCTTTTTTACCTGTTGTTCAAATTGAAGAATGGTTTTTGGCATGCCGACATATTACCACGATGTATAAATTTAATCAACCCCCCAACTCAAAAAAGCAAAATACGTGTCTTACATAACTGGCCCAAAATATATACTGCCGCTGGAAATGTGAAAAAGAGAGATTACATCATAAACACTGAAACATCGCTTTTTTGAGTGTGGCGCTCATATTTTTACAACCCAAAAACAAAACGAGCCGCTTTTTGGCTCATCTCTTCCGTATGTTTTCCTGTGCCGCTAAGAAGTTATTGATCACCGCAATGTACCTTAAACACACCCACTCCCTAGATAGCAATACAACATATCTTATAGGTGTAGGCCTGGAACAGTTTCACCAGCCCCTTTGTATGCAAGAAAGGAAGATTTCATTGTGATAGACTCTACTATCCCAAGCGCAGCCATCATCGTAATAAAAAGGGAGCCTCCGTAACTCATAAATGGCAGGCTAATTCCGGTAATGGGGAAAAGTCCTGTATTCATGCCAACATGTATCATGATATGACTTGCAATCAGCGCCATAATTCCGACAATAACCAGTTGGGGAAAATTCCCTTCGGCTCTTAGTCCTATCGCAAAAAGACGCCAAAAAAGAATGCCAAAAAGAGCAAATACAACAAACGCTCCCAATAACCCCCACTCTTCAACGAATGCCGCAAAAATAAAATCGGTTTCCGATTCAGGTAAAAACCTCAGCCGCGACTGTGTTCCATACCCAACGCCTTTACCAAATAACTCTCCAGATCCAACGGCAATCGTTGACTGTATCGCGTGATATCCACTGCCTTGTGGATCAGCATAGGGAGAAAAAAAATAAATGACGCGTGATTTTTGATCCGGATTTAAGAAAAACACCCATGACCCCGCCACAACAAATATGGTCACCAGCGCAAGAACAATAAATTGCTTCATATTAACACCCGAGAACAAAACCATCCCGCCCCAAATAGCAGCAAACACAAACGCAGTTCCTATATCGGGTTGTCTCACAACCAGCATAAACGGGATACCCGCGTAAATGGCAGACACAATGAGATGTTTTGAAAGAGCTATTTCCACATGCCTGCGCGCAAAATACTTTGAGAGTACAAGTATAAGAATCAACTTCATGAATTCAGACGGCTCGAGTGAAAAAAACGAGAAATGAAACCAGCTCTGCGCCCCCCTCACTGCTGTTCCCGCAATAAACAACGCCAAAAGAAGCCCGACACCAAATACATAGCTGAGCATAAGAAACGTCGTGTTGGACTCAAAAATATGCCAGTCAATCATGGAAAACACAAAGAAAACAAGTGCCCCAATGCCAATCAAGATGAGTTGTTTCGAAAAATAATAATCCGTCCCGCTTTCCCCTATGGATTTCATGGTTAAAAGCCCAAAAAATATAAGAGGCAGGATACTTAAGAATAATATCCAATCAAAATTCCTAAAGCGACGCTTCATATGGATGACGTAATAAGAAACGTAATGAGATTCGGTGCTGCCAACCGAAAACCTTCAGGCCATGCAAAAACTGCGGTTTCTCGGCCAGATCCCTTTATTTCATCGATCACGGTTCGCGAAATTGCATACACATTTTCCTGCTCATCATGCAGAAAGACAGCCACCACGATATTTTTTACTGGAAAAATTGAAGCGTTTTCAACTATCGCATCAACGCGCGGCGAGGATCCTGTAACAAACTGGTGTTCTACCACATTCACTGGCGGAGGAATTTGTTCGATGCGTTCCCATTTTGGAACAACAAGTTCAAGTTCTACCCGTTCAGGGTCGCGTAAACCAACACGTACATTTGGCTCAAAAATCAATGCTTTCTCTCCCGGAAAAAGCATGATGCTTCCATTTTTAGAGAAAATCAAAACTGCTTTGTTGTCATATGCTTTCAACACATAATTGGCCTTACCGCTGAGCAATTGATTGTTGTTTTGGACCAGTGCCCCTATGTCGTAGAGGCCTTGGCTGATCTTAAAAAATCTCTTCCACAGCTGTATTGGCTTTTTTGGCAGTTCTATAAGACATTCCGTAGGACAAGAACCGCCGCAATCAATACCTTTCTCATCACGATTCTGTATGCCATCACGACAAGTCCCATAAGTAAGGATAAAATAAAGAAGGCCCCCCACAATAAGAATCGCAATAGATCCAAATAATACTATTCCGACAAGTTGCCTTTTTATCCTCCAAATTTGCATATGTTCAATATATCACCGGCAACCAGAAGAAAAAAGTTCAGGAGGTGTTCCCGATGTACTCAAAAAACTCCAGCAAACTGGAGTTTTTTGAGTAGAAACAGCAATGCCCGCGCCAACATTGCATGCCTAGAGCTGACGGCTACCTATGTTCTCCTGATGAGTATCATGGGCAAAGCTGGACAGGTCACCGATCAGTAACCCTGCCTTCCGGCAGATAAGTATTCAGGTTATGAAATACAGAATCCTGGCGGCTACCTACTTTCCCCTGATGAGTATCATCGGCTCAATCGCATTTCACTTCCGAGTTCGGAATGGGATCGGGTGGTGCTACGACGACGAGCCACCAGGATTCTAAATTCCATTTGTCATGACAAATGACGAAATCTAAACCTAAATTCACCGGGTAAATCCGAAATCGCGACTCATTCTGGATCAGGATTTCGGATGAGTCAATTGTCAATGGTTAGTTGTCAAATGAACCGATAAAATTGCTCAGCAATTTTATCGGTTCCGGCACTCTGTCGGAGTGGATACGATCATTAGTACTCCTCGGCTGAAATCCTTGCGGATCTTACACCTAGAGCCTATCAACCTCGTAGTCTTCGAGGGATCTTAAGATTCCTAATCTTGGGGCCGGCTTCCCGCTTAGATGCTTTCAGCGGTTATCCGTTCCCGACATAGCTACCCAGCGCTCCAGCTGGCGCCAGAGCTGGTAGACCAGAGGTCAGTTCTTCCCGGTCCTCTCGTACTGGGGAAGACTCCCCTCAAGAATCAAAACGCCTGCAGCAGATAGGGGACCAACCTGTCTCACGCATGTTATCACTTATTACTAAGTGCATTGGACTATATCTTCTCTCGCAAATAGCAAGAGGTCAGCGTGTAGCCTCTACGGGGCCATCCGCCCGGAGCAGATGGTTCCCTCGGTATTGTCCGTCTCCACTTTTGAATTTCGCTGTATTATTGATATTTCTAAATGTAATGAAACTCAAAAATTGGTTTGTCCCTCACTAATGCCTAATTGACAAAAGTGGGGCTGGATTTTACCGATATAGCTGACTTTTTCTTCTCTTCTTCCGGCTTTTAGGAATTGGAAAAAGAGAGACCGCCGTGATTTGATTGGACATTTTTTCCTATTTGTTAGACGAAAAGAAATGCTGCAAGCGGATTCAGACTGTAAAACGTCCTTTACTAAAAGCTAAAAGCTCATAGCCAAAAGATGCTTTACGGTCTGAACCCAGCTCACGTGCCCTTTTAATTGGCGAACAGCCAAACCCTTGGGAGCTGCTTCACCCCCAGGATAGGACGAGCCGACATCGCTGTCGTTTTTACTACTATTGCTAGTAGGATCGGACTATATCTTCATCCTGCTGATCTGAAAGCAGGAGATCGGCGTATTAGCTAATCAATTCTTGATTAACTCTATCCTCTTTTTCACAAGAAATTGAAGGATAAGTCTCTACAGGGTCATTACCTCATTTGTATATCATGGAAGGAAAAATTCAACGATGACAGATCTCTGTAATGAGGTAAGACTTCCCACGGTATTGTCCATACATATATGTTACCATGCTATTTTCATGGTTGGCTCGTATGGAGTCCACCGTTATAAGCCGATTTATTTTTTGTATGGCATCGCTGCCATAGACACCCCGATGTTCAAGGTGCCGAACCCCGCCGTCGCTATGGACGCTTGGGCGGGACCAGCCTGTTATCCCTGGAGTAACTTTTATCCGTTGAGCTTCCGCGGCGTCTAATGCCAACGGTCGGATCACTATGTTCTGCTTTCGCATCTGCTCGACATGTCCGTCTCACAGTCAAGCCGGCTTATGCCATTACACGACCAGCGCGATTTCCATCCGCGCCTAGCCGACCTTAATAAACTCCTCCGTTACCTTTTAGGAGGAACGCGCCCCACGTAAACTACCCGCCAGGTACTGTCTCCCCGCGTTTTTGCCGCTGAGATTAGAATCTAACTCTTTCAAGATGGGTGTTTCATTGGCGACTCCACTCCAGCCGAAACCAGAGTTTCAACGTCTCCCCACTACGCTACGCATGAAAGACCTAAACCCAATACCAAGTTATAGTAAAGCTTCCAGGGTCTTTCCGTCTAGCTGCAGGTAACCGGCATCTTCACCGGTATTGCATTTTCACCGAGCTCCTCCCCGAGACAGTTCCCCAGTCGTTACGCCATTCGTGCGCGTCGGAACTTACCCGACAAGGAATTGCGCTACCTTAGGACAATTATAGTTATTGCCGACATTGACGAGGGCTTATACAACCCAGCGCTCCGCGCTGGAAATCCCAATGACAAAATCCAAATGACCAATTTTTGACATTTGAGCATTGACATTTGAGCTTCCCGGTGCGAAGCACCAGTCGCATTTAACCTTCTCGCATTGGTCAGGCGTCACCCCCTATACATCCTCTTACGAGTTCGCAGGGAGCTGTGTTTTTGATAAACAGTCGCCAGGGATACTTTCGCTGCGGCCCCGGATTGCCCAATGGTAGGGGGAAGAGATCAGATCTCTTCCCCGACGAAGATTGCGCGATCTTGCCATTCGGCCATGATCGCCTCTTATTCTTCTTCTGTTTGGGATTTTTCGCCCTCTTCTTGGGGCTCCATTATTCCCTCCTTTTCCACCATTGGACAATCTAGGGCGGGCCTTATTCCGAAGTTACGGCCGCTTTTTTGCCGAGTTCCTTAGAGAGGAATCACTCGTTCGCCTTGGTCTGCTCGACCTGCCCACCTGTGTCGGATTACGGTACGGTCCCATTACTGCTTAGCTCATAGAAGTTTTTCTTGGAAGGCTCTTCAATAGAATTTACCTTGCCGTAGCGCGGCATTTTCGCACAGCGCGAGAATCGGGCTTTAAACCCAGTGCTCCGGATTTGCCTAAAGCACATCTCTGAGCTGCACGAACGCGAATCCAATAACACGCTCTATGTTATATCCTCCGTCACTCCATAGAATGCAATAACAGGGTCACGGAATATTAACCGTGTGTCCATCGACTGCGGCTTTCGCCATCGTCTTAGGACCGACTAACCCTTGGCTGATCACCATTGCCAAGGAAACCTTGGGCTTTCGGCGTCGGGGGATCTCACCCCGATTGCGGTTACTTGTGCCAACATTCTCTCTTCTGAACGCTCCATTCCGGCTCGCGCCGTAAACTTCACTGCATTCAGAATGCTCTCCTACCACCGCTGCGCAGCAGCGGAAATTCAAATGACAAAATCCCAATGTCAAATTTGACATTTGAGCTTTGATATTTGATCTTCCCGATGCCGCGCATCGGTCCGCATCTTCGGTACTATGCTTAGCCCCGATTATTTTCGGCGCAAAATCTCTTGACGAGTGAGCTGTTACGCACTCTTTAAAGGATGGCTGCTTCTAAGCCAACCTCCTCGCTGTCTAAGAAATTTTACTACCTTAAAATGCACTTAGCATACCCAACCGCATCACATGCAATGTGATATGGCTAGGCGTCCCATAAGGGACAGATTTAGGGACCTTAGATGGCGGTCTGGGCTGTTTCCCTTTCGACCGATGGAGCTTAGCCCCCATGGTCTAACTATTCAGTTATGTAATGCCTGGCATTCGGAGTTTGATAGGTATGTCGAGATTGCTCCCTATACATACCTTCCAGTGCTCTACCTCCAGGAAAAAACTGAACGCTAACCGTAAAGCTATTTCGGAGAGAACCAGCTATTACCAGGTTCGATTAGCTTTTCACTCCTTACCACAGATCATCCGATGGTTTTGCACCACCAACCGGTTCGGGCCTCCTGCCGGTTTTCACCGGCATTCACCCTGTCCATGGCAAGCTCACCTGGCTTCGGGTCTATCTAACACCCCCATAAACGCGCTATTAACACTCGGTTTCCCTGTGCCTTCGGACTCAAACGTCCTTAGACAAGGGATATTAGATAAGTCGTTGGCTCATTCTTCAATAGGCACGCCGTCACCCCGAGCAATATTGCTATTGCGAGGGGCTCCGACTCCTTGTAGGCAAACGGTTTCAGGTTCTATTTCACCGCCCTCACCGGGCTGCTTTTCACCTTTCCCTCACGGTACTTGTTCACTATCGGTCTTGGAAAGTATTTAGCCTTAGCCGTTAGTTCGGCTCGATTCTCCCAGCCCATTCATGTGCCGGGATACTCAAGAAATCATTAAGGAGTGCAAACCCTTTTCGCATACAGGACTGTCACCTTCTATGGTTGTCCTTTCCAGGATCTTTCTGCTAAGAATTTGCATTTGTAACTCCCCTTGAAACACGCCTCGTGCGATGAAAATATCCCGCACAAAGCATGGTTCAAGATTAACGATCCTTACAACCTCCAGCCCCACTTTCTGACAATAATCCTTCTTGGCACTATACATTTCTTCGCACATTATATGTCAGAAACATATTTGATTATTTACAGAAAGTGGAGCTGGATTTGGGCTTCTCCCTTTTCGCTCGCCGCTACTAAGGGAATACCAACCGCTGCCTTGCAGCGGAAATCCGAAATCCTAAATTCGAAATCCGAAACAATATCCAATATATATATGCATGCTCAATCCAAAACGTTTTGCTTATTTGAATCTGGAATTTTAAATTTATTTCGATTATCGATATTCAAGTTTCGTGCTTCCGTTGCAAAGCAACGGTATATGTTGGTCTCTTTTCCTCTGGGTACTGAGATGTTTCACTTCTCCAGGTGCACCTCCCGACATATCGCCGGGATAACACTGTTTTCACAGTGCTGGGTTCCCCCATTCGGAAATCGCCGGGTCAAAGGTTGCTCGACACCTCACCGACGCTTATCGCAGCCAAGCCACGTCCTTCGTCGCCTTTCCAAGCCTAGGCATCCACCGTTCGCCCTTATTATCCACTCCGACAGAATGTCGGATTCAGGTCACCAATATGATCTTTTGACCGCTCAAAAGTGGTGACCGCACAACGCGTATGCGTTGTAGATTTTTTTACCTGCTTCTATATGTTTTCAAACAACTTTCCCTTCCAACAAAAAACCGCCCATCAGGCGGCCCTCCACACGACCAAAAACCGATCCTTATGTGGGTGACTCGCCTTCTCTATAATATATGCCGAATCTCATATCGTATCTGTCATTATAATTTTAATATTCTATATGTCAAGCAAAACAAACAAAAACAATGTGGGTAAGTATGGAAAAACCCCGAAATTCAGGGTTTTTTCACTGGAAATCTGGGGACCTTTTATCGTTACCTCCCAGAAATATCACTCTTGAGGCGCTCTATGAATCGGGCAGCTTGTTCCTTTCCGCCAAGCCCAAACGCAAGACCACCCGCAATAGCAATCATGGAAACCAAACCGATAAACAGTGTCCTCGCAAACGCCTCGGCAATACTCAATTGATCAAGAGCAGCGAGAATGGCAAAAATCCATATCGCCCACTTCGCGATACCTCCAAGAAGAGAAGCCGAGGGAAGACGGGCTGCCTTTGCAGACCCTTCAACGACTTTTTGCAAAGCTCCGCCAATCAACGAGGCAGAAACCAGAATAATAGCGGCAACAATCACGTTTGGTAGATACAGGGCAACTCTTCGGAGAAACTCGGTTACCTGATCAAGCTCAAAAACATCAACCGCAGCAATAAGGAAAACGATAATGAAAAACCATCTCACCAATCCTCCAATAAAAGCGCCGGAATCAAGGCGAAAACCGGCTCGGGAAAATGGATCCTCTGCTCCAAGACTTTTCAGCGCCTGATCAACTTTTAATGCCTTCACAATTTGAGCAACAACTTTTCCCAAAGCCACCGCAACGAGCCAACCAACCAAAAAGATCATTATTGCGCCGATCAGTTTTGGAAGGAAAGCAATAACTGCTGTGCCTAGGGATGATAAAACGTTTAATATATCCTGTAGTGGATTTGCCGAATACATATTATTTTTTAAAATGATTTGTTATAAGACCTTTCTTTTATTTTACCACCTGCGCCGCGCCTTACGTATCCTTTTCTCGTTGTGGATAACAAAAACGCGTATATGCTTTATTTTTAAAGCGTTTTGGAACTACAAACATAAGTTGAAGGCAACAGCCATACACAGTTTGTTTGAATAAAAAGGCCGCTCCGGTATTCGGAACAGCAAGATGTGTAGTATTCCGCCTCCATCATTAGTTCTATAAGTATCGGAGAGAACATGATAATCAAAAAAGCAATAAAGAAAACGCTGCGATCCTGTCATTCGGAACAGTGTAGAAATCAAATACTTCAGAAGACCCATGGTTACTCCTTTCTTTTTCTCTTGAATTTTAAAATAACTGATACAGAAGCATAACAAGGCATACGAGCGCAACAACGATAAACGCACCAAAAAATACTTATATAAAACATCAATAAGTATGTTGAGCCGAATCTCGTTGCCTCCGAAATAAACAGGCACAGTAATGCTCGACTCAACCATCCTCTTGGCAATACTGCCAGTAATATCCATCTCTTGTTCAGATATAATTAATTCGCAAAAGAAAAAGCCCTCGGCGCGATGTTGCCACGCCGAGGGCGAACGATTTCAAGGAGCAAAGGTTCCCAAAGGATTCAGGAACCAAGGCCCCAAGGACTGGAGCTACTTGCGGACGGCCGCGAACCGGCAGATCTCGTCAAAGTCGTACCCGAACCAGAACAGTTCCAGGTAGCGCCTCGAACCGAACCTGCCGAGGCCCGGAACGTCGCGGTTGCCGTACCGGTTCTGCCAGACGGAACCAGAGGCGACAACCGTGAATTCGCGCTGGACTTCCGGATACTTCTCGCCGAAAGCGAGAAGCTCTTGAAGCTCGGCCGGACGATAGCCCATCATGTCGAGCTCGCGGAGCGCCTCGTCGGTTGAGATGCACCGGTTGAAGTGGATGGGCTCCACCGCAATCTCGGCCGTGCCCTTCCGCTTGGTCGGGAAGTTGCGGGAGGTAATGTCGGAGTTGGCCAAGTCGTAGCGACCGGCCTTGACTCCGTCCTCCACGCTCCTTCCGTAATCCACGGAGAGGGGGTAGGTGTTGCTCGCCTTTGCCGAGGCTTCGGCGGGCAGACCAGCAGGCATATTGTCCGGCGTAAGCGCCTTGCGGAGAACTCGCGCGAGCGACTCACCGTTTTGCGTCCAGCCGTGCGCAACATTGGAGTCGATGTCGCGCGGCAGTGCCCGTAGAACTGCCGCCTGAAACTCAATATAGCTACCAGTCACGTAAGAGATGGTTCCATGCTTTATAGTCATGGCTGTTCCTTTTTTTCGGGTTTGGATTTTGCCGCCCCATTGCAGCCCAGAAAAGACATACATCTCCTCGGGGCTGCAATGGAGATACTGCAAGCAGCTATATAAAAGTGCTGTTTTTAACTACTATAATGTTGACATGTTATACCCTATCTGTCAAGCAACACATAGCGGGTATGCGGGATGCCCGCGCTCCACTTTCTTAATTCTGACAATGTTTCGTTTGGTGTCTTTATACAACTCCGCTCGTACCTACTTTATCAAAAATTCTTGAAAAAGAGAAGTGCCGCCGCTTTGCGGCGGCTACGCCTCAGCAAAATTTTGCTTTCGGCGTTTTGCCCTAACGGGCAGGCAGAGATATTGAATAAAAAGACCAGCCGTTGATATGATCGCGGGCTGGTATCGTCGTATATTTCTCACAAATACTTCGTCACAGGGCCCATGGACGTGTTTTTTCAACAGAATCCCATTTTTCTTCTACATCCGACAACCATTGTGCTAAAATCAGACCGCAGGCTCCTTCTGGATCGCCGGGGGTAGATTGCGAAAGGACGGCTCGGGCGTGTTCTAAATATTGAGGAAATGTTCTTCTTAAGCGGAGCTTTGCGTGGCCGAAGGCATCAAGGACATCTCCGAACTTAACAATCTTTGCTTCACGGGTGCTCCCTTGTTCATATTCTTCCGACAACCTCAGCACTTCACAATTTCCAAGTAGATCTTTGAGGAGTTTCGCTAGAAACTCGTGTTCCATCTTTTCTACTACAGACTGCGTAGGAAAATTGCATCCGATCCATCTCTTTATTCCGGTCGCGATCTCCCCGGTCGCACATTCTCCAAGATCATGGAATATCGCCATGCTCACAACTTTCACAGAGTTAATGTCCCGGAAACGCATGGCAAGCGCTGAAGCAGTAAAATGACTGATAAGAGCGACACAAAAAGAATGTGACGCCACCGAATCACTTTCTTGGAGTGATGCTCCTTCCATGATCCATCCATGTCGCGGCATTTCCTTGAGAGAAGCGGCCGTTTTGTAAAGAGCAACAATCTTTTCTAATTCTCTATCCATTGCCCTAACCTCCATCACGCATAGCCTCAAGTTCTGTTGGACTTAATTTATCAACTCGCTTGAGCAATTCTTCTGTAAGAGATATATCAAATGCTTCAAGGAGTTTCCTGCGCGCTTTATCATCTAATGCATGCGCATAGAAGTAGTTTGTTTCGTCAACAAAATCAGCAGCTGGACGATCAAGTACGAAAAACGCCACCCACTCTGCGCGTTTCGCGCTCCAAAATAGAAAAAAGAGAGGGCGGTCTATTATATGTGAATCACGTTTTGGAAATCTAAATTTTATTAAATTTCCAAAACGTTCCGGAACACCTATCTCCTTTATCATTTCATCTGTGCATTCTCTTGGATCTAACTTTGTTTCCGCGGGGATTCGTCCAATACAGTATGCGTGTGGATAGAAACTGAGTTCATAAACTCTGCGGGTATGTTCATTATTCATGATTTCCTCCTTTGTTAAGGTACAGGCTCACCCAAAGTCTCTGTCTTAGATATACTATTAAATCATTCTTTGGTCAAGCATTTAACAAGGGTAATCTAAGCCAATTGGCTTAGATTACCCAGATAATGGCTTAGGTAAAAAAGTACTACATTAATAGCTAGCCAGCCCGCGATCATATCAACGGCTGGTCTTTTTATTCAATATCTCTGCCTGCCCGTTAGGGCAAAACGCCGAAAGCAAAATTTTCTTCTT
>MHOA01000002.1 GCA_001821765.1 Candidatus Ryanbacteria bacterium RIFCSPLOWO2_12_FULL_44_26
CACGCAAATCAAAAACCATCAAGTGTAAAGAACCTTGTATTCGCCAAGAAGTGCTGGACAAACAAATTTCCTCTCTGCTTCAAAAAGTTTCTTTGGCGCAGGATTGGGCGGAGGAATTATTTTCCATGCTTGAAAAAGACAAAAAAGAATCCGCCCAATTCTGCTCTGCTTTTGTTCAAGAAGTGCAAGAGAAAATTCGCACCATACAAACCAAGCTCCAGCGACTTCTTGATGGATATTTGGAGCAAGACGTTGAACGCGACACCTACCGCGTAGAAAAAGCAAAACTTTTTTCCGAAAAGAAGTCGCTGGAGGAACAATCCACCCGTCTCGAACAAAAGCAGAATGATTGGGTCGAACCGATGGAAAACTGGATAAACTACGCTCAAACACTGGGAAAAATCGCAAGTGATAGCAACCTTTTCAATAAAAAGGTTGCCGCCAAAGAAGTCTTTGGGTCGAACCTCTTTTTGGCCAACCGCGAGGCGCGCGTCTGCGCGCCGAGCGGCATGGATTCATTAGGGCAAAATCAATGGGCGGCTCTGCGAGCCGCCCACGAAATGGTTTCCGAAAAACCGAAAAGTATGGTTTTGGTGGGCATGGTGGGATTCGAACCCACATCCCTTTCGGGACACGATTTTGAGTCGTGCGCGTAAACCAATTCCGCCACATGCCCGCTCACAGCATGGAATAAACATGCGAGTTTTATTCTTTCTCTATAATCGCATCATATCACAGACCTGCTTCGCTCGGAAGGTTTCCCTTTTGGCGCTTAACGAAATTAGACCCCACAGCAAGAAAGTGAATACATAATGCAATACTGATTCCTAAAACCGCGCCTCCCAAAACATCACTCGGCCAATGAATACCCCCCATAATGCGCGCCATACTTATAAACAATGCCGCTGCAAAAAACAGACTCCCCCAACCCTTATGATATAGAAATACAGACATTGCGAGAGCAAAGAAAAAAACAGCATGCCCCGAAGGAAAGGCGTACCCGATATCATGAGCGATAAGCTGATACACATCATGCAGTTCAAACGGACGTGGACGGTTATAGAAAAACCGAATAATATCAGCCACTACAAAACGGCTGATACCTGCAATAATGAAAGCTTCAAAAACAATCAACCGCCATTGCTTTAGAAAAGATGCAAACAACACAACAGCAACAATCCAGTACGAGAGAAACACGCCGTTAAAAATGATTAGGACATCAAGCCATGCTCCCTTTCCGGAAAAACCGTTGAACACGTTAAAAAGGACAACATCCATGAGGCCTGTGCTATTTTGAGCGCTTTGCAAGAGCGAGTAAATTTTGAAATACCATCGCAACTGTCAATGGGCCAATACCGCCGGGGACCGGCGTTATGTATGACGCTTTCTTTGACACCGATGGAAAATCCACATCGCCAACGCTTTTGCCCAATGGCTCTCCTTTGTCTGTTACATCTTCAGATGTTCCGGCATCAACAATAATTACCCCTTCTTTTACCACATCGGCCGTTATAAGCCGCGGCTTGCCAACACCGGTTATGATCACATCCGCACTTTTCAGAGAAACAATGCCGCCACTCCTGCTCGATAAAACGGTAAATTGCATGCCCTTATTCATAAGCCATATGGCAACGGGCCTGCCAACGAGCCTTCCGGCCCCAACTACATACGTATGCTTCCCGACAAGCGAGATGTTGTATGCTGAAAACAGCTTATCAATTGCCCCCACAACCGGCGGAACAACCAGTGATCTGCCGTATACAAAATCTCCAACGGAGCGGCTGGAAAGCACATCAACATCTTTTTTAGGAATAATGGCGTTTAAAACATAATCCGTTTTAATGTGGGGAGGGAGCGGCAACTGGAGCACAACACCGGTATTGCTTTTTATGTGCACGATATCTGCCAATCTCTTTCTGAGTTCCGTTGTAGAAATATCTGCTTGATATTTATAAACCCTCACATTACAACCAATGTCGCGGGCGAATTGCTCCTTTCGTTTTATAAATGTAAGCGAAGAAGGGTTCCCTCCGACCATGACAATGCAGAGCCGGAGTTTCTTTCGCAGTTTTCGCGCCTCTTGTTTCAGCAACTCTTTTAAGTCGTTTGCAACTTTTTTTCCGTCGAGCAACATCATGGTATAGGGAATTTTTTTACAAGCTCCAACACATTCCTTCGGACGCTTTTTGCCGATTCCCCTTTTAATGCGCGGTCAATCAAGTCGGCTATCAACTTCATTTCACGCACACGCATACCTCTTGTGGTAACAGCAGGAGTACCGAGACGGATGCCGGAAGGGTCGCTGGGTGGACGTTCGTCATATGGAATGGTGTTTTTATTCACCACAATATTTGCCTCTTCCAGCATTGTCTCTGCCTGATATCCGCCAACACCATTCGCTGACACGTTTACTAAAAGCACATGACTATCGGTGCCGCCGGTGATTATTTCCCACCCTCTTTTCTTTAACTCCAAAGCTAAAACCACAGCATTGTTTTTTACACGCTTCGCATATGAAACAAATGATGGCTGAAGCGCCTCATGCAGAGCAACGGCAATAGCAAGCGTTTGGTGGTTATGGGGTCCGCCCTGAAAACCGGGAAAAACAGCGCGGTCAATCTTGCGCGCAAGTTCTTTTTTGGCAAATATCATAGCTCCTCTTGGTCCGCGAAGCGTCTTATGGGTGGTGGTGGTCACCACATCCGCGTACGGAAAAGGAGACGGATACACACGCCCAGCAACAAGACCGGCGAAATGAGACATATCCACCATAACAAACGCTCCGACACTTTGGGCAATTTCATTGAATTTCTTAAAATTGATGACGCGCGGATATGCTGTATATCCTGCAATAATAAGCTTCGGCTTCTCTCTTCTTGCGAGACGGAGTATGGTTTCATAATCAAGCCGGTGGGTTTTCTTATCAACTGCATACTGCGCCACTTTCCACGCTTTTGAAGTAATACTTACTTTGTGGCCGTGGGAAAGATGTCCGCCCATCGTAAGCTCCAGCCCCATAATCTTTTCTCCCAACGGAACAAGGGCGCTATATACCTCTGCGTTTGCGGGAGAACCGGAATACGGCTGCACGTTTACATGCCAATGTGCTGGGTTGAGTTTAAAAAGTTTCAGCGCCCTTTCACGTGCGAGATTTTCCACCTTGTCTACTACTTCATTTCCGCCGTAGTAGCGGTTACGTGGGTATCCTTCCGAATACTTATTTGTAAAAACAGAGCCAAGCGCCAAAAGCACCTGACCGGAAACATAATTTTCCGATGCAACAAGATTCAGCGAGTTTTTTTGCCGCGTCTGTTCTTCTTGAAGAAGCCGAAACGCGACATTGTCCCGTTTCATTCCTTTACTTTATAGGCAATTGCTTACCTTTTCAAACTTGCCCCGCTACAGACATTTCCTTAAGCATCCTTTCAGCACGACTGAGATCCTCCGGATAAGCTATAGGAAACCAAAAATCTGAATGGACGGTGTATATAGGATAATCCCGGATCATTTTCTGAACAGCCGTTGTTAAGAAATATTCACCCTTAACGTCTAAATCTGCTTCATACTCAAAGATGTGGTGGTCAAACAGAAAAACACCGGGACTGACAAGATTGGACATTGGGTTTTTTGGTTTTTCAACGATCCTACGCAATGTGCCGTCTTCATTTAATTGCACAACGCCAAAACGCCTCGGGTCTTCAACAGTTGTAACCGTCATCGCCCTTGGATAGTCTAAACACGCTTTTATCCCGTCAGCTCCATGCAAATCATCCGCATAGAACACAAAAAAGCGTTCTCCGTCCAAAATATGGCTCTTTGCCAGTTTCAGCGCATGATAATTACCGAGCTGTTTTTCCTGGTGCATGTAATGGATTTTTCTCCCGAGATACTGATCACCGCAGTGAGATCGAATTTGCTCACCTAAATAGCCGGTCACTATCACCAACTCATCTACCTCTGCGGGCAATGCCTGAACAATATGATAAAGCAAGGGCCTGCCGCCGACTTTAAGAAGCGGCTTGGGACAAGTATCAGAAAGCGGACGCATGCGTGTGCCTTTTCCGGCCGCCAAAATAATTGCTTTCATAAAAAAGTATTATACCATGACCGGCCAATAAAATCAACGAAACCAAATCCGTCTTTATAACAGCCGCTATGAATGCACAAAATCCTCATATCACGATATTCATAAGACGACCGGGAACGAAAATAACCCGTTGGTATTTCCTGCCTTCAAGGTACTTGTTTGCCTTCTTACTCGAAAAAGCAATCTTCGTTGCCTCGCTTTCAGACACACCAACGGGGACGGTCACCACATCACGCAGTTTACCATTTATCTGTATGGCCATCTGGAATGTTTCTTCTTTCAATTTTTCTTCGTCAAACGCCGGCCATGAGGAATGGTGAATTGATTCGTTATGACCTAGCATTTCCCATAATTCCTCGCACATATGCGGAGCGAAAGGAGCTAAAAGCTGCAGGAACGTTGCGTATGTATCTTGAAGAATTGTGTTTTCTCTCTCCATGTCATTTAAAAATATCATAAGAGCCGCTATTGCGGTGTTATACCGAAGGTGTGTAATATCGTTTGTCACTTTCCGGATCGTTTTATGAACTATTTTCTCCAGCCGATCTCCCGCACCAGCGCTATTGGCATTGCTGACACATTTGTACAATTGCCACACACGATCCAAAAACCTTGCTATCCCGCGGATTCCAGTATCTCTAAAATCGCCGCCGCTTTCAAAGGGCCCGAGAAACATAAGGTACATCCGAAGCGTATCAGCGCCGTACACTTCTATATATTGATCGGGGTTTATGATATTGCCTCGCGACTTGGAGATTTTCGCTCCTTCACTAATTAAAAGGCCGTGGGCTCTGAAAACCGTAAATGGCTCTTTAAAATGCACAAGACCCAAATCATAAAACGCGTAAGACAAAAAGCGCGTATATAAAAGATGTAAAACGGCATGTTCCGCTCCTCCAATGTACATGCGCACCGGCAGCCATTTTCTAAACAGCGTACTTCCTCCCGACCACCCATTTTTTGGATGCCAAATTTCAGATTTTTGGTTTCTAAAAATAAGATAACCGATGTAATACCATACAGAGTCAAGAAATGTATCCGACACATCGGTCTCCCTTATCGCCTCTCCACCGCACTTTGGGCATTCGCTTTTATAAAATCCGGCAACATTCGCAAGAGGAGCTTTATCAGTTCCGGTCGGACGAAACTCCTCTATATATGGCAGTTTCACCGGCAAATCCTCTTCTGGAATGGGAATAATGGCATAATGCTCTCCATCTTTCTCCGTGTAATCAACTCCCTCCTCACCGCCACTGCTATAACATCGCTTGCAATAAAGTACCGGGATGGGCGGCCCCCAATACCGTTGGCGAGAAATAAGCCAATCACGGAGATGAAACCGCTTTTCCATTTTTCCGCCCACCGATTCGGTGATTTCTAATCTGGCTCTTTGAGACGAGATGCCGTCAAAGCGTCCTGAATTGATCAGCACTCCCTCACCGGTGTAACAGCGCATATTTTCCTTTGACATTTTTTGCTTCGGCGCGTTGTCACCAGTGGCGCTAATAACCATTTTTATAGGAAGTCCATACGTTACAGCAAACTCCCAGTCACGTTCGTCATGGGCGGGAACCGCCATAATAGCGCCGGTTCCAACATCACCAAGAACATAGTCGGCAACCCAAATTGGAATCTCTGCACTATTTATAGGATTAACCGCTTTTACACCCTTCAATTCAACCCCGGTTTTTTCTTTCGCTTTCTGGGTGCGTTCCTCAACTATTTTTCCTTTTGATTTGTTTATGTAATCTTCAACTTCCTTCTCGTTTGTAATCTGTAATTTGTTATCTGTTAATAGTGCATGTTTCGGACTAAGCACTATATACGTTGCGCCAAACAATGTGTCGGGGCGCGTCGTAAACACCGTTATCCGTTCCCATGAATCTTTCACAGGAAAATCAATTACCGTCCCCTCTGAACGACCAATCCAGTTTCTCTGTGCGACCTTTACCGTTTCAGACCAATCAATATTATCAAGCCCTTCCAGAAGCTGGTCGGTGTATTTTGTTATTCTAAAAAACCATTGCTTCAGTTTCTTTACGACGACCTTTGTGCCGCATCGCTCACATTCACCAGAAATAACTTGTTCATCGGCAAGCACAGTAAGACACTTCGGGCACCAGTTCACATCAGCTTCCTTTCGATACGCAAGGCCGTGTTTATACATTTGAAGGAAAATCCACTGTGTCCACTTATAATATTCGGGGTCATACGTTTCAAGTTTGGCGTCCCAGTTATACCCATTCCCTATTTTCTTAAGCTGTGTATAGAAATTTTTCTGGGTTCGGGCGGCAACCCGTATCGGGTGCTCACCGATGTTGAGAGCATGGTTTTCAGAGTGAATGCCAAATCCGTCAAGGCCGATTGGTTCAAATACATCATAACCCTGCATACGCTTAAACCTTCCAAAGATATCAGAACCGGTAAAAGCATATACATTTCCAACATGCAATCCTTCCGCAGAAGGATACGGAAACATCATCAGATTATAAAATGGCTTTTGAGCGTTCAGTAAATCCGTTTCGTATGTCCGACGGCGTTCCCATACATCCTGCCACTTTCTTTCCACTTTTTTATGGGGATATTTGCTCATATCAAGCGCCTGTCGCTATGAAAGCTTAAAAAGTTCCTTGGCGTTTTCCGCCGTCGCTTGCGCCACCTTTTCGTATGCAATACCGCGTATATCAGCAATGCGCTTTGCAACCTCTTTCACATAGAGCGGCTCATTCCTCTTGCCTCGATGGGGAATGGGAGACACATAAGGTGAATCAGTTTCAATCATGATCCTCTCTAAAGGGATTTTTTTAACCACTTCATCATAGTCCGATGTAAAAGTGATAACGCCGGTAAAAGAAAGATAAAATCCCATATCAAGGAAACGTTTTGCGGTTTCCCAGTTGCCCACAAAAAAGTGGATATCTCCTCCTGTATTTGCGGCTTGTTCGCTTTTTAAAATAGCGAGCAGGTCGCCGTAAGCGTTCCGGCAATGAATCATTAAAGGCTTATTGAGCTCCCGAGCAAGCGCGATGTGCTGTTTTAATACTTCCTCCTGTTTTTTCTTTATATCAGCTGATACGGTGAGCCGAAAATAGTCAAGCCCGCATTCGCCGACAGCAACGACTTTTTTTTCTTTTCCAAGTTTTCTATATAAATTATAATCAAATGTTTCCACTCGCGTTACAAAACCGGGCGCCCCTCCCCCAAGCTCTTGCTCATCTACCGTAAGTTCAATAAGATGAATCGGGTGAAGCCCCACAGCCGCCCACACGCCTCCGGGGTAATGGTTTGCATATGCAACAGCACGCTTGGAAGTATCTGACTGAGAACCAACCAGAATCATACCAACGCCCCCATCATGAGACCGATGGATAACCTCATGGCCGTCATCCTTAAAAGCGTTAAAATTTATATGCGCGTGAATATCAATTAATTCGTAATCCATATACTCCAGTTATACGTAAGGTGCATATTATGTATCAAGATCAAGGCGCGGGAAAAGGGGTTGGATACTCTTTCCTGTTATTTCGTTCCATGAAAGCAATTCGCCGCCGGAGCCGACATTGAAGATTTCAAATATTTTTTCAGCCGTTTCAGGTATCATCGGGCGCAGGAACCACGCTCCGGCAAGCAATAGCGTAGCAGCATTCCACAAAACAGCTTCGCCTTTGTTTTTATCTTCCTTAACAAGTTTAAACGGCTGATATTCCTGAATGTACCAGTCACAATGCCGCAGCAGCAGCCAGGCAGATTGTGCGGCTCTGTTTAAATTAAAGTCCTCAAGCGCCTGATGATACTTTCGCTCCTCTGTATGTATGATTGCTTGAACAGAACTGTAAAACGACTCTTCTGTTTTCTCTTCCCCCAACACATGGCATGCGGCATCCGTAATCTTCAACGGGAGATTATCAAGCAGTGCTTGATCCGGTTTTTTTATCTCCCCATTAAAAAAACGCTCAATCATTGTTGCAATACGGCTGACCAAATTCCCGATGCCGTTTGAAAACCGGGCAGTATATATTTCCCGAAAGCGCTCAATAGTTATGTCACCGTCCTCAAATGAAGGAATTTCAGATATCACAAAATTACGAACGGCATCCGTGCCGTATTCTTGCTGCAATTGAAAAGGATCAATGACATTGCCCAGTGTCTTTGACATTTTCTTTCCGCCGGAAAGAATATGACCGTGGATAAAGATGCTTTTTGGGAATGGAAGCCCGGCAGATAACAGCATCCCGGGCCAAATCACCGCATGAAAGCGCAATATATCCTTCCCAATCACATGAACATCACAAGGCCAGTATTTTCTGAAGTTTTCATCATTCGTTCTTCCATATCCAAGAGCGCTGATATAATTGGAAAGCGCATCGCACCATACATACATAGTCTGTGTATCGTCTCCGGGAACCGGTATGCCCCATGGTATATCCTTGGAAGGACGCGAAAAACTTACATCCTCAACGCCTCCTTCAAGCATTGCGAGCACTTCATTGCGCCTGGCTGGTGGTTTTATGTTTAACGTGTCCGCCAAGATGGCCTCTTTAATCTTGGAAACATACTTCGAAAGCCTAAAAAAGTAGTTTTCTTCCTCAATAACTTCCGGTTCTATATCATGCTCGAGGCATCTTCCGTTTTTGAGATCTTTGTCCGTCACAAACGCTTCATGGCCCACACAGTAAAGGCCTTTATAAGAAGCTTTATACAAATCTTGGGCATCATCAAGCTGCTTCCATAATTTTTGAGCTCCCGGCCAATGTTTTCCCTGATCGGAGGTCCTAATAAAATCGGTGTAGGAAATATGGAAAGTCCGTGCCGCCTCCTGAAACTGCGCTGCCAGCTCGTCTACAAAAGCCTTCGGTTCCTTTCCGGCTTTATGTGCGCTTCGAGCAACTTTTGCCCCGTGTTCATCCGTTCCCGTAAGAAAAAAAACATCATATCCTTTTAACCGATGGTATCGCGCCAGTACATCAGCAACAACATTCGTATATACATGCCCAAGATGCGGCGGCGCGTTTACATAGTAAATCGGCGATGTGATATAAAACTTTCTCATCACTCAGAGCGCTGCTGTTTTCTTGCCATGCGGTCATTTAACATCTCCGTGAGAATCACTATAAACGGTATCGCGAGAATGACACCAAAAAAACCGGCAAGCTGTCCTCCAAAAATAAGCGCGAGTATCACTATAACAGGAGGAATATCAATCATCTTTCTCACCACAACCGGATAAATGAGATGATTTTCCAACTGCTGCACCAAAACATATAAAATTAAAACAGCAAGCCCCAACATCGGCTCCTGTAACGTGGCGACAATGATTCCCGGAATTGCCGCCATAATAGGACCGAAGAACGGAATCAACTCAAAGATAGCAGAAAGGAACGCGAGCGTCAGCGCGTATTCAATACGCATGATTGAAAGACCAATATACACAATCGCTCCAACAATAACTCCAAGCAAAAGCTGTCCCTGCAACCACCGTTCAATTTTTCGCTGCGTTCTTGACCACAGGTCAACAGCATAATCTTCATAATTCTCCGGGACAACGATTCGCAAAAATTTTGTAACCCCCTGCTCTTGTACGGAAAGATAAAACGAAAGCACGATAATAATGACGAAGGAAAACAGACCTCCAAAAATCACCGATGCGCCCTGACGCAAACTTTCCACTGCCTGCCCGATAGAAAAATCGCGGCTTTCTATAAAAATCCTGAAATTTTCTCCGATAACTTCCAAGGGCAAAAAATCAAACCTTCCGCTCAATTGTGCGGTTATTTCTGTAACAAACTCCGGGAGTTGCCTGATAAACTGGCGGGCTTCCTGAACAAGGGAGGGCAAAATGCTGTACACGGCCAACAGAAAAACAATAAAGATAATAAAATATATCAGTATTACGGTAATGGTTCTGGGTATTTTATACTTCTTCATCCGCAAAATTGCCGGCTCAAAAGCCGCTGCGATAACCACTGCAACAAGCACTGCTCCTATAACCGCGATAACCTTAAAAAGCAAATACACCGCAATGAGCAGAACGATGGCTCTAAAAAACGTTCCGGTGCTGATTTTAATATGCAGTTTCTCTGACATAACGATCACTTAGCTAATAACAGATAAAAGCCGCTGCTCATTGAGCTGGGCTCCGATGCAAGCAAGGTAGTAATTAGAAGGAGTGAAAATATGCTTAGCTACTCTTTGTATATCACCGCGTGTAATTTTGTCAATTTTTGCCAGCACCTGCGACGGTGTGAATGTTTTTCCAACAAGGACTTCTTGGGAGCCGAAAAAAGATGCAACCTCATCCGTCGATTCAAGCGCGATGGCAAGTCGTCCGCGGATATGTTCTTTCGCGCGGACGAGCTCTTCTGCACTGACGCCGTTTTTTCTTACTTTCTGGAATTCCTCAATAACATATCCGGGAACCTTCAAATGCGCTTCATGCGGAATACCCGCGTACACGGCAAGATAACCCGCATCGGTATACGAGTGATGCACTGCTGAAACACTATATGCAAGACCTCTGCGTTCACGTATGTTCATAAAAAGTCTGGAGCTCATATATCCGCCGAGGATTGTTGCAAGAACCTCTGCAACAAAACGATCTTTGTGGTTGTACGAGAATCCGCCCACACCCAATAGTAAATGGGTCTGATCGGTGCTTCGCGTTACAACACTGACACGCGGCCCTTTGCGCGGCGTTCGCAGTTTTCGCTTTTGAATAACGCGTCCCCGGCCCAAATGACGAAACTCCTTTTCAGTGTTTTTAAAAACAGTCTGTCCATCAATATGCCCGGAAACAATAACCACGGCGTTGCGGGCGACATAATGCTTTTTTAAATACGCAATAAAGTCAGGGCGATAAAACGCTTTTAACGTTTCAGCAGTGCCAATGGTGTCCCACCCTGCCGGCTGGTCTCCGTATAACAGCCGCTCAAACACTGACCACACATATATGCGGGGGGTATCTAAATACATTTTCATTTCTTCAAAGATAACGCCTCGCTCCCTTTCAATCTCACTTTTCTTAATAAGAGCGCGCTGCAAAATATCAGCAACAAATCCAAGGGCGAGACGGAAATGCTTTGCGTGGGCTTTTACCCAATAACCGGTATCCTCTTTTGAGGTAAAAGCGTTATGAGATGCACCAATAGCATCAAGTCTCTTGTTAAGCTCTCCGGCATCAGGGTATCGCTTTGTTCCCTTAAAAAACATGTGCTCCAGAAAATGGGAAATGCCGTTATTTTTCCGGTTTTCATAGCGCGATCCCGTTCCCACAAGCACCAGCACGGTAACGGTATTGGTGTTCTTCATAGGAACAGCGATCACCCGAAGGCCGTTGACTAACCTTTTTTTCTGGAATTCCATCACAACTATCATCGTAACACAACTGGAATGACACTGGAAGAATTGAGATATAATAAAGGTGTGAGCAGATAAGCGGAAATATGGCATCAATTATTGTTATTATCATCAGGATATTGGTTCCCTTTACCATTCTTCGCTGGGCACTGCTTGGCGGAATACTCGCGATGCTCGCAGACGCTGCAGACGTAATGATCATGGAAAAGTTTGGCTGGGGATATTTTGGCAACAACGCATACCACGCATTTGACAAGTTTTTTGACACTTATTACTTATTCTTTGAATTTCTCGTCGCGCGCAGATGGACAAACGTCCTTGCGCGCAGAACAGGAATGATACTATTTACATGGAGGTTTGCCGGATTTACGTTATTTGAAATAACGAAGATACGTCCATTGTTCTTTTTAGCCCCGAATATTTTTGAACACTTTTATCTTTTTTGGACTTCTATGTTAAGGTTCTTCCCGCAGTTTCAACTGAAAAACAAAAAGAAACTTTTTATTATTCTTCTTATTCTCGGCGTTCCAAAAATCGCGCAGGAATACGTCATGCATTACCGCTATCAAGACATGACATGGGCGTTTATCCGGGATCACTTTTTCTGGTGGTTATATGTCTAGACCGAGGAGACAGCCGGGCTGGCTATGATTTTATATGCTCCGCACAAGACATATCAAGCCCGATTTTCACAATCATTTTTCCTCTTTAATAAAAAGCGATACCTCATGTATGTGCACTCGTTTCTGTTCACCGCTGTCTCTGTCTCTTATAGTTACCGTGTCGTCATCAAGTGTTTGGTGATCTATCGTTATACACCACGGCGTGCCAATCTCATCTTGCCTGCGGTAACGCTTTCCTATATTACCATTATCATCCCACATCATCTGCGGGACAGCTTTTTTTATATCCTTATATACTGCGCGGGCTTTGCTCACAAGGCTTTTGTTGTTACGAAGCAGCGGAAATACCGCCGCTTGTACAGGAGCAAGATGGGGTTTGAGAGCCAAATACACACGCGCATCACCACCAAGCACATCTTCCTTATAAGCATCGCAAAGTAGCGCAAGTACTGTCCTTTCTACGCCGAAGGTCGGTTCAATCACATGGGGATAAAAACGCTCACCGCTTCCCTCATTAAAGTACTGCAACTCAACACCACTTGCCTTAGAATGCTGCCTCAAATCAAAATCAGCACGATACGCAAGGCCGTACAGTTCCTGCCTCCCAAACGGAAAATCATATTCAAAGTCAATCGTTCTTCTTGAATAATGAGCTCGCTCGTTGGAAGGAACTTCCAGCTCATGAACGCGGCTTCTAGCCAGTCCAATGTTTTCAATCCATGCCCACATCTCGCTTTTCCAATGATTGAAATATGTTTCCCATTCTTTTTCCCGTACAAAATACTCTATCTCCATCTGTTCAAACTCTCTGATACGAAAAATAAAATCTTTGGGCGTAATTTCGTTTCTAAACGCTTTTCCCGTCTGCCCGATGCCAAACGGAATAAGAGGATGGAATGCGTCAAGAATGTTTTTAAAATTTACAAACATCCCCTGTGCGGTTTCCGGACGCAAATACGTAATGGAGGCGCTGTCCTCAACCGCCCCGACGCGGGTTTCAAACATCATGTTAAACTGACGCTCTTTCGTTAATGCACCGCCGCATTCGGGACATTGATCCTGCGCCTGATCAGCGCGGAAACGTCTTTTACATTTCTTGCATTCCACCAACGGATCGTGAAATCCTTCTATATGTCCAGATGCTTCCCAAGTCCTTGCATTCATAAGAATTGACGCATCAATGCCGTACATATCATCTCTCTCCTGTATAAACTTTTTCCACCAAAGCTGCTTGATATTGCGTGCGAGCTCTACGCCCATCGGGCCGAAATCCCAAGCGCCGCTTAGTCCTCCGTATATATCGGACGATCGCCAAAGAAACCCACGTCTCTTTGCCAACGAAACAATAACATCAAGATTCACCATGGCTTTATTCTTTCACTTCTCCCTGAGAAGCTTTTATGTTGGGGTCGTCCTTCATTAAGGTATCAATAATTTTAGTCGTTTTCTCAAGCCGCGTTCCCGTAAAAGCATCTTGCGCGGTCATCACCGCTCTTGAAACAATTTCAGGGAAATCCCTCACATGAGCAACGGAAGGCACAAAACCCACCTGAAAAGCAACCTCTCTTGTTGGGCTGACAATTCCTGTGCCAGCTTCTATAATGCCGGGGTGCCATGTAACCAACCCTGTCTCGTTATCAAAAACAACCTGCTCATTACCGGGCACGACAACACCTTTCCATCGAACATATGTCGGGAGCGAGGCGTTTACCTCAACATTTCTTAAATCATTCGACTCATTCGTGATTGACCACACAATAAGATAGGTGGTCTCCTCTCCAACTTTCGGGGGAAGGGGGCCGTAGTTTTGCACCCGGTCATCAAAATAATAACCTCGCTGTGTGAATCCGGCATCCGTCGCAACTTTTAGTTTTAAGGTTGCGACACCTGACACATCAACTCCTTCAAACCCCTGCGGCGTTTTTCCGGTGCTGATGCGCGAGGAAAACTCAATTGCAAAGTCCTTGTCAAGAGCGGTTGTAACAGGAAGCGGCTGCTTAATTACGACCGTAAAGTTCACCCTGTCCGATGCGCCGGGCTGTAATAGCGCAAACTGCGGATAACGGCCCGCCAACCAGTGAATAGTATTCGTTGTCCCGTCAAACGTACCGCCATTTTTTGGTGAAACAGTTTTCAGATCCAGCGCTTTTCCATCCAAGTGTATTTCCAATGCCGCGTTGTTTACACTGACCGGAAGATTATTTTTCCAAAAGATAGAGACATCTACTTCCTGTCCGGGAAATACCACATTGCTTTTGTTTTTTGTCAACCCCACAGCAGTAAAGAGAAACGGCGTTCTCACTGCAACTGTTTTTTTTGAATCAGAAAAAACAATCCAAGAGCTGTCGGCGCTGTCATAAATCCCGAGACGCGCACGAAACGTCTGATTCTCATAAATGTTTTCCTTCACCTTTCCTTTTATCGATATCGTTCGTGCTTCCCCGGGGTTAATATCTCCTATTTTCCATATACTATCTCCTTCAAATGGCTGCGGTTGAGCACTAATGAATT
The DNA here is from genome assembly GCA_001821765.1 of Candidatus Ryanbacteria bacterium RIFCSPLOWO2_12_FULL_44_26. GTDB lineage: Bacteria > Patescibacteriota > Minisyncoccia > Ryanbacterales > HO2-45-13 > HO2-45-13. The sequence continues at coordinate 14,575 of MHOA01000002.1, forward strand.
CAAACGCCTCAGGATAATCAATCCCCACTGTGAGATTTTGAAATAAAATGTCCGAGGTAGAAACAACATTAATAGCCAATTCAACCTCCTGCCCTTCCTGCAATTCGTTCGGTGCTTCAACGGAAACGCCGAGCTGTGAATGGGTAATCCGCACAGTATACTCAATCTCTTTAGCAAATCTTGCCGATGAACCCTCGGGACGATATTCCAATACAACTTTACCTTTTAAAACATCGTCTATCTCCCCAAAAAGCACGCCTTTAAACTCCTCTCTCCCTTCCGCGCCGGCCGCAATGTCGCCTAAGACGCGACGCACACGAAACAGCCCCCGCTTCCCTCCAGCTTCATACAGCACTTGTTGCGATCTGGGCGGAAATTCAAATACAATCTCCGCGCTGTTCAGCGCAACGGAATCAGCGTTTCTGTACACAACCTCCCAAGACGATGCCTCTCCCGAAGCCACCTCCTTAGGTCCAGCAAGGCTCAATCCCACAAGACGCGTCGAGTGGATACTACCTCCAAAAATAAAGAAAAAAATGACAGCCCCCGCAAAAACAACAACAGCTGCTATCATAGCGAGTAACAACCAAAAGCGCGTCTGGGGCGACATATTTCCTCTTCTTTTCGGCCGTATCGTTACCGGCTCCTTTTCACCCTCCCAAAAAGGTTCTACCTCAACATCGTGCTGGGAAAATCCTGACTTCGGCTGACGTTCCGGAAACGTCTCCCCTTGCTTGTACATCCGTTTTTTAAGATCGCTGATACCCATGCTGTTGTATGTTTATTATAACATATGATTAGCCGCGAGAACGGTACGAATATCGTTCTCCGTTCGTATTCCTTCTTCAGGGAGCATGCCGAAGATATGCAGCGTTTCCGTTTTAAGTGAAAAAAGATGGACTGCATCTCGAGGCAAAAGTTTCCTTACAATAAAAACGTCGTTTAGAAAATTCCATAACAATTCGTCATGTTCTGTTCCTTTGAGCAGACGCAAAAGAAAATCCCTAAATGCGAGCATATTCGGAAAGGAGGCAATAATATCGTCATTGGGCGCTTTAAGCAGTTCTGCGCTAATAAGCCGGTAGCCGTCGCGTACACCAATGAATATAATATCAACATGCGCAAAGAGTATAGTGTGCCCTTTTAACTTAGACTTTTCAAGCCGTATGCTTTTTGCAATTGTCTCAATTTTTCCAAATGCACGAGTGTAGAAAATGATGCCGCGATCGGATTCTCCAATATCATAACTGCCCAATACAATAGCCTCGGTTGTATGATACGTGGTCATGGCAAGATTTCTAACTCGTCTTTCTCACTCCATAGAATACGTTTGGCGTTTGTTTTTTGTAAGATGGTTTTTTGATGTTTTTTAAATTTTTCTTCCGGTCCTATAAGCAACTTGATGGCATCTTGCGGCTTGAGGTTGGCTTCTTTTCGAAGTTGTTGAACGCGGCGAATGAGTTCTCTTGCGTCTCCCTCATCGCGCAACTCGTCCGTAAGCGCCGTATCAAGCAGTATCTCACTTTTTAATGCTGCATCAAACGTAACTTCCTTTACATTCACCTCTTCCTTTATAAGTTCAAGAAGGCCTTTTGCGTCTTTTGATTTCATCAAACGCTCATTTTTTATTGCAAGCGCCTTTAAGGGCTGCCGGATTTTGATATTGGCTTTAGCCCGTGCCTCCAGCGCTATATTTACTATCTTGCGCACCTGATCCATGTCCTTAAGTAAAACCGCGGCACGCACGCTCTTCTTTCCTTTTTTATAACTTGGCCAATCCTCAAGATGCACGCTCTCTTTTGGACCCCCGACTTCCTTATATATATGCTCTGCCAGAAACGGAGTAAACGGGGCGGATATAACTGCTAGGCGTATCAATACATCCTTTAATAACACGCTCACTACCTTGCTTTCACTGTTTTTTATTCTCTCGCGGGAACGCCGAACATACCAGCGGGATACATCCGCTCCAACAAAATCCTGCAAGGCCCTTGCAGCGTGCACGATTTCATATGATTCAATATGCGTTGTCATATTCCTTATAACATGATCAAACCGCAAGAGCACCCACCGGTCCAAAACATGCTTCGGGCGTGTTATGCGTCTGATGCGTTTGGGAACAAAACTTCTTTGAGCATATGTCTGATAAAAATGAAGAACGTTTAAAAGGATGTCAGAAAAATTGCGGCGTGCTTGCTTTACGTCCTCTTCTGTAAAATATTTCCGATCCCACGGCTGGTTTATGGTGTAGAAATACCATCGAACTGAATCCGCACCATATGTTTCAATAAGCGCCATCGGGTCCACAATATTGCCAAGAGATTTAGACATTTTTTTTCCTTCTTTATCAAGCACATGTCCAAGCGAAATAACCGCCCTAAAAGGCGCTTTCCTTCCAAGAAGCGTTGCAACGGCAAGGAGATTATAAAACCAGCCGCGCGTCTGATCCACCGCCTCGGTAATATAATCAGCAGGATAATCAATTTTACTAAAATCCGGCTTTCCTTTTTGAGCAAACGGAAAGTGTGCTTGCGCATACGGCATGGATCCCGAGTCGAACCAAGCATCAACGACTTCGGAAACGCGGCGCATGTCGTTTGAGCATTGCCTGCACGACAATAAAATCCCGTCAATATAAGGCTTGTGAAGATCTAATTCACCCTCCTCATTGTATGGCCAGTTGCGGAGATGCAGTTCTCTTATCTCGCTTGTTTTCGGATACCACCAAGCCGGATAATCCTCTTCACGAAGACCTTGCATGGCGGCGTCAAGAATCCATAAAGGATCGCCGTGTGATACGATAAGCATCGTTTTTCCCTCATGCTTTTTTAACAGATCAAACAGCGCATTCATCATACGCTTTCGTACATCACGAATACTCTCTCCGCCCGGCGGACTCTCATGGAAATGCTTTTTAAATGGATAGAGTTTTTTAAATTCTTTAAGGTCTCTGCCCACAAAATCTCCTGAATTGATGTCGTATAGCCGTGCATCAACAATAACAGGCGCTTTAATGATACTGGAAACAATTTCAGCCGTATCTTTTGCCCGCTGCAGCGGAGAGGAGAGTATAACATCAATGTTATGCTTTAAACGCTTTGCTTGTGATTGAACTTGTCTTCGGCCGCGTGCAGTAAGCTGAAAACCCTCTGTGTCCTGATTTAAAAGGGACACTGATACGACATTGCGGACATTATGCGCCGCCTCGCCGTGACGCATCAAAAAAACTCTTCCTTTTTGGGGAAAACGCAGCGTATCCAAATCTTCCAACGACCCAACCGTCTCCAGCGCGCCGCACTTTTCACATTTCCACACCGGCAAGGGCGTTCCCCAATAGCGTTCCCGCGAAAACGCCCAGTCTTTTTCCTCTTTTAACCATCCGCCGAAGCGGCCGTGTTTTATGTAATGCGGATGCCAGTCAATCGTTTCATTGTTTTTAATAAGTTCTTTCCGCACTTTATTTACAGAAACCCACCATGTTTTTCGCGCTAAATACATAAGCGGGTTTCTGCATCTCCAGCAGAAAGGATAATCGTGCTCGTAACGTTCGCTCTTAAAAAGCAAGCCGCGACCATCCAAATGGTTCATAATAAGGGGATCTGCTTTTTTAAAAAACGTTTCATGCCATGGTTTTCCCGGTGTTTGCATGTTTCCTTGTTCATCTGTTGTAATAACTGTCGGTAAACCATGCTTTTTGCTTAAATGAAAATCGTCATCCCCGAATGCCGGAGCTATATGCACAATCCCCGTTCCTTCACCGGTGGAAACAAAATCGGCAGCTATTATTTTTGGGTGGCGCTGCGAATCGTCAGGAAATAAAGCATGATATTCTCTACCAACCAGTTCGGCGCCCTTTATTTTTTTTAGAATATTATGTTCAGCGGGCAAAACCGCAAGCCGCGATTCCGCAAGAATAAACGTAGTACCGTTCGCCTCTGCATACACATAATCAACTGCCGGATGCACTGCAAGCGCCACGTTCCCCGGCAAGGTCCACGGTGTCGTTGTCCATACCAAAAAATACTCCCCCTCCTTGTCTGTAGGAAACTTCACGTAGACGGATTCCTCTGTTATTTTTTCATATCCCTGCGCAAGTTCGTGCGAGGAAAGGGCTGTACCGCATCGGGTACACCACGGCACAACTTTGTAGTCTTCATACAGATACTTTTTCTTCGAAAACTCCCTGATAATCCACCACAGTGTTTCAATGTATGAACTTTCATGGGTGATGTAGGGATGATCCATATCAATCCATAAACCGATTTTCTCCGTCATCCGTTCCCAAAGCTCTTTATATCTCCACACAGACTCCCTGCATTTTTTGTTAAACTCCGTAACGCCATATTTTTCAATGTCTTTCTTGCTTGCAAGGCCGAGCGATTTTTCAACTTCAATCTCAACCGGAAGCCCGTGCGTGTCCCAACCGGCACGACGAGGGACATAATACCCGCGCATTGTTTTATAACGGAGCACAATGTCTTTATAGGAGCGCGATGCTACATGGTGCACCCCCGGCACTCCGTTTGCCGTTGGAGGCCCTTCAAAAAACACAAAATGTTTTTTCCTGCGCCTTGCTCTAACGCTTTTCTCAAAAATGTTTCTTTCTTTCCAAAACCGCAGCGTTTTCTCTTCATGGTTTTCCATATGATGCTAATCCGCAATGGTTATGGTGATAATAACATCACCTCTTTCAATATGTTGAACCACATCCATGCCCTTAGCTACTCTCCCGAATACCGTATGTCTTCCGTCTAAATGCGGCTGGGGACGGGTTGTTACAATAAAAAACTGACTGCCGTTGGTATTGGGTCCGGCATTCGCCATGGCAATAACTCCTTCAACAACCTTAAGATCATTAATTTCATCGTCAAACATATATCCCGGACCTCCTGTTCCAATGCGCGGATCGTCAATGGGAAGTGTTTTGGTAAACGGGTCGCCCCCCTGAATCATAAAATCTTTCACCACTCGATGGAACCGCACTCCGTCATAAAACCTATCACGCGCCAATGCCGTGAAGTGCTCCACGGTTCTTGGAGCTTTTTTGGGGTATAACTCAAGTTCGATATCGCCTTTCGTTGTTTGAATAACGGCGTTTACCGTCCCTCCGCTCCTGCCGCCGGCAAGCCATATCACAAAACCCAGCACTGCCGAAATAAGAAGGAGGTTTAAAATGGTTTTTTTAGGCGCCATGCAATAAGTATACGGATGCGAAACGGTATTGAAAAGAGTCAGGCGCAACAGAAAACGAAACCGCTATGAAGATTGGTTTTGTGAAATAGATGTTCGCTACAATATCCGCGGAGATTTTTTTATCTTTGCATCCAGCCCGAACATCCTACCGGCACGAACCGCAGCAAAGAAAATAAGCACCAGCGCATAAACAATATGATCATCAACGATATAGCTATGCGCTCCGACACGCGGAAACTCAAGCAGAGGTAAGTAATAGAGCATCATCAATGCCGCACCAAGCATTGAAGACACGCGAACTCCAAGGCCTAATAGCAGTGAGATGCCAAGCAACGTCAGTCCCCATTCGTTCGCCAAATTCACCCATCCGATGTTTGCAGGACTGGCAAGATACGCAAAAAAGTCCGAAAAAGTCTTAGCATTGGCAAGATACCCGGCAGCTGACCACTCCGGATCTAACACCTTGGTGATACCGGCATAGAAAAACAGCCATCCCATCGCAACGCGCAGCAGGACAACAATATCTTTTGCTACCATATTCATAAATGATGCGTTCATAAAAATTGACTTTACATTAATTTGATAACTAAAAAAACGATGGGCTTGACGGATTGCACTGTGTGTATACACCACTAAAGCCCTTCCTTAGAAAGGCAATGGCGCTGAATAAAGCATAATAGCGCCAAGCGCCATAAGAAAAAACCCGACACCAAGCCGCATAAGCCCCCGATGTTTCTTTCTCCAGCTCTCAAGCTGTTCTGAAGTGGCTCCAAAATAAGAAACGCCGACAATAAAGAGAAGAGGAACGATGAACACAAAGTTATACAACAAAAGAAGCGGAACAGCGACATCATACGAACCCCTCTGTAGTAAACCGAGAATAGCGAAATACGGAGCGCCGGTACACGGAAGCTCTATAAGGACGACAAACACGCCCAGAGCCGCTGTCGTAAGCATCATGAGTGTGGGGCTTTGCCGCTCCATCATTTCAATTTTTCGCGTATAGAGCTTCATTCGTTCAGCGCCTCCCGGTATCATCTGCAGACTAAACCCCTTTCCGTACCAAAAATAATCCTTTATCTCAAGAAGTCCGGCAAGAATGGCGATAACGGCAACAATAAAGTAAAACCATGCTGATATTCCAATACTTCTGGTGATATTTATTACTCCAAAACCAAGCGTCAAATATGTTGCGTAGACCACTAAAGTATATAAAAGCCCCCCCAAAAGCATCATTTTCCTGCTTCGAAAGACTCTCGTCATAAAAGCAATAAGGAAAATGAGCGCGCCGAAGACACATGGATTAATGCTGTCAGCAAGAGCTGCCGTAATAACAATTCCTAATGTCAGTTCATCTCCAAACATGTGTTGATGCTGCTATAAAATGCCGTACCGGATCAATCCAGCGCTGCCGGAATCTAATCCTCAATAAGCGGGCATCCGGATATTTCGCTTAACTCCTCAAACGATACAACCCCGGGTTCAAACCGATAAAGTATGCCGCCCTCACTATCCTCAAAAATCCATGTCGGCGTACGCTCTACATTCTTTTCAATACAGCGCTGCGCCTCGTGGTTCGGATTTCTTGGATCACACTCAATTTCATTTACATATTGAAACGAGTCTCCGAACATCGCCCTTTGCTTCGCGCAAAAAGAGCATGAAATAGACCCATACATATAAAGCCGTTTTTCAGTGAGGCATTGCGCAAACGTATCATATTTCCCCGAGGGCACCGCGCTTTTATGAACGACGAAGGTGGCGCCTCCAAGCAGCACTGCAAGAACAAGGGCTGTGATAACGTTTTTCGCAGCAATTTTTTCTGGCTTCAGAGCGACAAGCGATACAACAATAATGCCCAAGATGAATACTTTTGAAGTCTCACAAAATACGCATATGTTTTTGAGAACAAAAAGCTCTATTCCCGTTAAGTACAAGGAAGGTCCCAAAAATACAATTGATAAAAACGCCAGGATTTTGAGGGTTGAGGTATTGTATCGAAAAATCACTACTCCCAAAACGCCAAGGAAATAGAATAACCCAAGCACCGACATCGGTATGCCGAATATTGTTGAATAAATACTCTTGTTGACTATATCGCAGGAAAGCCCTTCGCCCAAATTACAAAACGATCCTTCTTCCTCGGAATAATGCAAGGAGACTAAATACCCCATAACCACAACGCCGACAATCGCCAAAACGATAAGAAGTATTTTTGCTATCATGTTTTCTTTTTTATGATTTGCAATAAAGTGTATAAACTTACAACAGTCATGCTGTTGCTATCATTATAGCATCATCCAACCGACACGAAACCAAGAAATCCACAGCGATCTCCCTCTCTACTGTGAATATACATGCTATGCTAGAACGTTTTACTGCTCCGCCTCCCCCTTAAACAGCGAGCGCACTATGTCTCTTAACTCATTATAACTTCTTGGATTTCGTATGTTATTTCCGTTTAAGAAAATAGTCGGTGTTCCTGAAACTCCCGATGCGATACCGCTTCTGTAATCGTCCTCTATTTTTTTCTTTATAGAGGATAGATCAATATCTCTTTTAAACCCCTCAATATCAAGATCAATCCTCTGCGCATACTGCATGAATATGTCCTCCGCATCTTTTCTATTTGACCATTCCTGTTGGTGTTCAAAAAGCATATCATGCATTTCCCAAAACTTTCCCTGCAGTCCCGCCGCCTCTGCCGCCTGCGCGGCAATGCCGGCATTGGCATGGATTTGCTGTAAAGGAAAATGCCTAAATACCACCTGAATATCATCGCCGAATTCACGCTCAAGCTGTGCCATCATCGGATAAAATGCCGCGCATGCCGGGCACTGAAAATCGCCGTATTCTATAAGAACAATGTCGGCCGTTTTACTTCCCCGTGTCCAATCAGTAGCGGAAACCGCGCTTGCCAACGGAAGATTCTGCTTTGAACCTATACTGCTTCCCAGTTTTATAAGACCAAACACGGCTCCTCCGGAAACAACAACAATGATAGCCCACAAATAAACGCGCTTAAACAATCTGGTTTTTTGTATGGCCTTTCTTCCCTGTTCCTTTTCCGCTCTTTTTAGTTCTCGTCTCTCTTTTTTTGTTACAGGCTGCTCATCAGTATGTGGCATTCCCTGATCATACAAAACTGCATGACCGCGGTCAATGCTACCTTACATCCACCTGCACACGAGGATATTTGGATCTTAACGTTGCTGCGATCTTAGAAACATTCAGCTCTTTTGTTTTGTCCAAATGTTTATTGAGATTTTTCCCATATCGTATGTCCTGAATGTAATACTTTTCTCCCGGCAGTAAATATCCTGCGATCGTAAAAAAATCTTCTTCGGCATGCTCGGCGGGAAATACGGTTGTTCTGAATTCATGATCAACTCCAGATGACTGAATGAGATAAAAGGTTTTCTTGCAGTTCTCAAGAGCTGTCTCGTTGCCGGTATGCGCAACACAATCATACTTTTCCCAACGATGTTTAACGTCCATCGCAATATAATCTAAAAGATCTGCGGCGATCATTTTCTCCACCATATTGGGATTTATGCCGTTTGTGTCAAGCTTTACCAAAAGATTCATTGATTTTATTTTTTTAATAAAATCCGGAAGGTCATGGTGCAGTGTCGGTTCTCCTCCTGTTATGCACACGCCGTCTATAAAGTTTCTTTGTCCATTTAAAAACCGAAGCACATCGTCCTCGCTGATGTAAGAATCCTGCTTGAGAGGAACGAGCTCCGGATTATGGCAATAAGGACACCGAAACAAACATCCTTGAGTAAAAACTACCGCCGCGACTTTCGCGGGGTAGTCAATAAGACTCAGTTTCTGTAAACCTCCTATGACCATACGCTACATATCAGCGCTGGCCTCGGTTTTATTTCCGGCTGCAACAATCGCGTACTGTATTTCTTTTTTCTTGAAAGGATATTCTTTGAGTCCCTTTTCAAGGCTATATTCTTCTCTCTCATTGTATTCACTCTGTTTTCCTTTATTCCACTCGCTGACAGGTCTAAAGTATCCGACGATTCGTGACCACACTTCGCACCTTGCTCCGCATGTCGGACATTGCACACATTCACCATTAAGATATCCATGAGCGGGACAAATGCTGAAAGTCGGGGTAACAGTGATATATGGCAGGTGAAAGCGTTCCGTTACTTTTCTGACAAATGCACGGCAAGACTCCCAGTCCCTGACGCGCTCGCCGAGGAAAAGGTGTAACACCGTCCCTCCGGTATATTTTTTCTGAAGGTTGTCTTGATGTTCCAGCGCGAAAAGAGGGTCGTCAGTATAAGAAACCGGCAAATGCGTTGAATTTGTATAGTAAGGAGCCTCGGGCGAACCAGCCTGCTTCATATCGGGAAATCTTTTTTTGTCTTCTTTTGCAAACCGATATGTTGTGCCCTCTGCAGGCGTTGCCTCAAGATTATACAGGTTGCCCGTTTCCTCCTGATAATCAGCAAGCCGCTCCCGTATAAAATCAAGAATTTCCAGAGCAAATGATTTCCCTTCCGGCGTCGCAATATCGCTCCCAAGAAAATTCACACATGCTTCATTCATCCCGTTTATGCCTATGGTGGAAAAGTGGTTATGCAAAGTCGGCAAATACCGTTTTGTGAAAGGTAAAAGTCCCTTTTCAATATTTTCTGCAACGACTTTCCGCTTCATCTCAAGGGATTCCTTGGCAATATCCATCATGCGGCCAAGCCGATTGTAAAATTCCTCTTTGGTTTGAGTTAGATAGCCGATACGCGCAAGATTAACGGTTACAACGCCGATGCTTCCCGTCATCTCAGCAGATCCAAAAAGCCCGCCGCCTCTTGCGCGAAGCTCACGCAAATCAAGCTGCAGCCGGCAGCACATACTCCGAACATCTCCGGGGTTCAAATCGGAGTTAATAAAGTTTTGAAAATAAGGAGTGCCAAACTTTGCAGTCATTTCAAAAAGCGCGCGGGTGTTTTCATTGTCCCAGTCAAAATCCTTGGTAATGTTGTACGTCGGAATGGGAAAAGTAAAAATTCTCCCGTTGGCATCTCCTCCTGTCATCACTTCAATAAACGCTTTATTTATCATGTCCATTTCTTTTTGGCACTCACCGTAGGTAAAATCCTGTGCATTGCCCCCAATGACTGGATTTCTTTCGCGCATATCATCGGGGCAGACCCAATCAAGCGTAATGTTCGTAAACGGCGTTTGTGTGCCCCAGCGCGATGGCACGTTTAAGTTAAAAACAAATTGCTGTATTGACTGTTTTACCTGCTCATATGTTAAGTTGTCTTTTCTTACAAATGGTGCGAGATACGTATCAAACGACGAAAACGCCTGCGCGCCCGCCCATTCGTTTTGAAGCGTTCCTAAAAAGTTCACCATCTGGGCGACGGCGGTTTCCAAATGTTTCGCTGGATATGATTCTACTTTTCCCGGCACGCCGTTAAATCCTTCCTCTAAAAGCTGTCGCAAACTCCACCCCGCGCAGTAACCGGAAAACATATCGAGATCATGTATATGAAAATCACCATTTACGTGCGCATCTTTTATGTCTTTTGAATAAACGGAGTTAAGCCAATAATTCGCGATTAGTTTTCCTGAAGTATTCAAAATAAGCCCGCCAAGAGAATATCCTTGGTTTGCGTTTGCATTCACTCTCCAGTCCGAACGATCAAGATATTCACCTATTGTTTTTTCCACCTCAATAATAGTGCTTTTTGTCGCTCGCGCCTGTGAACGTTTCTCGCGATACACAATATAAGCCCGCGCCGTCTTATAATGCCCGCCACTCATAAGCGCGCGCTCTACGAAGTCCTGAATTTCTTCTACCGAAATCGCTTCCTTGATATTTTCCGATTGTAAAATTTCATCTACAACGTTTTCAGTGATGTTTCTCGCTTCATCTACACCAAATTCTCCTGTCGCTTCGGCGGCTTTTAAAATTGCATTAAAGATTCTCGCTTTATAAAAAGCGGATTCCTTTCCGTTCCGTTTTATAACTTTCATTTCCTCCATAGCATCCATCATACCACACCGGAAGACCTGTGGATAAAGTAAAAAAGTTTGGTATGCGGTAAAAACGCGAAAAAACTTCCTTTTGCAGGCATTACAACAAAAAGGTACGCGAAGTTACGGGAAGTTTGAGCTCCAATTGCGAGCAGTTGCGGGAAGTCTGACTTCCTAAAAGGGAAGTCCGACTTCCCAATAAGTTACATCCTTTTAGGAGCAGTGACTCCAAGAAGCGCCAGCGTGCGTGCAAGCGTCTTTTGGGTTAATTTCACCAGAGCAAGGCGGGCAAGCTCCTCATTTTTGCTCCCACCAAGCACGCGGACGTTCTCATAGAAATCCGTAAAGGATCGTGCGAGCTCATACGCATATTTTGTAAACCGCTGTACTTCGAAATCACGCGCTGTATCTTCCAGCGCCTCATAAAACGACAATATTCTAAGGAGTAACCGGCGCTCATAAACATCCTGTAAAATTTCCCATGCAGCATTTTTAAGGTTCATGCCTTTTTTGGACTTCTGTAAGATTGCGCTTGCACGCGCATGAGCGTATTGAACATAATACACAGGGTTTTTCTTTGATTGCTCCTTTGCCAAATCAATATCAAAGCTGATTGCGGTGCGGGGACTGTATGCTAAAAGAAAAAAGCGAAATGCATCTTTCCCCACTTCGTCTAACACTTCCCTTGCCGTTACAAAATGTCCTTTTCTTTTAGACATTGATACGATGTTCCCCTCTTTGAGCAAATTAACCTGCCCGTGAACAATAATTTTGAAATGTTCTTTGGGAAAACCGAACACTTCAGCAACCGCATACAGTTTTGGAATGTGCCCCTGATGTCCTTCTCCCAAAACATCAACAACAACGTCATTTCTTTTGAACTTTTCTTTATGATACGCGATGTCGTTTGCAAAATATAAATACGTTCCGTCGTTTTTTACCAACACCGCCTCGCGTTCCTTCATATATTCCCCTCCGGGGCTAAACCAAACAGCCCCTTCTTTCCTTTTTAACACTCTTTTCTTCTCCAATTCATCCAGCACTTTTTTTGTTTTTAATTTTGCAAGCTTGCTCTCATGCGTTACTTTATCAAAATGAATTCCCATTGCTTTTATCGTTTCAAAGTTCTCTCTTAAAAGTTTATCAAAAACAAATTGGAGCAATCGTTCTTTTCCGTCTTTCTTTTTTATAAATTTATCCTTAAACCTGCCTTTCGCCTTGTCCGCAAATTCTTTTACATAATCTGACGCATACTGAATTTCTCCCATATGAGATTCTTTCCCGCACGCAAGTAAGTACCAATGCCAAAGCGAATCACGAAAAGCCCCGACCTGTGCACCGGCGTCATTATGAAAATATTCCCGTATTACCTTGTAACCCGTCTCCTCTAAAAGATGAGCAATAACATCTCCAATGGGCCCCCCTCGGGCATTTCCTATATGAAGCGGCCCTGTCGGATTTGCAGAAATAAACTCCACGCTTACTCTCCGAAGCTTGAGTGAAAAAGGACTTGTTTTTTTTCTTTCTTTTCTTTTTTCTTTAACAAATTCCTTTATCCGGTCGTAGATATATTCATCCTTAATAAAAAAATTTAAAAAACCCGGTCCCGCAACCGCAACCTCTTTAAAAACATCCTTCTGTTTAAGAAATATCGCTTCCGATATGTTTTTCGCAACTTCAAGGGGCGGCTTGCCTTGCTTTTGAGCAAGCGCCATAGCGGCATTTGAGGAATAGTCGCCTCGCTTAGGATTTTCCTGACATTCTATAGAAAAGGCGATATCGCTCCCGATTTCTTCTTTTATTGCTTTCATGACAACATCCCGAATGGTCATAGCACCACTGTAACCTAAAATATATTTGAAAACAAAAAAAGGACGAAGTTATACATGCTCCGTCCCTTTCATTAAATTACCTCCTTTTTTGATCCTGATTTCACCCAACTGTCCAGTCCAGTGAAGCGCCTTGTGGCGTGGAAAGAACAAGTCGAATCTCAAACCACGCGGGTTTAATGACTCTTGGGTCATGGCAATCCTCGAAGGTGTCATGCTCGTCAGCTTTTGCTTGCCTGACCCATTTCGTCTTACACGGGTGATAGTTTGCAACGAGATCATAGTTCAAGCCCATTTGTTTCAAAACCATGACCTGTAATATGATTTCGTCGAGAGAAATAGGACGGTTGAGAATGTCGAAGTAACACCTCCGCCAGTTTGTCTTAGGGCGAACCATTGTCGGCCAAAGTTTTGGCCCTCTGCTGCTGTCTTCGTATTTCACTACGATCCCTTCTCGCTTTTCCCAATCCCAGTTGATATCTGGGTAAGCTGTAATCGGGAAATCGTCGCGCAGATGATTTCTTGTCGACAAAACCTTTTGTGGCTGCTTTACCAAAACTTGAATGCGTGCGCGTACCACGGTACGAGTGTTTACAAATCCCGGAAGCCGGCGTCGCCAGAACCACCTTGATGCCCATGAAACCCGTAGGTCTTTTACACTCTTCACAATCTCCCGAACAGTAACGTCGTCCATGCGCTTGTGCCTTCTATTTGGTTGTGAATGTACAATCTAAGCCCGACAATTGAGCTTAGTACCAAAGTCATACTAGCTCAAATGTCAATAAAAATCAAGCCAAAACGGAAAAAGAAACTCGTGGAGTTTCTTTTCAATCCTTTACCGGTTTTTCTTTTTGTTGTCGGCGCGAATTTTTTCCAAGCGAAGGCGTGGCGGAAACTTGTCCTAAGCTTGCCGAAGGATCCCCCCACCTCTTCGAGTTCATCGAATCTGATAATTCTCTGAATCAGAAAATCTAAAAACTCATCAGAAGCTCCTCGCTGAGGCCTTCGGCTCTGAGAGCCATCGGGCTCGAAGAGCTTGGAGCCGAAGCGGTCTGAACGACCCCCTTTCCGCCACGCCTTCGCTTCAAAACATTTTCTGAAATGCGCGCACCTTGAAAAAATCATAGCGAAATTTGCTCGTCAGAATAAGCTGCCCAAAAGAAAAAGCGTCCCAATCTCTGAAAAGATTAGGACGCCGGTGCGAAAGCTTTCGCACCTATGTCGCGTCGGTATTGCATGCCCTCAAACTCAATCAGCCGTGCCGCTTCGTATGCGCGGTCGAGCGCATTGCGGAGCGTGTCGCCGATTGCTGTTACGCCGAGCACTCGTCCACCGGACGTTTTGAGTTCGCTGTCAAAACTTGTACCAGCATGGAACACAACGACGTTAGACACACGCTCCGCTTCGGCTACGCCGTGAAGCGGCACACCCTTCTTGTATTCATCAGGATAGCCGCCAGAGGCAATGATAACGCACGCTGCAAAGCCGGAGTGCCACTTGATCGCGAGTTCAGTAAGAGTACCATCAACGCACGCCTCCAAAATGTCAAGTAAATCGGTTTTGAGAAGGCGCATGTAGCTTTGCGTTTCGGGGTCGCCGAACCGCGCATTGAACTCCAGCACCTTTGGCCCGTTTGTCGTCATCTTGAGTCCGGGGTAGAGTAAGCCGCTAAATGGCCGCCCGCGTTTTGCAAGTGTTTTAAGCGTTGGACGAACGATTTGCTCGCCGAGAGTTTGCAGTGTGTCCGCGCTTACCCACGAGAGAGGAGCGATTGTTCCCATGCCGCCGGTGTTTTTGCCCTCGTCGCCGTCGCGTATCGGTTTGTGATCTTGCGCGGGCGGCAGCAAAACGAAAGTTTTGCCATCGCAGAACGCATGGATGGAAATTTCTTGCCCGTCAAGAAATTCCTCAACAACCACTTCGTTGCCTGCGTTCTTGTGAACACGGTCAAGCATGATTTCCGCGAGCGCAGCTTCTGCTTGAACGAGTGTCTTGCAAATGTACACGCCTTTGCCGAGCGCAAGTTCGCTTGCCTTTACGACGATGGGTGCGCCGTGTTCACGAACATGCGCAAGGGCATTGTCGTATTCGCTAAAAATCTTGAAAGTTGCTGTTGGTATTCCAGCTTCACTCATCAGATTTTTAGCGAATGCCTTAGACGATTCGATTTCTGCGGCGGCACGCGTTGGGCCAAAAATCCGCAGTCCTCGCGCGCGAAAAGTGTCTACAACACCGAGCGCGAGCGAATCGTCCGGTCCGACAACGGCCAAACCGATTTCGTTCTTCTCGGCGAACTGAACCAACCCGTCAATGTCGGTAGCGTCAATCGCTATATTCTCCGCAATCTGACGCGTGCCGCCGTTTCCGGGCGCAACATACAGCTTGCCGATACAAGGCGATTGCGCGAGTTTCCACGCAAGTGCGTGTTCTCTCCCGCCACTGCCGACAATTAAGACGTTTGTGCTCATTGTTTTCCTCTTTGTTGAATGTTTACTATGCCAATGTACTACATTAATTATAGCCAAAAAAATTAAAAAACTCGGAATCTGTTCCGAGAACTTTTCAGTATTCAAAATTTTCGTGCGCGCATTTCAGAAAAGTTTTTGAAGCGAGGGGGGGGCGGGCATTCCTCCCCCCATTCCCCTCCTGCCGCGCCGCCCGAGCGTTCCGCCGTAGCGACTTGTGGTGAGCTTGGTCGAACCAAGCGGAGGCGGGTCAGTTTTCTTCAAAATACTTTCGCGCTACGTTCAGAATATCCCACTGAAAACACAAAACCCACCATTAAGGTGGGCTGTGTTTTCAGTGGAAGTGGCGGGAATTGAACCCGCTTGGGGAAAGGTTGCCTACGAGCATCTACACAGATAGTCGGTTTGGATCACTACATGCTGTAAAACCAACAAAACGCATGCAGGTGTGTTTTCTTTTAAGTTTCCTATGCACCTAGAAAACGAACGATGCACAGTAGTTCGGAATTTGACACCGGAATCGTTACCTTACGAACATCAGTAACACCGATGGCTTACGCTAACTTAAGCGTAAACAGGTTGAAGCTGATTGCTTCTAAATAAGTTTGCACTTATTGTTCAAACGGAGATTCAAAAGCGACGTTCACGCTTTCTGTGCGCCCATTAAGAATAACTTTCCCTCGAGGCCTAACACTCCCAGAACATAGCCCGGTAAAAATTTAAAAGTTTAAAAAATTTGGGGATATGTTTTGGAAGCGCCAGATGAGGTGATGAGGTTATATATATTTCAAGCTGCGTTCCACCTTTCTTTTTGCCTCGCGCTTTTTGATTACCTCACGCTTATCGTATTTTTTCTTTCCTCTCACCACCGCAAACTCCAACTTTATCTTCCGGCCCTTATTATACAGCTTTAAGGGCACCATTGTCAAGCCTTTCTGTTTTTCTTTCCCGAGCAGATATTGTATTTCTTTCTTATGCAAAAGCAGTTTTCTCGCGCGGTCGGGTTCGTACTCTTTTGGCGTATTTGCTTTCTGGTACGGCGGAATATGGACGCCCACCGAAAACGCCTCATTGTTTCTGATAATAACCCTTCCACCTTTTAAAGCGGCGCGTCCGAGAAGAATGGACTTTACCTCAAACCCGCGCAGACTTAACCCCGCCTCAAATTTCTCCAGGATTTCATAGTCGTGGTATGCTTTTCTGTTTTCCGCAAGCGCCATATAAATTATTAAAGCACTAAACCATTGCAATAAAAAGCATGTGTTCCGATACGCACGAAGAGAAAGAAATGAAAAATTGCAAAGAGACGCGGTTTGGTTTAAAGGACACTCAACTACGCTGCTTGACGATATTTATACAGGATATAGAATGCTTTTTGGGTGGAACTTTGAACGTTTTGATACATTCATAGGTGAGAGGGCAAGCGAATGGCAGCAAAACACCAATTACTCGCTGAGGAGATCTCAGCAAAGCACAAGCTGTCCAGCACCGAATATGCAGCATTCATAACCGGAGCAACCTCAATACTGTTGTTTCTGTCGTCTACTTTTGACGAAGAGCAATTACTGGAAACGGTTGATCGGCTTCTCATAAAACATCCGGGTATCACAAACGCTTTGGCGGAATTCACCGAAAGAGCAACAATGCCGCCAGTCCTGCTGCATTAGAAATGGAGCCCCGCGCTGATAAACACGCGGGGCTTTCTATTGAAAGAACCAACAATAGCTATGCGGTGTTCCCTCTTGTGTCGCGTATTTGACCATATATAATGACCTCCAGATTGAGCTATTTGTCCATCCGACAATAGAAGGGAGGATTGCGATTGCAACAAAAAACCTTCAAAAACGGACTGAAGGCAGTGTTAGTACCTTTTAAAAGTTCTGCGGCCGGCATTACATTTGGAGCTGACTGCCATATCGGGAAGGATTTCTTTAACACTATCCATGAAAGGCACATTCTCGAACATATCATGAGCCGCGCTACAAAGCGCCATCCAAGCTGGGAATCACTATGCCGGTATAGCGAAGGATTCTGTGAAGAATTCAATGCCGAAACAGACCGAAGCAGCATTATCTTTCACTGTAAGACGACAAAACAGCACTTGGCAAAAACAATAGGATTCATGTCGGAAATTGCCCTTTTGCCGCATATAACCGCTACTCATGTCAACTATGAACGGAAACGCATAGCCGAAGAAGCGTGGGAGATCGATGTTGTTGAAAACGGACTTTTTGGACGCATGGACTGTTCCGTAGATAACGCGGCAATACACAACATAAAAGACGCCGAACTTGCAAGAAAACTACGGGGGCTGCATCGCCGTCTGTTTACAGGACATCGCTCTGTCATTGCCATTGCTGGTGATTTTGACCAGAAAAAAGCAAATGAGGTTCTTGAGAAAAAGTTTCAATCACTAAAAACGGGAACAAAATCATACTGGGAGCCGTACGAATACACAGCGCTTCAGGGAAAGATGATGTTGGATATCAAGAAAGAAGAAAAAATAGACCTCACGATCGCTTTCCCGACATTTGGGTTTACCGATCCTGACCGCTTCACCATGAGCGTTATTAGAAATCATCTGGTATCCCGCTACAGTTCCCGCTTCGGAATCCGATTAGAGAGCGTCGGTGCGGGAAGTATCGGAGATACGCTGTGGTTTTGGAAAGATGCCGGTTACTTCGCTATGCACATTTCAATGTTGAGTGAGCATTTTTTCCGCATCCTTTCTGTAGTCTTTGAAGAAATAAACCTGCTGAAAGAAAAACTTATTGAACCGGAGGACCTCGAACAGGCGGTAAACAACATTAACGTGCGCGGAAAAATACGATTCAGTGAGCCCCTTGAAACGAGTAAATTCTACGCCCGCCAAGTAATCAATCACGGAAGAGCGGTTTCACTCAGAGCATATCAGCAGCAGATTCAGCAAGTTACGAGACCAGCGATCCGAAAAACTGCAAGAAACATTTTCGTGGAAAGCAGAATGGTGCTGCATGCCGACGGCCCGCTGCGCGGAGTGCGTAAGAACGACATAAGAAAGGCGCTATGGCCTGCTATCTAAACGGCCCGTCCATCGCATGAGCGGGTCGTTTTTATTCCATTGAAAACTGTCCGATATGTTCGGGTAAAAAACGCAAAGGAGACTCCTTGTATATATTATAAAAACTATTACCATGAAATAAGGAGGTGCACCTTGTCTATACGTAACGAAATACAAGACGCCCTTTTTATTATCGGGGAAATTAGGCGTAATGCGTTAAGCATCATTCGGCATCCTCCCACATTCGCCTCTTCGGATCTCTCGGAGTATAAGTACGGAGAGACAAACGAACAACTTTCCTGCTATAACGGAGAACGGTATTGCGCTCACTGCCACCGCGATGTCAAAGTTCTTGCGATAAAGAATAACGACGGCTCCGGAAATTCGTTTCAGTGCAGAGAGTGTTTCAACCTTCTGCCGCCGTCGGGGGCAACGCGTGGAGGTATGCAGGAAAACCGAAAGCATGTTTAACGCCTACGAGAAGCCCCGCCTGACATTCCAAAAAGGCAGGGCTTCTTTATTGTAAAAAATCAAGACGACCAGTAATAATAAGCGAGAATGAATGCCGACGGGTTTTGTTCTCTACATCAACCTTACAATTCACTCTTTATTGTTTTTCCTCTCTCGAATAAAGGAAATAAAATAATCTTCCAGTATCTTTTCATCGTTGGGGCTTATCGTCCCTTGCAAATACCGTAACTCTAAGTCTAAAAGCTGTTTCTTTTCATCTTCAGGGATGTCGCTCCTAGATGATACATGCTCAAAAAAACTCACGAGGTCCGGGTGGTCTTTGCTTAACCGAAGCATTTCTGATACGCCGAGCCGCTTTACATCCAAACGCCCGTCGGCATGACGTTCTCTTAGTTCTTGCTCGGCTAACTCAAATTCCTCACGCAACCTCTTTTCATGATCACCGCCTGTTTCCTCAAACGCTTCCCGGCTGCCGAAACCTCCTTCAACATTACTTATGGTCATATGCCCATTATACAGTGGCCCGGCATTCGTTAAAAATGCACACGAAACTTAAAAGCGAATTGAGCAAAAAGAGAAAGCCCGGAGAGTAAAACCTCTCCGGGCTCTTGTCCGATCTTAGTCGGACTACGGGAGAACCGCCGGGTGCGGCGAATGTCCATTGCTCATCCAAAGAGGAGCAATGTGACGGATGGGAAGAGAAGAAGATTCGTATGCCTCTTTCCATTCGCCCACACACGGCACTTTTACTTCATGCCCTTGCCCGTCAACACCAATTACAATCCGGTAACAGCCAACATCGGCCGCCACCTCTGCAAAGGGGTAACGGGAAGGGATGTGACGCACCAAAAAGAAAAATAACAAGGTGGTAATCAGGATGCCGAAAAGCATCAATATCATACTATCTTTCATGAGACACTCCTCCAAATGAACATCTGTAAGAATAGTAACATATACAATTATATATGTCAATAGTTTGGGGCGGCTCGGCATTGCCGTAAAGCAGAAGGAATAAAAAACGCTTGCAACATTTATTGAAAGGGTTTTTCTCAAGATATTCCTACGGAAGTCTCTCGTTGACAACAATATCACAAACATATACACTGTCTGCATTAATCAATATAAAACACAAAAACTTTAGCTATACAGCATCCTCGCATTAACAATCAGATACAAGCTCAGGAACTTCGGGTTATCACTGAAGAGGGAACAAATCTGGGGATTATAAAACTTGAAGAAGCCCTCAAACGCGCTCAAGCAAGCGGGCTGGATCTTATTGAAGTCGCCGCGAAAGCAAATCCTCCCGTCGCGCGTCTCATGGACTTCAGCAAATATAAATACCAGAAGGAAAAAGAAGAACGTGCCTCGCGGAAAAAGATCAAGGAGATAGGAATAAGGGGCATACGGGCACGCCTTACCATCTCGCAGCACGATATGGGGTTGAAAGCAAAAAAGGCGGAAGAATTTTTGCAAAACGGCGACCGTGTCCGGTTTGAGCTCATTCTCAGAGGCCGCGAGAAGGGACTGAGAAAAGAATTTATCAACGAACGACTCCAGTTAATGCTCGCGGCCATCACCATACCATATGAAATTGCTGATGGCCCGAAGAGAGGACCGAGAGGATTGGTTGTAACTATATCACCACAACATCATGCCAAAAACAAACAAGGCGGTGGCAAAACGAATCAAAGTGACACGGAGAGGGAAAATTCTAAAACGACCTCCTCGCCAAAACCACTTTAACGCAAAAGAACGAGGAACGAAGCAACTCCAGAAAAAGGGTTGGGAAAGGTTTGATAATGGGGCAAAAGTCGTGCGGAAGTATATGCCCTACAATTAAAGGGGTTTTTTGCGGTAAACGTACATGTAACCAAGAACCATTTTCACAAGAATAAATATGATAACAAGTCAAATAATAATGAATAACAACAATATCCTTCTGCGCACGCTGGCAGATCAGCACACTTTGGCATGCCGCGAGTAAAACGAGGCACAACTTCATTAAAACGCCGACGAAATATCCTAAAACAAACGAAAGGATATCGTTGGGGTCGTAAATCAAAAGAGCGGGCAGCCCGTGAAGCTCTGCTGCACGCCTATACGCACTCTTTTCATGACAGGAGAAAAAAGAAAGGAGACTTTAGAAAACTTTGGAACATTAAAATAAGCGCGGCAGCAAATGAGCGCAATATTTCCTACAGCCGCCTTATCAATCTTCTTAAAAAAACAAACATTCGGCTTAACCGCAAAATGCTTGCGGAGCTTGCTGAACATCATCCAAAAGCTTTTGATGCGGTTGTAAAAGAAACAACAAAAAAGCTCTCTTTATAAGAGCTTTTTTGTTATGTGTTATTCTGCCCTATCTTTCAGAACGTTCTACTGCCACAAAAAAACAGGGCTTTCTCTTGAAAGCCCTGTTAGAGCTATACCGTCTCCGCCGACGGTGTAGCTCTGTAAATTGACACCTAGGAGGATCACTCCCCCTAGGTGCACTTCCGTGCCCAACGTATCCGCACCATAGGTACGGACTAACAACACCAGAAAGCCGGTACCCACCGTCGGGGTTAGGCACAGGAAGGTCCAACTCTGCTTTCAGGGTATGCGTCCCAAGGGATTTGTCAAGCGCAACTATACGCGAACGCTCACGTTTCCGATTCTTGACTCGCTTGGGTGTTTGGGCATCATCTCACTTACCAAAAGCGGTTGGCACACGCTTCCTCCAGACATTGCCAACCTACACCAAATCTACACATCACTTCAGCGATTTTAAAAAACTTCTTAGCGGCCTCGTATTTAAAACATCTTTCTTTTCCAAACCTCCCCGGCGCGCCTGACCGATCCCGTATTCTAAAAGTTGAAAATCTTTTTTTGAATGAGCATCGGTGCTGATAACAAATTTCGCGCCCATCTGTTTTGCTTTTCTGATATACTCGCCTTTTAAATCAAGCCGCATTGGATGGGCATTGATCTCAAGCGCTGTGCCCGTGCGGCGGGCGGCCTTGAAGATTTGTTCCATATCAAGTTCTACCGGTTCTCTTTTATTAATGAGACGCGCAGTTGGATGAAAGAGAATATCAACATGCGGATTTTCCATCGTTTTTATAACACGCTTCGTCTGATCTTTTCTAGATAATTGAAAATGCGAATGAATCCCCGCCCCGACAACATCCAGTTTTTTAAGCACTGTATCTGCAATATCTAAAGACCCGTCTTTCATAATGTTTACTTCAGCGCCGCTAAGAATAGAGATGCCTCTTATTTTTTTATTTACGCGCTTAATCTCCTTTATCTGTTTTAAAAGTCTTTTTTCATCAGATCCGCCGGTCATCGGAAGACCTTTTGTGTGATCAGTGATCGCAATATATGCATGTCCCATCGCGCGGGCTTCCTTCGCCATTTCCTCAATGGTATCGGAGCCGTCCGTCCAAAACGTCTGCACCTGCAGGTCCCCCTTAAGGTCTCCGATTGTAATAAGACGAGGGAGCTTTTTTCTTTTCGCAAGTTCAATCTCGCCAACATTCAGACGCATCTCGGGAGGAGGACACTGCATGCCAAGCGCTTTATAGATTTCCTCCTCCGTTTTACCGGCAATGCTCCTTTGACGCTTTCCCTTCCCTGTAAAGAGGCCGTACTCATTCAATTTATATCCTTTTTCAATAGCAATTTTTCTAAGCTTAATATTATGGCTCTTATTGCCCGTAAAATACTGAAGAGCCGCACCGAACGATTCACGGGGAACAATGCGCAAATCAACATCAATGCCGGGCCTGAACCGTACCATCGTTTTTGTGAGTCCTTTTGCATACACATGAGTTACTTCCGGCATGGAACTGAAAAAATCCATGACTTGTTTAGGAGCATTGGAAACAACAAGAATATCAATATCGCCTATCGTTTCCTCCCAACGCCTCATAGAACCGGCGGCTTCGGCAAGTAAGACTACGTCCATCTCCTGCAGTTTCCTTACAATCGAGCGCGCAACGGGGAATGCCTCTCCTAAAGACATCCTCCCCCGGCTTTTTTTATAAAACGCGATGCCGTCAAGAATCTTTTTCTCCGACTTTACGCCAAAGTGGGGAAGGGTTCGGATTTTACCCATTTGCGCTGCACGCTCAAGACTGTCAATATCCTTGATGTGGAGTTTATCGTACAGCATTTTCACCATATGAGGCCCCACCCCTTCAATAGAAGTAAGCGCTCGTAAATCCACCGGGAGTTTTTTCTTGAGTTTTTCATAGTCTCTCATATGGCCCGTTTTGATATACTCCTCAATGCGTTCGGCAATTCCTCTTCCAACGCCCGCAATTTCTTCCAGCGCTTTTAAGCCGCCGGCTTTATAAAGATCGCTGATATCTTTGTCCAGCATACTAATAGCCATTGCCGCTTTTTCGTACGCGCGTGGTTTAAAAGGAACGCGCTTCATCTCCAAAAGTTCAGAAAATTCTTTTAATATGTTTGCTATTTCCTGATTAAACATATAAAAATGCGCTTATGCGCTAATCCGTCTTTCATGTAATCCCCAACAATCGCGAATACGTTTTTCACTAATCAACTGTTCGCTCTGCCGCTCATATTCTCTTATACAATTTCGCGATGATTCGGGTTTTGGGCTTGAAAAAAGATTGATAACCTAACCAATCCTTTTATTATATCACCAACCACTTTCCTCTCTTTTATTTTTAAATATCATGGCTTTTGCCGCAGTTATCCACAGCAGCGCCTTGAGAACTATTTTATGAGTACCGGAAAAATGATATTCTTATATCAGAACATAGATCTGAAAAGTGTTGATAGCGCGCGGAGGTAATAATGGTCCGTACTAAAAAGACACGATACGTCATGTATCACTAAACCCTCCCACACGCCATCAACACTTCTCATACCGAACCCTTACAACTGCAAACCCAAGAAGGAGCCTCCGTGTGTTACATGGGGGCTTTCGTTTTTTATGCAATGCTTAAAAAAGGACGGCACTTGCTTTTTAGCAACCTTTCTTTAGAAAAGGTTTGTTTGACGTGTCGGTTGCGTTTGTTCTAAAGCAGCAGTGCTTTCAACTGCTGTCGGCTTCACTTTTCCATGAACAATATCCGGCAATTGCTTAAAACTTTCCTTAAACAGATTCATAACCCCCGTTCCCCGAAGCGCCGCTGCAGGATGGAACATAGGCACAATCATCCTTCCTCCGACATCAAACACCCGGCCCTGGTCTCTCGTTATTTTTGCCTGTGGCAGAAAATAATTCATGGCAAACCTTCCAAGCGTGACAATAACCTTGGGGTTTATGATTTCTATCTGACGTTTTACATACGGCTTATATGCTTCAATCTCCTCCGGCAGCGGATCGCGATTATCGGGAGGTCTGCGTTTTAGGATGTTTGTTATGTACACATCCTCCCGTTTCCACCCTAAAGCCAGAATTTGCTCGGTTAAAAGCTGTCCGCCTCTTCCCACAAAAGGACGTTTTAAACGATCTTCGTGAAAGCCGGGGGCTTCCCCGATAAACATCAAAGCAGCATTAGGATTTCCCTCGCCGAAAACCACGTTCGCCTCCCTTAAAGGAAGAGCAGTGTTCTCAACCATTTCCCGCTCCAGCCCCGAAAGCAACTCTTTTTTACGACCGGCATCATTCATGTTTCATCTTTAAACTTAAAGGGCAGTAAAAATCTGCCAAACAATACCCAAGGCGAAAAGCGCCATCACAACTTGCGGAACAACTGTTCCAATGGGAATAAAGCCTTTCGGGTGTTTGTAATATTTTCGGATGTGGCGCGCTAAAGCCAATATCAAAATGCCGTTTATACCAATCATCACACCCCCAACAAGTCCGATCACGCGAATCAGGTTGCTTGCGCCAATGATAAAAAGCAAAAGCGGAACGATAAAAATCAAAAGCCATGATCGCGCTTTCCCGAATTTATAATCAATGGACAACGCATTTCTCAAATCCAAACCGAGCGCAAGATACGACGTAAACACAGCAAGCAGCCCTATCAGGGCGCCAAGAAAAACAATGTTGCCGCCAAGAAAAGGTTTAAGCCCCGTAATCGCGTCGCTTGTTGTAGCGCCGCCGGAAACTCCCACAACAGCAAACATAAAAACAGCGTACACAACTGCCGGGATGATTGCTCCAAGAAAGACAATCTTTTCAAAAAGCCGTCCCTCTCTTTTTTTAAGCATTTCTGCAATTTCCGGTATTGCTGCCGCGCCGCTAAATGAAAAAAGAAACACTCCGTACGGCAAAAACCATTGAGCGCTGTTAATAAGCGGGACATCAGAGAAATCAATATGCGGCAGTGCAACCAAACCCAACAGGAAAACAAAAAGCAACAGAGGAATCGTGAGAATGAAGTTTATAAAGCCAACGCGCTCCAAGTCAAAAAGCAAGAAAAACGGCGCTGCAACAAAAAATAGAAGCGAGTTTATGGCAGCAGATCCAAAACCCATAAGTTGCTGGAGAAAAATACCCATCAGAAGGCCGTAAGCAAGCAAGGTGCCAAAAAACCCAAATACCATAGAAAAAGTGGCAAGTCCTCCCGCATAAGCTCCAAGACAAAGCCGCGCATATCCGGGAAGTCTATGACGCTCCTTTATCACATAAACTACTTCGCCGTAGAGCGTATGCAGCACTGCGACAACAGAAACGCCAAGGAGAAGGTATATACTCCCCAACAAAAGCCCAGCGCGGCTGACCACATAAGGAATAGCAAACATTCCTGCTCCAACGATCATTCCCACGAGGAGCCCTAAGCTGTCAATGGCCCGGCCATTAATCATATCTTCACCACTTTTTCCTCCTTTACAAAATCGATCAGTTGATCCAACAGTTTTTTGGGATCACTTTCAAAAACCACCTTTGGATTATCCTTTTCACGGTGAGAAGCTTTCAGAATGTCTTTTATCATAGATGTCGTGCCCCCGGAATCCAGTAAAACCCCGATGGGCTTTCCGTTCTCAAATGCCACGGTAAATTCATTAAGGGTTCCTATGCGCCCGCACCCTATGATGACTGCGTCACTGGCCCGAGTTAACAGCATATTTCTTCCTGAATAACCGTACCCTGAGTAAATAATTGCATCCAAGTAATCAATCGGGAGCTTATATTTCTCCACGTGTTCCTTTTCTGTTTCAGCAGGAGAAATGCCCACAGTAAAACCGCCGGCGTCTTTAGCGCCAATAGCGGCCCAATATGGGAATCCGGTAGTCGCTCCGTTGAGCAATATAGCGCCTCGTAAAGCGATTTCCCTGCCCACCCGCTTTGCCTGATCAAGCGCTTTTTTGTTGCAATGCCCTGTTTCGGCGGCGCCGGAAACACAAATTTGGTACTTTAAATGTTGATGCGGTGTTGATTTCATGTGCTCAAGCGTACTGAACGCAACGAAGATTAAACTTTATAAGAGATAAATTGCCGTTTGATCTGTCGCCGCGAGGCGATAACGACAACTGCTCAATATGACCCATGCTTTAATTTATTTATAATATATCATAACTCAAACCCATCTCCTATATTAGGAGCTCTGCTTTCAATTCCGAGGTAATCTTGAATACGCTGTGAAAGAAAAAGCGCCGCATGCGGCTCTCCCTGGACAACAAATACTGTCTGAAGCGAATCCCGTGTTGCGTTTGTAAACTCCATCAGAGCATCGTGGTCCGCATGCGCGGAATAGGCTCCTATCGCACGCACATCAAGCCGTACGGGAATACGTTCACCAAAAATCTCCACCTGTTTTGCGCCGTCAAAAATCCTTCTTCCGAGAGAATTGGCGGCAAGGTAACCGACAAAAAGAATGGTATTGTTGGGGTCGGGAAGATACCGCATAGCATGATGCACAATTCTCCCGCCCTGCATCATTCCGGCCCCCGCAATAATAATTTTAGGGGGCGGCACGTTGTTGATTGCTTTTGACTCTTCCGTCTTCAGCGTGAAATGTAAATTCGGGAAGCGAAACAAATCATCTCCTTCTTTTATTAACTTTTTAGCGTCGTTGTTGAAATAACCGGCATATTTCTTATAAATACTTGTCGCCTTGATGGCTAAGGGACTATCCATAAAAACCGGCATGGAAGGAACTCTTCCATGTTCAACCAATTCATTTAATTCAAACAGCAGTTCTTGCGTCCTTTCCAGCGCAAACGCCGGGATCATGATCGTACCCCCGCGGTGTACCGTATCTTCTATGGCGCGCTCAAGTTTCAGCTTCCTCTGTGTTGAGCTTTCATGTAAACGGTCTCCGTAAACGGACTCAATGACAAGGTGCGTCACGCCGCGCGGCATTGCATATGACCGAAGCAGCGGACTGGGTATATTTCCAAGATCTCCCGTAAAAAGCAATTTTTTATCTCCGTACGCTATCTCCACAAGAGCAGAACCGAGTATGTGGCCCGCTTCAGTGAACATGACATTCAACTCGCCAACACTGAATTGTTTTCCATATTCAATAACCTCCCACCTTGATATGGCCTTTTTAATTTCATCTTCGCTGTAAAACATCTCCACTCCATGCCTGTCTGCTTCCTTTTGGAGAAGTCCCAGACTGTCTTCCAGCATTAAGACAGAAAACTCTTTGGTCGGAGCCGTGGAATAGATTTTCCCACGAAAACCTTCACGCATGAGCTTTGGAATGCGGCCAATATGATCGACATGCGCGTGTGTAATAAAAAGCGCGTCAACAGACGCTACATCATACTGAAATGCATCATAATTTTGAAGCGAACAAAACTGGGGGCATTGAAAAAGGCCGCAATCAATAAGCACATTCGTTTTCGGCGTCTCAAGAAGATAATTTGCCCCTGTTACTTCTTGAGCGCCCCCATGGAAAGAAAGTTTCATACGCTACGGGGATCGGTCTTCTTCACCATACACGTGTTCAAAATCAATTCTGATGTATTCAAACAGTTCTTCGGATTTAAAAAACCGCTTGATCTCCTCATCAGCTGTTTTTTTTGAGTCGGACGCATGTACCAGATTTGCTTGTATGCTCATTGAAAAATCTCCGCGAATACTTCCCGCGCCCGCTTCAACTCCATATGTCGGCCCCACAATGACACGGCAAGCTTGTACTGCATTAATTCCGGACAGGACAGCGACAATCACGGGAGAGGATTTCATGGATTTTTTAAGTGATTCAAAAAAAGTCTTATCCTTATGATGGGCATAATGCTCATCAAGTATTTGATCATCCAAACGCGTCATCTTTAATCCTTCTATCTTAAGTCCTTTCCGTTCAAACCGGTGGACAATTTCTCCAAGCAAATTCCTCTGAACGGCATCGGGCTTTATGATAATCAGCGTTCTTTCCATTTGTGGCCCGGTCATATGAAAAAAGTATAAACATTTTTTTACTGCCTGACAACCAAAAACGCATTTCCATCGCTCACGAGGGTAATGGTTCCTTCTTGATCCGTACGCCGTACCTCCGCGCCTGCCGCTCTCAGCCGCTCTATCGCATCCGCGTGAGGATGGCCGTAACGATTAACCCCAGATGAGATAATAGCAAGCTGGGGACTTACCCTTTCAAGAAAAAGCGCGGTTGAGGAGTTCTTCGATCCATGATGAGAAACTTTTAACACGTCGCTTTCGAGATCCGCATTGCTTGAAGCCAAATTAATCTCATCTATTTTTTCTGCGTCTCCCGTAAGTATAAGAGATGCATCGCGGAAATGGAGTTTTCCTATTAGCATAATTTCATTTAAGTTGTCGGATTCACGACCTTTCTCGTAGGGGGCGTAGATGTCCATATACACTTCGTCATCTAAATGGATACGCATACCGGCTGCTGCTTCAACGTTTTTCATGTCCAAACCGCCCATAACCCTCTCCAGCTCCCTATACGAAGCGGATGTTCCAACTGCTCCCGGATGAATAAACATCTCAACATCATACTTTTTCAAAACCGGGATGAGGCCGGTTAAATGGTCATCCTGTGGGTGCGTCAGCGCTACTATGTCAATGGATGTATCATAATATGGCATCACATCACCGAGGCGCGATAAAATCATATCAGTCGGCCCGCCGTCAATAAGCATCTGGTTTCCGGACGGAGTTTCAATAAAAATCGCATCCCCCTGTCCCACATCCAAAAAATACACCTTCAGCAAACCATCGCGTTGCCCCTCAAGCGCCACTGACCAGATAAAAACCGCAGCGGTGCCGAGGAGAACGAGCATAGCTTTTTTCCAAAAGGGCATGATGTATTATGAGCGTATTTGTCGGGAAAATAAAGCCCGCCGCGCTGAAAGCATGACGGGCATTATTGACTGATGGATGGTTCTTAGTAAAACCGCGGTTCTGCATACTCGTTCGCTTGGCGATGGGCATCGCTAATGTGAAACAAATGCTGAAACATCGTAAGGTGCGTCGGGTCTCCCCGTTTCACGCGAGCCCATTTGATAAGTTTTTCGCCTCTTTTCCAGCATTTCCATATTGCAGACCAGTAAAGGGCTAAGATTGGATCGGGATCAAGGTATTCTTGCCACAGTAGATATCCAACGATGTCAAAGGCGACCAATGCTCTCGCACAAGCCTCCAAGTGCTGCTTCACTTTTTCATCTGGTAGGCCAGCAATATCCTCCGGCACCGTTTCGTAGAGATATCGCCGCGCAATTCGTACTTCCTCATTTTCCAATTCGTTGAATATGGCAAATGAGATTTGGACCGTTCTGCCCTCAGCCGCTTCCTTAACTTGTTTGCGAACGTAGAGAAGGGTAACAAAGATTAACAGCGTATAGATGGTTGTTATAATCGCAAGCACTGCTTCCCAATTAATGGGCAACCATTCCCAATTCATTTTTTCGCCATCCATTTTTCAAAGAACAATGGATGGTCTCTATCGCCGTGGCGGGCTTCGTCTTCCAACTTTAGAGAAATGTAGAACGATACAAATCCGATTATTACGATGCCAGCGCCCGATACAACAAACGAGAGCTTCGACATCGAAAGTCCTATTGCAGTAACAGGAACGCCGGATGCAAAAAGCAGGATACACAACACCCAGAATATATTGGAGAACTTCATTCTCTCGTTGAAATTTAACCTTTCCTTCTTCATTTTATCATCTCCTTTCAGTTGTGTTTTTTCACCACCCACCTTTCAAAGAAAAGTGGGTGCCCACTGTCACCGTGCTTTACTTCATACCCCAACTGTAGCGAAATAGTGAGAGCAATAAAGGCAAGCGGCACACAGATAATGCCAAGAACCATAGAAGTAGTGTTCTGTGCTGCAAATCCTATCACCGCGAGTACTGCGCCAAGGAAAGGAAGGGCTACGCAAGCTACGAAGAATTTCATAGCAAGATCCGTTCTTTGACCAAACATCAGTCTTTTCATCTCTTTTCTCCTTTAAAAGAAAATCCATCTCAATAATGGCATAACATAACACAGAAGTCAAGGTTTTCGTTAGTAGGTTCAATGCTTTTCCAGCATTACAAAAACTTGACATTTTTTTATAACAGTGATATGAAAAAAGCAGAGCTGTAATGGTATAAGCTCTTTGATAACTCAAAAAAGAGGAGATACTCCAGTGGGACTTACCTACCTCTTGCTCCTGGACATCCTCGTTGGGGTGGTCTGCGGAGTAGTGGCGAAACGGAAAGGGATGAATCCTCTGTTCTGGTTCATCTCGGGACTGCTGTTTAACCTCTTCGTCCTTGCTTTTCTGGTTGCGATGGACCATCCGCCAGTGAAAGTATGGGATGCGAAAGGAAAGGAACGAAAATGAAGTGGTCAGACGTTGTTGTAAAGTTGCGTCGGTTGATAAAAAACTTCCTTAGATTTTCCGTGGCATTTCTTCTTTTCGTTCTCGGTCTTGCATTTGTTGTTTTTTCCGTCAAACTGATCATCGGCTTTGTGCTTTTTGACTGGTACGTTGAACGTCTGGTTTCAACGTTCGCGCTGGATACCACGCTTGCCAGATGGATTGCCGCCTATGCAACGCTTACAACAATACTATTTTCCCCCATGTTTCTTTGGTGGTGGCTTGCTCGTAAAAAGGCAGAGATATTCACTACAGCATCAGTTATCTTTCTGCTCGGCGGACTCTGGCTTGTATACGGATCTCGGACAATCGTATATCGCAGTGATACTGGAGAGCCAATGAAGTGCTATCTAAAGACCCTTGACGGGTTTAAGCTGGCAAGCAGAACTGTTGATGGAACATGCCCGTATGATCAAGAAACCGGCGTCAGGTTTAAGGAATTTGAGGGAAATAAGTCAGCGGCAATAGAATACAAGCTTTGGAGAAAAACCAGAAAGCTTGGCATTCCTGATGTTGAGTGTAACAACTACTTCGACATGCTCACTGGGAAAGGAATTGTGTGGTATGGTTTCCGGGATCCGGGCACGATCGCACTATTTTCTCTCCCCGGCTTTGATCCGAGCACTGGAAGTGTCCTAAAAACCATCACTCCTGAAATGCTGACGTCTCTTACGTCCGGCGAATATCTCGTTATAAACGGGATTTCCGGAAAAGCTGTTTGTCCAACTGAACAAAAAGTTGAACAGAAAGCACTCGAGGAGGATCTTGAAAAAGCAACACAGTCCGTCATCGCTTTGGAATCAGAACTGCAAGAGACAAGAAACCAACTTCAAAAAGCCCGGTCGGAAATCACTCAATTGCGGAAAGAAACTGATCAAGCCAGAAGTCAGGCTGCGGAAGCTCAAAAACAAACAGGGAAGAAAATGGACGAAGCAATGCAAAAGGCGGCTCGTGCGGATAAAATCGTCCGCGAATCGGAAAATGAAAAAACGCTTGAGAGTGAACTGCGCAAAAACTACCTTGTCAGCGGCAATAAGCTCACCGGTTCTAAAGGTGGCGGCGGAAGATACGCATCGTTAACAATGCGGGCGCATAAGGCATTCCTTGCGCCGCCTTACCTTGTAGTGAGCGTACTGGTAAAGTCCAATAATGATGATCCAATTCGTTTTATGCCAAAATCAGCTGAGCTCTCTACCGGCGACGATTCGATCATGACTACAGACCATCACTTTGTACTCACTGAACTTGAACAAGACTGGAGCAATCACTACACCATTTATAAGGATCAAACGCGCATCCTTTTCTTTGTGTTTGATCATCCCTCGGTACAAATACCGGAAAATGGGAGCATAAAAGTGAGCTTTGACGCCGAAACCGAAGTCATGAAGTTTCATATTCCTCCATTTAAGGAACAGGTTGACGATTATTTCTCAAGCGAGAGCAAATTTGTCCTCGCAAGTTCTGGCAGTGAAAACCAATGATGGGAAGAATGTCACATGTTCCTGTCAAAGTGAGTAACATCCTCTTTTTAGAAAAGTTTTTCTCCCGATGCCATACCGCAAATGTTGTGCTATTTCTAGCCAAATCATTGTGCGGCAAGGTTCATTGAGAGTTAGTCACAGGTCCCCTCTGCAATGCATGGGACCTTTTACTTAGAAATAAAACCCAATACGATCATACAAGACCTCACCTTGTACAAGTAATGATCAAGCTTGCGTTACCTTTTTTCTCCCAAGTGTTGCTTTCCAATAAAGCACAGCGCCGGCTAGCCCCGCAATAATATCTCCAACAAGGTCACCAACCCAAAGATCAGGGCGGTTGTAGAAAAAATCTATAACTTCTCCATCAAATAAGAACTCCAGCACCTCAAAGAAAACAGCGAACACAAGCACTAAAAGAAGCGTTTGCAGCAATTGCAGGTTCCTTGAAAGTAAAAGAAAAACCCCCGCAAGAAACGCCCCTCCTATAACATGAAAGAATTTATCAAGCTGAAATGTGACGATAAGGTGCAGTATGGGAATAGAAGCAAAGAACTTTACAAAAACCTCCCAAGCCACAAGCATAACAAGCGCAACAACGACAAAGAGTTTTTCTTGATTCCGTTCCTTTATAAGACTCATAAAAGCGAGCGCTGTTTCTTTCCGTCAAGCGCCTCATTTAAAAGCCGATCGGCTTCTTTATTTTCAGAGCGCGGAACATGCATAAAAACCAGATTTTCAAAATCCATTCTTACGTTCCATATTTTAATAAACGGTTCGTGGAGATTTTTGTTTTCTACCTTGTACTTTCCTGAAAGCTGCGAGGCGACCAATTCGCTATCCATGCGCATTTCAACGCTCATCTGTCTGGTTTTCGTTTTACCAAAAAGATGTTTAAGCTTCTTAAGGGCAAAAAGGACAGCGGCGTATTCAGCCTCATTGTTTGTTCCTTCCCCAATTACTTCAGCATACTTTTTCAGCGTTTCTCCTTTCTCATTTTGAATCACCACGCCAATGGCGCTTGGCCCGGGATTTCCCCGAGCGCCTCCGTCAGTATAAACAATGAGTTTTTCCATCTTTTTCATATTTATTTAAAACCAAAAATCAAAAGCAAATGTTGAAATACTGTAAACCTTGCCTTTTCATTTTGCATTTTGATATCTGAAACTTGTATCTACAGCTATAGGCATTCTTTCATCAGACCATCTGACATCCTCAATGCGCAGCCGAAGCTCTCTTTTCCCGTTCCAATAATTCTCTCCAAATGATGCGGCGACATCCATCTTAACGCCCGGCTTTATTTTTTTAATCAAAATATCTCCAAGAGAAAAACCGACAGCCGTCACGGTTTTGCCGTTTTCTCCTTTAAACCGCAATTTCACGTGCCCATGACCGCTACTCCCAAGTTCCCAGACATCAAGCGGCTCTATCTGTTCAAAAAGAAAGACCGGTTTAGGATTCTCAACGCCAAAGGGTTCAAGCTGTGAAATGATGCTAAACGTTTGCTCTGTAACTTGGGAAACCGTCAGTTTCGCATCCAGTACCAGCGGCTCAAAAGATAACTGCGACGCTGTCTGTCTTAGAAATGATGCCAAGTTTTCCTTAAAACGAAAAAGATGTTCTGCTTTTAAAGTAAATCCACCGGCAGAAACGTGCCCCCCAAAGTCAAGAAGAAACTCTTTACCCGCCTCTCTCATAAGATCCACAACATTAACGCCAAAAGGCGCTCTGCATGAACCTTTATAATAATCTCCGCCACTACCCCAAACAAAGCAGGGTTTATGAAATTCTTCCATGAGCCTGTTTGCAACAATACCAAGCACTCCTGCGGGCCACGATGCATCTCCTATGAAAATAAGTTCCGGCAATGCCGATCTGTCTGCTATCATACGCTGTGCTTCATTTAAAATGTCTCTGACTTTTTGCTTTCGTTCCAAATTAATTTCCTCCAAGTGCGCCGCAAACCGCTCCGCTTGAGTTTGATCATCCGTTGTTAAAAGCTCATACGAAATAGTGGCGTGCGCCATTCTGCTTGCGGCATTAATTCGGGGAGCAATAAGATACCCTATGTCTTCTGCCGTTATACGCCTTGGATCTATTCCGGCTTTTTTGAAAAGCTCCAAAAGCCCCTTGCGGCGCGTTTTTCTTAGCACCGCCAAACCATACCTTAGTAGCACCCTGTTTTCACCGGTTAAAGGAACCATATCAGCAACCGTAGAAATGGCAACAACGTCCAACAACCATTTCTGCCATCCTTCTACCACGTTCCATTTGTATTTTTTCATCATCGCATCGACCAACTTAAACGCCAAGGCAGTTCCGCAGATGTACTTATAAGGATATTGTTCGTCTTCTCTTTTGGGATTTAATACAGCATGCGCCGGTGGCCACGCGGGAGGAATAATATGATGATCAAGAATAATGACATCTACTCCATTTGCTTGGGCATACTCAATCTCTTTGAAGTTCGTTACACCGCAATCAATAGTAATAATTAACCCGGCTCCATCGGCTGTAAAATCCCTTACATGCTGCATTTTAAGCCCGTACCCTTCTTTATGGCGGTCTGGTATATACACCTCAAAATTCAAAAAACCAATCTGTCTTAAAAAATCCGAAAGAATAACTGCTCCGCCGGTTCCATCGGCGTCGTAGTCGCCGAATAGTATCACTCTTTCATTCCCATCAATCGCTTTTTTAAACCGTTCGGTTGCCTTTTCCATATCACGAAACAGAAACGGATTATGGGTGTCCTGTTCATAATCAGGACGCAGGAAAGATTCCGATTCGCCCGCATTGATATTGCGTGCTTTCAGCAACAGCTCCAAAAGGCCATATTCACTTTGCTCGCGTAAAACCCACTCTCTCATCTTTTTGATTTTAACAGCGCGTCAATACCCGGCATCCTGCCATCTTCAAGAAATTCCAGCATAGCTCCCCCGCCGGTTGAAATATGATAAAATTGGTGTTCCTTTTTCATCCTCTTAATCACTGCATGCGTATCTCCCCCGCCCACAACCACCCGCGCCTTCGATGCACCTAAAACGCGGATCAGATCTTCCGTGCCCTTAACATATCCTTTTTCTATAAGACCTAAAGGCCCGTTCCATAACACCAGTTTTGATTTTTTCGCATACAAGGCAATCAGTTGTATGGTCCTGGGACCTGCGTCAAAAATCATATCATTCTTTTTTATACTGTTTGCTTCACGAACGACATGCTTTGTTACAACAACATCAATGGGCAATTGAATCTTTTTCTTTTTCAGATAGCGCTGCTGTATCGTAGAGATCATGTTTTTTTCCACTTTGGTTTTCCCCACTAAATACCCTTTTGCATGCAGAAATGTGTTTGCAATAGCGCCGACAATGACAATATGATCCGCTTTTTTTAAAAACCGCTCAAGAACACTAAGCTTCGTTTCCAGTTTCATGCCCCCAAGAATACACAAAAAGGGACGGGGGGGATAAAGCGCTTCTTCAAGAATCTTAATTTCTTTCAGAAATAAAAATCCGGCATAGGAAGGAAGTAATTGAGGAATTCCGATAATAGAAGCGTGCGGACGATGAGAAGCGCTAAAGGCATCGTTAACATACATATCTCCAAACGAGGCAAGATATGCGGCAAACCGCCTGGAATTCGTTTTCTCTCCTTTATGGAAACGCACATTTTCAAGAAACTGAACGGGACGTTTGAGCAATTGTTCCAACCTTGCCCTTACCGGCTTTACCGAACGGATTGGGTCAAGGTGCGTGATAAGAACTGGATGCGCCTTGTGCTTAAAAAGCCATATGAGAGTGGGTAAAGAAGCGCGTATCCTGAAATCATCCGCTACCCTGCCGTTTGTTATCGGCACATTAAAATCGCATCTTACAAGCACACGCTTTCCTCTCACGCGCGCGTTTTTTATGGAAGGCAGTTTATGATACAACTTCATCGCTTGCGTGCACTATTGCTAAGAAACGCTCGGCGTGCAAACTCTGACCCCCAACTAAAAATCCGGCCACCCGTCCTTTTACGAGAAATTCCGGAGCATTTGCTGAATCAACGGAACCGCCGTATAAAATCCGAATCTTCGCGGCTATTTTTCTTGAAAACATTGTGCTCAGCGTTTTCTCAATAAAAAGTGCCATCTCAAGCACATCATCCGGCGTTGCCGGCTTTCCCGTTCCAATAGCCCACACCGGTTCGTATGCAACTGCGAGCGACGAAAGACAGCTTCTAGGAACGCCCTTAAGAGCGGAGGCAAGCTGCTTTTGTATAAACCTAAAATATTTCCCTTCGCCATCCCGCTTCACTTCTCCAACACAAAGGACGGGCTTTAATCTTGCATCAAACGATGCTTTCAGTTTTTTTCTTACCATTTCATCCGTTTCTGCCAGATGCGCTCTTCGCTCAGAATGTCCGACGATGACATACTCGCCGCCAACACCGCGTATCATCGCGCCTGATATCTCTCCGGTATACGCCCCTGCCCCTTCCCAAAAGAGATTCTGACTACCAAGTGAAATGCCTCCGGAATTATCGGTAAGCTTTTTAAAGAGAGGCAAAAAAACGAACGGGGGGCAGATTACTATATGAACACGCTGAAATCTCCGCGCACCTTTTCGTATTTCGTAAAAAAGCTTCCGGGCGGCGTCTGGACTATTCGGATTCATCTTTAAGTTTGCAACGATAAGTTTCTTCATAAAACCACTTGGTCTTAAAAATATTCTGGACGGTTTTCAGTTTTCATCTCTCATCAAACAGAAACGGCAGTATACTCATATAACATAAAATCAGTATATCATCTGATCATTTAATGAAGAACTTTAACACCAAAAAGCCGCCGATCAGGAGCACGACGAACAGCACTGCAAGGGTATCAAAATGGCGGTGTATAAATATTTTCATGCGCTCGCCATAGATCCGCAAAAGCCCTGCAACAAGAAAAAAGCGAAGACCCCGTCCCAGCAAAGAAGCGAAAAGGAATGTCAGTGGCTGAATCTTAAAAAATCCCGCAGAAAGTGTAATCACTTTATAAGGAATCGGGGTAAATGCCGCGGAAAACACCGCTAAAAACGCATAGGCGCTATATCGGTTTCCAATCTCCTTTACGAGGGATTCAGCGTGATAAAAATCAATAATAGCAACTCCGACGGTCCCGTAAAGGAAATATCCAATAAGGTATCCTGCAATACCGCCGAGCAAAGAACCAACAACGGCAATCGTTGCATAGCGAAACCATTTCAGCGGAACGGCAACAACCATCGCTATGAGAAGCACATCCGGCGGAATAGGAAAAACAGAGCTTTCAAAAAAAGCTAAGAGAAAAAGGGCCAATGCGGCGTAGGGATGCGAAGCCCATGCAAGCGTCCAATGATAAAGCGCGTGGAGCGCTCCCATTGTCTTTGTGAATAGTTTCATTTACTGACAAATCTTCTTAGATACTGAGCGGCGTCTTCCGGCGAAACGGTAACAATCTCAAGACCCGTTCCTAGTTCAACGCCGCCGAAGGTTGCAGTCTTAGGCAATATCTCTAAGTGCCAATGATAATGATCAAAATGACCTCTGCCAAACGGAGTGGTGTGAATGAAGTAATTATATGCTATGTCATTTAAACCGCGATAAATGCTGCGCAGCGCGGCAATAAGGACGTCGGCCAGCAACGGGCGATCTTTCGTGGCAATGCTTTCAAAACGTGATTGATGCTTCAGCGGATAAATGCGCATCTCAAACGCGGCTTTGGAAACATGAGGAGCCAGCAAAATAAACGAC
Source organism: Candidatus Ryanbacteria bacterium RIFCSPLOWO2_12_FULL_44_26 (assembly GCA_001821765.1). GTDB lineage: Bacteria > Patescibacteriota > Minisyncoccia > Ryanbacterales > HO2-45-13 > HO2-45-13. The sequence goes on from MHOA01000002.1 coordinate 52,560, forward strand.
TTATTTTTATAAAGCACCCGTTCTTTCTTTCGTCGTTCCCACCGAATGATATCACAATGTACGCAGCGTCTTTTGCGATGATAATATCTGCGTGAACCCTGAATAGAAACATGCACATCTGCAGGCACGATCGGGAGCGCAATGAGCTGCGAATGGGGATGATAGATGGAAGCGCCGGCTTCCCGCCCGTGATTATGAAAGACCAAAACATACTCAAGACATTTTTCCGCGGAAAGATCATGGATGCGTTCCTGGTAAGCCCGAATAATCAATTCCACCTCCTCAACGCTCATATGAGCAATGCTTCTGGAGTGAGGGCTTGTCACAACAACTTCATGAAAACCAACGCCTTGCATATACGCGCCGACGCCGTCACGGATCAGCGTTGGGCATGTTTTATAATGATGAGACAAAGCGGGATATTTGTTCCGAATGACCTGTAAAAACCAGTCGCGGAGCACAACAACATCCCCCTTCTTGCGTTTTTGAGGATGCACGAACCATAAAAGAGGAGAGCCGTTTCCTGACTTTTGCGGATCTTCAAAAGGACATGCGGCTCGCGGCGGGGATTTTTCTTTTTTGCTCCTTGCAAATTGGTTCGGCCTCCTCGCGCGCACGGTGCTTAAAAGCACCCACTCACCGCTTACCGGATCCTGACGCAATTCCGTTTTAGGGTGTTCCATCATTATAACTGCCGCTTAACGGTCATCAGACATGTGATACCTATTTCTGCGTATCCACCAACCTATCTTTGTTGTTTCCCATAAAGTGTAAAGATAACCTGACAACTTCACTTTGCTGCGGGGGTCGTTTACCCAGTAAGCCGCAACAATGCCGATTTGCATCTTCATCGCACGGGCAAGCGCAAGCACCTCAACATCAAAACCCCACCTGTTTATACGAGTAATTGAAAATATCCTCTTTGCAGCATCAGCTCTAAATGCTTTAAATCCACATTGTGTGTCCCAAATGCCGCGCACCGCAAGAAGCTGGATGTACAGGTTTCCAATGTTACCAATGAGGCGCTTATGCCATTGCTGTGATACCTCCTGCCGAGCGCCGGCGGCGTCTTTCGGATCTCGCGAACAAATAACCACATCATACCCTTTATCAAAAAGCGGGCGCATTTTATCAAAATGCGAAATATCTGTTGAGTTGTCAGCATCCGCAAAAAGGCGAAGGCGTCCGTTGGCTTTCAACATCCCCTCCCTGACGGTATAGCCCTTGCCGCGATTTTCTTTCCGATCAATCCACCAAACGTTGGGAATCTTCTTTGCAAGCTGAGAAACCTTCTGTATGGTAAGGTCTTTCGAGCCATCTGAAACAACAATTATTTCCCACGTATATGGTACTCGTGCAAGATACTTATATACCTGATGTATTGTTATTTCTATTCGCTCATCCTCGTTATATGCCGGAATGATAACCGAGAGATATATATCCTTCTGTTCCATAAAGTCATTGTATCATACCTTTGAGTTTCTTTTAAAACCGCGAGGGATCGGAGCAGCGTCCTTTGACATAAAAACGCAAATATATTACAATGCCATCCGTTACCAATACATCATGCTCCTTTAAAACTGAATAGGTAATTGAGATGCCTCGCCAGCGCGTATTATAAGGTCTTATACATTAGGTAATTACTGGGATGGTATGAAAAGAATATTATACATATTCTTTTCTCTTGCCTTTACTGCCGCGCCGCTTCAGGTATTTGGAGCTGAAATCGTATGGACACAAACCGACTGGTCTGGAGGCGCAGGAACATCGTCAATAAACCAGTATGAATCAGCGGACGATATCAACACAACAATACCTGGAGAGCTTCGCCTTAAAACACAAACACACACCGTAGACACCCACACGCTGACCGTGACTGCGGGGGATGAAATTCCCCATCATCGCGCCCGAAACGTCGCGGACGCCGATGACTCAACTTATTGGGAAAGCCATGTGATCCCGGCGTGGGTTCAGCTTGAGCTCGACGAAGCAAGACTGCTCTCGCGAATTGACCTTGTCATCTCCAAAGGGAAAGTAAGTGAACATATAATATCTGAACTGCCCGTTGATTTCCGCATTGATATTTCCCAAACCGGGGCATTTGCCGGAGAAGAAGTACGAATCGCAGAGGTTACCGGCAACACAGAAGCGGGAACAAAGCAGTTTCTGTTTGATCCAACGCCGGTGCGGTTCGTAAAACTGACCATAACTCGCGTGCCGGAAGATGGCACAGGACACGTGGAAATAAGAGAGCTTGTTCTCTATACAGAGGAAAGTCCTGGTTTAGGAACGCTTGTTTCATCCGTGTTTGACGCAGGAACAACCACAAATTGGACAACGCTTTCATTCGACGGAAATACCACTTCTACATCAGCTGTTACGTTTATGACGCGAACAGGTGCAAACACCGATGCGTTAGGATCCTTCCAGCCATTGAACGAAAGTGCGATTCAAAGTCCAAACGGGCAATTTATTCAGTACAAAGTGGAAATGTCCGGGGATACGGCATTGGCGGTAACAGAAATCCGCATCCATGGAGAACATGAAAAAGACAGAACCGATGAAACTCCCGAGTGCAGTATAAAGGGCCTATATGGATTGTACTATAATCTGCCGAATAACCACCCCGATGTTGAAAAAAGAATCACGGGGATTATAGCGGGAACGGCGCCGTCTGACTACGACTGGTTTGACGAATCGTTCTTGAGCTTTAAGCGAAACGACGCAATAGATTCGTTCAACAATCCGGACAATTACTTTCCGGTAGATAATGGTTTAGACGGCGACCCGTATCATTTCGCTGTGCACTGGACAGGATCGGTCTATGCCGCAAATACCGGAAGGTACCCCGTCATAATCGGTTCTGATGATGATTCGTGGGTGTTCATAAATGACAAGGAGGTCTTAAACCTCGGGGGAACTCATGCGTTCGTCGCGACAACAACAACCCTTGAGCTTAGCGCGGGAACTTCAACAGTTGATATATACTTTGCAGAACGGCACACCAGAGCATCGGGCTTTCAGTTTATTCCGGATGAGCAACTGATATTTTCTCCCTGTATTGAACGTGCAGAAGAAAACCGCCTTCCCGTCTTCACTGGCCCCCAACAAGCAACGACAACCGTTGCAACATTGCTTGAATTTACCGTAACGGCGGGGGATCCCGATGGGGATGCCCTCGTTATCACCGCAAATCTTCCTCACAAGGCAACATATGCAACAAGCACAGGGCTTTTTGCTTGGATTCCCGAACAAACGGGTACTTCGACTGCAACATTCTTTGCATTTGACGGAACCGGTACCAGTACGCATGAAACGTTTATCACCGTCATGGCAACGTCAACAGAGATAAATCTGCCTCCCCTGTTTATTGATTTTGCTCCCCCAACAACCGCAACAGTCCATGAGCTTTATTCGTATGATGCAGAGGCCGTGGATCCGGAAGGTGATCCTATATCTTTCAGTCTTTTGGAAGAACCTGCCGGCATGACCATTGCAACCTCAACCGGCATCATCGAATGGATTCCGGATGAAAGTCAGGCTTCCTCAACACCGTACGAGATACTTATTGAAGCAAAGGATTTGTTCGGTAAAGCGACTTCTTCGTTTAGCATCACGGTTTTGCGCCCAAGTGATGGCGCAAACGATGATAGCGGAACGGGCGGCAACGGCGGCGGAACACCTCCGTCACCTCCGGCAGGTCATGGAATTATTCTTGCAAGTCAGGCTCCAGGAGCTGGAGGCGGAGGCCCGAGAAAAACGGAACTGCCCAAGCCCTCTCAACCTGCACAGAAAGAGAAAGAAGAAAAGGAAGAAAAAACAAGTACTTCCGCAAGTGATTCAGCACCTTTAAAAACAACTCCGAAGAAAGAAACACCAATAAAACCACCGGCTGAAATTCAGCCAAAAGACATCTCAATTACTGAAACACCCGAAGTGAAAGCGCAAACAACGACCCCGGCTGGCGGTCGAAGTTTTGCAGCTCTATTGTTTGCGGGATTACTTAAAAACTTCCTTCGCTGGCTTCGGGCTCATTGCTGTTTGCTGTTGTTTATATTGTGGTTACTGACGCTTCTGGCGTTCATCCTGTATATCTTGCGCGAGCGAAAAAAGCGCAAAAGTATTGAAGGAATGAGCGATACCACAACTCCGTCAACGGGAGAAGAGTTGAAAGAATCAATATCCAGCTTTCCCCGACCATAATTGAACACGGCAACACTCATAAGCCCAAACAAAGCAAGAGAAAGGATAAAACCCAAAAGCCGCCCCTAAGGGCGGCTTTTGGGTTTTAAATTCCATGAAAAACACATTACACAACATTTACCTTATCAAGATATCCCTGCAAGATTAACGCCGCAGAAGATGCGTCAATCATTTCCTTTGTGGTGGTATTCGGTCTTACTGCTTTGGTGCTTAAAACTTCTTTTTCAAATACTACCGGGGGGTGGAATTCGTTTTTAAGCTTGAGCGCAAATGCACGCGCCTTAGCCGTCATGGCCGTTTCAGTGCCGTCCAAACCGAGCGGCAAACCGACAACAATAGTACAGACTCGTTCTTTTTCAACAAGTTCTGATAGATATTGCGCAACTGTATCCCAATTGTTCTCAATCACAACCTTCGGAAAAGCAATACGCCCACCCTCATCAGAAAGGGCTATGCCGATCTTTTTTGTCCCGTAATCAATTCCCAGATATCTTGCCATATCATCAAACCATCACCCACGCTGGTGCCACCAGCGTGGTAGTGTCGCGGTTATGTTGTAAGGACTTCCGCGCCGTTTTTGGTTACGAGAATGGTGTGTTCAAAGTGCGCCGACGGTTTTCCATCTTCGGTAACCCACGCCCATCCATCTTCCGCGAGTTTCAACGCCGGAGCTCCTAACGTCACCATCGGTTCAATGGCAAGCACCATCCCTTCAAGCAACTTCGGCCCGCTACCGCGCTTTCCGTGGTTGGGAACTTGCGGCTCCTCATGCGCCGCTTGACCGACACCATGCCCGACAAGCTCGCGCACAATTCCGTAACCATATTTTTGAACATACGATTCAATGGCATGTCCTATATCTCCAACATGCCCTCCGATACACGCTGCTTTTATTCCGCGCTCCAAAGCTGTTTTTGTTACCTGGAGCAATTGCCTCAATTCATCGCTTATATTACCAACGCCAATCGTGACTGCCATATCAGTAAAAAGTCCCTTATACTGCATCCCCACATCAAGGCCGATAATATCACCCGATCGCAAAATCCGCTCACTGGGTATTGCATGAACCAACTCTTCATTCACCGACGTGCAAAGCGTCGCGGGATACGGTCCTTTTGCGCCCTTGGGGATATAACCATTAAAGGAGGGGGTTGCGCCGGATTCAAAAATTAACTGTTCTGCAAGAGCATCAAGCTCTTTTGTAGTTACTCCGGCACGTACTATTTCACAAACACAAGACAAAATGCCGGAAAGGATTTTCCCCCCTTCTTTGAGAATCCGCACTTCTTTTTCCAAACGAGCTATCAAATGACTGCCGATGTTATTCGTTCAAATACCTTTTTTTCCGAACCGACCCCGTCAACGGCAATCACGAAGAAAGAAGTTTTTTTCTTAAAATATGAAATGATCGGGGGAATATTTTTATCAAACCAACGAAGACGCTCCATGATTGCTTCTTTTTTATCATCATGTCTGCCGCGGAGCTGTAAGCGTCTGAATACTTCCTGCTGGGGAATATCTAAAATAACAACAAACACGTTTTTTTCACGCCCGTAAAACACAAGCGCTTCAGCGAACGCCTGCGCTTCCATTAATGTACGCGGTGATCCGTCAATCACCAGATGATAATGCGGAGAAAACTCTCTAATAAGCGTATCTCCCCAAGCCCATATCGCAAGAAAGCGCGGGGCAAGCCCACCGGCATCAAGAACGTTTTCTTTTAAGAGTCGGGTTGTGTGTGTTTTTGTTTCCTTCACCAGCGAGCGGAATTTTCCTCCGCTGTATACATATAGTGTCTTGTTCGATCCGAGATGTTCCACAAGCAGTCTTGCTTGCACTCCCTTTCCCGACCCCGCTTTCCCGATGAAAATAACAGTGCGGGGGTCTTTTTTATTCATATTCCCGGATAGTGAGCTGTGCTTCAATTTTTTTCACCAGTTCAAGCACCACTGAAACCACAATAAGCAGTGCTGTTCCTCCTATAGTAAGAAACGCCGCACCTGTGATGCCCTGCATAACAAACGGGAGAACGGCGATAAAACCTAAAAAAAGCGCTCCGACAAGAGTAATGCGGTTTATGACATACGAGAGATACTGGGCTGTCGGACGGCCCGGACGCATGCCGGGAATAAAACCACCGCTTTTTTGCAGGTTATTTGAAATGGCATCCGGATCGAACGTAACAGCCGTGTAAAAATAGGTAAACAAAAATACAAAAATAAAGTAGAGCGCCCCATAGATCCACAACTTCTGAAGAAAGCTCAAAAGCGCGGAAGAGATCGCCTGCAGTATCGGATTGGTTGACCCCTCAAAAAAACCTATAAGCATCTGTGGAAAAAGCAGTATTGAAAGAGCAAAGATGATAGGGATGACCCCTGCTTGATTTACCCTCAATGGAAGATAGGTTGAAATGCCACCGTACATTCGAGCGCCTCGAACACGCTTTGCGTATGAAATAGGAATCGGGCGCTCTCCCTGCGTCACAATAACTACGCCGGCTACGATCAACACCGACGCGACGAGAAAGCCGATAAATGTTGGAATTTGGGATGGATCATAAGCGATCAATGCCTGTCTCATTGCGCTTGGAATGCCCGCCACTATACCGGCAAAAATGATTATTGAAACTCCATTGCCGATGCCATATTCGCTGATGAGTTCCCCGATCCACATGAGCAATATTGATCCGGCAGTAACAATAACCACATTCATCAATGTGGCACCAAACGGCAACGGGTCTATAACGCCCTGCCTTGTAAGAAGCGTGAGAAAACCGTATCCCTGAAGCATTGCAAGCGGAACAGTAAGCAGCCGCGAATACTGCATAAATTTTTTCCTTCCGGCCTCTCCCTCCTCATGATAAAGAGCTTTGAGAGCGGGGAACATCATGGTAAGAAGCTGCATGATAATGGTCGCGGTGATATAAGGACCAACTCCAAGCATCACGATAGAAAGATTATCCATGGCGCCTCCTGTAAACACATTTAAAAGTCCGAAGAGCTGATTCCCTTCAAAAAATACACGAAGGCGCTCTGCATCAATGCCGGGAGTTGGAATAGCGGCTGCGACGCGAAATACAACTAAAAAACCGAGAAGAATGAGAATCTTTTTTCTCAACAGTTTGTCCTTCAAGATGCGAAGAAGTATTTCCATTATTGTTCTAAAACGCTTCCACCCGCTTTTTTCACCTTGCTATCGGCAGATTTGGAGAGCTGACAATGCTCAACAAGAAGTTTCTTAGTCAGCTTTCCTGAACCGAGGAGTTTTATGGTAACTGATTTTTTAAGATTTCCACGAATAAGGCCTTTTGCCCGAAGCGTCAGTGGAGTAACTTTCTCTCCGTTATCATATTTTGCCTCAAGCGCTCCGACATTCACTACAGCGGCTTTTGCTTTAAACCGTTTCATCCGATAACCTTTTTTTTTCGGAATCCGTTTTATTACATCACGGACGGCCGGGCGAATACGTCTTCCTGCGCGGGATTTTTGACCCTTTATGCCCCGTCCGGAATATGTTCCCCGCTTTCCCCCACGCCCTACACGGACTTTTCTGCTTTTTTTACTTGGTTGAAGGTTGTGCAATTGCATACAAAGTAAAGAAATTTCAACTACTTACAATCAATAATATATGCTTCACTTACATCTGCTTTGCGCTGGACGCCATTTGTTGTACAAGCATGTAGTCGACACATCACTTGGAGGGATGGTTTTTCAGCGGCTGTAATCTTTTCAGGGCCTCTAACACAGCTCTGGCATTGTTTAACCTGTTTGTTGATCGCGAAGTAATCTTTGCCGTAGCATCTTCAACGCCCGCAAGTTCCAACACCACCCTTACGGCGCTTCCGGCAACAAGGCCTCTGCCGAACCTCCCGGGCTTCAGTATGAGGGCGCTGGAACCGTATTTAGCAGAAACATCATGCGGAATGCTTTTGTTTGAAGTGAGTGGCACTGAAATAAACGATTTTCTTGCCAGTCGCAGTGCTTTGTCAATAGCAAGTGAGGTGTCTTTGCCTTTTCCAATTCCAACACCGACTTTTCCTTTTCTGTCACCTGCAACAACGGTTGCGCGGAAACTGAACCGTCTCCCGCCCGAAACAACTCTTGCAACCCTTCGCATATCCACTACCTTGTATTCAACGTCGCTTGTTTCTTTTTTTGCTCTTGTTCTTCTCATAATATTAAAACTGAAGTCCCGTTTCTCGTGCGCCTTCTGCAACCGCTTTGACACGACCATGATAAGCGTAAGCGCCTCTATCAAAAATAACACTCTTAATCCCAAGATGCAGAGCTTTTTTTGCAATTTGTTCTCCAATAAGACGCGCTTGATCAGTTTTTGTTTTTATTTTCTCTCTGCCTTTTGCTGTCAACACGCTTCCCGCTGAAGCTAGCGTATAACCTTTCTCGTCATCAATAAGCTGGGCTGTGATATATCGCAAAGAGCGATGCACTGAAAGGCGCGGCCGCCTCGCGGTGCCATGGATTTTTGAACGCACCCTTTTCTTGCGTAAGAAGATCTGGTTGTGGTTTTTTCCTTTGATATGTCTCCTCATGGTGGTTATTCTGCTACATTGTCGTCCCAGCCGCTCTTTTTCCGACTTTACGCCTGATAACCTCATTTTCATATTTGATTCCTTTTCCTTTATACGGTTCCGGTTTTTTAAGAGAACGGATGGAGGCTGCAACATTACCGACAAGCTCCTTGGAAATTCCAGATACAATAATAGTGTTTTTCTCCACCTTGAAGTCAACTCCACTGCGTGCCTTCACCACTATTGGATGTGAAAACCCGAGCTTGAGCTCCAGATCAGTGCCTTTGAGATTTGCACGGTATCCAACCCCTTCAATAACCAATCTTTTTTCATATCCTTTTGTGGCCCCTTTTATCATATTCTGAAGATGTGAACGGTAGGTTCCCCATAACGACACGATAAACTCATCGGTGTTTTGCGGAACTAACGTTACAGATTCATCCTTTATGATAAAACGAATATCCGGTCGGACAGCTAGTTCAAGAACCCCTTTTGGTCCTTTGACCGTGATAACCCCTCCTTTAAAAGAAACATGAACGTCCTTGGGAATTATGACAGGTTGTTTGCCAATCCGGCTCATGCTCAAAGCGTGCTGATCCGCCAGCGGGCGGGCAAGAATAATGTTATGTTATTGGGAATGATTGTGCTGTTTGTTGTCATATGTACTCTTGTAAAAAGTGTCATGATGTTCGTTTTTAACTTCGGTTTTCTATTTGGCGTTTTGTTATTTGATATTTATATCTGGCATTTGTCCGTTACCATATCTCGAACATCACTTCTCCGCCGAGTCCTTCACGAACGGCCTTCCTGTTGGTCATAAGTCCTTTGGAAGTAGAAAGAACAGAGATGCCGATGTCACTTTTTACGGGGCGCAATAGTCGCGTTTTTTGGTACATGCGCCTCCCGGGTCTGGAAACTCTCTTTATGCCGTGAATTGCTGGTTTTTTATGCTCATCATATAAAACGTCAAATTCAACGAAACGTTTGTCTTTCCTCCCGCGCTTCGTCACCTTTTTTACATATCCTTCTTCCTGTAAAAGCTTTGCTATATTCCAAAGCAGCGCGGAATACGGAACAACGACGCTTGCCTTTCCAACGAGCTGCGCGTTTCTGATGCGTGTTAACATGTCACTTATTGGGTCAGTCATAAGACATCATTAAAATTAAAAATGAAAAGTCAAAAATCCAAAGCTCATGCAACGTGCAAAAAGCACTATCGTTTCATTTTCATTGAGGTTTGTCATGTCGCATGTACTACCTTACCAGCTCGATTTCTTTATGCCGGGCACATACCCTTCGTGTGCAAGCTCACGAAAACAAATCCTGCAAAGGTCAAAATCTCCCATATAACCACGCTTACGGCCGCATCGAAAACAACGCCGCACTATGCGGGTTGTAAACTTCGGCTTCTTCTTTGCTCTCGCTATAACAGAAACCTTCGCCATGGTGTTGGTACAGTATACCTTCTTCTAAGATGCGAAGTCAAGCCGAAGACGTGGAGCAGCCTAAAATTTCCGGCACATTTACTTTTCCTGACCCTCTTTCTGCAAAGGAAAACCAAACTGGCGGAAAAGTTCTATTGCTTCTTCCCTCGTTTTAGCGTTTGTAACAACAGTTATTTGGAGGCTAAAAATTTTGGAAATATCCTCACCAATCGTCTCGGGAAAAATAATGTGTTCCCGTATGCCAAGGTTTAAATTACCGCTTTCATCAATATTGGAAAGAGGAATGCCTCGAAAATCACGCGTGCGTGGAATGGAAGCAAAAATCAGTTTTGAAAGAAATTCATACATACGCCTTCCGCGAAGCATGATCCGATACCCAACAATAGCGCCCGCTCTTATTTTAAAAGATGCGATAGACTTGTTTGTCGGTCGTTCCTGTGGCATTTGACCCGTGATAAGAGAAAGCATGTGTTTTATGCTCTCCCGCTCCTTGCGATCCTGTACCCGCCCTATACCGACATTGATAACAGCTTTTTCAAAGCGAGGAACCTCCATGACATTACCATAATGAAAATGTTCCTTCATGGCAGGAATGACTTTTTTCTTATAGTGGTCTAATAGTGTAAGCATGGTTATAATTTCTTATTACTCTAACTATTTTAAAATTATTCTCATTGGCAGCATGCGTGCGATCCGGATAAACACCTCTTGCTTAAAACAATAAACAACAAAGCGGTGAAGGAGAAAATACTATACAACACTCCCACATCTCTTGCAAATCCGTGACCTTCCATGTTCATGAACCTGGTAGGATAAACGTGCCGATTTTTTGCAGTTGGGACAGAGCAAACTCACGTTTGAGGCCGAAATTCGTCCCGGAATTTCAACAACCTGCCCCTTTTCGCCTGAACGGCGAGGACGAACATGCCGTTTTTTTATGTTTATCCCTTCAACAATAATGTTGCCCGTTTTCGGAAAGATGGAAATAATTTTCCCGGTTCGCCCCCTGTCCTTTCCTTTAGCGATATATACCATGTCACCTTTTTTTACTTTCATGCCAAAAGTTCACTGCTCCGCCAGTGGGTAGAGAAAGATACCGTTGTTATCAATAATGGTTCTCATTGCTGTTATATGTACTATGGTAAAAAAATAAACTGTAGTTACACACATACCTTTGTAAACAGATTTTCTCTATACAACTTCTTCCGCAAGCGATATAATCTTTCCAAAACCCTTTTCACGAAGCTCTATTGGTATTGGGCCAAAAATACGCCCACCGCGGGGATTAAATCCATCAACTACCACCGCCGCATTTTCGTCAAACCGAACATAAGATCCGTCAGATCTGCGAACAGGAGCTTTTGTTCTGACAATAACAGCGCGCACCTTATCCTTTTTCTTAATCTGCTTGCGGGGTTCCGCTGTTTGCACAGAAGCAACAACAACATCCCCGAGATGGGCATACCGTCTCCGTGTTCCTCCTAAAATTTTAAATACCCGGATGACTTTCGCTCCGGAATTATCTGCTACTTTTAACAGTGTCCGCGGCTGAATCATAATAAGCAAAAATCAAAAACCAAATCTCGGAATGCAAAACGTTGGAATTGTCCCTCAACGCGGGATACCTTTATACCGATATGTATACTTTGCATATTGTGCTATATCTTACTAACTACTTTCCACCGCTTATCTCTTGAGATCGGTTTTGACGCTTCAATAATCACCCTATCTCCAATATGATACTCATTTCGCTCGTCGTGCGCTTTATAACGCTTGCTCCGTTTCATAAACTTTTTATATAAAGGGTGTTTGCGAAGACGCGTTACCTTTACAACAACAGTTTTTTCCATTTTATCCGAAACGACAAGTCCTCGTAATCGTTGTTTATGTTTTTGTTCCATAATTGCTTTCTTTTAAAATGGTAAGGATACGCGCAATGGTGCGGCGAGAGTTTCTTGCGGACTTGACATTTTTGCTTTTCCCCTTCGCACTTTGGAAACGAAAAGCAGCAAGAGCTGTTTGTTCCTTTCGCAGTTGCTCATTAAGTTCTTTTGCTGATTTAGATCGAAGTTCTTTTGTTTTCATAATCCGCTCATCAACCTCTTATGCTGCCGCGAATGATCCTTAACACTGTTCCCTCGCTAACCTAGCTTATCTTGTTGCTAATAATCTTTCATATCATTCGATAATGATTCGGGTTTTTAATTCGGAAACAGATTAGAGATTTGGTAAATTCCTTTATGTTCGCGAAACGATTTTCGTTTTAACCGATAATTTTGAGCCGGCTCTTCTTAACGCTTCTTTTGCAATCGTTTCATCCACCCCATCAATCTCAAACAGTATCCGACCGGGCTTCACTGGAAACACAAACCCTTCCGGACTTCCCTTTCCTCCACCCATGGTTACTTCAGGCGGACGTCTTGTAATGGGCTTATCCGGGAAGACACGAATCCATATTTTCCCTCCACGCTGCACATATCTCGACATCGCACGACGCGCCGCTTCAATTTGGCGACTGGTCAGCCATGTTGCTCCATCGCTCTTTAAACCGTACGATCCAAACGCAAGGCGCAATCCTCTTGTTTCCACCATACGCTTTCTGGAACGGCCTTTTTGCCATTTTCTATGTTTAACTTTTTTTGGAAAAAGCATACCAATATAGACGATGAATAACTGATGCTGTATTGTAATCGATTATTTGCTATTCGTAGGTTTTTGGTTCTCGCCAAAAATCTCTCCTTTATAAATCCACACCTTAACGCCAATGGTGCCGTATGGTAAATGCGCCGTATCCCTTGCAAAATCTATGTTCGCCCGTAGCGTCTGGAGTGGAATTTTCCCTTCTCTGATCCATTCTCTTCTCCCCATTTCAGAGCCGTCAAGACGCCCCTTAAGTAAAATACGCGCACCTTCAACGCTGCGTGCACTCATCATCTTAGCTACATGCTGTTTTAATATCCGCCGAAACCTGATACGTCTTTCCAGATCCTGCACAATAAGCCGTGCAACCACACTTGCATTTGCTTCTGGGTTGCGCACTTCCTCAACAGCTATCTTGAAAGAAAAATTCGGGGAACCCAAAGACGCAGAAAGTTCCCGTGCTTTTTTTAAGATTTCTTTTTTAAGTCTTTCAATGCCTTCTCCTCCGCGCCCGATAAGCAAGCCGGGTCGGGGAGTACGAATAGTCAAACGAAACTCTCTGGCAGAGCGCTCAATCTCAATGGACTCCACCATATAATTCTTGAGCTTTTTCATCAACCACTCACGAAGTAGTGTATCTTCCTTCAAAAACTGTGCGTAGGAAGTACGATGAAACCACCGGGACCTCCAGTCACGATTGATGCCCAATCTAAAAACGTATGGATGAACATTATGCGTCATAAGAATCCAAAACCACCGTGATATGGCTGGTCCGTTTTTTATACATTGTGGCGCGACCGTGGGCTCTGGGCATATATCGTTTAAAGGGCCTTCCCTCATCAACAGTGATTGTTTTGATGAACATTTCTTCTTCCGGATTTTTAACCCCCGCGTTGTGCTTAGCATTCGCAACAGCACAGGCAACTAGTTTTTGAAGCGGTTTCGAAGAACGCTTGGCACGAAAGTGGAATTCTTGTTGAGCTTCAATAACCTTCATGCCTCGAACGCGGTCAGCAAGAAGACGCACTTTCCTTGGTGCTATATGAAGCGATTTTAACTGCGCCTTAACTTCCGTCATGCGATCTTTTTAAATGTTATGTGCCAAGTATGCGACACACGTATTGAAACGATACTACCATGTTTCGTACAGCGTTGCAATGTTTTAAGATCAGGTCAGCAACGGTAGCGTTCAAAACCGACCGACTATAAAAACCCGGCAACACCCGTGCATAAGGAAAAATCTTTATTGTTTCTGTGGTTTGGCTGCCTCGGTTTGTTTTTGTTCAATCTTCTTTTGCATTTTCCCGCCATGTCTTATAAACTTTCTTGTTGCGCTGAACTCTCCAAACCTGTGACCAACCATATTTTCACTCACCTTTACTTCGATAAAATCCCTTCCGTTGTGCACGCCAAACGTATACCCGACCATTTCCGGCGAAATCATAGAAGCGCGCGACCATGTTTTTATAACCTTTTTCGTGTTAGATCCTGCCTGCTTTACCTTTTGAAGCAGTCTCGGATCCACATACGGCCCTTTTTTTGCTGAACGTGTCATAGTGCTTCGCTTATTTTTTCCTCTTTACTTTCGGGCGTCTGCTTACAATATACATATTAGAATACTTCTTTTTTCCTCTCGTTTTTACTCCTCTTACGCCCTTTCCCCATTTGTTCTTGGGCCGCCTTGTACCTTGTGGAGCTTTTCCTTCTCCTCCTCCATAGGGATGATCTACCGGGTTCATGGCTGATCCTCTGACGGTGGGGCGTATTCCTTTTCTTCTGGAACGACCTGCTTTCCCATATATCACAAACCGGCGTTCTTCTGGAGTAGTCGCGCCAACAGTTGCCCACGCCGCAGAAAGGATGTGCCGGAGCTCTTTTGACGGAAGCCGGACGAGTGTTAACCCTTTTTCATGTGACATGATCTCCGCTGAGTCCCCGGCGCTTCTTGCAAGTTTTCCTCCACTTCCCGGTTGAAGCTCAATATTATAAACCCGGGTTCCTGAAGGAAGCAAACCCAAAGGAAGCGCATTGCCGCTTTTCACCCGAGCACTTTTTGACATCACCATTTCATCGCCGACTTTCACGCCGCCCGGGGTAAGACGGTATTGCCTTGCACCGTTTTTATAAACAACAAGGCTGATAAAACTTGAACGGTTGGGGTCATATTCAACCGAAACAACGCGGGCAGGTATGTTTTCCTGTTTATAATCAAACGACACTTCACGATATAACCGTTTTGCGCCTCCGCCTTTGTGGCGGACAGTGATACGTCCTTTGCTGTTTCTCCCCACGCTCCTTTGTACACCTTTTGTTAAAGACTTAAACGGCTCGGTGCTGGTAAGAACGTCTTTGTAGGATATGCCGGTCATGCCACGCCTCCCAGGTGATGTTGGTTTATATTTTTTCATG
Organism: Candidatus Ryanbacteria bacterium RIFCSPLOWO2_12_FULL_44_26; assembly: GCA_001821765.1. GTDB lineage: Bacteria > Patescibacteriota > Minisyncoccia > Ryanbacterales > HO2-45-13 > HO2-45-13. The sequence goes on from MHOA01000002.1 coordinate 67,785, forward strand.
TCTCTGGAACTATTTGTTTTGCAACATAAGTGAGCAGTAATGGTTTTACAATCAAGCATTGTGCTCCGCTGACCAGCAGATCCAATACTTGAGCAGACTCTTTTAAAACATCTCTATCGTCTCGCTTTTTCGCAACGATACAATGGCTTTTTTATACCCTCCTTTGCTGCCCGATGTCAAACCGCGCCGTCTTGGCTTTTTAGGAATATTGATAATCCGCACATGCTCCACGTGCACATGATACAAATCTTCAACGGAGCGCTTCACCATATTTTTCGTTGCGCCTCTTGACACTTCAAATGCATACGCGCCGTTTTCACCCATTAAACGACTCTTTTCAGTAATATGCGGAATGGTAAGAACTATATCATTACGGAAACGACTTTCATCAAGCTTTGGGGACACGCTGTCTTTCGTTCTTTCCTCCGTATCGTCTTCGTGGCTGGGAACTCTTTCCTTACGAGGGTGTTCATTGGAACGGATACGCTCTTTGATTTGCTCTTTTTGCTTTTTTAAAAAATCAAACAAGGCCATGGAATAATTTCTCTGTCAGTAATACATACTTGCTTTCGAGCGCATCAAGCGTATTAAAGTTTCGTGCATCAAGTACCTTTATGCTAGGGATATTACGGAAAGAAAGCGCGACGTTGCCTCTTGGCTTTTCCAGAAGCACTGTTTTCGTTTTTCTGGGCTTCATAAGCGACGCGTTTTCAAGTTTTTTAAGAAATGACGCGGCTTCCTTGGTTTTTATTTCCTTAAATGTCATGTTGTCGAATACAACGATTTCATTATCAGCAATCTTTTTTGCGAGAACAGCTTGGAGAGCTTTCCTGCGCATTTTTTTGTTGATTTTTTTGCTGTAGTCTCTCTCATTTGTCGGTCCATGCACAACGCCTCCTCCTCTCCAAATTGGAGAGCGAATGGATCCATGCCGCGCACGGCCGGTTCCTTTTTGCCTCCAGGGTTTTTTCCCACCGCCCCGTACATCCCCTCTTCCCTTGGAATGTGCGGTACCTCTGCGCTTATTTGCAAGCAAAGACACGGCAACCTGATGCACTAGGTCAGAATTCCATGAAGCATCGGCAATTGCTTTCGGAACGTCTGTTTCCGAAACCTGTTTTGCTTCCATATTGTATACTTTAATTTTCATACCAACGTGCAAGGTGGATGAAACGCCCCGTAGTCCCTCCTTGGCGGGATCTTTTGGGGAGCGCCGGGCGGTGTTTTTATTATTCATTATTGTTTTGCTTAATATCATGCTCGCTCTTGAAAAAAAATGGACCGGGGTTGCCTTTATTTTAAAGCCCTTTTATCTCTACAAACCCCTTCCGGTTTCCGGGCACTGCGCCTTTTACATAAAGCAAATTGTTTTCTTTATCAACTCTCACAACCGTCAGTTTCTTTATGGTTGTCTTTTTGCCGCCAGTACGGCCGGCCATACGCTGTCCTTTTAATACGCGTTGAGGGCCGGTTGAGCCGATGGACCCGGGCTGACGGTGCGCGTGCTTTGTACCATGCGTTTTTGGTGCTCCGTGGAATCCATGACGTTTCACCACTCCTTGAAACCCTTTTCCTTTTGAGATTCCGGTAACCTGTACTTTATCGCCTTCAGTAAAAATTCCTACATCTATAACATCTCCGCGTTTTCCTTCGAACACTCCGCGAAATTCTTTAAGACGTCTTATGCCGGATTTTTCCAACATTGTCCCCTTCGCCTGTCCTAGGACTGATTTCGGTGTTTTTTTTCTGTTTCCTATGCCCACCTGAACCGCTTCATACCCGTCTTTTTCCTTTGTTTTCATCTGCGTGACGACCACAGAGCCGGCCTGAAGGATGGTCACCGGAACAACACCGCCGTCCTTATCAAATAACTGGCTCATGCCGATTTTTCTTCCGAGTAATGCTTTCATAATTCACTCATTAACCTCTCATACTATCTCTCATATTCGCGAATATTCGCGAAAGCGATTCGCGGCCTATCCGAGATCAAGGAAATAGAAACACAAGGTGTCTTATTTGTAGCATGTTTTGTGGGGCATGTCCAGTACGTCGTTTAGGCATCCAGACATACCATTCCCCACGCCACTTACTAAGAATTCATGTGAAAACAAAACCCCGACGCGGGCTCGGGACTTTTGTTTACATGTTGACTTTAATGTCGACACCTGCGGGATGAACGAGCAGATACGCATTTCACTTTTTCGAACGGCTAAAACGCTCCGGTTTTTGGCGGGATTCGCGAAATGAATCAAAATTGGGCGGAGACTTCACATTTTCACCTCAATATCTACACCGGCAGGCAAATTGAGGTTTGTAAGAGCGTCAATGATTTTTGGCGTGGGGTTCAGAATGTCCACCAACCGTTTATGTACTCTCATTTCAAACTGTTCCCGCGCATTCTTATGCACAAAGGTGGAACGGTTAACAGTGTATTTTCTAATCTCGGTTGGAAGAGGTATAGGGCCTACCACTTCACCGCCGTACCGACGAGCCGTTTCAACAATCTGTTTTACAGAACTATCTATGACTTTATGGTCATACGCCCGTATCCGAATCCGCAGCCTTGTTAGTCCTTCGTTTGCTTCTTCTTTTTTCTTTACGGCCGATTGGCTCATTTACCCCAAACAACTAGTTAATGATTTTGGTCACAACGCCCGCTCCAACGGTTTTCCCGCCTTCACGAATGGCAAAGCGCTGTTTTTCCTCAAGCGCAACAGCCTGAATGAGCTTTACCTTAAAAGTCATTGTGTCTCCGGGCATCACCATTTCAGTCCCTTCCGGAAGGGTTACTTCTCCCGTTACATCAGTGGTGCGAATATAAAACTGGGGCTTGTAACCGCTGAAGAACGGCGTGTGTCTTCCTCCTTCTTCTTTTTTAAGAATATACACCTCTGACTCAAAGTCTGTATGGGGTGTTACGGAGCCTCCCTTTGCGAGCACCTGACCGCGCTCAACATCCTCTTTTTTCAATCCCCTAAGCAAAATACCGGCATTATCTCCGGCAATCCCTTCGTCAAGTGATTTGTTAAACATTTCAATGCCGGTGACAATGGTTTTCTGCGTCTCGCGAAGACCAATAATTTCCACCTCATTGTTTACATTCACTTTCCCTCGCTCAATTCTTCCGGTGACAACCGTACCGCGACCCTCAATGGAAAACACATCCTCTATAGGCATCAAGAATGGTTTGTCTATTTCACGAACCGGTTCAGGGACATATTCATCCAATTTCCCAACAAGCTCAAGTATCGGCTTTACTGCTGCGTCATCTGCAGATTTTCCTTCCAAAGCCTTCAGAGCCGAGCCGCGAATGATTGGGGTTTCCTTCCCCGGATAATTATACTTTGTGAGTAGTTCCCGAATTTCTGCCTCTACAAGATCAATAAGTTCCGGATCATCCACCGTATCGCATTTGTTCAGAAATACAACAACCGCCGGAACTCCCACCTGACGGGCAAGCAATATATGCTCACGCGTCTGTGGCATCGGGCCATCAGCAGCAGATACAACAAGAATGGCGCCGTCCATCTGCGCGGCCCCGGTAATCATGTTCTTAATATAGTCTGCATGTCCGGGCGCATCGATGTGCGCGTAATGTCGTTTATCGGTTTCGTACTCGGAATGATGAAGCGCTATGGTAATACCGCGAGCGCGCTCTTCGGGAGCATTGTCAATCTGCTCAACATTTTCCAAACGAACTTTGTTGCCCTTTAAATTAAGAGCGTACAATATTGCAGCAGTGAGCGTTGTTTTGCCATGGTCCACGTGCCCAATGGTACCAACGTTCACATGTGGTTTTGAACGTTCAAATTTCTCTGCCATATATGTGTGATTACTCTTGAATTAAACCGATAATGAAAACGTCTGAAAAAGACCGTAAAGACAGTGTATAGCAACAACAATCCCGTGTCAACATACAGCGAACCGCCGTGTTCTTTGCTCTTTCATCAGACAACGAGGGAAGTTCAAAGCCGTTGTTGGTCTTATCTAAATGACGTATTGCCTCCACAATAATTATATAGGAAGATGCCCAATCTCAATATCATCAAGTTCAATATTTTCTAAAAGCGCCTCTTTCCAAAGAAGTTTTTGTGCGTCGCTTTCGTCTTTCGTGTTTTGTTCGCCGTCGTTCATAAAACCATTACAACCCGTACATTGTGTGTTTTAGCAATATACATCATACACGCCTCAAGTGCAAAATCTACAGGCGTGGCTTTTTTACTATAAAAAAAGACCCCCGACCAAGATTGTAAAGCGGGGGTCTTTGTCATTGGAACAAGCGGCACCTTATGCTTTGGACGCCAGTTGAATGGCAATAACGGCAATCCCCTCATGTTCCTCCCTTACTTCCAAGGAGAACTCTTCACCGGGAAATTGAAGGACATATATTTCCTTTTTGAGCCGACCGATCTCGTCATTGCAACGATATTCATCTTCGGGAAACGAGACAAGCAGTTGTGATGTCAACCCTGCGCGCGCGTCATTGACAGATGCGGTTACAGCTCGCAAATCATAGTTAAACGACTGTCCGGCCAAGGCCCGTGCCACTGGTTTTCTCAAAAGATCTTTCTGAGAAGAACTATCCGCCATCGGATTCTCCCTCCAGTGTTTGCAAACCATTATGATGCACCGATACGAAAAGTCAAGAGGCAGCCTTGGTACGGGCACCGATCGTTCATTACTAAAATAACAACTTCTAGTTCATGTATAGTAACTGCGGTAGAAAGATTCTAAAATAGAAAAAAGAAGCGGAGCCCTTGATCCCAACAGTAATAACGTTTACAAATAAGTTTACAGTGGCACGTTCACTTGTACGCGTTCGGGAATTGTTAATAATTGCCAACAGCCCCCAATTGAGAGATCGGGGCGTCTTGTGGTTTAAAAAAAACACAAAAAACATACAACATGCACAGCATTTCAGCGCGTTTTGGAAACGAAACAGCATAACGATATACGAACACGAACACACGCCGCTTTCATCAATAATAAACCGGCTTGAAGCGCTCGGTTATGCGCGAACCAAGAAGCCGCACTCCAAAGGATCCTTCTCTGTTCAGGGAGGATTAGTGCATGTTGCGCCAACGAACACGAACACCGCCTACGTCATTGAATTCTTACAGAACTCCATTTACGCGATTTGGAAAGGGCAAAGAGCATTAAGAAAAGAACGGATAGAAAATAAAATGTCCCTTATCACGCTTCTTAGAGACGGGGATTATGTTGTGCATAAAGACCATGGCATCGGCATCTGGCGCGGAATAGTAGAAGAGCGCCAGCGAACATACTTTCTTATTGAATACGCTGGCCCGAAACATGCCAAAACTTCTTTTGACACGCTGCTGGTGCCGTTAAATCAAGAATCCAAAATCTCCCCGTATATCGGCTTTCGCTCTCCGTTCATGAACCGTCTCGGGACGCCGCTTTGGAAAAACACACTAAAGAAAACAAAACAAGACTCAATAAAATTTGCTCATGAATTGCTGGAACTTTTTGCCCGGCGATCTCTGGTAAAACGGCAACCATATACCATCTTCCGCGATGCCGACGATACACTTACAGATTCGTTTGAACATGAAATGACAAACGCCCAAAAAGAGGCGCTTGAGGAAGTGTTCCGTTCCCTCTTATCTGATCGTCCGATGGATCATCTGCTTATGGGTGATGTTGGGTTTGGAAAAACGGAAGTCGCAATTCGCATAGCCCTGCAGGTTATTCTCGCGGGGAAGCAGGTTGCGGTTCTTGTGCCCACAACAATTCTCGCTGATCAGCATGTTGCAACCTTCAGCGCCCGATTGAATAAATTTCCCATCATTATTGGAAAACTCTCAAGACTTGAAACAAGAAAATCAATAAAAGACACACTAAAAAAACTCAAAGAGGGGTTGGTTGATATTGTTATCGGTACACATCGGCTTCTGTCAAACGATGTGCATTTTCATACATTAGGCCTTCTCATCATAGACGAAGAACAGCGCTTTGGCGTAAAGGCAAAAGAAAAACTCAAACACATAAAGAAAGAAAGCGTACAAAAACAACTTGATAATGCACGAAGCGCGAACCAGCAATCTTTTAACCAATCATTAGGAGGAGTTGATGTCCTTACATTATCAGCAACCCCGCTACCGCGCACATTGCATCTTGCGCTTTCCAAATTAAAAAACATCAGCGTCATAGACGAAGCGCCTCAAGGAAGAATTGCTCCAAGGACATTTGTTCTTCCATACAATGAACAATTCGTAAAAGAAGCCATTCAGCTGGAACTTCAACGGAAAGGACAAGTATATTTTCTTGCGAACCGCATAAGAACAATACCCGATCTGTTGCAGGGCCTGCAAAAACTGCTTGGTGGGGTGCGCTTTGGCGTCTTGCACGGGAAATTACCAGAAACGAAGGTCATAAAAACAATGCGAGATTTCAGAAACAAAAATATTGACGTTTTGATATCAACAACAATGATAGAAAACGGCATTGATCTTCTCAACGCCAATACGCTTATTGTCCATGACGCCACCAAACTTGGTCTTGCTGAAGCTCATCAACTGCGCGGACGGATAGGAAGGGGGCTCAAAAATTCATATGCGTATTTTTGTTTCCCCGCTCATCTAAAACATATCGTGGGCGATCAGCTTCATTTTAAGAAAACATTTTTCAGCGGAGAAAAAACAAAAGCGGCGCAACGTCTTGAAACACTCTTAAACACACAATTTCTAGGGTCCGGCGAAACCATCGCGAGAAGAGATCTTGAAATGAGGGGGGTGGGAAATATTCTTGGAAAGGAACAGGCGGGAAACGCTTACAAAGTGGGGATGAATTTGTACTGCGAGATACTTGCCGAGGCAATGGAGGAATTAAAACAAAAAACATTCCCCTAAAAACATGTCTATAAAAGATTCATGCAAACAGGTGCGGCGAATGCATTTATGGCTCGAGCGCCGCAACAGAGAAACTCTTTCCAAAAATGAATCAGTGTCCCTAAAGGGCAGACTGTTTATATTCTAACCAAACAATCTTTTTTTTCCTGTTTCCTTGACCATCAACGTTGTAAAGTGTATAACGGTTCATAGAACGAACCTTCACATCTCAGAAAGGAAAAGAGTTCATGAAACTCCATGCAATCCTGATCTTGGTATTCATGCTAGCCATCCATGTAACCTCGCAAGCCGATACCATTACGCACTGCGGCAACGGACCGTTTGGTGATGTTTCGACACTCCTTAATTCAGTTGGCATTGGGAACAATAACTGTGCTGCTGAAACAACTGCTGAAACCTTCGCCGTGCCTGGCTCCAGCGGCAATATCGACTTGATCTTCACGTTCAAGCGCGATACCGGCTCTTTCAAATTCAGCTTCGGCTACTTTGATATCAGTGACGTGACAGCAAGTCCTATTGACCAGAAGAAGGGTTGGGCCATTGAAGCTATCTCAAAAGCCAACCTCGTTTTTGACGACCGGCTCCATAACCCGTCAGCAACCGCAATGCGGACTATACCGGCAGGATCTGTTCTGGCCTTCTTTCTGATACCAAACAATACGGCTGATTTCTTTCTGAGCAACCCTGATCTGTTTTTCCCTTCACAAACAGCAAACGATCCCCTTCGCTCACCGCTGTTTTCAGTTTCTGATGCGAACCCTGGAAAGCTTGATCAAATGCTTTCGTTTATCGGAAATGAGTTCACGCTGTTTACATTTGAAGATCTCACAAGAGCAGGACCTTCAGACTGGGATTTTACAGACCTCGCATTTACTGTGAATAGAATACTCCTGCCCGAGCCTTCCGCTCTATTGTTTCTCTTGATGGTATTGCCTGCTATGGTGATAATCCGCCGACGAAAACGAGCAAAGGCCATTTGTCACTCCTTACTGGTTTCTGTTTTCCTCTCGCTTCTTCTCGTGCCGATGCTCATAAGCAATGAAGCTTTTGCGATGCCTCTTTCTGGTTATTCGGAAAGCTGGGATGTGGACGCAGACGTAGCCGGCTGGCGAAAAAATACTATCGTGACGACGGTCTCGGTAGTTGAAACAGGAGGAAATCCCGGCGGTTATCTGTTGAGCGAGGGAACGGGATTCGCCACTTTTGATATCGGCGCCGTAACCGATTTACCGCAAGTGATAGGAAATTACGATGGCGCTGTGTGGACCGCTTTGTTTGATCTTCAACTGATCAGTGGCGAGTTCGACAACCTGTGGCTCCGTTTCCAAGCAAATATCGTCGGGGCATCAAATGGCTGGTTAAAACCTTTGACCACAACTATTCCATGTGGGATGAGGTGGCGTTCTTTTTCCGTAAGTTTCGACCCCGCTTGGACAGACAGCGAGGCGATGGCTGCAGGCTGGGTTACTGCACAAGCGATTTCCCCGACCGCCGAGCCTTCCGCAAGCTGGAGCGATACACTGGGAGCGGTTTCTGCCGTAGAAATAAGAATCTCGGGAGAAGGGCCTCTTCAAGCCGGAATAGATAACTTCATGCTGGTTCCCGAACCTGACTCAATCCTGCTTCTTATGATCGGGCTGGCAACATTGCGGTTGGGCCGTCATAAGGTCTTCAGATCTCTGCATCGTACAAAGAACTGACCGGAATCCAAGCCGCCACTTGACGAAACGCACCTTCAAGAACACCGCCCTAGGCACACACCTCGGGCGGTTTTATTTTTCATCTTTTATTGTCTCGCTTTCCTCGGCAGTTTTCTTCGCTTCATTCCCCAAGAAAAGAAGGGAAAGTTTGTGCTGTTCCGGATCAAAATGCGCAATCTGAAAAGGATATATTTTCCCAATCTCTACAATGCTCTCCATCTTCTGTTGAGAACCGAACTCAGAAACATGCGAAAGACCGTATATTTTTCCTGAAACGTTAGGTCTGTCTTTATCGAATACCTGCACAAACGACCCGATTTTACTGAGTTTTGTAACGCGTCCCTCTACAATGTCGCCTTTTTGGTAATTTGCCTGCTTCCACGGGTCTTCCTTCAGGGCTTTCACAGAAAGGGAAATTTTATCACCCTCAATGCCAATAACCCTTACCTTTACTTTGTCTCCCTGTTTAAACAGATCCCCCGGATTTTCTACCAGCGACCAATCCAATTCAGAGATATGTACAAGTCCTTCTAAATTTTCCTCAAGCTGCACAAAAATTCCGAAATCTACAACGCCGGAAACCACCCCATCATGCACATCTCCCACTTTGTACGACTCCAACAGCTTCCTTGTTTCCTCCGGAACACCGCCCTTCTCAGAAAAAATAAGCTTTTGCTCCATTGAACTTAATTCGAAATCCAACACGATCAGCGAGAAAGTTTGCCCAACAAATTTTTGCAGTTCCTCTAAAATCTTTATCTTATCTCCTCCGTCCACGCGGGGGTAATGCTGGGCAGTGAGTTGAGAAACAGGCAGAAATCCTTTTATTCCTTGCCATTCAAAAACCAGACCGCCCTTGTTCGCTTCAAGAGCTTTAAGCTCAATGACGGCCTTCTCGTTATGAAGTTTTTTGATTTGTTTCCACACGCGCTCCTTATCCGCCTCACTTACAGAAAGCTCCAAATAACCGCCTTCGTTCTCAACTTCAACAACTTTCGCAGAAAGCGCATCACCTTCTTTCACTTTTCTAAGAAGGTGCTTTCCAAGCCGATACTCTCTGCCGAAAACAATACCTGTGCCAAAAACAAGATCAACAAACACCCGTGATCCGTCAACCTTCATCACTTTCCCTTCCACAATGTCACCCTCCTTGGGGAGAGTGACCGAAGATTGCTTAAAAAGCAAATCCATAAAACGCTCTTTTCTCGGAAGGGTTGGGACAGTGAAACTCTGTTTATCAATGGCATTAAATTGCATCACAGGTTAGTATAAAAGCGCTTCGGTCTTTTGTCTATACCTCGCCCATAATTCATACAAAAAACGTCACGCCCACAACACAACAGAAAAGTTCCCACGCCTACTTTTTGATAGCGGCCCTATCTGGCGGATCGTTAAAAAAAGCTATATAATAAATGAATACACAACGATGCTATGGTTATTACGTACTATGGAATTACGTGTTTTAAAATCGAAGCGCATGGAGTGTCGCTTGCCATAAACCCGTTTTCTAAAACGCCGGGGCTTTCCGCTCCGCGGTTTGAGGCCGCAATAATACTCGCAACGAATAATAGCTATCAAAACGCTTCTCTCCCGGGAAATCCCTACATTATATGTGGGCCGGGAGAATACGACATCGCCTCGGCTACCATTCGCAGCATAAAACTTCACCCAAACAATACCGCATACATCATTGAATGGGATGAACTGCGCCTTATGCATCTCGGGGAATTTAATGATGGCGGAGAAAAAAACCTTGATACGGCGCTTAAAGATGTGGTCGATGCCATCGATATTTTATTCCTCCCAATAGGAGGCACCCTGTCGCCAAAAAATGCGGTTGGAGTAATGAATGCGCTGGACCCCGCCATTACCATTCCAATGCAGTTTGCAATAAAAGGATATGAAAAGAAATTAGGTAAGCTAAAAGAGTTTTTCAACGTAACGGGAGGCGACATGCATCGGGAAGCAAAGCTTTCTATAAAGAAAAGGGATTTGTTGCAGGAACGTCAGGGGGTCGTTGTGCTAAAACCGCCATATGACATTCTTTGAACGTTTGGAAAAGTTACAGAATGCTCCTCTTGTAAAAAGGCGATCGGTGCTCATAATATCTGTTGTCGTTATCATGAGTATCGTCATTGGCATATGGGCAGCCCAACTCAAATACACACTCAACACACAAAACAACAAATCAAACCCCAACATCGCAACCGATAAGCCGCTTACTATTATATGGGCATCCATGAGGGAAATGTTTTTGCGTTTTAAAAAGGGGCTTTCAAACTTCTAAACATGATGAACCATAGGCGCGCTTGGCGGAGAAAGAACAATACACCAGCATAATTTCGTACTGTTATGCAAAAAGAAAATTCCAACATCAAGTCGACGAACATCGTAAGCGAGATGCAGGAATCATACCTCGACTACGCAATGAGCGTGATCGTATCCCGCGCGCTCCCGGACATCCGAGATGGACTAAAACCGGTGCACCGACGCATTCTTTATGCCATGAAAGAAATGGGCCTCACACATAACGCTAAATTGAGAAAGTCTGCAACGGTTGTCGGGGAAGTAATGGGAAAATATCATCCGCATGGAAATGACCCGATATATGAAACGCTGGTTCGTATGGCCCAAGACTTTTCATTCCGATACCCGCTTGTCATCGGGCAAGGAAACTTTGGATCAATAGACGGAGACTCGCCGGCTGCCATGCGATATACGGAAGCAAAAATGTCAGCAATATCAGAAATGCTTATTAATGACATAGAAAAAAACACTGTCGACTTTGTTCCGAATTACGATGGTACAAGAAAAGAACCAACATTGCTTCCGGCGGCCTTTCCGCACCTTCTGGTAAACGGCTCGTTGGGGATCGCTGTCGGGATGGCAACAACCATCCCGCCGCATAACCTCACCGAAGTTATAAACGGCACCATTCATTTAATAGAGAACCCGAAAGCAACCTCTCAAGACCTTACACAATATATCCAAGGTCCGGACTTCCCTACCGGAGGCATTATCTATAATACCAAAGACATCAGCGAAGCATATAAAACCGGAAGAGGAGGAGTAGTGACACGCGGAGAGGCAGATATTATTGAAAAGAAAGGAGGATACCAAATTGTTATTACTTCTCTTCCATATCAAGTCAACAAAGCAGAACTCGTAAATAAAATGGCCACATTGGTACAAGAAAAGAAGCTCGACGGCATCAGAGACATCCGCGACGAATCAGACAGGCAGGGGCTCCGCATAGCAATAGACCTGAAAACCGATTCGTATCCGCAAAAAACGCTTAACTATCTTTACAAACATACTGACCTCGAAAAAACAATCCACTTCAATGTGCTTGCGCTCGTTGATGGAATTCAGCCGAAAACACTTTCACTGAAAGATATTCTGGAAGAGTTTATAAAGGCCCGAATCAACGTGGTTGAACGCAGAACGCGGTTTGACCTTGATGTGGCAAAAAAACGAGTGCACATTCTGGAAGGCCTTTCAAAAGCGCTTACTTACATAGAACAGATTATTCAACTGATCAAATCATCAAAAGATAGAGAAGACGCGCATACAAACTTAAAGAAACGATACGCATTCACCGACGAGCAAGCAACGGCCATTCTCGATATGCGGCTCCAAACGCTCGCAGGTCTTGAGAGAAAAAAAATAGAAACAGAACTGAAAGAAAAAAGAGCACTGGTAAAAGAACTGGAAGCGCTCCTGAAAAGTCCACAGAAAATACGAACCCTCATCAAAAAAGAACTTGCTGAGCTTAGGGAAAAATTTGGGGATGAGCGGAAAACAAAAATCATAAATACGGCAGCAAAAACGATATCGCTTGAAGATACCATACCTGAAGAAGAACATATCATGATCCTCACAACCAGCGGTTATTTAAAACGTGTCCGCCCGCAGGCATATCGCACGCAGAAAAGAGGAGGAAAGGGAGTTATAGGCGCAAACGACACAGAAGACATGATACTGGAATTTGTAAGTGCAAGCACCCATGATGATCTCCTGTTCTTCTCAACCAAAGGAAAGGTATACCAAACCAAAATGTACGAAATCCCGGAGAGCTCCCGTACCGCAAAGGGCAAATCCGCAGTGAACTTTCTTGCCCTTTCCGCCGGTGAGGCAATAACATCAGTGCTGGTGCTTCCTAAAAAACACAAAGGCGCCGGCGCTGCTTTGGTGATGGCAACGAAAAAAGGTATAATAAAGAAAGTGCGCTCGGAACTTTTTTCCGACGTTAGACGAAGCGGCATCATTGCGGTTTCTCTCAAAAAAAATGATTCGCTTCGCTGGGCACGCCTCGTAGAACTGAAGGATACTATTATGCTCTTTACAAAAAACGGTCTTGCGATACGATTCCCGGAACCGGGTTTACGGTTTATGAGCAGGACGGCAAAGGGAGTAAAAGGAATCCAGCTGAAAGGGGAAGATATTGTTGTGGATTGTGAAATTGTGCCTTCAGATAAACAAGAATGTGCAGTATTTGTCATAAGCGAAAACGGGTTTGGGAAGAAAACTCCGGTAAAAGAATTTAAAATACAGCATAGAGGAGGAACTGGAGTTAAGGCAATCAACATCACGCAGAAAACGGGGAAGCTTGTAAACGCTTCAATTGTAACCGGGGACGAAGAATTTATTGCCATGTCCGAGAAAGGGAAAACAATCCGCAGCGTCATAAAAGAAATTCCGCGCCTCACCAGAACCACACAGGGCGTTCGGGTAATGAAACTGGAAACAGGAGATCATATAGCTTCCATGACATTGTTATGATACTCGCACAATTTCTAAAACCCGAAGATGTGCTCAATGAACTTGACATACACGGCGCCATGCAGATTGCTGATTTCGGCGCGGGTGGTGGACATTTCTCCATCATCTGCGCAAAACGTCTTGGTGATGGGGGAAAAGTGTATGCTTTCGACGTACAAAAGTCAATGCTTGAAGCTATACGATCCCACGCGCGCGCCGAGCAACTGCACAATGTTGAAACATGTTGGACTAACCTTGAAGAAGAAAAATCAACACACCTCAAAGAACACAGTGTTGATCTTGTAATGATAAATAACATCCTGTTTCAAGCCGAACACAAAAAAGCGCTGATCGCAGAGGCGTTTCGCATACTAAAAAATAGAGGCAAGGCTCTTGTTATTGATTGGGAGAGAATACCAAATCCGCTGGGACCGCCGATTGAAAAACGGGTTTCTAAAAAAACACTGATCAGTATGATGAACGATGCCGGCTTTGTGTTTCATCGCGCACTTGACGGTGGATCACATCATTACGTAATGATTTTCTCCAAACCATGAACAAAGAGAAAATCCTTATTATTGGAGGGGCGTTGATAGTGTTAATCCTCGTCGGACTCGTGCTCGCTTCCTTTTTTTCTACAGAAAAACCTTCTCTGCAAGCAGCAGAACTTACTGTGTGGGGAACAATTCCAAAAGACATATTCAACAAACACGCTGTCATTTACAGGCGTCAGGTAAGAGGCGGAAATATTACATATGAACAAAAAGATCCCGAAACATACGAAGAAGAGCTGATAAATGCGCTTGCAGCGCGCAAAGGACCGGATATGTGGATTATGAATCAGGATCTTATCCGCCTGCACGAAGATAAAACAGCGCCCCTCCCGCCGATTCTGTTTACAGCCCGCGAGTTTCAGGAACAATTCGTTGACATTACCCATGATTTGTACTTAAAAGCCGATCCGGAAAAACGCATCGACAGAATCATCGCTATTCCGCTTTGGGTTGACCCAATGGTACTTTACTGGAACAAGGAATTGTTCAACACGCATGCCATTGCAGGCCCCCCTTTGACGTGGGACGAGACCCTGGAATTCTCAAAAAAAATCACCAAACAAGATGTCAGCCGCGCCATTACCGTGTCGGGCATTGCTTTCGGAAGAGCCAACAACATTCCGCTGTTTAGAGATATTATTGCCCTTTTGTTACTACAGCAGGGGTCAGACATTGCGGATGAAAAAGATTTGGTAGTTTTTGGAGGAGGAGACAGAACTGGAGGAACCGAGCGCAACCCAGCGCAGTCTGTCCTGCGTTTCTACACCGACTTTTCAAACCCCGGCCGTGATACATATACATGGAACCCGGCGCTTCCCAAACCCGAAGAACACTTTGTAAAAGGGTCCCTCGGTATGATGCTGGAATACGCATCCCGCTACGGAAATATAAAAGAAAAAGCTCCGCATCTTGCTTTCGACGTCGCAAAAGTCCCACAGCTTTCAACAGACTCCATACCGGTGACGGTAGCCCAAGTGCCGGCAATCGTCGTTTCCGCACAAGCAAAACAGAAAGAAATCGCCGCATGGCAGTTTGCGCTTTGGCTTACCGAGGAAGAACGCATCACTGACTACGTCGAGGCACTGAATGTTGCTCCGGCCAGAAGAGATATTTTAAGAAAAGACATAAACCATGAGTTTTGGCCGCTGCTTAAATCCTCTGCGCTCCAATCAAAATGGATTCGCGACCCAATACCAAAGGAAACACATACTATCATACGCGAGATGATTGAGTCAGTGGCAAGCGCACAGCTAACGATCAGTGAAGCAGTCTCACAAGCAAATCTAAAAATTAAAAAGGTATTGAAATAATGCACCGTTGCCAAAGAAAAAAAACGCTGTTCGCTTTCACACTTGTCAGCATGAGTATTTGCGTTCCCCTGCTTACAACAGCACAGCTGGGGCCCATACCAATAAGCGAGGGCATCGTTCCACCAAGCTGTCAGGGATCCGTATGCAATTTGTGCCAACTGTATGAACTCGGCCAGCGCCTTGTACGGTTTATGCTTTTTAACATAGCAGTGCCTTTGGCAGTCGTGGCGCTCATTATCGGCGGAACATTACTGGTGACAGCCGGTGGATCGGAAGAACGACAGACAATGGGAAGAAAAGCGCTCACCAGCACGGTTGTTGGATTATTTATCGCTTTTGCGGCATGGATTGTGATAAATACGCTTCTCCTTGTCATAGGATTTAAAGTGCCTTGGGGATCAGCAATAACAAATTGGAATGAAACGCCGCCGGGCTGTGGAGGAGGCGCATCTGTTCAAGAAGAACCTTTTTTCACATAACGTTTTTCTTTGTTCGTTGTTCGTTCCCAGAAAATAACTTATAGCAATGACACACGGAATCAAAAAAAACATCTATAACCCGACGCTACTCTTGTACGAATATGAATAGTAAAATAAAAAGTGTGGCGCCGTTTGTAAGATATCTGCTAAAGTATATTGTTTTGTCATTCATCCTTGCTCCGGCATATATTCCTTTAAACGTTTATGCGCTTGCGATAATAAACCCTCTTATAATGTCATCGGAAACGGGAGCGCCTATAGAATCATTCACTGATTTTGCCGAGGCCGTTGCCTTGGGAGCCGCCAGAATTGCATTTCCCATAGCAGCTATCGCGATTATCGTGGCCGGATTTCTCTTTATTACGGCGGGAGGGAATGAAGAGAAAATTAGACGCGCAAGGAAAACATTTTATTGGATACTTATTGGAACTGCGGTAGTGGTCGGGGCGTTTGTACTGGCATTTGCGTTTAAAGAATTCATTGAAAATCTCTAACACCTTTGTCCACATCCTATGATCCGCTGTTTTTCTATAAAATGTATATATGCTATACTATATGCGGTAATGCTTTTCACAATTGCCGGCGCTGTTTATGCGGATTTCGAGCCTCCTACAGCGTCGAGGACCTTTTTTGATCTGGTATTGCATCTCCTGCAAAAAGTTGCCAAGTATGCCCTGCCGCTTGTCGGAGTGGCAATAGTGTGGGCGGGGTTCCGCATTGTCTCGGCACAAGGAAATGAAGAACAACTCAGGGAAGCAAAGAGGATGTTATACTGGAGCATTATAGGAACAGCAATCGTTGTGGGAGCCGGAGTTATTGCACTTGCTGTCATTAACTTTGCAAATGAATTAAGCAGTGTATAAAAATGAATACGTAAAGGTCGAGGCTAACATATTGCCAGCATAAACAATAAACACAATGAAAAAATTTGCTCCATACCTCACGCCCTTCGGACTCGCCATCATGCCGATTATCGCATCCGCACAAACCGTTGAATCCGCCATTGCAACAATCGAGAACATCCTTAACCTTTTAATACCGCTTCTCATGGTTCTGGCTACCGTAGTATTCCTTTGGGGAGTCATCACCTACATCACTGCGGGAGGAGAGGAAGATAAAATCAAAAAAGGAAGGAGTTATATGTTGTTCGGGATCATCGGACTTTTTGTGATGGTTGCTATATGGGGCATCGTAAAGTTCGTCATCAACACCTTTGGTGTTGGAGGAGAAGGCGTCCCGACCGGAGTTGGCGGTCTATAAACCTCACGATACGTATACGCACTTTTATAAACTAAACCCCCATTAGGGGGTTTAGTTTATAAAAGTTTGTTTCTTTCCAGCCGCGAAAAAACAGAGAACACAGGCATAGTCGCAAAAACAGCTGGTTTTATAAAATCCGAATCTGCTACTATAGAACTGTCGGGTGAACGCCGCCACAAAACAGCAAAAAACATGGAAAAGCTTTTAACGTGTTAAAGTAACGCCACTCAATGAAAAAGTTTGTTTACTATTACCTTTCGACAATACCCCTGCAACTCGCTCCTGCTATAACCATTGCACAGACCATAGACAGCGTCTTAGACGAGGTGGAGTCAATCCTTCCCGGCATCATTCAGGTGCTTATACTTCTTGCAACCGTAGTATTTCTCTTAGGCATCATCACATATATTACGGCTGGCGGTGATGAAAAAAAGCTGTCGGAAGGCAAAAAATATATGCTTTGGGGGATCGTCGGGCTTTTCGTGATGGTTGCTATGTGGGGTATTGTTATGCTCATCGTCAACACGTTTAACCTGGGCGGCGGCCAAATACCCATTGGTCCCGGAGAAGGCCCGATTAATCTTTAAGCATCAACTGATATACCAAAGCGTGTTTTGTATCCAGTAAAAAATTGTGGAGAATATTGGCACACACTATAATAAATATATGAGCATAGCCGATATTATAGGTAAATTCGCAGCTGTTTTATACCGGCTGGTGCTGATAGCGTTCCCGCTTGTCACCATTGTATTTATATGGGGTTTGATAAAATACATCGGTTTCGGAGCCATAACCGGAGAAGAAACAAGCGCACAGCAGAAAACAGGCGGAAAGCGTTTAATGGTCTTTGGCATTGTGACACTTTTTATCATGATTTCCATTTGGGGTATTATTTTTATGCTTTCCAGCACATTTGGCCTTACCAATATCGGGATACCGGGGTTTAGGTTTTAATGACCACACTTGAGCGAATCATTCAGAAAATACTTGACGATATTGTTGCTCCGTTCGTTACAATGCTTTTTATCCTTGCAACGCTTGTTTTCTTTTGGGGTCTTATACAGTACCTGTGGAATGCGGAAAACGAAGAAGCGCGCAAAAACGGCAGGAAACATATGGTGTGGGGAATTATAGGACTCCTTATTATGTTCGTTGCGGGAGGGATCATTGAGCTCCTGTGTGCTTTTTGGGAAACCAATTGTATATTCTAACATCTGGTCGGCATCCCATAAATTGGAAGAAAGGTCGAAATCCAATTACTATGTATCTGGGCTTGGGCACAAACCCAAGCTTAAGTAAAAAAATAAAGCCCTTAGAATCTCATATAGAGACTTAAGGGCATAATTAATGAGGGATTGTACCCCGAATCGACGAGAGCTCTTGGACAATATACCAGCCCACTGGCTGGGATCGTGGGGATTACCGCGAGTATATCATCGTTTGTCTCTCAACCGAACCCTCCAAAATACTTTTGATCCCATCAGTTAATATGATAACTAAAGAAATAATTTTGTCAACCCTATAGGGTACTATCCTTAGTCTCCCACCGCATCTTCACTCACTAAAGTTATGACGGGGCCCATTAATACTTAAGATCATTCAACATATCAACGATAAAAATTGAAAGTTTAAACTGTTAGGTATGTTGTGTTATACTTTTTTGCGTTTATGCCGTCAACATTGTTTGCCAAACGGCAAAGAAAACTTGTCGAAAACTATTCCAAAGAAAAGAGTGTTTGACAATCTCTATATCACTGACAGTCATAAGACTTGGCGGGCGTCTTGCTTGCAGAATAAATGATGATTTAATATAAGTTGCATCATCCCCTGTTAAGTAACCACTGAAGCAGGAGAAAAAATAAGCAATTTGCCCCTGTGGCGGAATTGGCATACGCGCAGCGCTTAGGACGCTGTCCCGAAAGGGTTAGAGGTTCGAATCCTCTCAGGGGCACCACAAACGAACTAAACGGCTTTTTGGAAGCCAGAAGGTGGGACACGCGAAGCGCGTCCCACTGATTTCCCCCAATTTTTCC
>MHOA01000003.1 GCA_001821765.1 Candidatus Ryanbacteria bacterium RIFCSPLOWO2_12_FULL_44_26
TATTGGAGAAAATAATTCGTGCATCAGCCGGCACTTTTTCTCCTTCCTGCAATACGATAACATCCCCGGGCATTACCACGGTATCTGGAACTATAAATTCTTTTCCATCTCGCAATACAGTTGCCGAAGTTTCTGCAAACTTTTTTAAAGCAAGGAGGGTGTTTTGCGCTTTGCCTTCCTGAATTGTGCCCACAATCGCATTAAAAAGAAGCACCGCAAAGATAATCGAAGCATCAATAACTTCTCCCATCGCAAAAACAATACCTGCCGCGGCAAAGAGAGTATAAATTAGTGGACTTTTAAATTGCCGCAAAAAAATAATGAGTAAACCATCCACCTTCCCTTCGGGAAGTTTATTGAGTCCATATTTTTGAAACCGCTCAATCGCTTCTTTTTTTGTTAGGCCGTGCTCACGCGAACCGAGCGCACCAAGAACCTCGGGGGCTGTTTTTGTATGCCATAAAATTTGTTGCATTATTGCTATAGGATTATTTGATCAAGTCCTCAATTGCGACATTAAGGGCTTTCGCGATTTTGCTCACAACGAAAACAGATGGCTTTTTAATAACACTTGTTTCAATCTTGGTAAGTGTTGTATAAGCCACATCTGCCTTACGAGCAAAATCGTCTTGGGAAAGTCCTATTTTTTGTCGCAATTTCCTTATTCTTTGTCCTAATTGATTACTTTCCATATATTGATAACATATAACTGTTGCTTATTTCCGGACGCAGTATTATACTAACAGATATGAGGGCTTTTTCAATTTTATCGTTACAAATAATCCCGCCCGAATTTCGCCAAAAGAAATCAGCGGAGCAAGAGGGGGATTCCTTCCCAAACCCCTCCCCCTCCACTTGCGACTTCCGAATTCAAAAAAGAGTAGCCGAGTGTTTTGCGAAATCCTTTCCCCAAAAAATAGTTTTCGCAAAACCGAGTCCGCATTAGTCCCGCCGAGGTTTTGCGAGGCGGTGGCGGGACGGTTCATTCGTTCAGTTTCCGCTCAAAAAAATTCGCGCGAAGTGTATAATTACAGCACCAGAATTAATTTTGCTTGTCCTGAGCGACTTGTGGTGAGCAAAGTTGAACCAAGTCGAAGGGTTGGAATTGACTGCTCCGAGCGGGCGAAAGGAGGTTAGATAGAGAAATGCCGTACCACCCTCACTTTTATTTTTTTAAAAAAACAATGGCAGTTACTCCCCTACAGAAGGAAGGTGGTGTCTGCGGTTAAACGCATCAATGACATCAATATCAGTATTGCCTTCTTCCGCTTCGCCAACCCTTGTCGCGACTAACCTGCCTTTTTTTCGTTCAAGATTGATGAATTCACCCGGATGTAACCCGCTCTTTTCGCCTCCGGAGAAAACATTAGCGATAAATCCAGTTAAAGCGTCGTGAGTAACAATAATAACCCGATAAGATTTATCATCAAGTTTCTTTAATCGCGAAAGGGGTTTCATTATTCTTTTTGTGACGTCAATAAATTTCTCAAATCCTTCAATTTCCCGAACATAATCCTCTGGTAACTGGGCTTTGGCTTGCGGCGTGATGTCTTTTATGCCGTCCTCCGCAAAATACTCCGGATAGCCAAGATTATTCGGGTTTGTTAAGTTTTTATCCACAAAAAACTTCTTTCCGCCAGACGCAACCTCGCCGCCGGTTATCAACGGATAAAACAGATTCCATGAAAAATTTCTGACTTCCGATAATTGTTCAAAAACCTTTATCCCTGTGTCCTGCGCGCCCCCCTTTTTTCTTAGACGAATGCCTTTTTGCTCCAAAGTTTCTGTAATAACCTTTGCCGCGTGCAGGGTTCGTCCCATCGGAGACGACCAAATTTCCACCTCCTCGTCTGGCCGAATGAGATCAGCCAGTGCTTCAGCGCTCACCCTCACCTCCTCAATTCCTTCCTCGGTTAAATCTTCCGCCTGTTCTATCGGCACTGCTCCTTGTTCATATTTTGCTTTTCCATGCCTAAAAATGTCAACGCGCAGCGAAGGTTCTTTTTCCGGATTTTCCGATGAAAAATTTTTGTCTATTTTTTCCATACAAATTGATGACCTCGCAAAATTTCCAAGATATTATCAAAAAATCTCTTTCCGATTTCCATGTTCAGGTCGGGATAAAATCGCGGGGATATATAAATAATACCCATAAGACCGAGCACTAAACTCACTGTCTGACGAATTTCCTTGTCTCCGGATTTTTCAACATACATGTCCAAAAATTTTTCGCCAAGCTCCTTAAAATATTCATTTTGCGTTTCATGATAAAACCATAGATACTGCGAAAGCCACCATCCGATATCAACTCCCCGGTCACCCCATGGGATACGCGAGTAATCAATAACCCATATGGAGCCGTCTTTTTTAAAAAAGAGATTTGCGCCCCAAAAATCTCCGTGGAGCGCAACCAATCTGTCACAACGGTCTTTCCACTTATGAATCAGATTTAACATCAGGCCAACATAATTTCCGTGTTCACCAGCAGGCAACAGTTGATGGGTATCGGAGAAATCGTGTAATAGCATGACCGTCAGTTCCGGACTGGTAAGAACACTCCTTAAACCATCGTTATAAACGGACTTGAGTCGTTCAAGGTCTTGAGAAGCATGTTTTACCTGATGAATTGCAATGATATAATCGGTAATTTTTTCCAGCTCGGCCAAATCCTTTTCATCAACTTTTGCCTTCCGCTTCTTTTCCTGAAGTAATGACCAGTAACTAACGCTGTCAGATTGAAATTCCTGAACGTGATAAATCGCTGTCTCTTCATTCACCTCCGGGATGATACCCGCTTCGTCTTTGTTTTCTAAAATTACTCCAACAGATTGCGGCTGGAAACCAGAACGCCGATACATGCCGTTACTAATGAGTAATGACATCACTTTTCGTTCAGGAATCTCAAAACCGAGATCGTGCGACTTTATACGCTTCAAAAAGAAACTATGGCCGTCCTTTGCTGTCAGTTTAAAACCGTCCGAATGGTAGCCGCTCCCGATTTTTTCAATACCAACAAGCTCAACTGTCCTGTCGAGTTTTTGTGATATAAGAGAGGAGATTTTTTGTAAATCAATGTTGTACACAGTCGCATTATACAACAAGAGTTGAGGAGCCGCCATCGTTTTTTGAAAAAATCGGCGGGAGGATAGCGCCGTTATGCCATCTCTCGCCGTAAGGGAAAACTATGAAACAGCGTTTTGTAATGTATTACCCCCTAGCATGCTGCGCGGAACTGCATAGAGATATGCTGGATTCAAATCTCAACAATAAAAGTACAACCTTCCGAAGAAGGTTGTACATGTTGGGATCTCTTTATTTGGAGACTAAACTGAAATAGAGATTTACTTGAATTGTCTATTCGGT
Organism: Candidatus Ryanbacteria bacterium RIFCSPLOWO2_12_FULL_44_26; assembly: GCA_001821765.1. Classification (GTDB taxonomy): domain Bacteria; phylum Patescibacteriota; class Minisyncoccia; order Ryanbacterales; family HO2-45-13; genus HO2-45-13. Next base: position 3,364 of record MHOA01000003.1, read on the forward strand.
GATGTCATTGCCGGGCGCAATACGCGACCAGGGAGTGATCAGTGTCCACGAAACGCCAGCAGCCCACGCGACCACGCATGCAACCCCCGGATGTAAACCGACCCCTATACTGGCATACTGGATAGCCAGCCACCCCGCCATTATAGCCGAAACCTGCAATAAGACGGCAACGATAATGAAAACGACATACATGACTTTCTCCTTTCGCAAAGACAGTGAAAACGTAAGTGCTCCATAGGATAGAACACTCGTCTATCCTAAATTATTCTGTGGAACATTATACATAAAATCATATAACTTGTCAATAGCTGTAGGTCTCGTCCACGCACATATTCAGCACTGGCGTAATGCACGGAGCAGGTATGAATACATGCGCACCATGTTAAACGAATATGAAAAAGCAGTGGGCTTGACCTCCATGCTGAATAAGGCCTCACTATACAAGCAGCAGCTCATCTGTCAAGCAATCACCCGGATACGGTGTCCTCCCGAAACGTCATAAAAAACGAGCATCCATAGTCTATTTGCTTGTTTAGACTATATGTTGCTTTCCTGCTACGGTGTAAGGCGCAGCCGATGGGATTTGAACCCACGATCTCCTCCGTGACAGGGAGGCGCTTTAAACCAGCTAAGCTACGGCTGCAAGAGCATTTTATTGTACAACAGAAAAAAGTCTTTTGTCTATCCGTCCCTCAAGATTTCGTATTTTTTTCCAAGCTCAAATATTGTTTCCTCATCAAAGGATCTTCCTATAATCTGCAACCCAACCGGAAGTCCATCAACAAAGCCGCACGGAACCGACATTGCCGGAAGTCCCGCAAGGTTGACTGGGCAAGTATACACGTCCTGCAAATACATAGTGAGGGGGTCTTTCGTTTTCTCGCCGATCTTAAATGCCACTTGAGGAGTCGTCAGCGAAAGAATCACATCAACTTCCTCAAATGCTTTTTCAAAATCCTGCCTTACAAGCGTTCTCACTTTTTGCGCCTGCAAGTAATAGGCGTCATAGTACCCGCTGGACAATACATACGCTCCTATCATCGTTCTTCTTCTCGCCTCACTTCCCAACCCATAAGAGCGCGACTGTACATACGTTTCAAAAAGGGTCCCGGCTTCTTTTGTAAATCCGTACCGTATGCCGTCATAGCGAGATAGATTCGCAGAAACCTCCGCCGGCACGATGATGTAGTAGCACGAAAGGGCGTAATCGGTGTGAGGAAGAGAAATGTTTTTCATTGTAACTCCAGAATTGCTGATCAGAGCCAAAGCGTCTTCAATGACCTTTCTTTCTCCGCTTCCGATGCCTCCCCCAAAATATTCCTTTGGTATTCCGATAACGAGGCCGCCGGTTTTCTTTCTTTTCTTTGTTTCTACGGAAGTGGAATCCTGTGCATCTTTTCCTCTAATAGCATAAAACAGCAACTCTGTATCGCCAACAGTATTTGCAATGGGTCCTACCTGATCAAGCGAAGAAGCCATTGCAATAAGGCCGCTGCGGGAAACCGCTCCATATGTCGGCTTTAACCCTACAACTCCGCAAAACGCAGCCGGCTGTCTAATGGATCCTCCCGTATCAGAACCCAGCGCCGCGAGGCACTCGCCCGCAGCCACTGCGGCCGTTGAACCGCCGGAAGAACCACCGGGCACTCTCGTCTCATCATAAGGGTTTCTGGTCGGACCAAAAGCAGAATTCTCACAGGACGATCCCATCGCAAATTCATCCATATTTGTTTTCCCGAGAAAAATACTGCCGGCGCTTTTAAGAAGCCTGATAACATGCGCATCGTACGAAGCAGAGTAATTTGCGAGTATGCGGGATGCGGCCGTCGTGCGGGTTCCTTCAATGAGAATATTATCCTTCACAGCGATCGGTATGCCCTCCAGCATTCCCAACCCTCCATCCCTTACAATTTTTTCATCAACTCGTTTTGCGTGCTGGATAGATGCGTCGTCAAAAACCTCCAAGAAAGCGTGGATCCGGCCATCGCGCTCACTGATTACGTCTAAGTAATGCCTTGTAAGCTCTTCACAGGAGATTTCTTTCTTGATAAGCGCTGAATGTGCTTTTTCAATTGTTTTTGGGAAAGCGTCGCTCATCTTTCAAAAACTCTGCTTACTTTAAGATATCCGTCCTTCGCGTCAGGAAAAGAGTTCGTTAACTGCTGAACAGTTTTCCCGGACGGCTCTTTGCATGCGTCTTCTCTCATTATATTAAACAGCGGCTCTGCATGCGTCATAGGCAACACACCTTCCACATGTATGCTGCGCAACTCGCTTACATAGTCAATGATTGCGGTGAGGTCTTTTTGAAACTCCTCAACTTCTCTATCAGAAAGCTCAAGACGAGTAAGTATCGCAAGATGTTTTATTTCATCCTTTGAAATCATAAAGATACAAATTATATTACTATACCATGACTATACAAACTTTGCGTGATGTATGCAATCATTTCGTCTTCATGCATTCGTATTTACTTTGCCATCTTTAAAAACTCCTTTTCATCCATAATGGAAACGCCGAATTTTTTTGCCTGTTCATGCTTTAAACCGGGGCTGTCTCCAACAACCACATAATCGGTCCTTGCCGAAACACTCTCCGAGGCCGTGCCTCCGAGGCTGCGCACGAGAGCTTTCGCTTCATCTCTGGTTATTGTTTTAAGCTCGCCGGTGAAAACGAATATTTTCCCTTTCAGTTTCGTCCCTGTTTTCCCTTTTTCGCTCACTACTGTAACACCCGCATGCTTCAGCTTTCTCATCAGTGCGGCACTGTGCTCGTCGCGAAAAAATGCATGAATGCTCTTCGCCACAATCTCCCCGATATTCGGTACTGCTGTCAATTCATCAAGTGATGCTTTTTTCAGCGCTTCTGTTGTTCTAAACCGGTGCGCAAGATCAATGGCGGTTTCCTCGCCAACATGCAAAATACCGAGCGCCATGATAAAACGCGCAAGAGGAATCCGCCGCGATGCATCAATGGCCTCCCGCAGGTTAGAAGCGGACTTTTCTCCAAAACGCTCAAGCGGTACAAGATCTCCTTCCTTCAATGAAAAGAGGTCCGCGGCATCCTGTATAAGACCTTCGTCAAGAAGGGCGTTTATGGTTTTAGGACCAAGCCCGTCAATGTCAAACGCCTTTTTTGAAACGAAGTGATACAGCGCTTCCCTGTGACGCGCTGGACATTCTTTGTTCATGCATCGTATCAGCACTCCGCCGGAACCTTTCTTTAAAGATTGCCCGCACACCGGGCACAGTGTTGGCATATGAAACGGCTTTTCCTTTCCGGTGCGAAGCTCTTTCACCACTTCCCGAACGTCCGGTATAACATCTCCAGCCCGGCCGACAATGACCGTATCTCCAATGTTCACGCCAAGCCGCCCGATTTCATCCATATTGTGAAGCGTTGCCCGGCTTACAGTAACACCGCTGATACGCACTGGTCTAAGCACCGCAACCGGCGTCACAGCGCCGGTGCGTCCTATCTGTACAATAATATTTTCCACAATGGTCGTTGCTTCCTCCGGAGCGAACTTTAAGGCAACAGCGCCTCTGGGCGCCTTACCGACAACGCCAAGTTTTTTATAAAGCTCACTGTCATTGACGGAAATAACAAGACCGTCAATGTCAAAGGCAAGGCTTTTTCGTTTATGAGCAACCTCCCGATAAAAGTCCGCAACGTCGTCCTTCGTTGCTGCCATCCGGGCGAGCTCGTCTGTTTTGAAACCCAAATCTTTCAGTAAATCGTGTTCCTCGCCGTGTAATCGCTGTCCGAGATCCGTAAGCAGAGCATACGCGAAAAACGAGAGCTCCCGCGAAGCAGCTATCGCGGGATCCAATTGTCTTATAGACCCTGCGGCGAGATTGCGGGCATTGGCGTATAACTTCTCGCCCTTCTTCTTCTGCACTTTATTTAGTTTCTTAAAAGCTTTTTTTGTCATTACCACCTCTCCGCGCACCTCAACAGTCCCTCCGAGCAGTTTGTCATACTTTTTATTTCCATGAAACTCCAGTTTCAGCGGGATTGACTCAATGGTTCTGATGTTTTGTGTGACATCCTCCCCGATTTTTCCATCCCCCCTCGTGGCCCCTCTGACAAGCGTTCCTTGCTCATACAAAAGTGAAATGGCAATGCCGTCAAACTTAAGCTCTCCAAAATACAGGACGCGCTTTTGGCCCAACAGTTTTGCTATGCGCTTTTCCCACTCGGCAAACTCGTCAATGGAAAAAACATCCTCCAGCGAAAGCATGGGGGATACATGCGTTACTTTTTTAAATTTATCCAGCGCCTTGCCGCTTACGCGCTGGGTCGGCGAATCCGGTGTTATAAATTCGGGAAATTGCTGCTCTAACTGCTTTAGTTCGTGTTTCAGCGAATCATGAGCGGCATCTGATATTTCGGGACTGTCCAGCACATGGTAACGATACCGGTGGTGATTAATCACCTCTCGCAACTTTTCAATGCGCTTTTTTGCCTGCGACTTGATATGCTGTTTCATAAAATAGCGATGCTCCACTGCGTACCAGGGAACACAAAAACAGAGATAGGATTGGCGGAAAAACTTCTTGCCTAGCCACCACCATCATCATCACCCCTACCATCCCGAGCCGGGGAGTATACCGGTTGTCAGAACAAAGACAGATTTGCTGAAACGGCCGCTTTCGGTTTCAAGCTGAATTTCAAACTCTCCCCCTTCAGCTTTGCCCTTACCACTACCGCATGGTCCGGAGACCGTTATCGTCGGGAGAGGCCGAATATAGACAATATCAAGACGCCTGCACGATCGTGAGTGTTCTTTATCTCTGATATCTTTTATTCTCACCAAGGCGGGCAATTCATAAATAATACTTGCTGAATCGGTATCTTCCCCGGAACTTAATTCTCCGTCACCATCCAAATCGGGAAATAATACGACGGATCTGCTTCTTTTATCCATGTGAACGCCGTAGCCGGGAAACGCGCCCGACTCCGTTTGGTACACCGCAAGCGCTCTGGTTTCCGCTCCGCTATATAGCAATGAAATTTCTTCAGCAGTCTGCTCCAGTGTTTTCAGCTCCTTTGATTTGCGAAGGCTTGGGACCGTAACCAGCGAAATAACGACAATAATGGAAATGACCACCAGCAGTTCTATAATGCTGAATCCAAAAACAAAAAATTTTTTTTCCAAAATCTGTTTTGATTGTTGTTTAAAAAACCCCATAAAACGTTGCGATTTAAAATGGAACTTCGGTAATGTTGACAACGCTCCCGCAGTTTTGATACGGATCCTGATTGCAATATTCCGCCCCAATCCATTCCGGCGAGCGGACCGTATTGGCAATGCGAATCTCATCTATGGGTCCGTTAAAATACTGAGTGCCAGCGTATCCGGAGTACTGTCGCCTTCCTATGTCTACGCCATCCGCCGTGGAATCTGAATTATTCCCAAACGCGAGATCATTCTCGACTTCAGAGCCATCTACGTACAACCGAAGGGTGTCATTCGTTCTATCAAGCACCGCGGTATAGAATGCCCACGTATTAGCGCTCACAACGTTTAAATCGCTATATAGACCATAATTGCTGCTACCCACTTCGCCTTCAAACACAACGCTGCCATCCGAATCAACAGCAAGTTCCCAGTCTTTTGAAGAGGAACTCATACTTTTTGTGATTATTTTTTGATACGAACTGAGATCGGAATTGAACCAGAGCGATAACGTGATATTCTGGTTTCCTCTCAAATCCGGAGCGTCGCCGACAGAAATATAATCATTATCCAAACTGCCGTCAAAATCCACTGCTGTTCCTATTGCTCCGTTCACCAGATCCGTCAGCGTCATGGAACCGTTCGCCGTGCCGTGATGCGCGTTGCCGGTTGAATCCTTGATTTGCGGGGCAGGACCGGTGGGATCATTGTTCATATGCCAAACAGCCGCATAGCCATTCGTCCAAACGGCTTGGGGCTGCTGGCCGTCGGGAGCGGCGGGATTGTTATAATACATCCAGATATAATCTGTTGTTGAAAGAGCGTCAACCTGCGGCACTTTTACCCAGATGAACGAGGTCGCGCCAGGCGATTCGTCCCACCGTTCTATTTCATAATACAAAGGAGTGCCGTCGGGGTCAAAAAATCGTATGTCCTCGCCATTGTTTTGTGTTTTTGTGTAATCAATATTGTAACTATTACTTCCGCCTATTAGCCGAATAAGAACCGGGATGTCGATGAAGTTTTGTTCGCCTTCGGAGTTGTCAAACGTGATCTTTTTTCTGTTGAGCCAGTCGTTTTCGTCGTCATCAAGCGAATTATAGGAAACGGGGTTTGACGCATTGCCGTCTGTATGACAACCGGGATCGCTGATGTCTGCAAAACTGTCTTCTAGATCAGCATTGTCTTGGCCATCTGAACACTCCGGGAATTTAATTTCTTCGTTGTCGGTTGCATTATTACAGCCGTTGTCAGCCGGCCAGTCAGTCAGGCCGTCGCTGTCGTTATCAAACCCGTCGGAACATTGTTGAGGGTTCGCCTCATCATTATCAGCCGGATTAGCACAACTTCTATCAGCCGTATCTATAAGGCCATCAAGATCATCATCAACGCCATTGGAGCACTGGGTATTCGTCTCGTTAGTATCATTCGGATCATAGGAGGAAGGATTTGATGAGACGGCGTCAGAATGACACCCAGCATCATTATCATCTGCAAGCGTGTCTTCCGGATCCGCGTTATCAATACTATCCGAACACTGCGGATCGCTTTCATCGTTGACGGTTGGGTTATACGGGTTGACAAGCAGTCTTCCGGTATGACAGGCGGGATCAGCCGCGTCAATCAGCCCATCCGCATCACCATTATTTATAAGATCAGAACACTGGGTATCGCTTTCATCGTTGACGGTTGGATCATACGGATTTACGAGCAGTCTTCCGGTATGACAGGCGGGATCGTCTTCGTCAACACGGCCGTCTAAATCGTTATCAATATTGTCGGAGCATTCGGCTACGTCAAATTCATTGTTGTCAAACGGATCATAGGAATTGGGGTTTGCGACGTTAAAATCCCAATGGCATCCCGGGTCAAGATCATCATTTTTGGAATCACCGTCATCGTCCGTGTTGTTTGAACACTCCGGATCGTTTTCGCTATTGTAATACGGATAGTATGAATCGGGGTTGAGCGCATTTCTGTCGGTATGGCAAGCTGGATCGTCTATATCAAAACGGCTGTCGCCGTCGTTGTCAGTGCTGTCCGAACATTGGGTAACAACAGGAGGCGGAAGCCCCGCGCAAAAATCCCCCTGCTCGGCTTCAACAGTAATAAAGTTAAATGGGTTATTCTGATTTAAATATTCCGCCCCAATCCATTCCGGCGAGCGAACCGTATTGGCAATGCGAATCTCATCTATGGGTCCGTTAAAATACTGAGCGCCAGCGTATCCGGAGTACTGTCGCCTTCCTATGTCTACGCCATCCGCCGTGGAATCTGACCAATTCACAGGTGCGGTATTATCCGCGACTTGAGAACTCCCTCTATACAACCAAAGATCGTTATTTGCTTTATCAAGCACCGCGGTATAGAATGCCCACGTATTAGCGCTCACAACGTTTGCGATGCTAGTTAAGTTAAAATCACTGCCACCCACTTCGCCTTCAAACACAACGCTGCCATCCGAACCAACAGCAAGTTCCCAGTCTTTTGAAGAGGAACTCATACTTTTTGTGATTATTTTTTGATACGAACTGCGATCGGAATTGAACCAGAGCGATAACGTGAGATTCTGGTTTCCTCTCAAATCCGGAGCGTCGCCGACAGAAATATAATCATTACTGCCGTCAAAATCCAATGCTGTTCCTATTGCTCCGTTCACCAGATCCGTCAGCGTCATGGAACCGTTCGCCGTGCCGTGATGCGCGTTGCCGGTTGAATCCTTGATTTGCGGGGCAGGACCGGTGGGATCATTGTTCATATGCCAAACAGCCGCATAGCCATTCGTCCAAACGGCTTGGGGCTGCTGGCCGTCGGGAGCGGCGGGATTGTTATAATACATCCAGATATAGTCGGAGGTGGAGTTGGCGTTAAGTTGAGGGATTTTTACCCAAATATATGAATTGCCGCTTGCGTCGTCCCACGTTTCAATCTCATAATTGAGCGACGTAAGATCGGCATCGTAGAAACGAATATCGGCTCCAAGCGGTTTCGTCTTCGTATAATCAAAAAAGAGATTCGGGCCGCCGCTTTCAAGTTTCACCAAAGCGGGAAAATACCATAAGTCTGTATTTATAGCGGAAGTGTTAAAAGTGATTTTCCTCCAGCACTGCCATCCCGTCAAAGATCCGCCGGCAGTGCTTTGCTCAAACATCGAAAGAACGCCGGTTGCCCATATTGATACCTTTTTGCTTAACTGCCGCTCCGTGCTCTCAAGAATAATTTCATACTCCCCCGGCCCCAGATCACCCGATGCAATACCGCACGTCCCATACGCCGTTATCGTCGGCAGCGGCCGAAGGTACACAATATCCAACTGAGCGCAGGATTCATTGCCGCTTTTTTTTATGATGTCTTTAATCCTGATATTATCAGGTAGATTATAGACAACGCTGGCGGTATCCGTATCTTCCGTTCCCGGATTTATCTGTTTACTGGCGTCTACATCCGGAAAAAGTATCACTGTTTGGGGACTCACCATTTCAACGTGCACGCCGTATCCCGGAAATATGCCTGACTCCGATTTATAAACGGCAAGCGCTTTTGTTTCGGCTTGATGAAAAAGAAGTGAGATTTCATCTGCGGCGGTATCCAATGCGCGCTGTTCACGGGATCTCCCAAAGCTCGGAACAATAAGAAGGGAAATGACAGTTATAATAGCAACGCTTATGATGAGCTCTATCACGCTGAACCCTCTTTTTTGAAAGCCGGGAAATATTGAAGATAGAGGGATACTTCTTTGGTTTCTCATTTTGGAGATTTAGAAAAAACGCCCGTTTACGTAAAATCTATAAGGTGATTATACCATGCGATCATATCCTTTCCTAAAAGAAACGCCAAAAATGCTCCTGTTGCAAGAAAGGGGCCGAACGGGATTTGGGTTTTTCTTCCGTATTTGCCTAAAAGTAAAAAGAGAATGCCCCAAATGGCTCCGATCCAAAACCCTAACAGTACTGCGACAATGACAAGAGGCCAGCCAAGAAATATACCCAATCCAAACGCGAGTTTTGCGTCTCCAAAACCCATCCATTTTCCGCCGGACACAAACCAAAAAAGAGCAAAAAACAAAAAAGCGCCCAGTCCGGCAAGCATATCATAGAAAAAAACGCCACCAAGCAATGAATACACTGCGGCCGACGCTGTAAGAGTTGCGGTGAATATGTCGGGGAGCATTTTATTCCTTGCATCGTACACCGCCGCCGCAAGCAAGACAGCAAAAAACAAAAACACCAGGGCGCTACTTATAATCGAAAAAACGCCTCCTCCCGCGATATCGTACCCGAGCTTTAAGAAAATCAAAAAAAACAGAAGCCCGCTAAGACTCTCAACAACCGGATACTGAAAGGAAATACTGCTGCCGCAGTGCCTGCATCGGCCGCGTTGAATGATAAAGCTTAGAACTGGAATAAGTTCACCCGCGCCCAAACGCTTACTACAGCTAAAGCATCGGGAGAATGTAAAAATAATGGACTCACCGGTGTTTAAACGGAGCACCACAACGTTTATAAAACTCCCCACCACAAGACCGAAAAGAAAAACAACCGCACTCCAAAAAATATCCATACATATATGGTAACTGCACTAAACCGCAAACACCAACCGCCCCCTTCGGAAGTCCGACTTCCCGATGTAAGATTTATGGGCGGTAACAATAGACCGGGTCGGAGCAGTCAAGCGAGCCGTAGGTTCCATCATTATCCCCATCAAGCGCTTTGTGACCGGTTTCAAGCTTCGCGCCGACGACATAACTGGCACATGATGCTGACGCGGCGCCGCATGCGCTTCCATCGCCATGTAACCCGCGATAAAAATAATCCGCATTGTCCAATGGGTCTTTGGGTAAAGCGGCGATATGAGCAGGGGCAAGACTTTGATAATTCACATCGGTTTGATCCCCTCTCGGATACGTCGCGCCTTCGCTGTCAAAGAAAAGCTCAAAGGCAATTTTCATCTCCGCAATATCAGCAATGCGGCGCGCGTCTCTGGAATCTTTTCTTCTTGCGCTAAGCGCCACCACAACTGCCGTTGCGATAAGCCCGATAATCACTATGACAGTAAGCAGCTCTATTAATGTAAAACCGCTATTCGTTGTTTTTTTGACCATGGTATGAGTAATAATGAAACCACTCCAGAGGGAATAGACTTCCCGATTTTTCCCCGATTTGGGTTCATGGAAAAATCTATGTTATATATGTATCTGTTTTCATTATATACCATTCCTCAACATGTAACATAAACAACGATGCGTATGGTGCGTGTAAACAAAAAATCCGCCGAAGGGGCGGATTTTTTGTTTAGAAAACCTTTTTGCCATTACGGTGTTACATCGTAGCACGTATCAGCGCCGGTACTTGCATCACACGCGCCATTGAGTCCATCAAAGTTGTCAGTAATACCAAGAGCACCCAAGTCTCTGTCACCAGTAAGAGCTGTGTTTCCGCTTTCTTCCATACTTGCTCCAAGGTGGTAATAATTACACGGAGATGCAGTACAATCTGTGGGGGTCGCGCCTGCTGTCAATGATTTATACTGATAACCGGTTGCTAAATTGGTCGGATCGACTGGTATGGTGGCAATATATGTTGGCGCCATGCCTGTAAAGTTTGCTCCTGATTCTGCGCCTACCGGATACGATCTGGAGCTGTCAAAATACAATTCCAACGCCAATTGGATCTGCTTGATATCTGCAATGCGGCGCGCGTCACGGGACTTTTGCCGGGCGCTGTTTAGAGAAGCGAGCACAATGGACGCTAAAATGCCGATAATGGCGATAACCACCAAAAGCTCAATTAAGGTAAAACCTCCTCTACGCGATTTATATTGAAACATACTTATAAGCTATTATTTCCCTTTGCGTTTTCGACCTTACGACTTATATTATATAGAATCGACCTAAACAAGACATGGTTTTATTGTATATGAATGCCGGACATTTTTTTATATGTACGCTTGTGGATATCTTTCGAGGGGCAAGTAAGAACAGAAAGGGGGTTTTGCCGCGCTCTTATATGGCTGCTGTGATGCTATACAGCGGCAAAAGCACCGCCGCCACAAGAAATCCGACGCCAGCTCCAAGCACAATAATCAGCACTGGCTCAATTAAGGCGACAAAATTATCAACAAGGTTATTTACTTCAGCAGTATAAAAATGCGCAAGGGATTTCAGCATGGAATCCAGTTTTCCGGTTTCCTCGCCGATGCGTATCATTTGTGTCACTAAAGGAGGCATATCTTTATATTTACTTAGGGCCTCCGCAACGCTTGAGCCCCCTTTGACCGCTTCAAGAGACTGCAGCACAATATCCCTGTATACAGTGTTCCCGATGATATTGGCGGTAATCTGGAGAGACCGAATCACCGGCACACCGGCTGAAAGGAGTGTTTGGAAGTTGTCGGCAAATCTCGCAAGATACATTTTCTTATATAACGGCCCCACAATCAAAACAGAAATACTAAACCGCGACCATGCGCTCCTGCCTGCGGGTGTTTGCACATATCGCCACACAAACGCCGCCATCAGCGCAAGAACCAAAATAATAAAGAGCCAGTAATTTTTTGCAAAGAGACTTACGGCTATGACAATGCGGGTATAGAACGGGAGGGCGACATTCGCTTCTTCAAAGATTTGGGCGATATTGGGAATAATAACGGTAAGCAAAAGAATCATCACCCCAACAAAAGCAACCAGCACAAACGCCGGGTAAATAAGCGCATTTCTTACCTTTGTGCGCAGCTCGTAGGAACGCTCAAGATAATCAGCAAGGTACATAAACACTTCACTCAACTTGCCCGACTCTTCGCCGGAACGAACCATATTGACGTAAAATGGCGAGAATATTTGCGGGTGTCGTTCCATAGCCTGCGATATGGACATTCCCCCCTGTATATCATCCAGCAGCTCTTTGAGTTCCTGTTTTAAAACGGGTTTTTGCATTTCACTTGCAAGAGTCCGCAAGGCCTGCACAACCGGAACTTTTGCGTCAAACAGCGTTGCCAACTGTCTTGAGAGCAGCACCACGTCGCGGGGACTCACACGGGCAACAAAGGTTTTAAACATTGCCGTAAACGAATGGGCTTCCTTCGTCGGCGTAATCTCAACGATAACGAAATTTTGTTTCTGTAATCCCCTCACAGCGCTCGAAAGACTTGGAGCCTCGGTTGTGCCCTCGCGAAGCTCGCCCTCCGGTGAACGTACTTTATAATAAAATTCCATAGACGATGTGCATATAGCAATACATACTAATAATACAAATAACTTTACATCATCAGCAGTTTGAATTCCGACGGGTTTGTTGAATACGTCAACGCATGCTCCATGGCAATTTCACCACGCCGCAGCAAATCCATTAATGAACGGTTCAGACTAATCATCCCCTCTTGGGAACTGGTATCAATGACCATTCCTATTTCATGAGTTTTCCCCTCGCGAATAAGATTTTTTACGGCCGAATTTGCTATCAACAGTTCGTACGCCGGTATTCTTCCACCCGAGATTCTGGGAAGCAGTCGCTGCGAGAATATGCCCAGCAGCGTATTGGACAGCTGCAGCCGAATTTGGTTTTGTTGCTCGGCGGGAAAGCTGTCAATAACACGGTCAATGGTCTGCGACGCGTCGTTGGTGTGCAGGGAAGAAAAAACCAGATGTCCCGTTTCTGCGGCGGTCACAGCCGCGGACATGGTTTCATAATCTCTCATTTCCCCTATCATGCCGACGTTTACGTCCTGCCGAAACATCACCCGGAGGGCAGACTGAAAATTTCTCGTATCCACCTTCACCTCGCGCTGGTGGATAATGGAACGATCCTGCGTAAAAAGATATTCAATCGGATCTTCTATGGTAATAATGTGTTCGGCGCGGCTATGGTTTATAAGATCAATCATCGCGGCGAGTGTTGTCGTTTTGCCGTGTCCGGTAGGTCCCACCACAAGAAAAAATCCCTGCTCTTTTCTTGTAAACTCCACCAAAATATCCGGCAAATTTAATTCCTCAATAGTCCGGATTTCCACCGGCACAAGCCGCATCGCCGCATTTAAATAGCCGCGGGAGTAAAAAGCATTGACGCGAAAGCGGGCGCGATCCTCAAGCTGATAAGAAAAGTCAAGCTCTTTGGTCACCGTCAGTTTCCTTTGATCTTCGGGATGCAGCATGGACAGAATAAGCCCTTCAGTCATCTCCGGTGTAAGCACTGGTTTTTTTGCCAATTCAATAAGCTCTCCGACCACACGGATCAATGGATGCCGCCCTACCGTCAGATGCAAATCTGAACCGTTCTCACGAACCACTGTAGATACAAGATCTTTTAATTCTTTTTTATATTCCATCATGATTATCTGTCCAGAAACGTCTTTACCTTCGCTACGACCTCGCTTGGCGTAAAGTGCGCTTTTACAATGTAGTCGTCTGCGCCGAGCGCTAGACCTTTATCAATATCTTCTCTTTGTCCCAGATTAGTAAGAATAATGATCACAGATCCTTCGGCAAGTTTTTCTTTTTTGATTTTTCTTAAGATGTCAAAACCGTCAATAGACGGCATGACAATATCAAGTAAAATGACTTCAAACTTGCCGCGTCGAAGTTTTTCCAACGCCTCCAGACCATGATGCGCGATTTCAAGATGAAATCCTTTCTCTTTAAACTTCACCGAATACATATCCAGTAGGAAATCGTCATCGTCAACAAGCAGAATTTTTTTGTCCTTATTGCTCATGCTTTGAACAGGCGAGCTCATATATTTATTATAATGCGACTTCGGAAAGCGCCTCAAGTCCGATCTTCCCATCAAACGCCTTAAGCAGCCCGTCTTGCCGCATTGTAATCATACTTTGCCTCACCGCTTCAGCGGCAATGGTGGATTCCGAAGGGTCGCTTAAAATTATTTTTTCGAGCGCCGGGGTCATGGAAAGCGCTTCAAACACGCCAATACGGCCTCTTGTCCCTTTTGGACAAGTGGAGGAGGGAAGCGCCTCGTAAATGTGTTTGGGGAGTTGATTTTTTTTCTTTACCTCCTCCGGAAATCCGTCAAATTCCTTTTTTATTTTCTCAAGCGTGCTTCCGGTAAGCGGTATTTCTTTTCGAGACTCTTCACAAAGTCTGCGCGTAAGCCGTTGTGCAATCGCAAGCACAAGGGTAGAGGGAATAAGAAAAGGATCAACTCCCATATCAATAAGTCTCGGGATGACTCCAATGGCGTTGTTGGTGTGGAGCGTGGAAAGCACAAGATGTCCGGTAAGCGCCGCGTGGATCGCGAGCTGCGCCGTTTCGTTGTCCCTGATTTCACCAACCATGATAACATCGGGGTCCTGCCGAAGCACGCTTCTTAAACCGCTCGCGAATGAATAACCTATTTCCGGCCGTACCTGTGATTGGTTTAATCCTTCAATGTTATATTCAATCGGGTCTTCCAAACTTAAAATATTTCGTTTTTCCTGATTGATCAGCTGAAGCATCGCATAGAGCGTGGTGGATTTCCCCGAACCGGTAGGGCCGGTCACCAGAATAAGACCGTAGGGAAGTTTCAGAGCGTCTTCAGTGAGCTTCAGGTTTCTTCCTGCAAGCCCCAACGCACTAAGCTCTCGTACTCCTGCTTCGGGATCCAAAATGCGAATCGCGACTTTCTCGCCGAAATATGTTGGAAAGGTAGAAACACGAAAATCAACATCTCTTCCGTCAATGACAATCTTGAACCGGCCGTCTTGCGGCGCGCGCTTCTCGTCTATCTTCAGATTCGCCATAATCTTGACGCGCGATATAATCGCCTCATGCACGTTCATCGGTAAAAAAAGACTTGTATATAACACGCCGTCAACGCGAAACCGGACGCGCAATTGACCTTTTCCGGGTTCAACATGAACATCAGACGCTCTCCCCTCAATGGCATGGCGCAGCATAACCGCAACCATCTTGGATACCGGCGCTTCTTCGCTGAGGACCATCTGCTCTTTCAGCTTTTCCATGCTTGGAAGATCTATTCCCTCCTCAAGAGACGATTGATATTCTCCAAGGGCTTTGGTGACCGTGCCTCCAAGTCCTTTATACTCTTCCATCACGGCATTGAAATCAGACGGGGAAATAAGAAAGATTTTAAATGGCATATTCACACCGGAAGAAATAAACTGAAGCGCCTCTCGTGCTTCGAGGTCCTCGGGCGACACCATTCCAACTTCCAAAACACCTTCCTTAACAGCAAGCGGAACAGCCTGATAATGACGGGCAGACTCTTCCGGAATATACTGTAATACTTCGTATTGTACTTTCACCCCTTCCATTGACCACACAGGAATGCCCAGCAGTGTGGATTTCGCTTCCACAACAACAGCCTCCTCCACTTTCCTTTGAGAGAGTATATCGTAAATACTTTTGCCGCTTTCCCGCGACTCTTGCCTTATAGATTTGGCCTCTTCAGCGGTGATAACGTTTTGAGATTCAAGGATATCAAGAACCGTTTTGGTAGGCATGTTACTTAAAACGGCAAGAAAGGATTTTGCCTCCCGCGCGGCGTTACAACAGGAACCGCGACGCTGAAATCCTCCAATTCAAGAAAGAGCGGATTTTGAAAAAATGCCGTATCAAGCCGAACTTCTTTTATCAGCTGTACCGCGGCCAATATATCTTCAGCGTACTGTGTCTCCGCTACAAGGGGCGCTTCAACGGTAGCGACTTCCGCGGGCTCACTGCGCGAATTAAGAAACCAAACAAGCCCAATAACAACAATGCTTCCTATAATAACAGCAAAGACGATGTTCGTTCCTTTTTTAAGGCCGCTGCTCATGATTCAATTTCTATCTGCGTGGGACTCACAAAATAGCTCTGCGCGGTGATATTAAAATTAAACTGATTTGTTTCACCGCCTGAAAAGTTAATTGACTGAACATCCACAAGACGCAGCGACCGCGCTAGATCATCCAGCAATGCTCTCAAATCATTGTAACTGCCCGAGGCGATGAAACGCGTCGTTAAAACGCCCGGACTGGTGCCTCTGCCCGCTTGAACGGTAAAACCGATACTGCTTAATAGGAGATCGTGTTCTTTCGTCAGCCTCCTCATCGTAAGAAGCATATATTCGCGTTCGTCTCCTTCAGGAATCATTAATCTCATGCGCTCTAAATCGTCATCAGAGATGCTGTTATAACGCGCAACTAATTCATCCTGTAAGTCGCGTACTGCCTCAATCTGGTTCAACACCTCCTCACGCCCCTTGGCTTTCTCTCTGAGCGCCTGTATGGTATCCCACTCCGGAAGCGCAACACCAAAAATAAGACCAATAGCCGCTGCAATAAATATAAGGCCCAATACCGTTTTCATGATTCTACGTCAGCATCATTCATTATTATTTTCTTTATTGTTACTCTCCGTAGCTGGATTTATCGCGCCACTGTCCTCACCAAAGCGAGAAGCAAATGGCGGCGGGTTTTTAGAAAATGTGAGCGTCAGCGTAAATCCGATGTTCTCCTGTTGAGCACTGATGGAAAGACTGTCAAAGCTCACATTAGAAAAAAACCCGGACTTCTCAAACACCGCCAGTTGTTCAGCAAAGATAAGATCATTTTTTGCATCAGCAGTAAGCGTGAGCGTTCTGCTTGAAGGCGTATAGGAAAAGGTGGTAAAACGAACGCCTTCAATTGTGTAATATTCCAGTACATCAAAAACTCCTCCGACCGTTGCATCCGTGTGCTGAGCAAGCAAATTGACAGCCATGGCGATTCTGCTGTCCAGCCGAAGCATTTCCCTAACGGAAGTAAGCTCCAGCGTTTCCCTATATTTTGCTATCTCGCTTTCAAGCTTCTCAATATTGTTTTCCGTCAGCTTCCGCATCGTGAAAACCCCGCCGGTGGTGGCTCCTGCAACGATTAAAAATCCGATTCCCAAAGCAGTCAGAAAAGCAAAGGGGGAACCCGTGGTTTTCTCCGGGCCTCCTGTGGTGCTCTCAAGAGATTTAAACATTTCCGTGTCAACTTTCGGGGACATATAGTGTAATTATATACATATATACATCACTAACGACAGGTCTACACCTTATTATTATAGTAGACAAAATAAACCATTGCTATTGTGCATATTGAACCAAAGGGGAAAACATGGATTCTCGCAGACTTTTTAGAATGTAGACGTAGTATATAATTTTTCGCCATAAACCTTACATGGTTTATAGTTAATCCAAAACTCCGCGTAGTTTAGGGTGAAGTTATAGGGTCGCCCTGAACCCTACATGGTTCAGGGCGGCTATGCCTTACGTATGGCATGCGGTGTTTTTTTATATATCGTTACGGGAAATAAGCTATTGGAACATTTGTTTAAGATCCGCCGTGCTTCAGCGCCCGAAGCGCGAGCCCCGCAGCAACGCCAAAGGACGGAGCTATCTTATTTATGATTGGCTGCATAAACGATGGGTACTCTAAAATCCGAAAAGGATTTCCTAATATGACTTCAACGCCAAAATGTTCCGTTGCGTACTCAACGAGGCCCGGCAGCTTTGCCCCGCCTCCGAGCAATATCACTTTATCAACACTGCGGCGTGTTTTTCTTCTGTAATAAGCGCGAAAACGATCAGACTCATTCAATATATGATCAACGAAAGGCAAGATGGTTTTTCTCATTTCGGCTGTTTCTGGACGGTCGATAATGCCGGATTCTTTTTTCATTTCTTCCGCACGTTCAAAATCAACTCCGAGCGCCCGCGACAGAGTAACTGTTAATCCCTGTGAACCTCCTTCAATACTATAAGCGGATCGGATGCTTCCAAAATCAACAATGGTAATCTTGGCAGTTGAAGCTCCGATATCAATCACCATCACCGGCGTTCGGAACTGACTTATGACGGAGCGAGTCCCGCTGAACACTTCAATTTCGCTCCCTTTCATTGAAAGACCGGCTTTTGTTACTGCTCTTTTGTAATGATCAGCCATATTTTTCTGCGAGGCGGCAAGGAGGATAGGTATTTTGCCTTCGTGTTCTCTCCGCTCCTCTTCAGAAATTCTTACCGGCCACCATTCAAGATTCACTGCATTTAAAGGAAGCGGTATGTATTTACGAGCCTCAAACGGAACAGCGCTTTGGAGCTCCGAAAGAGGCATATTGGGAAGTTCAATGTATGTAACGAAACTGTACCGAAGCGGCATTGCAACGTACGCTGTTCTTGCCGCGGCCTCCGACTCTCTTAATAAATCCCGAATCATTTCGGCTACCTGATCTTCCTGAAGCGCCACGGCTCTCCCCTCCTCGCTTGACTGATACGCTCCAGTTGAAAGCTCTCCGTATGTTTCGAGCACTGCCCGTTCCTTTTCCTCTCTTAACTGCACAACTTTGATGGAGGCAGTGCCGATGTCAAGTCCGAGCACGCTTTTTTCATCTCCAAACACCGAGGATATCTTTTCCAATATTTTCTTGCCGGAAAATTGAATAGCCATGTACTTTTATAGTATCATAAAAAAGCCGCATACATTGTATGCTTTGCTAATAACGACAGTATAACAAGCAATTGTTTTATGGGCGAATATAGAACACTCATCCGCTCTATAACCGGCCACATCACTGACTTTATTGTCCCCTTAAAATGTGTCGGGTGTAAAACGCTCTCAACTATTTTATGCAACCAATGCAAAACCCGATTGTTTGATGAATGTGAGAGCTGTCTTTTCTGTAAAACAGCTGTCGGAAGAGGTGTTTGCAGAACGTGCACTCGCACGCTGTATCTTTCTTCCATCGTATCGGCGACATCCTACAAACACCAGCTTGCTAAAACCATTATTACACAATACAAGTATCACGGCGTCAGAAGCCTGGCTGGTGTTATGGCATCGATGATGACAAATGCCCTCGGCGCCAGTGGAGGCGCGTTACATCATCCGCTTGTCATTCCAATACCGCTTCACCGCTTAAAGGAACGACGAAGAGGATTTAATCAATCGGAACTGCTGGCCGCACTTATAGCAAAAACAGCATCTCTGCCAAAAATAGAAAAAAATGTTTTTGTGCGAACACGCAAATCTCCCCCGCAGGTAACAGCAGCATCTGCCGATGAACGTGAAAAGCAGGTACGCGGCGTCTTTATCGTGCGCGATGACACTCCCATCCGCGGCAGAGACATTTTGCTTATTGATGATGTTGCAACCACCGGAGCAACCCTGAAAGAAGCGGCAAAAACATTAAAAAACGGGGGCGCTGAAAACATACATGCGCTCATTTTTGCGCGGGGATAAAGAAACTAAACACATCGAAGACCATGCGGCAATATCTCGACCTTCTTCAATACATTCTGGATAACGGAATAAAAAAGGACGACCGCACTGGCGTTGGAACGATCAGCTGGTTTGGATATCAGATGCGATTTAATCTTGAAAAAGGGTTTCCGTTGCTTACGACAAAAAAAGTTTTTATAAAAGGCATCATCCATGAATTGTTGTGGTTTCTGAAAGGAGACACCAACATCAAATACCTTGTTGACCGCGACGTTCATATTTGGGATGAATGGCCTTACCAAAACTATTTACAGGAAAATGATCTGGGGAAAAAATTTCCGATGTATTCGGATGCTTGGCGGGAAGAAAAAAAGAGCTTTATAGAAAAAATAAAAACAGACGATGCGTTTGCAAAACAATGGGGTGATCTGGGGCACGTGTACGGCGAACAATGGATTCGCTGGAAAGGATACGACGGAGAAGCAATCAACCAAATAGCGCAAGCCATAGAGCAATTACGCCATAACCCCGATTCGAGACGAATAATCGTAAGTGGATGGAACGTTGGCGATTTACAACGGCTCATTAAAGCAAAAACTGCCGCGCCGCCGCTCTGTCATACCATGTTCCAGTTTTATGTCGCAAACAATAAGCTTTCCTGCCAGCTCTATCAACGCAGCGCCGATGTGTTTTTAGGCGTACCGTTTAACATTGCTTCATATGCGCTGCTTACCATGATGATGGCGCAGGTTTGTGATAAAGAACTTGGCGAGTTTGTTCATACTTTTGGTGACGTGCATATTTACCTTAACCATGTAGAGCAAGTTAAGACACAACTTCAACGCAAACCGCGCCCGCTCCCCAAAATGCACATCAACCCTGATATAAAAAATATATTTCGCTTTACATTCGATGACTTTCAGCTTGTTGATTACAACCCTCATTCCTCTATCAAAGCGCCTATTGCTATATGATAGTGTCTCTCATCGTTGCAATTGACCGAAAAAACCTTATCGGAAAAGACAATGCATTGCCATGGCATCTTCCCGCAGACTTAAAACGGTTTAAGGAAATCACCATGGACCATCCTATGATTATGGGCAGAAAAACGCATGAATCGATCGGCAAAACGCTTCCGGGCAGAAAAAACATTGTTATAACAACAAACCAAAACTATAGACCCGCCAAAGATTGCGCCGTCGCATATTCGTTAGAGGAAGCGCTGCAAAAGGCGAGGCCGGCAAATGAGGTGTTTATCATCGGCGGAGCGGCAATTTTCAAACAGGCGCTCCCCATCGCCGACAGATTATATGTCACGAAGGTTGATCATGAGTTTAAAGGCGATGTCTATTTTCCCGATATAAACAGAGCGGAATGGAATGAAATAAAAAAAGAAATCCGCAAAAAAGACATTAACAATCCCTATAATCTCACTTTTCTTTTATACAAACGGCGGACGCTGGGAGCAAAACAGCAATAATCAACGGGCAATCCGTAAGCAGCTTTGCTTTCGCTTAAAAGATAAATTTTAAAACAATATTACTCCGTGATATAGGCGCTATTACAACTTGATGGAACGAGGTACGTCTTTTTTTGTGCCAACAATATAAGTCATTGTAATGTATGCAGCCATAGATGCGAGAAGCGTTAAAAGTCGCGATGACGGCACAAACAAACTGGAAACGAGGCCGAGCTGTTCCAGTGAGCCACCGATAACCAGCAATAAAAATGAGGCTGATGTCAAAGACACAGATATGCGTTCTGCCTTTAAAATACTTTCCGCAATCAGCACGCGTCCCCAATCCATGAGTGTGAGAACAACTGTTGGAACAACGAGGATAACGAAAACAATCTGGGCATTCAAATTGATAATAAACTGACGGGCAAAAAAAGACGGTGGCACCTCCTCCAAACCATACCGCATTAACGTCCACTCAAAAACCATCACCATAAAAGCAACGGCATAAAGCAAAAAACGCTGAAAAAGCAGATGCGGATGCGGGGAAGGGAAAAATCGGACAAGAAAATACTTCCACGCGACAAGAATGCCTATACCAACCAGAGACTGAAAAACATAGACCAAAAAACGCGCTGATTGAATATGCCCGGCCCATGTAAAAAAATTTGTAATCCCAACCAGAAACCAGACAATTCCCATGATCAGCCAAAAAATAGAAAAAAACAGCACCGGCATCAAAAACACAGCCGCGATACTTTTTCGCCCTTTCACGTACATATAAAACTGCATAACGCCCAGCGTCCCGATCGTCCATGCAATAAACATTGTAAAAAAGATTCCGAGCGTCATATGTCGTGGCCGTTGGCCATTTAAGAAACGTTGATACCGATATCATACCGCATAACGCAAAAAGACAAAAAAGAACCTTATATATTGAAAGTCCTTTTTAGTTAACCATACTCCCCGCTGGTTAGACAGACCTTTTGTTTCTTACGCATTCAGTTACCTTGCATTTTCGTCAGGTTGATGCACGCCGAAGGTATTGCTTCCAGTATCAAGAAAGTATTCTTGCCATGCAATACCGGGAAGCGCGAACTTCGGCATTGCAACCAAATTCATATTTTTTATTCTCAAATTTACTTTTCCCTATGGCTCTCAGCCCTCGATCTTTCTCGTTGAGTCAATATTTTTTTTCTTAATCTCACCGAAGCCGGAGTAACTTCCATATATTCGTCTTCCCGCATTATTTCCATTGTTCTTTCAATTGAAGCTTTCCAAGCTGGAGCCAAAGAAATGCTATGGTCTGATCCTGACGCCCTCATGTTTGTCAGTTGCTTTCCTTTTGTCGGGTTCACATATAAATCTTCGCCTTTGGATGTATTTCCGATAACTTGCCCCTCATACACTTCGTCGCCCGGTTCCACATACAGAGTTCCTCGCTGTTGTAAATTATCCAACGCAAAAGCTAAACATTTTCCAGTCATCATGGAAATCATTGCTCCATATTCCTGTTTTTTTATTTCTCCCAAATATTTCCTAAAGCCGATAAAACGAGAAGACAAAATACCAAGTCCCTTAGTATCAATAATAAATTGTCCTCTAAAACCCAAAAGGCCTCTTGTCGGAGCTTCAAAAATTAATCTCTCAACTCCCCCATGCTCTGATTTTACACTCATCAATAAACCTCTGCGTTCGGTGAGTCTCGCAATTACTGTTCCTGACATTTCCTTTGGAACATCAATGACCACTTCTTCAAATGGTTCATTTTTAATACCATCTACCTCTTTTATAATAACTTCCGGTTGCGATACTTGAACCTCAAAACCTTCTCTGCGCATATTTTCCAAAAGTATTCCGATGTGAAGTTCGCCACGACCTGAAACTTTGAAGCCGTCGTCTCCGGAAAAATCCACCTTAAGGCCCACATTCACTTCCAATTCTCTTTCAAGTCTTTCTCTGATTTGGCGGGATGTTACAAATTTACCCTCTCTCCCGCCAAAAGTGGAATCGTTCACTAAAAAGAAAAGGGAGATTGTCGGCTCATCTACGATAATAGCGGGAAGCGGAGAGGAATCTTCAGACGAAGTAATTGTTTCGCCGATAAAAATGTCCGGAATGCCTGCAATCATCACAATATCTCCTGATTGTGCTTCAACTGCTTCTATGCGTGTCAATCCTTCAAAGGTGAAAAGTTTTCTTATTTTTGCCTTTCTCTTTGTTCCGTCTTGCGTAATGACAAAAACATCCTCGCCATTTTTAATTACGCCGTCATGAATTCTGCAAATAGCCATTCTTCCTAAAAAATTGTCGTATGCCAAATTGAATGGCTGACATCTTCCCGGTACATTACTATTCAACGTGGCTGGAGCTACGTGCTCCAAAATAATATCTAATAATAATCCTACTCCGCTATCGGGATCAGCTAGGTTTCTTTTTGTGATTCCTTGTCTCGCAATCGCATAAACAGTGGTAAAATCACATTGCTTTTCAGTAGCGCCAAGTTCAAGGAATAGTTCCAACACCTCATCTTCAACTTCCTTGACTCTTGCCGCCGGCTTATCAATTTTGTTTATAACAACAATCGGTTGTAATCCGAGCTCAAGAGATTTTTTCAATACAAATCGCGTCTGCGGCATTGGGCCTTCTTGAGCGTCAACCAATAGAAGGACCGTATCAATTGCGCGTAACACTCGCTCTACTTCTGATCCAAAATCCTGGTGGCCAGGAGTATCTACGATATTTATTTTGGTGCCTTTGTGCCGTATTGAAGCATTTTTTGAATATATAGTAATGCCTCGCTCCTTTTCTAGAGCATTTGAGTCCATTGACACGCCCTCTTCAACTGCCCCGGTAAACTTCATAATTGCGTCCGTAAGGGTGGTTTTGCCGTGGTCAACGTGGGCTATGATTGCGATATTTCTTATCTCCATAGAATAAAATTGCGCGGCCTTAAGCCGCGTCATAGAAAGCATTAAACACTATTTAGGACTTAAAGTAAAGGCACCTTGTCAGACTGATTTGGTCCAAAGAAAAAGCCAACTGGCGAGAGCTGGCTTACCCCGAGGGGATTTTGAGAAAGAGCGATAGTGGTGCCTCCTTGGTGGGGTTGGGAATCTCACCTTGAGATGAGAAAGAAGGTAAGTCCGATGAGGCCGATGGAAATGGGCCCTGTGAGAATTGCCCAGTAGACGACATCTCGAAAGATGCTAGAAAAGTTTGACTTCACTGTGGCACTCCTTTCCGATGTTGATGCTCGAAGCATACAACATTTGTACTCCATTCACTATAGCAAGAGCAATAGCTCCTGCAAAGAGCAATACTCCGAGCAGACCAACCATATTCCTTACGGAAATGATTGGGAACTTTGCGTCTTCAAGTCTTTGGTGGAGCCCTTTTCTGATGCCCAGCATCTTCTCTAAATCACGAGCATATTGCCATGATGAATCGTAGCGATGCTCAAGATTACGTTGTACGATGAAGAGGGAACCAAGAACAACACAAAAGAAAAGGATGAGTATCCATCGTAGCCACTTCTCAGGCAGCGTGTTGCATGCCCAAAGCTCATTGTATCCATTGTTCCAGCCGAACGCTATGACGGTGCCCAGTACGGTGATGTAGAATACGAGTGACCCGACTCGAAGATTGAGCATGTGTCGTGCGTTGTCTTGTGCTTCATTCTTTTCGGTGAGAAGCAGTGTTCTTTGAGAAATATCCAGCTGTCCGGATTCTCCTAGACCCTCGAAACCGAACTCAAGTTGCTCTTCAGGCATTGTAAGCCCTCCTTAGCTACCAAAGAGCATTAGACCTTACCAATAACAAGATGCCGTGTCAATTATTTATGTTACGTAGATTTTACAAAAATAAAACACCTTTTTTTGGTGTTTTTAAACATCCTCGAGCGCTCGACTGTCTCTAGATCCTCGTGCTAGCTCGAAGTGGCGGTGTCTGTTTGAAAATACATCTGCCAAAGGCGGACTACTGCTAAATGACTTGCCGAATCACAAGTTTTTCTTTGCTTGCACTGAGTTTATCGAAGTGGCGGCAAATGCTAAATAAAATATCAATAATGATCTGTGTCACTAACAACTTGTTTAAGGTAAACTCCAACGCCTTCACTGGGCAATTCGCCAAGCGATTCACCACGGTTTGGTTCTGGCATAGGACGATTCTTGAGCACTACGTAAAATTGAGTTTTCTCGTTCTGCTCAAGTCCGGAATAAATTTCCTCAGCTGGTGTGAATCCTTTTGTTCGAGCAAAATCTCGCATTGCCGGTCTGTAATCTTTTGCGGACGAAACAGAACCCGCAAGATACATTACGGCAACGTCTATAGGATACAATGCCATTTCCAAAGTTATCGGTGTTTCAGAAGGATTATATCCGGGTCGGTTGGTGATAACATTGGTCGCCTGAACGCCAGCCAAACTCACTTTGTAAGTGCTATATGAAATTTTATATTTGTTACTATCTCCACCTAACTCAAATATGATTTCTTTATCACCATTTTGTTTTAACCAATCAGGATCTATACTTACTTTGGCTCGCGATTTCAAGATAACCGCTGGACAATCTCCTCCGGCGCCTTTTGTAAATTTATATCCTTTTATATCAACAACTAATGTATCACCCCTTAACGATTTTTTCGTTTCTAAATCTGAAGCCGAATCGCAACCGCCGCCTGCAACAGCAGACAAAACCAAAACTGGCACTCTTTCGTTGTCCTCTACTGATGAGGCGAGAAATACACGTACGTACTCTGGTACAGTTAGCTCACCAGTCAAAGGTTGTCTGGGTAAATTTATATTGTCACGGTTGGTGAAAAATATTGCACCAATAACGATTAGAACGACCACTACGATTGCGATGATAAATTTTTTGGTCATAGGTTTTTGGATTAAAAAAATTCTTTTATCCACTTGCGAAATCCTGATTGGCGGTGTCTGTTTGAAAATATCCGAACGGAACTGGCTGGGCTCGGCGGGCGGAATCCCCCCCACAGCCCCCTTCCGCCCGCCTCGCCTTGAACCGGAGCGGAAAGGACGATTTCAAGTTTTTCTTTGGCGGCAAATTACAAAATCTTATGTTCCTGATTTATTTTTGCCTTTTCTGGATCAAAAATCAAATAAGTATCGTGATTCCCATTACCACCTTCTCCACCCTCTAAGGTAATCAATCCTTCATATCCCAATGATTTTATATAATCGCTAAATAGTTTGCCGTTGCTTTGAGCAATCTCTTTCAAATTACCGGCTCTAATTTTTCCGCCATTTATCGTTTCGATGGTTCTCTCTAAACCTCCTTGCACGAACCATTTCAAGTCAGGTTTTTTTAGTTCTTCTTTCACAATTTTCTTAAATCCATCTAAAATCTTTTTTACATTTTCGTCTTCTCTCAAATCGCACAATTTCATGTTTTCAACCGATGATTCGTAAATTGTAGGAACAGAATCTTCGATGACGGGTGCCCCGTCTGCTCTCTGCGGATTCCACTCTCTTTCTGAACGAAGTCTCGCGTAACCAATCGCATCTTTCGCCTCGGAAGTAAAATATACTCCACTGCCCACCGTATCTTCTTCTGCTTTATTAAAAGTTTTAATTCCGCTTATTCCCGAACCATGATAAAGAGTTTTCTTTTTCATTAAAACACCAAGGCCGTCATTGATTTTTTCTTCATCTTGTCGCTCTTTAATTTTTTCGGTTCGGGCTTGCCAATATTCTGAAGTTTCTTTTGCTTTTTCTAAAATATCTTTTCGTTCTTCTTTTGGAGCTTCCTTAATTTCTTTAGCAAGCTCATCTCTAAATTGTTGAGATTCAAAATTTTCCATAACTATTTCAATAAGTCTTCAATAGAAACATCAAGGGCTTTCGCAATTTTTTCCACCATAAGCACAGATGGTGTTTTGATAACCCCGCTTTCTATCTTGGTAAGTGTTGTGTATTTCACGCCTGACTTTTGGGCAAAATCCTCTTGCGAGAGCCCTAGTTTTGTCCGACGTCTCTTGATGTTCTCACCAATGTTATTATCGGTTGCCATACTTGCAGTATATTGATAGTATGAAAGTGACTTGATATACTATCAATATCATACTATCAAAAATTATAATTTCTTTCAATTCAGAAAAGAAAAGCCCGCTTTTGGCCTTATTGAATTCAAAACGGCTTGTCGTGCCAGAGGCAGATCCGACTATGGCGGAAAATTTCCCCGAAAAACGGCTGGCGAGCCAATGGCTTCATTTCCTAACTGACAGTGTATTTTTGAAACAACTCCAAAAATTCAGAAAAGAAAAACCCGCCAGAGCTCCCAAGTGAGGTGGCGGGTCGTGGAGGGGGGATAAACTAAGGCTTTGCTATGACTACGGCTTTCAGAAGGGTAAGACCCTCCTGCTTAAAGCCGAGCTTTTCAGCGCCTGCCATTGAAAGGTCAAGAGCGCGACCTTCAATGAAAGGGCCACGGTCTCGGACAATGGCAGTAATCTGCCTCCCATTTGCCAAGTTCGTGAGCAGGAGGCGTGTTCCAAACGGAAGCGTTTTATGCGCAACCGTCTGCGGATCATACATGTTGAATGTACGACCGTTTGCCATTGTCCGTCCATGATACGGTATCCCGTACCAGGATGCCCGCGCAAAGAAACTCTCTTCCCGCGGGTGTTCTTGCGTGCGGACGACATTCAGGAAAGTTCCTTCTTCAATGCATCCGGATGCTGAAAGAACAAGACCAATCACAAAGCCAATTATCAACAGTGCTAGTACTCGCATGTCTCCCCTCCTTTTGACAATGCGAACAAACAGTATACCTCAATAAGCTTTTTCTGTCAAGCACATGTACTAGATGGGTACATCGGTGAGACTTTATTCGTTTTCTGATAGAATTGCCAAGGCGTATCGTAACCCAAAGATTGATGGGGTCCTTGACGATCAATAAATTCTCTATCAAGCATCTCGGTCGCAAAACCGCCTCGATAGAGGCGGTCTCACGATAAAAAATGTTGTTGGCGGTGGGGGTGAGATTCGAACTCACGGTACGATTGCTCGTACAGCAGTTTTCAAGACTGCCGCCTTAAACCGCTCGGCCACCCCACCATGGCCTGTATTATAGCACCGTTTTCTTGTTTCTTCCAGATTTTCTGCTTGTGCTGTGCGAATAAACTTTATTACCTAAAAGAATTGTGGTAGTATTCCTAATACTTGGAAGGGTGGCTGAGTGGCCGAAAGCAGCGCACTGCTAATGCGTTAACCGTCAAAAGCGGTTCGTGGGTTCGAATCCCACCCCTTCCGCCATGGCACGCATAGTTGATATAAAAATAAAGAAAGAGAAACCCACACTAAAAAAACCAGAGCAACAAGAAAAAATCCGGATCGAAGAAGAACGTTATGAAAAATCAGTGGAAGAGCTAGAAACGATTTCATGGGAAACGTTGGAGTATCAGTTCCATAAAAAATCCAAAGAGTGGTTTTGGGCGCTTTTTATTATCGTTATCGGGCTTGTTATAACCGCATTCATTCTTAAAAATATGCTCTTTGCCGTATTCATTATACTTGCCGGCTTTACCATAACGCTGTTTAGCGTAAAAAAACCAGATACCATAAAAGTCCACATATCAGGAAGAGGTGTACAGGTTGGGAACAGACTTTTCCCATATGAATCGCTGGAATCATTTTGGATTTTTTACGATCCTCCGGATGTAAAAGAAATCAGTTTGTTCTCCAATAAAACATTTATGCCGTATATTAAAATACCCATAGGAGATGCCGACCCGGTTTTTATAAGAAACCTTCTAATGCAATACCTACCTGAAGAAGCACAGGAAGAATCGCTGACTGATACAATTACAAGGTTTCTTAAATTTTAAAAAAAGAAGAATATGCGCCCGTAGCTCAGTTGGATAGAGCGCCAGCTTGCGGAGCTGGAGGTCATAGGTTCAAGTCCTATCGGGCGCGCCGTGAACACCTCCGCGCCCCGCCACAGGCGGGGCTACGCCTCAACAAAACTTTCTTCTACATTTTTTGATTTCTACACGCGACCATTTTTCAATTCGGGAAGAAGAAAATTTTGTTTCAGCATTCTGCTCTGATAAACAGGCGGAAACGGTCTGACGCTCATGGGCAAAAATTTTTTCCCTCAAACTCCCTCAATAGTACTCACAATGAGACCAAAAATCCCAATCGTATCGATTTCAGGCATTGTGTATCTCTTGGCCTTGTAAATTCTTATCAGACTTACCAAACACAGAAAATATTGTCAGCAAAAACTTCATCAAAAAACTATCCAAGTGCGACAGCTTAAAATACCCCCTTGCAAAGCGCCTCATAGAAACGCACCATATGTATATGATGGAACTTACGGAGCGCGTTGAAAATGTTCTGGAACTGTCTTTAACACAGAAAAACGGGCTGGAGAAGTTACATGTTAATACTGTTCGCGACCTGTTGTGGCATTTTCCTGCGCGATATGAGGATTTTTCCCGGTTTAAGACAATTAGTAACGTTACACCAAAAGAACACATAACTGTTGAAGGAAAAATAACACACATTGATCTTAGAAAAACATGGAAAAGCAAAGTTGCAATCGCAGAAGGTACTTTTGCAGACGCAACGGGAACATTGAAACTTATCTGGTTTCACCAACCCTACATCGCCCGCTTTTTAAAAGACGGGGACTTAATAAGAATAAGAGGGGAAATACAGTCGGGGAAAAGAGGGTTATATATCGCAAACCCTTTTTTTGAAAAAATTGACCGCCTTTCAATATCACTCAATATAAAAGAAAGGGGTCTCATCCCTGTTTACCCTGAAACGAGAGGCATCAGCTCGCGCTGGCTTCATTTTCACATCACCAAACTGCTTCAGAGCGCATCTTTGAACTTCAAGGACATATTGCCTAAGGCAATATTAACAACATATCACCTTCCCTCTCTTATACATTCCTTAAGGGCAATCCATACCCCAAGAAATGAACGGGAGGCCGAGGGAGCAAGAAAGCGCTTCGCATTTGAAGAAATATTTCTCCTCCAGCTTTCGCGCATAAAAGAAAGAAAGCTCCTTGAAAAGAAAAAATCGTTCATTTTAAAAACCGACGAAGAAGCGTTAAAGGAATTCCTGGAAAAACCGCCCTTTACGCTCACGGCGAGCCAGAGAATCGTTCTTGAAGATCTTAAAAATGATATTGCAACTCCAACGCCAATGGCACGACTGCTTGAAGGAGATGTGGGATCCGGAAAAACAATTCTCGCGGCGATTATATCGTTTATAGCAGTAAAAAATGATGCGCAGGTCGCGTATATGGCACCGACAGAAATACTCGCCAGCCAGCATTTTAATGCCTTTTCTGAATTGTTTAAGGGTTTAAGAATAAAAATAGGACTTATCACTTCATCCGACACAAGAGTGTTCCCATCAAAAGCGTTCCCAAAAACTTCCGCTCATGTATCCAGAACGCAACTTTTACGATGGGCAAAAAGCGGAGAAATAAAAATACTCATCGGTACTCATGCACTTATAGAAAAAAAAGTCCAGTTTAACAATCTGGCGCTTATCGTCGTAGACGAGCAGCACCGATTCGGCGTTCAACAGCGAGCACGTCTTGCCCGGACAAAAATGCAAACGGAAAACCCGCTTCCGCATTTTCTCTCCATGACCGCAACGCCCATACCGCGAACGCTTGCTCTTACCGTATATGGTGACCTTGACTTGTCGGTGCTTGATGAAATGCCGCCCGGACGATCACCGACTGAAACCATGATACTTATGGGAAGAACCAGAAAAAAAGCGTGGGATACCATGCGGGAAGAAATTAATAAAGGGCATCAGGCTTTTGTGATATGCCCGAGAATTGAACATGATGATGACAGAATAAAATCGGTAAAGAAAGAAGCTGAGAGATTAAAAAAAGAAATCTTCCCTGATTTCACTATAGGGGTGTTGCATGGAAAACTCACCCCAAAAGAAAAGGAAACAACCATGGAAAAATACAAAAAAGGCGAGATTCAAATTCTTGTCTCGACTTCAGTTATAGAAGTCGGGATTGATATTCCTAATGCCACCGTCATGGTAGTGGAAGGGGCAGAACGGTTCGGCTTGGCACAGCTACACCAAATGCGGGGACGCATCGGGAGAGGAAAACACAAATCCATTTTTTTTGTAATAAGTGACAGTCAAGGGGAAAAAACAAAAGACCGTCTTCATGCCCTTAGAAATGCGCGATCCGGTTTTGAGCTCGCTGAATATGATCTTCAATTGCGGGGCGCCGGGGAATTGACCGGATCATCGCAGTGGGGAATCTCGGATGTCGGCATGGAAGCATTAAAAAACATCAAAATGGTTGAAGCGGCGAGAAAAGAAGCGAGAAATATTATCGAAAAAGATCCGGAGCTTTCACAGTCCCCTCTCCTGAAAGGGGAAATAGAAATTATAAACAAAAAACTTCTTCATTTTGAATAACGCCATTTAAATAACACCACGCCACCTAAATAACACCACGCTTATAAAATTCTATAAATCCATTATCCAACGATCGTTGGATAATGGATTTAAGGCACTAAGACATCAAATACGAAAATGCTTGCGGAGTGTTTTCCTATTTGTAATATGTTGAATCGTTACAAAATGCACATACTCCTCAATCTCATACATATCTATAAGAAACTTAACAACATCGCCGCAAGGGAAAGGGTAAACCCAAACGCTCTTTTGTAATTCATAAAATCCCAGCAGTTTTAGCTGGTCACGTAAGATGTCGCGTGCTTTTCTATATTTCTCCGGGATATCATATATAACCATGCGCCAATTACCATCCCATCGTTTTGGTTTCAATATGGTAAGTTCACCAATGTGATACCGCCTCGAAAGCCGTTTTCCTGCAGGAGTAAGTATAATTTTGTAACAACCATTTCGCTTTTCCCGAAAGGCAATAAGTTGCTGTTTACGGAGTTCACGGATTGCTTTGGATACATAATTTTTCTTAATATTTTCCAACTCCCTTGGTATTTGTTTTAAAATCCACCACTGCCTGCTTGGATGGTAAGTAAAACCCAAAGCAAGCCCTGCTGAAAGTAATAGTAAAATTTTCCGTTTCGTTTTACTACGCAAATATTTCGCCATAATATAGAACAACGCTTACAAATCCTTGTGTTTAATCAAATCAAAGTTACATTTTATTAATAATCTCATATTTAATCTCATTATAATAAACTAAACTTCTAAAATCCATACTTTTACGATCGTTAAAGTATAGACTTATGGATATTTTGTATTTCACTGAAATATATTTCACTAAAACATATTTCACTGAAACCCAGCTTACTGCTACAGCTTTTGGATTTTTTTTTCCGCTTGAGAATTTACACTCACGCGTTCCTGAAACAAATTCCCGGCTCGCTTTCCCTCCTTAGGAGTAACCCAAAATCCCATATACTTCCCGAACATCAATCGAGCTTGCGCATCAAGCCCTGGAATAGCACCGAATACGGTTACGGTAAAAGGCACCAACATCCACTGCAACATCATAAACGCCCAGGAAAAACGGTGACGGTTTTTCGGTCGCGGCGGAAACAGTGCCACAGACATAAAAGCAGAACCTATCAGACCGAGCATAGCGATAGTCATAAGCGTACGGGTTATACGCGGAAGGTTATATGAAATAAGTGTCACATTAAACTCATCACCGCCAAGAAAGAGCGGAAGCCATCCAAGGGCAAATATCAAAATAGGGTTAGTCGCGAGCGACCAAAATCCTTCTAGCTGTGTAGCAAGATAATAGATACGCTTTTGAAAGGAAATCGCACGGTTTTTAAAAAATCCAAACAATATATAAGGAATGTTTTCCACTCCCCATGTCCAACGACGCTGCTGGCGGTAGATGTTTCTCACAGTTTTAAAAAAAGTCGGCGCGACATTCGCATCCATAGAGACCGGATAAAAAAGCGGAACAACGTAATAATCTCCATTAAATGCAAGGAGCGCATTCCAAAAAATCCGTGAGTCTTCTGAAACCACGTTGGCCTGCCAAAATCCCACTTTCACCAATGCCTTAAAACTCATTGAATGAGAAGAGAATGTTGTAAGACGCTCGGGACGCACCTGCTGCATCATCTGCCAGTATGTCCCTGAAACCGCAACCACTCTTGAAAGAACCGGGGCATCCCAAATATTGTTATTGTAGAGAGGAATTGGCTGATACGACGACTGATAAGGATGCTCTGCAGTGAGAAAATGATACGTAAGACACAAAAAATATTGCGGGTATGCCTGGGTATCAATATCAAACGATGAGACTACAATATTTTCATATGGTATCCGAAATGCATCAATAATCTCTTTTTTCGTCTCTTTGGCTGCCCATGCAATGTTAGCGCCCTTGCCCATCAATTCCCCTTTCATGTTTTGAGAATGTTTAGTGACTAAAAAATGTCCGAATACATTTGCATAGCTTTGCCTTACGCGCTCGGCAATGTTTTGAGCCTCCTGGCCAGCCCGCTCCTCGGTTGCAAGCACGACGATCATCCGTTCTTTTGGCCATTTGGAATCTTTCAGAGACTGACACGCCTCTGTTACAACCTCATATGGTTCGTTATAAAACGGAAGAATCACAAGCTGCCAAACATGGTTCCACTTTAAATGCACCAGTCGCTCCTCCCAGTCAATCTCCATATAATGAATCATCCGTCTCCAGCTCGCCCGAAGATGCAAAGACAAATATGCTGTCTTCACCAACCAATACACATCAAAGGCAATAATAAATATTGCCACCGCAATCGGGTAAACCCATGAAAAAAACACCATCCCCAAAATGGTCCCCCATGAAAGCGCTCCCGGGAACACTTCAAACAACCGATACAACCAACGATCCCCTCCTTTTAAATCGGAAGCGTGTCCCACTCGCAAGTACGATTTCTTATCCATATATTTTGTATCTTAACTGTAAACGAAAAACACCCGCCTTAAAAGCGGGCTTGTTTCTTATATAAACAGGGGGGCTTAACCAAGATATGAATACCTTACCGAAAGTTTTTCTTCTTGACCTGGGCAGTTCGGCTGTGCTCACTATAAACCTGTCAAATGGTGGCAACTACTTTATCTTTTTAATTTTAATACCGTGTTTATGCAAGAGTTCTATTCCATCATCGTTTCCGTAAAGATGCGGATAGTAAACCTCACGAATTTTATTTTTAAGAATTTCTTTTTGCCCCGAAAAATCCATACGATTTGGTCGCCGAGTCCCTCCTTCGTCGGGATAAACTCCGCGAGGCGAACCAAAACTCTTTGACTTTTCCAACGTGGTGCAGTATTCTTAAATTAGTCCGAACGCATTTCGCCGCCTGCGGCGGCGAGGAATTCCCCCCGCGAAAATTCGGAAAGGCGGCGGCTTGTACTGAGCGAAGTCGAAGTGGGCCGCACCGCTGACAATTTCAAGTTTTTCTTTGGCGGCAGAAAAATTAATCAATAAATTCGAAAGTGGCCATCATTTGTTCAAAAATCTTTTCGGCCGATTCTGCCAATGATTGATTATAATCACCAGCAACATGCCATTTAATTTCAAACATATTAAGTCCCTTAGCAAAGAAAACGGTATTATTGTCGATTTTGAGTGCCTTCATATTTTTGAATGTCGTTTCTTCAAACTTAACTCCTTCAAGATTGATTCCAGTAGGAATTTGTTTTACCCATTCTCGATACCATTCTTCGGTAGGTGTTTTTCTAAGTGGGTTGGGCTCAACAATAACATCAACAACAGCATCGTTAAGGTATTTATCGCCTTGTTTAGTTATTTTCGTAAATCGAACTGCTGCGGGAGATTGTTTTACGGTAATTTGCCCAAGTTCCCAGTCGGGTGGATAGTTAATTCGATATTTATATTCTGTATTTGTAAATATTTTCCATTGAGCGGTTTCGGATTGTGGAGTCGGTGTTGGCGATACAGCAGTATTTGTTTGAGTGGGAGTTGGCGTCGGTTGTTGAGAACCCGGCTCAAACTTTTTAACAAACATAAAATATCCAACTGCGCCAACCAATATCACAATTACTACTACCAAAACCATATTTGCAAAACCTCTTTGATTCATATGATTAAAAAATTTTCTTCCCCCAAAATGCAGAATCGCCAATTCGTTTTTGCCCCCAAAATTGAATACAAATTAGTCGCCGAGTCCCTCCTTCGTCGGGATAAACTCCGCGAGGCGAACCAAAACTCTTTGACTTTTCCAACGTGGTGCGCCTGCTAGGACTCGAACCTAGAACCACGAAGGTATAAGCTTCGCGCTCTACCAATTGAGCTACAGGCGCGCACATCATAAACGAACACAAAAAATGTTATGAAGTCGCAGTTGCGACACCGGCACGAGATACAGGAGAGACAAGCCGATCAAAATCCTCGCGCTCAATACTTTCGTGTTTCATCAGATAGTTTGCAAGCTCCTCAAGCTTTCCGCGCTTTGATTTAAGAACTGATCGGGCGCGCTTAAACGCGCTTTTCATAAAGCGGCTTATTTCCTGATCAACCAATGATGCGACGCGTTCTGAATAGTTTTTCTCCGACATGAGTTCCTTGCCTAAAAAGACAAACTCATCACCATGGCTTAAAGTCACCGGACCGATCCTTTCCGACATACCATAGCGCATAATAATATCCCTGACAATGGCCGTAGCTCCCTGCAAATCATTTGCAGCGCCTGTTGTGAGCTCACCAAACACAAGATCCTCCGCCGCATACCCTCCAAGCAAAACTGCAAGTTCATCAACAAAATAACTTCTCGAATATAGATGACGGTCAGATTCCGGGAGTTTCAGTGTATATCCCGCCGCTCTGCCTCTTGAAACAAGTGAAATCTTATGCACCGGATCCGCGTGAGGGAGATATGCTGCAGTAAGAGCATGGCCTGCTTCATGATACGCGGTAATCTTCTTTTCCTCTTGCGAAAGTAGCCGACTTTTCCTTTCGGGTCCCAAAAGTACTTTTTCAATCGAGCTGATCAAGTCAGATTCAATAATCTCTTTTCTTCCTTTCCTTGTTGCTAAAATCGCGGCTTCATTGATGAGGTTCGCCAGATCAGCTCCGGAAAGACCAGGTGTTCGCTCTGCAATTTTGCGCAAATGAACACCCTTGGCAAGCACTCTTTTGCCTGCGTGAATGTTAAGAATGGCCTCGCGCGCTTTAATGTCAGGCAGATCAAGAACAACTCTTCTGTCAAAACGGCCGGGGCGAAGAAGAGCCGGATCCAGCACATCAGGCCGGTTCGTTGCGGCCATCAGAATCACTTGATCAGATGTGTCAAAACCATCCATCTCAACCAAGATTTGATTGAGCGTTTGTTCTCTTTCATCGTGCCCACCACCGAGCCCTGCTCCACGGTGCCTGCCAACAGCATCAATTTCGTCAATAAATATAATAGAGGGGGCAGCTTTCTTGGCGTTTTTAAACAAATCTCTCACACGGCTCGCACCAACCCCCACAAACATTTCTACAAACTCTGAAGCAGAAATCTGGAAAAAGGGCACCACGGCTTCGCCAGCAACGGCACGCGCCAGAAGCGTTTTTCCCGTTCCCGGAGCTCCCATAAGAAGCACTCCTCTTGGTATTCGCGCCCCAATTTCAAAAAACTTTTTTGGATTTTTTAAGAAATCCACAATCTCCATAAGCTCCTCTTTTGCCTCATCAACCCCAGCTACATCTTTAAACGTCACTGTATGCTTTCCTCCATGCGGTTTCACTAAACGTGCACGGGACTGGCCAAACCCAAGCGCTTGAATATTAGCCTGTTGTACTTTGCGCCCCATAAACCATATAAGGAGAATGATAAAAACGATGGGAATTACCAACGGCAATGCCAATCTTACCCACAACACCAAAGCCGAAGGGCCTTTTACCTCAACAACAAGGTTTTGGGGGCGCAACATCTCAGGAACAACGCCATAATTCAGCAAGGTTTCAGAAAGAGATGATTCGGGCTCTTTTTTCGCTGTTTGCACCGCGCCGCCCTTGAGTGTAATCTCAAGATTTTCCTCTGCAAGAACAACACTTTTCACCTCGCCGTTGTTTATTTCCTCAACAAGCTTTGAGATTGTGATTGATTCTTTTTCCTGGACAGAGCCAATCAGCGTCGCATACAGCGTCGCCATCAGAAAAAAGATCATGAGTGCGAATATAATATTTTTTGAAAATGACTTCATATAATGTATAAGTATAATATACCACAAAACGAAGGAAATCAAGAGGAAATCTATGGATGTCGGAAATGAGGGATGTTTTTACATTTGACTCATCGCACAGCGTTACATATGATGCTAACTAATTCATGAACGCCAATAACAAAGAGATATATGCCGCCACCTCCGACAGCGAAACGTGGCCAGCACTATTGAAAGAACTGCCTCTCAAAGATCAACCAAAACGGCTTTATATGAAAGGGACTATGCCGCCGCAAGACTCTCTCCTGGTTGCCATTGTCGGGACAAGGCGACCAACATCTTACGGGAAATCGGCTGCATACGAGATTGCCGCATATCTTACGCGCTTAGGCATCGTCACAGTAAGCGGCATGGCTGTCGGAATAGACACTGTTGTACACAAAGCATCAGTTGAAAACGGAGGAAAAACCATTGCTGTCCTGGGATCAGGATTAAACAGTGACGTTATATATCCACAAATAAACAGGCCATTGGCGCAAAAGATTGTTGAAAGAGGAGGTTGTCTTATTTCGGAATATGAACCGGATACACAGGCGGCAAAATGGACTTTTCCAAGCCGAAACCGTATAATCGCAGGCATGTCAAAAGCAGTTGTGATTATTGAGGCGAGAGCAAAAAGCGGAGCACTTATTACTGCACGCCTTGCGACCGAATATGCACGGGAAGTGTTTGCGCTTCCGGGATCAATCTTTCATAGCACGGCGGAGGGTCCGAACCGCCTCATACAGGCCGGGGCTATACCGATCACCTCACCGGATGATATACCAACCGTTCTTGGAATAGATATAAAGAAGTCCAAGGAGCGCGACGATAAAACGCTTTCTCCTTATGAGCGGCAAATTATACGCATACTCGAAGAACCGCTCACTCTCGATGAGATTATAAAAAAATGCGCATTGCCGAGAGAAATTGTTCTCTCATCGCTCAGCCGTCTTGAAATTTTTGGCGTTGTGAAAAGCAGCAGCGAAGGTTTATACAGAAAAACATAACATGAAACTTATCATCGTTGAATCTCCCACAAAAGCGCGTACTATTGAGCGGTTTGTCGGAAAAAACTTTAAAGTTGAATCAAGTTATGGCCACGTGCGGGATCTGCCTTCCTCAACGCTTGGAATTGATATAGAAAACGATTTTACCCCAAAGTATATAACTCCACGCAAAGCTCTCAAAAACGTAAAGGCCTTAAAGGAAGCGGCAAAAAAAGCCGAGGAAATTATTCTTGCAACCGACGAAGATCGCGAAGGTGAAGCGATTGCATGGCATTTAGGAGAAGTGCTGAAAATCAACGATCCAAAACGCATCATATTTCACGAAATCACGAAAAACGCCATTACCGAAGCATTACAACATCCCCGCAAACTCAATAATAACCTTATAAACGCCCAGCAGGCACGAAGAATTCTTGACAGACTGGTTGGATATACATTGTCTCCGTTTTTGTGGAAAAAAGTGATGCGCGGACTTTCTGCAGGAAGGGTTCAATCCGTGGCGCTCCGGTTAATTATAGAACGTGAAAAAGAAAGGTTGCAGTTCAAACCTCAGGAATATTGGACTATTACTGCAACGCTTGAAACACCAAAAGACAAAAACACCTTTGACGCCCATCTGTATAAAATACATGACAAAACGGTTGAAAAATTTGATTTGGCAACCGAAACAGACGCTAAAAAAATCATTAAAAACGTTCAGGGCAAGACATGGCAAGTGTTAGATGTTGTGCACAAAAGCGTAAAACGCCTGCCTCAAGCGCCGTTTACCACAAGTGCCCTTCAACAAGAAGCAAGCAAACGATTCAATTTCTCGGCAAAACAAACAATGTACATTGCCCAACAACTTTATGAGGGAGTTGAGCTGGAGAAAGAAACCACGGGGCTTATCACCTATATGAGAACAGATTCAACACACGTTGCCGACGAAGCGCTGAAAGAACTTCATGGTTTTATAAAAGAACAATATGGAGATCAATATACGCTGGAAAAGAAACGGGAGTTTAAGACAAAGACAAAAAGAGCGCAAGAAGCGCATGAAGCAATCCGCCCGACAAGTGTATCGAGAACACCGGATGCCATAAAAAATTATCTTGATAAAAAGCAGTTCAAACTCTACGAACTTGTCTGGCAGCGCTTTGTTGCGAGTCAGATGCAGCCAGCCATGTTTGATGCCACCACAATAGACATCGCTGTTGATGATATGGTGTTTAGAAGTGTGGGGCAAACGCTCCGTTTTGATGGATACTTGAAAGTCTGGCCGTTTGCGTCGCAGGAAATGTTGCTCCCGGAGCTTACAAAAGGGGAACAGGTAACATTACTATCAATAATGCCAAACCAACACTTCACCCAACCACCGCCGCGATATAGCGAAGCATCACTCATAAAAACCCTTGAACAATACGGCATCGGCCGCCCTTCTACATATGCTCCTATTATGTCAACACTGGATGAGCGAGGATATGTGACGAGAGGAGAAAAAAGGCAGCTTACTCCAACAGAAATAGGTTTTATAGTAAATGACCTTCTGGTTGAACACTTCCCTAATATTGTTGATGTGCAGTTCACAGCAGAGATGGAAGAAAATCTGGACAAAATCGCTGAAGGAAAAGTGGATTGGACTCCTGTAGTGAAAGACTTTTATGAGCCGTTCGCTGTTCATTTAGAAAAAAAGCTGGAAACAGTAGAAAAAAAAGACATGACCATACCAACGGACGAAGTTTGTAAAACATGCGGAAAACCGATGATTATCAAACACGGGAGATTTGGAAAATTCCTTGCGTGCTCGGGTTTCCCCGACTGCAAAACAACAAAAGCCCTTCCTCCGACTTCCCTTCACATACCCTGTCCCGAATGCAAGGAGGGGGAAATCGTTGAGCGTTATACACGAAAAAGAAAACTCTTCTTCGGCTGCTCACGCTACCCCGACTGTACATATGCTACTTGGAAACGCCCCCAGTCAAGTGAAGAAAAAGGCGACGCCGAACATACGACATAGAGTTGCCTGGAAACCGCATCCATCATACAGTAAGTGATGATGGACCTCACTCGGCAAACACTCGAAAAACGCCTTGAAAAATACCCCGAACAACAGCGGAACTTTATTCTCCTTGCCTACGAAGTGGCTGATAAGTGCCACAAAGATAAAAAGCGAGCCTCGGGAGATTCTTATATCATCCATCCCCTAGCAGTCGCTTTAAACATCATGCGGTTTGGATTTGACGCGTCAACGATTGCCGCGGCGCTACTCCACGACACTATTGAAGATTGCGGCTTTAAACCGGAAACGATACAAAAAACATTTGGTGATAACGTTCGTTTTCTTGTGGAAGGCGTGACAAAACTGAAACATATACGCTATAGCGCCGTACAGAAAAGGGCTGAATCTGTAAGAAAGATGTTTCTGGCTGTTGCAGAAGATATTCGCGTGGTCATCATTAAACTTTATGACCGCCTGCATAATATGCAGACCATTCAATACATCCCTAAAAACAAACAGCAGCGGATCGCTCTTGAAACATTAGAGCTCTACGCTCCGCTTGCGTACCGCCTCGGCATCGGAGAACTGAAGGGACAATTAGAAGACCTTGCGTTCCCCATTGTGTACCCAAAAGAACATGCATGGCTTGTGCAAGAAATCAAAGAACGCATTCCTCAAAGAACTCAATATCTCAAACATCTTATCCCAATCATTAAAAGAGAACTGCAAAAAGAGGAAATCGAAGCGCCCGACATACATATACGAGCGAAACATTATTACAGTTTGTGGAGAAAACTTGTAAAAAATGATATGGATTTCGGATCAATTTATGACCTTGCGGCAGTTCGCATTATCGTGCAGAGCATTGAAGATTGCTATACCGTTTTGGGGATCATACACAAAATCTGGAAACCGCTCCCCGGGCGCATAAAAGATTATATAGCGCTGCCAAAACCCAACGGGTATCAAAGTCTGCATACAACGGTATTTGCAGAGGATGGTAAAATCGTTGAACTGCAAATCCGCACCCACAAAATGCACGAGGAGGCAGAATTCGGAATTGCGGCGCACTGGGCATATGACGAAGCCGGAAAGTCTTCACTGCGCGCAAAAGCCACCGAACAGGAATCCACGCTCATCAAGCAGCTCCAAGAATGGCAGCATACGTTCTCCGATGCAAGCGGCGAAGAATATCTTGAGTCGTTAAAAATTGATTTCTTTAAGAACCGGATATTCGTGCTCACACCAAAAGGCGAGGTCATTGACCTGCCGGAAAGCGCTACACCCATTGATTTTGCTTATTATATACACACCGATATTGGGAACAGGATGATGGGAGCGAAAATCAATGGAAAACTCGTGCCATTCTCATATGAATTACAATCAGGGGACACAGTTGAAATTCTAGTTCAAAAAAACAAAAAACCATCCCCTGACTGGCTCAAATTAGCAAAAACATCTGTGGCGAGATCAAAAATCAGATCCAGCTTAAAACGCGCCGGCATTCAACTCCCGAAGTTTCAGGGATTAAAAAAAGCGCCAAAAGAATTTTTACTGGAAGTGCAGGTGAAAAACAGGATAGGCATGTTAAAAGATATTACCAGCGTGTTTGCGGACGCAAAAATAAATATTACTGTGCTGCACACAAAAAGAGATAATGCTGATTATCCAATTATTTTCTTCCGATGCGCCTCCCCTAAAAAACGCACGTTTAACGATGCACTCGTTGAAATACAAAAAATCAAAGGCGTCATAAACACAAAAGTAACGGAATCTAAACCGTAAAATCTTTTAAGTCATCTATGGTCAACGTGGTGTCGGCCAAAGACGACGCGGCGGAGTCTTTGGTGTTTCCGTCTTGAGCAGTATGTGCATCGCCTGATTCGTCAACAGATGCTTCGTTATGTGCCTCGGTCCTTATTTTCTTAACAATCCCGCCGAGCTCTTCAGACGAGAAAAACTCTATTGCTATCTGTCCCTTTCCCATTCGATCACGGGTAATGAGCACCCTGGTTCCGAGAAAATGACCGAGTTCTTCTTCTGCAAGCTTTGCTTCTTCATCTATGGCGCGCCGAAATTTCCGAGACCGTTCAAGGGCAACACTTCTTGCAAATTGTTCTGCCTCCCTCACAGATAAGTTGCTGGAAATAATATTTTCGTAAAGTTTTTTTTGTTCCTCCTTGTGACCCTCCAGCATTAAAAGAGGGCGGGCATGTCCTTCGGTAATCTTTCCGGCAATGATGCCCTCTTTAAATTCATCTTCCAAGTTCAGCAAACGCAAGGCATTGGCAACAGATTCTCGAGATTTCCCAATGCGAAACGCGATCTCACGCTGGTACATGCCAAATTCCTCCATTAAGCGTTTATATGCCATTGCCCGATCAATGGGGTTAAGATCTTCCCGCTGAACATTCTCCACAATGGCAAGCTCCAGTTTTATCTTGTCGGACTCTTCGCGCCGAACAACGGCGGGAACTTCGCGAAGACCAAGCATAACCGCCGCTCTCCATCGGCGTTCGCCGGCGATGAGCTCGTATTCTACTGCGGTGCCGGTCGGCACTTCCCGTTCAATACGAGAAACGACGAGCGGCTGCAGGATGCCATATTCACGAATTGATGCCGCAAGGTTTTTTAAAGAATCCTCGTTTACACTGTGCCTTGGCTGCATTGGATTAGGTTTAACCTTGTCCGTTTCAATCCAATAGATATGATCGCTTTGTCTTGGACTGTCGCTCATAGCAATATATGTAGGGTAACGTATGAGTATAAAATTGACAAATATCTTCCGCGGTTACGTCAAACTACAACAGCCGCCTTGCACGGCATGGAACACTTGTATATGATGAAATCATAAGGACGGTATCTCTAGACACAAACAATGAAAAAAATCTCTACCATTACACTTTTGTCTGTAGCAGTACTTCTGGCAGCCTTTCCGGCATTTGGAGCAATGCTGAAGACGGGAGAAGAATATACGCTCAACAAAAATGATGCTACGGAAGAAAATCTCTACATCGGCGCCGGCAACATTTCCGTTGCTGGAAATGTTCGTAGAGACCTTGTTGCTGGGGGAGGAAATATTATCGTAACTGGAAATGTTACCGAGGATATACTGCTGGTCGGGGGAGACATTGGTGTTTATGGACAGACCGGACAAGACTTAAGAGTGCTTGGGGGGCAAATCATTGTAGGAAATAATGTAGGACAGGAACTGGTGGGCGCGGGTGGATCTATTCATGTTTTGTCAGGAGTAACGATAGACGGTGATACAATGCTTGCCGGAGGAACTGTGATACTTGAGGGGACAGTAAATCAAAACGTACATATTTTTGCCGGTGAGGTAAAAATCAACGGCTCCATCTTAGGAAACGTTTATGTTGTAACTGACGAACTGACGATCGGAAAAAATGCTTCCATTACCGGAAACCTCATATACAGCGCAGAGGAAGAAGCAACAATTCTTGAAGGCGCAACGATACTTGGAGAAACACACTTCACCAAAAAAGACATCGGGGGCCGCAAGGCCGGGGCAGGTTTTCTCGGATTTATTGGCTTTGTTTCTCTTTTAAAACTCGCGATTGTCCTTACGGCCGGTCTCGTTGCTGTATTTTTCTGTCAAAAAACGTCAAAAGCGCTGGTAGAACAGAGCCTTTCAAACATTTGGATAGAGACCGCGCGCGGTTTTGTTATTTTAGTGGTCATCCCATTCGCCGCATTATTTCTTCTGATAAGCATGCTCGGCGCTCTTATCGGGCTGGCGGTAATATTGATGTATATATTCTTGCTTATCGGCGCGAGCGTATATGCCGGCATCATTTTTGGCGGATGGTTATATAAATACATATGGAAAGATAAAACAATTGAAGTTAACTGGAAAACCGCTTTTCTGGGGATTGTGCTTTTGCATCTGATCGGTTTGGTGCCGCTCGTCGGATGGGTTATCAAACTACTGTTGATGCTCACGGCACTGGGCAGTATTTCCATATACATATACAGAAAAGCACTGACCTTAGGATAAAAAAACACATGGGAAGTCTGATTCCCCCTTTCTCATATATATGCTTCCTTTATACTGGTTTATCAAAAAACCATTACAATCCTTTACCGTCAGGCAACTTTATAAACCAGAGCGCCTTCTTTCGTTGGATTGGTCACTTTCACTGCCACTTCCTCGCCGCTTTTTCCTCTCTCAACAGGTTCATGATTAATCTGCATTGAATCTACTGTCATTTCAAATTCATTGTCCCCTTTTACAATTTTTATGTTGTCTCCAGTGGCGATAGCTCCATCAAGCTTTACCACCGCGACCATGGCTTTATCAAAATAGTGTATGACTTTGCCAATTGGCTGTTCGTCCATAACATTAAAAAATTCACTAATGAAAAGACCTTTAATCGGCATCCCGGAAAGCGATCCGGAACACACATCACGCTTTTTATCATACACATTTTCTAACGTATTTCCAGTGCCCAGACAGTAACGCCGTTTTTAGTGCTTTGCTTAAGCAGTCATGATCACTGCGATAACGCGCGACCCCTCAAAAGCATGGCGTTCACCGCTACGATGACTGTGCTTAATGACATAAACAATGCAGCCAGCGCTGGCTGGAGAAAAATTCCTTTAAAGGCCAATATTCCTGCAGCAAGCGGAATGGCTATCACATTATATCCGGTTGCCCAAAACAGATTTTGGAGCATCTTTACATAGGTGAGACGGGAAAGCCGGATGATTTTTGGAATGTCCCGCGGGTCATCCCTTACAA
Organism: Candidatus Ryanbacteria bacterium RIFCSPLOWO2_12_FULL_44_26; assembly: GCA_001821765.1. Taxonomy (GTDB): domain Bacteria; phylum Patescibacteriota; class Minisyncoccia; order Ryanbacterales; family HO2-45-13; genus HO2-45-13. Next base: position 48,083 of record MHOA01000003.1, read on the forward strand.
GGATGATGCCTGCTGATTCTATGGCGACATTCGTACCGGCTCCAATCGCAATGCCGATATCGGCCTGCGTGAGCGCAGGAGCATCGTTGATACCATCGCCAACCATTGCAACCTTCAAACCGCGCCCCTGCAGTTCTTTGACTTTTTCTGATTTTTGGTGAGGTAATACACGCGCAAAGTACTCATCAATACCAAGCTCATCGCTTACCCACTTTGCCACTTCTTCCGAGTCGCCGGTAATCACCGAAACCAGAACCCCAATCTCTTTAAGAGCTTTGACGGCCTCGCGTGATTCTTCGCGGATAATATCAGCAAGAGCAATCGCTCCGAGCAATACCCGATCTTTCAACGCAAAGATTATGGTTTGTCCTTTTTCGCCGGCATCCTGAACCTGTTTTGTAAGTTCCTTCGGAATAGTTATGCCAATGCTATCCAAAAGTGCTGGTCCGCCCACCATAATCTCTCTATCCTCAATGAACGCTTTTACTCCTTTGCCTTTTAACGCCTCAAATCTCTTAGGCTCCGTGAGCGGGAGTCCTTGTTCCTTAGCCTTTGTTACTACAGCCCTTGCAATCGGATGTTCGGAGAAGGCGTCAAGTGAAGCAGCTAATTTCAAAACCTCATCTTTGCTGTGGCCGTTCGCGTTCCAAATTCCTACAACTCCGAACTCACCTTTAGTGAGCGTACCGGTTTTATCAAAAAGCACTATGTCAATCGTTCGCGCAGCCTCTAAAGCAATCCTCTGCTTTACGAGAAAGCCGCTTTGCGCCGCTTTGGTTGTGGAGATAGAAGCAACAAGAGGCACCGCAAGACCCAAAGCGTGAGGACATGCGATTACGAGAACTGCCACCAGACGCGCCACCGCAAAACCAACTCCGGCACCTGCGATAAGCCAAGCAACAAACGTAACGCCACCTCCCATAATCGCGATAACAGTGAGGTAGAAAGCAGCTCTATCGGAAAGCATTTGAAGGCGCGATTTAGATGCCTGCGCCTCGGCAACCAAGCGCATGACGCCGGCAAGAAAGGTTTTCTCGCCGATATTGGAAACCTTAACTTTGAGCGCGCCATCGCCATTGATCGTTCCGGCAATAAGAGTATCACCTTGTTTTTTCGGAACCAGTTTTGATTCTCCTGTGACCATTGACTCATTTACGTCCGAATATCCATCAATAATCGTGCCGTCAGCAGGAATTTTAGCTCCGGGTCTTACAAGCACCATATCATTCTCCCGAAGTTTAGAGAGTGGAATTTTTTCTGTTTTGCCGTCGCGGATCACATCTGCAGTATCCGGAAGCAGTTTAGATAATTCCTTCAGTGCGCCTTGTGCGCCGCTTACCGCGCGCATTTCAAGCCAGTGGCCGAGAAGCATGATGGTTATAAGCGTGGTAAGCTCCCAAAATAAAGCTTCCGCGCCTGCAAATACTGCATACAAACTCCAGAGGTAAGCGGTAGAAATAGCAATACCGATAAGCGTCATCATGCCGGGGAGTCGCGCTCCTATTTCTCTCCATGCTCCAACTAGAAATACCCAGCCGCCGTAGAAAAAAACGATTGAACCAAACGTAAGCGGCAGATACTCCGATCCAGGAAAAGCAGGCGGAGACCACTTGAAAAGTTTCTCGACCACATCTGCATAGAGCACGACAGGGATCGTGAGAACCAGACTCGTCCAGAATTTTCTGAAAAACATAGCGGTGCTGTGCCCGGCATGCTTATCATGCGAACTGTGATTACGGTGACTCATAAAATTTATTCAATATTCCACTTAAATGATCGTCCGGAGACACCACCGACGTTCTTGATTATTAATTCGACATAAAGCGGTGCCGGATCCAGTGCCCCAAACGTCAACACTCCTTCGCGGTGATGACCACCAGGCCCCTGTCCCTCCCAAGAGATTGGTTGATAAGTACTGCCTTCGTTATCTACCAAAGATGTTACCTTTAACAGATCATCATCTAAACTCCCTGAATGAGTATCAAACGCAACAGTAAACTTCCATACTTTTGCGTCTCTCCCAAACTCGATGGGGGTAATGTTAATCGTCACCGGTGGCTGGTCATCGGTTTTGGTTTCCCAACCACCTTGCGATGTGTTTGCAGATTGCTCTGCCGGTTGATGATTGGCTCGCTGCGATTGTTCACGGTTGAATACTCCAAAATAAACAAGAACAATAGTGGCCAAACCAATAATTATGTAAAATAAATATTTCATGTCTCCTTAAATTTAATGACTTTGTTTGTCATATAGAGAATGCCGCCGAGATTAAACAGGAGTCCTACCCAAAACAGCTCAATCTGGTACTGGGCGACAAACGTCACGATACCGACAGTGCCTAAAATAGGGAGCAGATTTGCAAGGTAATGGGTGCAACAGGAGATCATTGCCGCCGTAGATGTAGTACCGGTCACTCCCAAAACTCTGCCCTCGCCGTGCATACCTTTGACGAGGCTTCTTAAATGCGTATATAGCCCGATCTGAATTCCGAAGCCGAGGGCAAGACTTACAATAAAATACCAGAAGTCAAAAAATTGAGCTTGAGCATAGTTCCATCCTGATACCAACGAAAGCACTACGAAATAAACTCCAAGCAGCATAGAGCCTGCTAGGATTCCATATAGAATTGATTTTGCAATGCCACTTGGCATAGTAATTTTTATTTATTTGATAAGGTATACACCTTCATTGCTTTATTTTTATTTTTCATATTTTTTGAGCGTGAAAGAAGTGATTATACCCGTAGCGCACATACATTTTTATTGAAAAACCGTGGTTTTGCAATAACTGTTCCATTTCTTTTTGAACATAATATCTGTGCGCTGACTCTGTTCGTTTGGCAATCCACCCAAAAAATCTTAATAAGGCAGTCTCTCCCGCAACATCAACCAGAAAGAAACTGCCGCCGGATTTTAATACGCGCGCGATTTCGGCAATAGCGCGCTCTTCTTCAAATATATGGTGGAGGGCATCTGAAATAAGCACAATATCAAACATTTTGTCGCGGAAAGGGAGTGCAGCCGCATTACCTTCAGCAATGGTTACGTTACTTAAATTTTTTATTTTATGCCGTGCTCTTAAGACCATTGCTGGTGTTAAATCCACACCGGTAAATTGTGACTTTGGGAATGTTACAGCAAGTCGCCGGACAACCTCGCCAGTGCCGCAAGCAACATCAAGCATCGCCACCCCCTCCAGAAGTATGATACCGGCTTCTTTTGTAATCATGCCGATGACCCGTTTATAAAATGGTTCAAAATATATTCGAAATATTGAGCCGTCATAAAAACCAGAACACCAAGTAAAGAGGTTTCTGTTTTTCCGCTCAAAAGTTGTTTTATCCGCTACTGTCATTTATTACTTTTTCTTTGATAATTTATACACGGAAAGAATTTCCTTCATCGCTTAAAGTACTGCTAACTTACTCTTATATGGAATATCTGGAGCGATATAATTTCGTGCAAGTGAAACCTCAGATCACTTCCATGCCGGCCAACCCTGTGAACTCGCATTAAAATGCTTCTTCCACACGCTGTCGACCAGAGCTGAAGATCCACCATAACTGCTGGGATCCGCACCTGTAAGGGTCTTAAAATTGGGAATCAAAGACAGGTTTTCTTCCTTCCAACGTCGGGCATAGGCAAAGAGCGGGGGGTGGTCAGTATAGGAAGAAATCCCCAATATCTGTAAGGCAAATGCCATTCCCTCAAAACCCTTGTCACAACAGCGACGATACGATTCCATTTTGCTCCCACCACCTGAGGCGTCCACTTTAGACCACTCAGTCGGGTGCAAATGTTCATGCTCGCCGTTGCTCGTCTGTTTTCGAAACAGCACTTTTGCCCCGGTCCAACCCCGCCCTTTCGGAACAATGGTGCTCACGATTTTACTTGTTCCATCACTGGAAAAATAAAACTTATCTCTTGAGCGAGTTTTCATTCTGGAACCCTGATCGCTCAGCGCATTATGGGAGTCTTTGAAAAAATTTAGGATGTCGGGATCATTGAGGAGATGACCCGCAAACAAAACCGGGTAGTAATAAAACGAGCTATCACCATGCCCAATTTTATGTGTGAAGTAATCGTCCATCCCTCGCTGAATCATATATGCGATGAGGGATCGCTTCTCAACCTTGGGCAAATCCAGGAGTATAAAAACAGCCACATCCGAGTAATAAGAGGTAATCTCTTCGTGATAATCAAGAGTATTCGAGGGGTGCAAATCCCGTCCTGACCACTCTGTCTTATGCATCAACCATGGTGCTTTGATCACGTTCAGCAGACCCGCTCTTTTACTGCTGGAGGGAAGCGTAATACCGTCAGTAGAGAGTGTTGGGATCAAATTGAAATCGACGTTTTGAATGTCATAAAGCGGTTTTTCAGAACCGACAAAAGGTGGCCTAAGCGAAAGCCGTGGCGGAACGCCAGATAGGACCGTCAAAACCTCGGCTGAATGAATAGCGGTTGAGGCAATTCTTTCACAATGTCCAAGAGGGCTTAGGATACCAGGGAAATCCTCTCCGTTGTATTTTGTAGTACAGTTCGCATGATCCAAACGCGAACTGACCGCTTTAACGACACTGCTTCCGTGGGAGATTTTCGATGGGATGGGCAGTAGTAAATTTGTCGTAAATCCCGAAACATCGCCGTCATAGGCATGCGACCCACTTGTCTGTGGGTTAAGCATGACTCCATTATTTTGATTCGAGTAATCGGGCGTGATTCTCGTGATCGTAACAGGACCAACTACCCAATGTCCGCCCGTAAGAAAACGTCCGCTTTGATAGGCCTTATCAAAATAAAATGTCACTTCACCTTGGGTAATAGAACTTCTCATTGAGATCGCGGGATCAAAATCGTACGGCCAGTCCCCGTCTACTATGGGTGGCTCTGGGGTTGATTTTGGGTGAACAACCACATTGACAGTGGCAGCACCAGTTAAACCGTCATTATCAGTCACTGTGAGTTTATAGGAGTGGGCCGATCCATCCGCCACCTGCGTGACTGTCTGTTGAACGGCCGTACCTATACTGATTCCAGTTTTCTCCCATCGGTAACTTTTAACACTGCCATCGGGATCAAAGGACCCTGCCCCATCTAAAGTAATGATTTCGGATCCATTCCCGTCACTGTCTGTAACTGATGATGGAGCACTAATGACCGCTTGCGGAGGTTGTTTTGGCGAGCAGTTTGAAGGATTGGCGCTGGTACAAGTCCATCCCGATTCCACCGCACAGCTTACGCTGCAGCCATCGCCTGATCTCATGTTTGCATCGTCACATGTTTCTCCCGATTCAATAACTCCGTTGCCGCAGACTGGAGAAGGGATGTTGCGGCATTGGGTGGTGTTCAGTGTGCAGTTTGCATAACAAGACACGCCGCCTTCGTCGTACCCGAGATTCTGGCAGGTGTTCCCTCCCATATTCGATCCATCGCATGTTTCTCCCGCCGCGCTTTGGATCACCATATCTCCG
>MHOA01000004.1 GCA_001821765.1 Candidatus Ryanbacteria bacterium RIFCSPLOWO2_12_FULL_44_26
CAAATCAAAAACCATCAAGTGTAAAGAACCTTGTATTCGCCAAGAAGTGCTGGACAAACAAATTTCCTCTCTGCTTCAAAAAGTTTCTTTGCCGCAAGATTGGGCGGGACAATTATTTTCAATGCTTGAAAAGGACAAAAAGGAATCCGCCCAATCCTGCTTTGCTTTTGTTCAAGAGGCCCAAAACAAAATCAAAGACATCAACATAAAGCTCCAGCGACTTCTGGATGGCTATTTGGAGCAAGATATTGAGCGCGAAATCTATCGCCAAGAAAAAGCTAAACTCCTTTCCGAAAAGAAGTCGCTGGAAGAACAAATCACTAAACTTGAACAAAAGCAAAATGATTGGGTCGAACCGATGAGAAACTGGTTAAATTACGCTCAAACACTCACAAAAATCGCAAGTGATGGCAACCTTTTTGAGAAAAAGGTTGCCGCCAAAGAAGTCTTTGGGTCGAACCTCTTTTTGGCCAACCGCGAGGCGCGGCTCGCTGCGCCGAGCGGCTCTGAAAACAAGCCCCAAAATCAATGGACGGCTCTGCGAGCCGCCCACGAAATGGCTTCCGAAAAACCGCGAAGTATGGTTCTGGTGGACGGTACAGGATTTGAACCTGTGACCCCTGCAATGTGAATGCAGTGCTCTGCCGCTGAGCTAACCGTCCCCGCATGTGAAGTTATGGGTAGGTCACCGATTTATATCTATGCTACCGCATAAGCGGTAACCGGAAAATACTTACACATTTTCTGTTCTACCACCACACTAAGTGCCCTTTTCTATTATTTGAAACTCATCTAAAAGAATCTCATGCGGCCCTCGTAATAATGTTTGAATGAATTTATCACGCATCCCGTATCTTAATTCAAATTCCTCCGTTGGAAAAACAGTGTACACAATCTCTTTCCCCAACTCCCGCTCAAGCCGCTTGAGCATAAGTTCAAGTTGTTTCTTTTTTATCTGATCTCCAACAAGAAGCAAATCAACGGGGTTTGATGGCCTGTCTAAAAATATTCCCGATACTATCACGACTTTAGGATTTCCGATTTTTTTAGCATTTTTCCCTATCTGTACGCGAGCCTCCGGAATGACAGAAGTAAAAAGCTGCCTCAATTCCCGAACATAAGGAAACTTTGGATCAAGTATAAATCCCTGTTTTCTTGTTCTTGTTTTTTTTGATTTCTTACCTTTTCCTTTTTTAAAGAATTCGCTCCCGATATTCTCATCCGCGGTTGTTATTCCTTTCTTAATAAATCCTGCTTTAAGTAATGTATTGATGTCTTTTTTTAATGGTATCGGCTTTGTATTGGTTCTTGTTTTTAAGACAGCGAGAGGAAAAACCGCTTCCTGATTTAAAAGAAAAAAGCGCAGCAGTTTTACCCTTAAAGGAGATCCAAAAAGGATATCTAATGCGCTTTTTTTTGGTGTCATAGTAGTGTTGTGTGTTACAAACTACGGACTACAGACAGTATCTATTTTAACGTTACTGTCGCTCCTGCTTCTTCTAGTTTTTTCTTCAGTTCCTCGGCCTCTTCTTTTGCAACTCCCTCTTTTATCGCTTTCGGAGCGGCATCCGCAAGGTCTTTTGCTTCTTTCAGTCCAACCCCGAGCGCTTCCCGCAACACTTTAATAACCTGTATTTTCTGTCCTCCTGCGCTGGTAAGCTCTACGTTAAATGAAGATTTTTCCTCACCTGCTCCTTCGACTCCTCCAGCAGCAACTCCTCCTCCGGAAATAACAACCGGCATAGCGGCCGATACACCAAATTTTTCTTCAAGCACCTTAACCAACTCCGAAAGATCCAGAACACTCATGGATTCTATTTTTTCGACTATATCTTTAAATTTTACTGGCACATCCATCATGGTTAATAATACTACTACATTATCAATAATTTGTTAATAAGACCCTTAAGAAATATGTAGCATTGCTTCACACCCACCTTAGGCGCGAGCTATTATGCCGGGTTTCCTACGGGGTAGACCTTTTTTTCTTTATTTGTTCCAATGCATATACAAACCTTCTCTCCAAACCACCGAGCACTCTTACAAAACCACCAATCGGCCCGTTCAGCGCTTGTAATAACTGTCCCAACAACACCTCGCGCGAAGGAATAATGGCAAGCGAGAGGATTTTTGAAGCGTCCACTTCCTGTTTTTCAAATATACCGCCGAGTACTTTAAACGTTTCCTTATGTTTTTTGGCAAAATGATAAGCATCGCGCGCTGCGAGTATAGGATCCTCATAACCGATCACGATCCCGATCTCTCCAGCTAATCTGCCGGATGCTTCATACCCAGCGTCCTGTAACGCGCGCTCAAGCAACGTTTTCTTCACAACCATGTAGTCAATGCCATCTTCTCTCAATGCTTGCCGCAATGCTGTTACTCCCGGCACATCAAGACCATGGAAGTCGGTAAAAACCACAATACTCGCCTTTTTTAGCCGTTTGGCGGCATTGCTTATTATTTGACGCTTTTTTTCTCTGGTTATGGGCATAAAAATAAAACGGCTAAAAGCCGCTTTTTCCTGCCCGACGCAGCCGAAACCGCGCGTTAGGGTTGCCTAGGAAGGACTTATGAAATAGGACAAAACGGCCTCCAGTTCTGGGTTATTGGTTTTATTCCCGATCCCGCTCTGGCTTTTCTGTCCGCCTGCCTTCTGTCTGCGGCTTTGTATGCTTATTCAGTATTATGCAAGGAGATAAAAATGTCAAGGCGATGTATACGTCCACCATATATAGCACTCCTCGGCTGTAAAATGACAGCCGTTTTTATGACCAGACAATTCAATAAATCTATCCACAATGAAAGTTGTTTTTTGAACTTTTGCAACCCAATATAATCAATTAAACTTCCCTTGCATTTATAATTATCACAAATTCTCCTCTTGTTTTATGATAATTATTAATCTTTAATAAGGTTTCTATAACTTCGGGAATTTTGCCTCGTATTATCTTTTCATATATCTTTGTTACTTCTTTTACTATAACTACTTCTCGATCAAGACCTAGAAACGCTTCTAGGTCTCTAAGCGTCCTGTATAACCGGTGTGGGGACTCATAAAGCACCATTGGAATGGTAAACTCCTTCATTTTGCCAAAAAACGCTGTTCTGCCCTTTTTATGCGGCGGAAAGCCTAAAAATACGAACCTGTCAGCATTCACGCCAGATACGGACAAAGCTGCCGTAATGGCAGAAGGCCCCGGCAGTGACACTACCGGAAACCCTGCATTCAACGCATCACTTACAAGCCGTGTACCGGGATCTGAAATGCCGGGTGTGCCGGCGTCTGTAACCAGCGCAATGCTTTTTCCTTTTTTAAGCAATGAAAGGATTTTGCGTGAAACGGTGTGATGCACTTGTTCACGGTATGAAATAAGCGGCTTTGAAATACTGTAATGGCTTAAAAGTTTTTTGGTGACACGCGTATCTTCACACGCAATCACATCAACGTTTCTTAAAATCTCAATCGCGCGGAAGGTAATATCCTTTAAATTTCCTATCGGAGTTGCAACGACGTATAATGTCATAAAACAAATCAATCATCGTTAAACTGAATCTCATCCCCAACTGAAATATTCATGCGTTCCGCGGCGCCTCCGGCGATTTCCAACACCAGATCAACTGCTCCCGGAGATTCTATAACACGCACGCCTGATTCAGCTTCTGGTCGCATACTATAAATACCCGTAACACGCCCGGATCGAATCCAAAGCACATCCAACGGGATTAATACGTTTTTGTTCCAAAATGCAGCAACGCGCGGCATATCAAAAATAAACAGCATTCCATTATTATCTGACAGGTTTGTAACTCCCATCAACCCATTCTGCTGCTCTTCTGGTGTGTTCGCAATGTTGACGTTAAAGACAGCATCACGGACGGTAACAACTTGCTTCATAACATCATCCCCGCCCGTTTGACGCTCTCCGGAATTCCCAAAAAACCCAAAAACCAAAAAGATAAAAAATACTGCGATAAGAAATAGAAAGGCGCGTATCATCATATATTACATGCCCCATTATAACACACGGATGAAGATGTGGTGAACATATCTGAAGAATGCAAAAAATATTTACCTGTTATATCCTTAATCTATGAGTTTTGCAAAAACGGCATTTATCCTAACGCTCGTCACTATCGTTACACTGGTCACAATAGACCTATACGAAACACTGCGCAACATAAAACGGATAACGGCAGTTACAACACCGAAAGAATCGGTAATTTCTTTTGATAAAAAAATACCATCATCCCTTTCTCAAATACCCGATCATCAAACCCGTGATGGCAGCGAAGATAATGAAGCGAAAACCGGAAACAGCAACGAATTACCGCTGGAAAAAAATCAACCCCAAAACATCCCTCAACCTGCCGCAACATCTCTAACGTCACTCAAAACCCCTTATAAAGCTATAACCGAACAAACAAATGAACCGGCTAAAACCGCAATTCCCTCCAAAGAACTCTATGGATATGTCTCTTCCCGTGTAGTTAATTTCTTTTGTGATACAGGCGAGAGCCAAGTAGTCATAGCCACAGGGACTATTATTCACCCAAAAGGCTATGTTTTAACCAACGCCCATGTTGCAGAAAACATAAAAAAACAAAAATGTTTATTAAGAAAAGGGTCTCCTGCCAGGCCTTTTGCTTATGGTGAGTTAGTGTTCTTCCCTAAAAATTACGGCGCTGCTGCCACTACCGACGAAAACGCCGCAAAGGATCTGTCCATTTGGAAAATTACAGAGCCGTCCGGTGCGTATCAATTCCCGGACACATTTGAATATATGGAAATTGATTTTGAAACACAGCTAAAAGGCGGAGAGTCGCTCTCATCGTTCAGTTACGCGGCGGAGCTATTAAGCTACGACGTTGCCTTAAGGCATCTCCATCTCCTTTTTACAAGAACGACCGTTACAGCATTTAACGATTACTTCATTGAATCTGAAGAAAGTTTAAGTTCCCAAAAAGGATCGTCGGGCGGAATATTGGTTGACCGGTTCAACGGAAAACTGCGCGGGCTCATTTTTGGGGTTACCAAAGAAGAAACCATTAATGACAGATCGCTTATTTCACTAACCCCACAGGCAATAAATACAGCAATATCAGCAGAAACAGGGATGGACCTTTTAGACTATCTTGCGACAAACCCTTAAAGAACAAACGGGATCAGGGCAAAGACAATATACTTCCTCTTTTCTTAACGAGTGTTTCTTTTTCTAATGCGAAAATAACTTTATAGAATCGCTCGCTGTCCAATTGGATCTTCCGGCGTAAGGCCGCCATTGTATATCCTTGTTTGTGCTGAGTAAGCAATGCCATAACTTTCCCACGATAAAAACGATCAGAACCGCTAAAACGCTTTGGTGGTTTTTTATACCGAAAATCTTTCACAACGCCGTGCAGACCTTGAAACGGACAATCACTGCTGTGCCCTATCGCCTTGCAGTAAAGCGCGCCGACATCTATCACTGCCCAATTCCATTCTTTTCCCTTCTTTTTTGGGATAAGTGGTTTTGCAAAGGAATAAAGCGCATTGTCACTTGGCGGACAATCCTTAAAAAACACGCGAGAAAGCACGCGGCGAACATTGGTGTCAATCATTGGTTCATTCAATCCGAATGAAAATGCAAGGAGCGCAGAAGCGGTTGCTGATCCAACCCCGGGAAGCCGTAACAGTTCTTCACGCTTATTTGGGAACATTCCCTTGTGTCGTTTTTGAATGAGAACGGCAGTTTCCCATAAAAACTTCGCCCGCCTGTTATAGCCAAGCCCAGACCACACACGAAGCACAGCGCCAAGAGAGTTTCGAGCAAGCGCTGCTGCAGTAGGAAAACAGCGCAAAAACTCGCCGTACTTTGGAAGCACGCGGCTTACCTGTGTTTGCTGAAGCATTATCTCTGAAACAAGAATACTATATGGATCTGCCGTTTTTCTCCACGGCAAGCTACGGCCGTATCTTCCATACCACGAAAAAAGAATATCATTAAACTGCCGCTTCTTTTTTTTCATGCAATCACCCAACTTTTTAATAAGATTTCTGTGATCGGTGCAACTTCCCCACCTTACTCTCCCTATCAGGCGTACTAAGTAAAATCGCACCGAATTTCTTTAATTCTTTTTTGCACTTATCGCATTTTGGATTTATTGCCATATTATTTACTGTGACATTTTTTATCCTTCGACTTCGCTCAGGATTGCGAGATGTCACTTCCCGTGACATCGCTTATAATTCCTAGCGAGCTTACAGGCGAAAGCTTGCTTGCATCTGGGGAGGGTGACGGAATTTCAAGCACTGTCATGGCGCATGACAGCACTGTTGCTTGTTGACTAGCTCGCAAGGATTCTTTATTCCTTTTTCTCGAGTTCTTCGTACAAAGCATGGATTGAATCTCCAAGAGTTGCTTCAGGATGTTCTTCGCGCCACTTTTTCACTTCGGTCATCAGACTCTTTTGACGCTTTTTGTATTCTTCTACCAGCAGCGTTTTCATTGCTCGTTCTTCTTCGCTCAGACCCTTAAAATCTATACCCATTGCTTCGAGCAGACTATCTGGTCGTACATTTTTTGATTCTCTTTCCATATTTCTCATAATACCTTACCCCTACGCTCCGTGACAGCGCTGTTGCTTGTTGCCACAAACACAGGGATTATCTAAATCTCTGCCATTCTGATTTTTTGCCATTTCGCTTATTTTCAACCATCACCAGTTCATCATAAATACCATCGATCAATTGATACTTTTTAGCCTCTTCCAAATTTACCCATGCATGCTTATCAGATTCGTCTGGCTTTAATGTAATATCGCCACCTGCATAATGAGCTACACACGATATTACCAGCGATGGGTTTCCGTCAGCATGAATCGTTGCTAAGCTCGTCACATACTCAATATTGTCTATATCTATTCCTACCTCTTCTTTTACTTCCCGCCGCAGAGTTTGCTCTAACACGTTATACCAATAGTGCTCGGTGTCTTTCGGCAATTCCAGATAATCGCTCGTTTCCATTTTCCCGCCGGGCACCGTCCACATTCCCGGAAATCGCTTTTTGTTCGGCGATCGTCTGGTGATCAAATATTTTCCATCTTTTACTACAATGGCAGTAATCGCTACTTCATGAAGATGTTGATTTTGATTCTCCATAAGATTATTTTATCATCCTTAAGCCCGTTGGGCACTTTTTGAATTTATTTCCTAATCTGCAGAGATTTCTTCGCTTTTCTGACTATCTTCTTAACCAACTTTTCCTTCTTGGTGGTATATATCTCTCTCGTATTTTGATACTTTCCAGCTAGTTTGGATTTTAATTCAGAATAATGCTTCGCTGTACTTTTGTGTTTACGAAGATAATCCCTAAACAAAATCATGTCTTCAGTGTAGCCGCTGTCATTTTCTCCAACGTGAAGATAATGCGTTCGCTTTTCTTCAGGACCTTTCGTGAAGAATAATCTCTCTTTTTTTACATCATTCTTTTTTAATTCGTAACCTAAGGCCTGGAGTTTTTTTACGTAGCGTTTCGTTTTTTGAAGTGACGGAACGATAAGGGCTATATCTATAATCGGTTTGGCCAGTATCCCCGGGACAGCAGTACTCCCGACATGTTGAATATCAAGCGCATCTTTACTAAAAACTTTTCTTATTTTCTTTGCTTCGCGCTCAAAACTTTGTTTCCATGTCGGATTATGCTTTACCAGTTTTACTGTACCTCGTTTTAATCCAATCATAGATTTAGCGTTCCTATTGCCCATGACACTTTTTATCCATTCGACTCGCTTCGCTCGCTCAGGATAAACGTTGTCACGGAGCGTGACAACGTTTATATTTCTTCCCAGATCCACACGGACATGGATCATTTCTGCCAATCTTTTTCCTGCCCGCAGCGCCTGAAACGTTTGAAACTGTTTGCTGTTGTCCTGATACCGAAACACCCGACCGCGCTGAAACCAAAGCAGGCGGAGGCGGTGCAATGCGTTTTAAAGGGCCTTTATGCGTGCTGAATTCCTGATCAACAGCTTTTAAGATATTCTGCGTAAAGAGATTATTGAGATGCTCATGGAACGTACGAAAAAGCCGAACAGCCTCATTTTTATATTCCACCAACGGATCGTGCTGACCATATGCGCGAAGGCGCACAGAACTTCTTGTGTGCTCCATAATCTCCAAATGATCGTGCCAAAGGTAATCAATAATCTGAAGGTATAACAGTCTTGCCGTTTCGTAAAAGTGTTCTTGCTCTTTTTCAATGCGTTTCAGAAGGGCGTTTTTAAAGGTTTCGCTGATTATATTTTTAATTTCCTCGCGGTTATCCATTCCAACGATTTTTTCCCTCAACCCTTCAATATTCGTCACACTCATCACGACCTCCGCCAACTCTTCTCTCATCCAGTTATCCTGTACTCCATGAATATGGGCATCAACAACCTTTTGAGCAAATGATTCAAGCATATCATCAACCGACTTTTTTATTCTTGTTTCATCGGCCATGAGCATTTCGCGGCGGGATTTATATACGGAAGTCCTTTGACGAGAAAGCACATCGTCATATTCCAGTAAATGCTTCCTTGTATCAAAATGAAACCCTTCTATTTTTGTCTGTGCTGATTCTATTGATCGAGAAACCATTTTACTCTCAATTGGCTCGTCTTCTCTTATCCCAAACGTTCCCATAAGACGCTTTAACTTTTCGGAAGCAAAAACACGCAGCAGGTCATCTTCTAAAGAAACAAAGAACTGAGTGCTGCCCGAATCTCCCTGACGACCGGATCTGCCCCTCAACTGATTATCAATCCGTCGGGCTTCGTGACGTTCTGTGCCAAGAACGAAGAGGCCTCCTAATTCCCTCACCACTTGAGCTTCTTCGGGGATCGGCGGATTCCCACCGAGAATAATATCAACGCCTCGTCCCGCCATATTCGTAGCAATAGTCACCGACCCCTTTCGACCGGCCTGAGCAATTATTTCTCCTTCACGCTCGTGATTCTTTGCATTGAGCAATTCATGTTTTATACCTTCTTTTTTAAGCAGGAAAGAGAGCTTTTCGTTCTTTTCAATAGAAACTGTTCCGACAAGAATCGGGCGGCCAAGTCCATAAAGTTCTTTAATTTTTCGGACCACCGCAGTCCATTTCCCTTTCTCCGTTTGGTAAACGGAGTCTGGAAAATCGTGACGAATCATGGGTTTATGGGTAGGAATAACGGCAACATCCAAGTTATAAACCTTTTGGAACTCTTCCTTTGAAGTGAGGGCTGTTCCGGTCATTCCGGCAAGCTTTTCGTACATGCGAAAATAGTTCTGAAACGTCACAGAAGCAAGCGTACGCGATTCTCTTTGAATGGAGACGCCCTCATTGGCTTCAACTGCCTGATGAAGGCCCTCGGACCATCTTCTGCCGGACATCAGACGCCCGGTAAATTCATCAACAATGATAATTTCCCCGTTTTTAACCACATAATCCCTGTCCTTTTTATAAAAAACCATCGCACGAAGCGCCTGCTCAAGATGATGCACATAGCGGACACCGTGCTCAGTATAAATATTTTTCACGCCAAGCAATTGCTCAACTTTTTCAATCCCTTCCTCAGTAAGCGTTACTACTTTCAGCTTTTCATCAATATCGTAGTGTTGGACGCTTTTTAGCTTAGGAACAATCTTAGAAAACACTTTATAGAGCTCCGCCGACTCGGTGTCCGGAGCGGAAATAATCAATGGAGTGCGTGCCTCGTCAATCAATACTGAATCAACCTCATCAACAATAGCAAAGTAGTGTTCTTTTTGCCTTATGGATTCTTTTCTCATTTCAAGGTTGTCTCTTAACCAATCAAAACCGAACTCATTATTAGTGCCGTAGGTAATATCAGCTTCGTATGCTTCTTTGCGGCTTACAGGACGCAGAAATTCTCCTATCACCTTAAAACTGCCGAGTGCATCGCGTTTCTCATCAAGCGAATCAGCTTTCTCGCCTTTATACATTGGGTCGTACCTGTATGAATGGTCATGCACGATACAACCGACAGTAAAGCCAAGCGCGTGGTAAATTTGTCCCATCCATACGGTGTCTCTTTTTGCAAGATAATCGTTGACGGTTATCACATGCACACCTTTCCTTAAAAGCGCGTTTAATGAAACGGCTAACGTCGCGGAGAGCGTCTTTCCCTCACCGGTGCGCATCTCGGTAATATTTCCCTTGTGAAGGACAATGCCGCCCATAAGCTGAACGTCATAGTGACGCTGATGAAGCGTCCGCTTAGCCGCCTCCCTTGTAAAGGCAAACATATCGGGAAGCAATATGTCCAGATCTTCTCCATTTTTGGATTTATCCTTCAGCTCCAAAACAGCCTCTTTTAATCGCTCGTCACTGTACTGCTCATACCCTTCCTCAAGCGCATTAATGCCCTTGACAATGGAGCTTAATTTATGTATTCCTTTTATACCGCTATCACCGAAAAAATTCTTTATAAGCGACATAACCCGAACATTTTAACGCAAACAAGCCATAAAATCAAAAAGAACACCCTCTTGGGGTGTTCTTTGAAGCATAGAAACAATGCTTATTTCCTTCCCTTCCCTCGCTTTGCGCTCTTTCGCTTCTTTGGAACTGCTTTTTTCGCTACTTTTTTTCTTCTTTTTGCCATTTTTCTTTCTTAAAAATTTATAATATACATTTAGACAAATATCGACCATATCTATCTAAACAAAACACTTTAGTAAAAAACTATTAAAAAAGTTTTTATAACTTGCTTCTAATATAATTATCGTTCATATGAAGAATAAAAAAAAATGTTTTTCTGATAAAACTGTGGATAACTTTTTAAATTTAAACTTATTTTGCGTCCGATCGTAAAAATTTATTTGAAAAAGACAAAAACGACTGCAAGAATTACTTATCACAGTGTGTTTTACCGGAAATGCTCCTCAAAAAACAATAACTTTCTTCGACGTGCAGGGTATCTTGGCGGAGCTTTAAAGTGAAGAACAAATATAAATGTTTTATATCACTTTTTTTTAATGCGCCTTAACCGATCCTTTACAAGGCGACCTCCTCGCCTTGTGATCGTCTGTCTTTTACTCTTGAAACGTTTCAATTCACGCGTAATTTCTTCCTCAACAAGATCAATAACTTCGTGCGGGTCTTCTCCAAAATGTTCAGCTCTTAAAAGCTTTCTTCCGACACTTAAGTTCGTCTCGGCCCTCCATACTTTTCCCTTTTTATGATGTCGTGTTGTCAGCTCCAACTCGATGTTCAGCATCGCTGCATCATCTTTTTTTAATAACTTTTCCAAAGGACGCACAAGTTTGTCTTTAATATAAGTCCTGAGCGACGGGGTAAGCGTTATTCTCGTTACTTTGATGTTTACTCTCATGTTTTTATTATACGATAAACCTACTCCACGAACACTGCCAATGCCACTACGGTAGTCCAAAGGCCATCCTTGTTTCCGACAGCGGATTGAGTAATGTTCGACGTTCTTATAATCTTCCCGCTCATTTTATAAATCTCCTCGCGCTCATCCCATGCTTTATTCGCGTCAAACTCAATACCAAGTGTTTCGGCAAGCATACTTGCGGCAAGATCCTCGGCATACTCCCCGGCTTTTTCGTCTGTTTCACCAAATGGGTGGTGTTCAGAGAGATAACCATATTGGTCTCCATCAGCCGGCAACGCAACACCGATTGAAGCAGCGATGAGCCTATTCGGTTCGTTTGTAGCGTTGCGTGCCATTACAACATAAATAATGGAGCCCGGGGAAAGCGACTCTAATCCGACACCCATGGAAACCCGCTTGCAGTTTGGCGGATAAATGGACGAAACACTGACAAGATTGTACGGCGCGACACCTGCCGAGCGTAAAGCCGCCTCAAAGGAAATAAGATATTCTTTGTGAATGCCGACACCTTTCGTAAAGAATATTTTTTTAGGAACCATATGTTTTGTTTTTTAAGCAAGCGCAAGCGTTATATGAAACCACTGCCGCATTACCAACCGACATATTGGATCTCCTCTTCCAATCGAACGCCATGTTTTTTAAGCACGGCTTCACGCACTTCCTCAATAAGCATTTTCATATGATCTGCACTTGCATGGCCGGTATTAATAAAGAAATTTCCATGTTTTTTAGAAACCATGGCATTCCCAACCTTTTTTCCTTTCAGGCCGGAGGTATCAATTAAATATCCTGCTGGACCATCAGCATCCGGATTTTTAAAAATACAACCCGCGCATTGTTCCCCAATATCCTGCTCTGAAAGGCGTTTGGTGGTATATTGTTTCACCAGTTCCTGACTTTTCACAGGATCGCCTTTATGTAATCTGATTGTTGCCTGCAAAATCACCAAAGAAGGATCGTGTTTAAAGATACTGTCCCGATAAGAGAAGTTGCAATCTTTATTATTCAACTCAATCCTCTGAAATTGCGAATGTTGGATTTGTGATCTATCCGTGATTTGACCATTTGGATTTGGGATTTTCAGAACGCTTACGTGTTCGACCACATCTTTTGTTTCCACTCCAAAACACCCTGCATTTCCGCGAACCGACCCTCCCAGAGTACCGGGAATCCCGATCGCCCACTCAAATCCGGATAGTCCAGCACGAATACTTTCCCGTACGATCTGGGCCATTGGGGTTCCAGCGCCAGCAATAACGTTATTACCTTCAACTACTATGCCCCCAAGATCGATCTTTATTACAATTCCCCCAAACCCCTCATCAGAAACCAAGATATTAGAACCGCCGGACAGAAGGAACATTGGGAGACTGTTATTGATGGCAAAATGAATCGCTTCCTTTAATCCTGCCTCATCCCGTACTCTGGTAAAAAAACGCGCCGGACCTCCTATCTTGAAATAGGTATAGGGGGCTAATAAAACGTTCTCTTCTGGGGCGGTTGTCACTGCTCTTCTACAATCACTATTCCGCCGAGGGACGGTCGAAGGTGATCGTGAAATTGCCACCTACCGACTCTTTCAAACCGAAATGAATACGTTTCACCTTCTTTGAGTCCCCGGCATGCATCGAATATATTGATCTTGTCATCTGTGTCACATTTTTTTGTATTTGATCCGGGGTAGACAGTATGGACGGGATGAACATCGGATGCCGGCCACGCCGAATGACCTGATTTATTTACCCATGTTACCGTTGTTCCTTTCTTAACGGTAATAGCTCTGGGAGTAAAACCATCACCGGTTATTTCAATCATGATGTTCTTTTTTTCCGGTGTTTCAAGTTCCGCCGCGGGCTTTTGCATGTCACTCTCTTTTTCTTCTAATGCAGCACCGCATCTTCCCCGGTGTACAACTTCAACGCCTGCTTTTCTTGCTTCGCATTCATTTCCATATGTCTTGGCGTCTTTTCCGCAAACCGGCAGAAACACTGCGGTACATAAAATCTCTGAACGATCAGGTTTTTGACTTCTTATCCCGTCATCCTTGTCGCTTTCATCAATTCCGTTCTCTGCTTCGTCATCATCATCCTCGTGCATCAGTCCTTCAAGCGTCCTTTCTGCGTTTGAAGAATTTCTATAAGATGCGGTTGCCTGCCCGAATGCATCACCTATACGCTTTTCCTGAAAAGCAACAAGGGCTTGATCTAAATGGTACTGCGCGTTTTTCATAAGACGCTCAACACCGGTGGGGATGTCCATACCCTCACCACGCATGCGCTCAAGCAATTCTTTTGCTTCTTCCAATTCTTCCTTAGCATCCTCAATACTCTCTGCGGTGCGCTGTATAAACGCTTCTTTATCAAAGAACCCCTCCTCTAAACGCTTTAATACTTCCTCTGTAGTGGTCGCATGATGCTTGATGCGGCTTCTTATTTCTAAAACTCTGCTGATTGCTTCTTTTTTATGATCACGCAGTTTTTCTTTTAAGTCTTCAGCCCCATCCCGCGATTCAAAATCAAGGAGTTTTTGCTCTAAACGTTCAATACGATTTTCCAACACCTCCTCTAAATGTTCTTTTTTTGGATCATCATCCGATAATTCCTCGACGCGTTTCAGAGACTCGTCGATACGGTTTCTGATTCGGTCAAGATTGCGCTCAATAACCTCCTCTATACGCTCTTCATCAACATACTTTTTTTCATGCTGACGAATGAAAACTTCCTGCGCCCTGTCATGTCCGCGGCGCGATGCCTCAAGCGCGCGCCTCAAAGCGTCATGAGCTTCTTCCGGAGCATTTTCCAACACGCGCTCCAACACTTCCTCATGACGCGCAAACACCGCATTTAATCGTTCAATGGCGGCAGAAACATCGCGTCCTTCTTCATCAAGGCGCTCAAAATCATTTGCTGAATCGTCCACCATATTGGAAAGACGCTCCCGCAGTTTTTCAACCACTTCCACCTCCGCATCTGCTTCAACAACCGCCTTCAGCTCCGCAAGCCGCTCTTCTGCAAACCGGGCCTTGAGCTCTGCCTTCTTTACAGCTCCAAAAGTAAATATGTGAAGGCGTGTCCATTCCCCGGTTCTGTCAAGAAAATAAAATAGACTCTCTGGTTTTATCCCCGCCTCAACGTTCAACGACTCTTGCTGTGCGAAAACAGGAAATACAAACAAGAGCAGAGCTGCGATAGTAAAAGTAAAACAGAAAAATATTTTGCCAATACGACATGAAACATCCGCCATATGTTTATTGTTTATTTTGTCTTTCTTTTAAAACTGTTAATATTTTATATAACCACAAATAGTTCAGAGGCCAGAGAGAGGTTTACTCCTTTCTATGTCCTGATATGAGTGCCGTCTCTCTGACCACTGAAATACTCGTAGCCATCAAAAAACACGTATCATCACGGGATCTGACTTCAATATTATAATTATACCTAAATATTAAATGAAGCAAAATATGCTGTCTATATAGATACGTCCCGCTCCTGCCAATGGTTGGTTGGGGGGTTGAATTACCAAAAAAAACTTTCTTTATAAGGATTCATCTCGCTTAGCTATGAATTCATAAGCAACGCCGACCCAATAATGCAACCCAAAACACAAAACCCCGCGGGGGGCGGGGTTTTGTGCAGACATAGATGAGTCTCCCCTTATGGGAAAACACTCATATAAAGATATATATAGCATATTTTTGGAAAATGTGCAAGATGTGGACGAACAAGACGTGGATAGAACATCAAAAAAGCCATATTATGCCGTATTTCGCAGCAATGTCCTTATCCCTTCCTCAAATTGCATTTTAGGCTCCCAACCTAACAGTTCCTTCGCTTTCTTTATATCAGCGAGCGTATCTTTTGATTCAAGCCTCGCCTCAATATATTGAACAGGCCCTCCTATAAGAGAAGCCAATGCATTTATAGACGTGTTGCTGCCTCCACCGATGTTTATCACATCTCCCTTTCCCACTTTATCGCTTTCCATGGCCAGTATGTTTGCCTGTACAACATCGCTCACATGTGTAAAATCCCGAGTTTGGCTGCCGTCACCGGTGATGGTAAGAGGTTTTCCCTGTCGTTTCTGTTTAATAAATTTTCCTATGACCAGCGCATAATCCCCTTCCGGATTATACCTCGGCCCGTAGACATTAAAATACCTTAACGAAACCGTTGGCAGGCCGTATACTTCATAAAATATCTTGCAGTATAATTCACCAATATATTTTTGAAGCCCGTAAGGACTTTTTGGATTAACACGCATGTCTTCGGTAAGCGGAAGAGTGTTCTGATCGCCATAAGCGGAACTCGACGCGGAATAAACAAATTTTTCAGCGCCAGCGTCTTT
The DNA here is from genome assembly GCA_001821765.1 of Candidatus Ryanbacteria bacterium RIFCSPLOWO2_12_FULL_44_26. Taxonomy (GTDB): domain Bacteria; phylum Patescibacteriota; class Minisyncoccia; order Ryanbacterales; family HO2-45-13; genus HO2-45-13. Next base: position 15,727 of record MHOA01000004.1, read on the forward strand.
TGAAGCAACAAGCATGTTCAAAGCGCCATCAACATTGACTGCATTTGTTTCTATAGGATGTTCAATAGAGAACGGGACTCGCGGCAGAGTCGCCAGATGAAAAACGCATTTCACCGCTCCCAGATCTTTAAATACTTTTCTTATCTTTTCCAGATCGCGTATATCTATAATATGCAAAACGGCGTCCTTATGTACATGCTCTTTCTTTCCGCTGTGCAAATTATCAATGATGTGTACTTCGTGACCGCGTTCAACAAGAGCATCCGCTAGGTGCGAACCAATAAACCCTGCTCCCCCGGTTACAACACATTTCATAATGGATCATCCACGTCTATATGAGAGTTCACATGTCCAATTTCCAGTCCCTGCCTTTTGAGCAATTCATTGTTTCTTTTCCTAATCGTATCAAACAGCTCTTTATCCATTCCTATCCTTTCCAAAAACGCTATAAGCCCGTCAAGATCTTTTGGAAGACAATACCCTCCAAACCCCCTGTAATTTCCGTGGTTTATATCGGTATGGGACATCCCGATGCGATAATCCGCACCGAGAGCCTTCCGCACATTTTCATAATCTGCAGAAAGTTTTTCACATGTATCTGCTAAATGATTTACAAACGTCACTTTCCACGAAAAGAACGCATTACCAAACAACTTTGCCAGTTCGGCTTCTGTGGCTGTAAGCATGTGTTTGTTGTATCCGCTTCCCCATGGAGACATAAAAGGCGCCATTGGAAGAAGACGTAAAACTACATGAGCCGCATCAATGCTTTTATCGGTAAAACCAACAATTTGACGATCCGGCTTTATCATGTCAGACCACGCTTGCGACTCAGTCAAGAATTCCGGATTGAAAAGAATTTTATGCTGCGGGTATTCGTTTTGGAGCCGCTCTGTCGTTCCCGGGGGCACCGTTGACTTTACAACAACAATCTTGTTGCCTTGCATCATTCCCACTACAGACTCAACGGCTGAAAGGTTGTAGTCTCCATTTAGCCCGTTTGGCGTCGGAACAGTCGCAAAGACAATATCCGCGCGGTTAACGTCATCGGTGTAAAATTTTTTATGGTTAATATCGTAAAGGAAGAGGTCCTCTCCACGTTTTAAACCCTTCACCTCGCGAAAATACCGCTCCAGCGGTTTTCCAACCATTCCGATACCGATAATTCCAATTTTGTGATTTATCTGTTTTTGGCTTTGTTGGTCGTTCATAATGATAAATATTATTCCGGTAATGTGTTTATAAACATTTCTGCAGCGCTTTTTTGAGAAGGATCATAGGTAACGGCGCTTGCTGCGGCTTGACGGGCATTATCGTATAAACCAGCTCGTTTGTAAAGGTCTGCAAGTGCCGCGTATTGGCGCGCGACAGTTTTATCTCTCCTGCTGGGATCCGCCCCTGAAAGAGTTTCTTTTATCCTTAATATGTGAAAATCAATCGCTTTCTCAATGCGACCAACTTCATAATATGTATCACGGAAAATTTCCTTATTAAAGAACGGATGGTTGGCAAAAAGCCACTCCAGTTCCGCTGTCTCTCTTTGTTGATCGCCCACTTCTATCGCGTGCACACCGGCGTTGATATGAAGTAATGGATTGTTTGGAAGAAGCAACATGGCCTCATCTAAAGCATTCCACATGCCCTTGTAATCTCCTAACACCTTGCGGGCCTGTGCAATCTCCAAGTAGATTTGAATTCTCCCATAAGAAAGCATTTTTGACTTTACAAAAAGCTCTTCCGCTCGCTCTGCGTATTGGGGAGAATCTAAAAGGACTGCTCCTAAATTATATAACGCGCCCTGGTACATATACCACTTCACGTCTTTCGGTTTCTCCGCGATATTTTCTTCCATTTTTAAAACAGCATAATCAATAACGCGTTTTAAAGACTCTTGGTTACGTTCCCCTCCTTGTTTTAAAAACTCAAACACATATTCAGCGACACCCCTACGTACATCCACATCGCCGTAGGTATTGTATGCGAGAGCACGATCAATATAATGAAAAGCTTCTTCATCGCGGCCGGAAGCCAAAGCATCATATCCAAACTTACCTAATCTGTTTTCCCGAAGCGGTTTCCATGCGCCAACATATAAAAGCGGCAAAACAACAAGCACGCCCAACAGCATAACAACCGTTCTTGCTGTCGGCGCATGCTTTATAGAAAAGGGAACAATGATGGCGCGCGAATGAATAAATGCAAGTATCGTAAAGAGTAAAACCAAAGAAGTGATGGCATCAAAGACAAAAAGATTCTGTATAAGATGCACTGTTAAAGCAACGAAGAAAACGGCAAAGGTCCAAAACGGCAGTTCTCTTCTCTTCCATGCGCGAAACAGTATGAACATTCCGGAAAAAAATATTCCAAGGTATGTGAAAAGACCGACAAAGCCAGTGGTTGATCCTACATCAAAAATAATGTTATGAGCCCTATCAAACCATGGTTCCTGATCGATCAGACGCGGATCGTAATGTTTGTTAAAGAGCAAATTATAATTCTCAACACCCCAACCTAGAAATGGTCGCTCTTTCCATCCCTCCCACGCAACACTCCACGCAAGAAGTCGTCCTTCAATAGTGCTCCCTGAAAAAGAAATCGATGCAAGGCGGCTTATAGGATCAAAAGAAGAAGCAATAAGCTGATCACGAACAATAAATCCGCTGCCGACGAGCATAAAAAAAAGTATGACGATTCCTCCAACAATTTTTTTAAGAGTTGTATGACGCAAAGAAAGCGTACATCCCTCCCGTGGTCCAAACAACAAAAAAAGAACTGATAAAAACAGCATGCCGCAACCATACGCTATAGCGGCGCCCCTCGTACCCGTAAGCATCAGCGCAAAGAACAGAAGCGCAAGTGAAAAAACCCAAAAAATCGAAACCGATTTGAAACGTTCTTCCCTTAGTAAAAGCCAAAATGTGATAAACGAGGCGAGCAGTAAATAGGAAGCGAGAAAAGCAGAATTGAAAAGTGTAGATTCAATACGAGAGGCGGTTCCGGTCTTAAGAAACTCGGAAATCCCAATCATTGAAACGATGAGAGCAGAGACTGTGGCTATACCGAAAATCCAGCGCCAGTGATATTCTTGAGTAAAGGTGGTGGCAAGTATGATAAAAAACAGCACAATATGTCCAATCGTCCAAAGCCCCATCATGCGCTCATCGTTTGACCAGACACTCTGATAAAAATCCACTCCCAAAAAAGAAGCAACAAGACTGACGCCAAAAAAAAGCAAAACAGCATTCATCAAAAGGCCCTTTCCACGCTGCTTGATGCGTTCAAGAGCGCTTGGAAGCCAAAAAACGAACATAATCTCAACAGTCGTGATAAAAAACACGGTCTTAGCAAACGTCGAGGGAAACAAAAAACCGCGCCAAAAAATAAGCGGCAAGCCGAAAACAGTCAAGAGTGCAAGCATTAAAATAATCCCGGGAAGGTGCTTCAAGGCAATGATTCAAGATCTGTTATAAATGCAGCAATCAATCTTTTGGCTGACTCCGGACTAGAGGTTTCCCGCAATACTTTTTCAGTGTAATCTCTTGCCCGTTCTTTATACTCATCGCTGGCATACACCTTTGCGATTTCCTGGGCCTTGCGATTATTCCCGGCGATCTCATACATATTGATAATTTCCAGAAGTACCAAAGGGTGAGAAAAACCATAATCCTCTATAAAGAGCTGATTCAGCGTTTCAAAGAACATAATTCTTCCGATAAGATCAGAAGATCTTTGAGCGCGCAGAATAAGCAAAGGGATGTCTTCAGAAAGCGGCCCAAAAATGGGACTGCCGGTTCTTTGGCGATGCTCTTTTATAAGATTCGCTGCCTCTTGAAACTCAGCCGCTAAAATGTGGACAGAAAAAACAGGATAAAAGAGAGAACCAAGAGTTCCTAATCTATCAGGCAACGAAAAAGCTGTGCGCGCTATATCTACTGCTTTTTCATTTTGCCCGACAATCAGATATAATTCAGCCAACCCAAGATATGTCTGGATGTAATGAGGAGATAAATGATTTGCCCGATTATAAAATGTTTCGGCTTTCTCAAAACCTTCTCCAGTGACATTCATTAAAACAGTATAGAGTTTCCCTAAAAAAACCGGAGGTCTCGGAGCAAGCTCATTTCTGACAATTTCCTTCTCCATTTCTCCAATACTGTATCGAAGCAATTTGTTAAACGCTTCATTGGTGTGGTCAACGTTTACTGCAATCTGCACAACAGTATCTGTAACCCGTTCTCGGGCTTCCGTGGTGCCAAAGGTATTATAAGCAATTGTTTTGTCAAACTCGCTGATCACTTCTTCCACGGTGCTGTTTTTTGAAAAGGATTGCAGCGCATCAATGAGCTGGTCAGCCGCGAGTATAGGCTTTACATTTAAAAAATAAACAGGAAAAGCAGTCGCAATAACAATGCCAGCGGCAAGCACAAGTCTGTCGGGGAATATGGTGTTCTTGGAGTAAGACGCGCTCCCGCCGGCCTTTTTAAAGTCAACGCGAGCAAGCTCTGTAAAAGACTGATGTAAAAAAGCTAAAATAAATATAAGAAGAATGTACGTTATAAGATTGTCAAATACAAAGACATTCTGCGCTATATAAGCAGAAAACACCCCAACAATGAGAATCGCCACATGAGATTGCATCTTTTGATTTCGGACGAGTTTTAAAAGAATATAACCCGCGCTGATAAAGATAGAAAGATATGCAAAAAAGCCGAGCATACCGGCCGCCACCATCCATTCAAGAAGCATATTGTGTGCTCTGTCAAACCATGGTTCGTTCCCAAAAAGATTGGGGTTGTAATATTTTGCAAAAGGCACTATAAAGTTCTCCGGGCCCCACCCGAGCATCGGCCGCTCCCTTATTGCCTCAACAGCAATGCCCCATATCATGATACGGGGATTTGTTGACAGGTTCTTAAAAGAAACAGATGAAAGACGGGATAAAACCTCAATATTTTTAACCAGAGGGTTTGAAGGAGCGTAAAAAACAACACCAATAAGAACCGCGATGAGCAATATGACGGCTATCGATGCCGCTTTTAAAAAGCGTAAGCGGGAGAACATCATAAACATCGCCGCAACCACCGCTATTCCCCCAAAAAGCCCGATAAATGCCCCGCGGCTTGCCGCGATGAAAAATACCACAAGCTCAAAAACAAAAACTGCTGCGTAGAATGCCCGAAACCAGTTATTGCGTGTACGAAAAAGAAGCATGGCCAGGAAAAATAAATGGAACATTAGATACACTGCAAGGTAAATTGAATTTCCGAACGTCGCATAAGGACGGGCCTCTCCGATAATCTCAACAACATCCAGATACTGCAAAAACCCGTAAAGCGCCGCGACAACACTCACTCCAACGGAGATGTGCAGAAAACCAAACCACTCTTTTTCACTTCGTACGCTGTGCGCGAGCACAAAAAAGAGCGCGAGAAGATGCAAGTGTGTTATTAAACCCTCCATCCGCTCAAAATTTGACCAGAAACTGTGATAAGGATCCACTCCAAAAAACGTTGCAAAAATCAATATTGCAACAAAGAGGGAAAAAGCAATAAGAAGCGGGCTTTTTCTGGGCCGAAACGCAGGATTTAAAACTGCAAGCGCCAGCCACACTCCGAACATAACCTCCGTAATAATGCGGAAATAGAACGCTTTAGCAGTGATAAAAGGGAAAAAGAGATTTTGTGCTACTATGAGCGGCGTAAAGAGCAATAGAAAGAATCCACCGCGGATGATCCATAGAAATACTTTATCAATGGTAGACATTGTGGACATTATTATGTCATGCTGTATCTAAAAAAGCAATAAAAATGTTATAACTTAGATATAAATGCGCTGGGGTAAATTTCAACAACTACTGCTCTTGCTTGGTGATGCTGGGCTTCTGTATCTTTCTTTGCACCTAACACTCTACATAAGATACGGAAACGGAGCATTACCGATATTCTGGAGGCTGCACATCACGCCGTTCACTATTATCTTTGGCATCTGGCTTCTTATTTTTTATATATCGAGGCTCTACGACAGTACAAGCATAGAACGTGCCATCGGAACAGTCATCCAGTTGTTAAAAGCACTTACTGTGGGAGGATTTATAGCGATTGCTCTTTTCTATTTTGTCCCGCTTTTTCTTATAACGCCAAAGACAAACTTGATCATCGCGCTTTCCATTGCGTTTATCCTTTTAACGCTCTGGAGAGTGCTTTTTGGCCAAGTGATCCGTCGTACCGCAAAGTTGCGGGTGCTTATATTCGGAGATTCACCCGAAATACAGGAATTAATCAATTATATCAAGCTCCATCCCCAATTAGGATATGAAATAACAGACCATAAGCAAGCGTTTAGCCATAATCTTGCATCACTCATTAAAGACAAGCACATCTCCATTGTTGTTGCCTCGGAAGACCATCAGTCAAACAAGGCGTTCGTGAACATGCTGTATGAAATTCTTCCGCTGGGCATAAGTTATATGGACTTTGCCTCATTTTATGAAAAACTGCTTGGTAAAATACCCATTTCACTCATCTCGGAAGTGTGGTTTCTTGAGAACCTTGCCGAAACGGAAAAAAGGTTCTTTGGACTCGGAAAGCGTGTTTTTGATGTTGTGATATCTATAGCGCTGCTCACGATAGCTGTTGTACTATTTCCTCTCATTGCGCTTTTGATAAAAATGGAAAGCAACGGGCCAGTTTTTTATAAACACAAACGCGTTGGAAAAGATAGAAAAGAATTTAATCTCATAAAATTCAGGACAATGCAGAAAGACGCCGAAAAGGACGGGCCGCAATGGGCGAAGGTAAATGACCCGCGCGTTACAAAAGTCGGAAAGTTTCTACGCAAGACAAGAATCGACGAGCTGCCGCAAGCTTGGGATATTCTCATTGGTGATCTTTCCTTTATCGGTCCTCGGCCGGAAAGGCCTGAGTTTGTAAATGAACTAAGAAATAACATACCGTATTACGACATGCGGCTTCTGGTAAGGCCCGGGCTTTCTGGTTGGGCGCAGATAAATCCTCCTTATTACTATGGAACGGAAAAAGAAGCTTATCTAAAGCTCCAGTATGACCTGTTTTACATAAAGAACAGGGGTTTAGGATTAGATCTTTCCATCGCATTAAAAACAATTTCAGTGCTGCTTTCTCGGCTAGGCCGATAAACGCAAAAACAAAAAACAATGCTAAACATTAAAAAAAACATGCCCCTAGGGGCATGTTTTTTGGAATGCTAGAAATCTCTCTACCGGCTTATTGACCGAAAATTTCGTTTAGTTTCGCAAGCGTCTGGGGGCCCACGCGTCCTACTTGCGATAGGCCATACCTTGTCTGAAAACGCCGTACCGCGTCCGTCGTCAACGAACCGTAGTAGCCAGTGATGAGTCCCTCCGGATAAAGCTCCGGATCCTGCGCGAGGAATTGCTGAAGCGTGGAAACATCATCTCCACTCATGCCCTCATCAAGCTCTCTGCTAAATATGCCGGATGTTTGCGGCTCTTTCTTCATCGCAGGTTCTTCGCTTCCAAAAACCTCGTTCAGTTTCGCAAGCGTCTGGGGACCCACGCGTCCAACCTGCGCGAGACCGTACCGCTCCTGAAAACGCTTGACCGCTGCGACCGTCAATGAA
>MHOA01000005.1 GCA_001821765.1 Candidatus Ryanbacteria bacterium RIFCSPLOWO2_12_FULL_44_26
CAAGCCACCACGCGCTCCGCGCGTGCGACATCATTTGTTTTGAAAATAGGTTCGGATTTGGTAAAATAAACGCACCAGACAGGAAATTGCAAGTTTTGGAAGCCCGCCTCGCTTCGCTCGGCGACTAATTCGTATTGGATTTTCGGGGCAAAAACGAATTGGCGATTTTCTAAAACATGGTTCGAGCCGATTGTTTTCAGAAATGTTGTCATTTCTTCTTTGTTTTCGCTCTCAACCAAATTCGCGGCTTGATTCAACGATAAAACGAACTCACGAGCCGGTTCGAGCCAGGACAATCCTTTTTGTTCAAAATCTCTGATTTTCTCACAAAGTTCGACCTTTTTGGTAACAAGATTTCCTTTCCTAATTTTGTAATCATCGGCAGAAATGATCTCACCAAGATATGCGTCCAATAACTTTTCGAGCTTGGTTTCAATTTTCGCTAATTCCACTTTGAGATTTTGAACAGTAGTTTTAGCTTCCTCTTTTGCTCGTTCCTTGTCTTTTTCAAGTTCGGCTAAAACTTTCTCGGTGTCTTGGCTCGACAAAGAAACTTTTTGAAGGAATATTTTGATTTGTTCGGTTAGTGCTTCCTCGCGCAAAAAGTGCTTTTCTTGGCACGGCCCTTTCTTTTTTGTGCAGTGGTAATAGTTATGGCCTTTTTGGATTTCGGCAGTAATGGCACAACCGCACGAAGCACATTTGAGTAAGCCAAGAAAAGCAAAATGGTGTTTACGAATATCCTTTTTCTTGCCACGCTTCGCCATAACTTCCTGAACCATATCAAAAAGTTTCTTTGAGATTAACGGCTCGTGAGTTCCCTCAAAAACCTCTCCCTTAAATTTCATCAAGCTAATGTAGAAAATATTTTGTAGAATTTTCTGCAAACTACTGACAGAGATTTTGTTGTTCTTGTTGCCTTTGAGATTGTGTTTGACGCACCAATTTGCGAGAGAATGAAACGGATAACTTCCGGAGGCGTAGAGTTCAAAAACCTTCTTTACTTTTGCCGATTTCTCTCGGTCAATATCTACGCCACGAGTTTTTGGGTTGTTGAGATAGCCCACCGGAGCCCAGCCGGGCCAAACGCCATTTCTGATTTTTTGTCGCAAACCTCTTTTCACATTCTCCCGCAAATTATCTACAAAATATTTTGATTGGCCGAAAGCGATATTCAACATAAACAAACCTTGTGGCGTTGCCTCGAACCAGAACGTCGGAAATTTAAGGGAGCGAATCAAGCCGCGATCTACGAAGTGGATTATCTTTCCACCATCAACACTATTGCGAGCTAACCTATCCGGGTGCCACGCGATTATTCCGTCTGCTTTGCCTTTTTCGAGTAATGACAACATTTCTGCGAATTTAATTCGGCCGGGCTCTTTGGCGGTTTTGGCCTCGCAGAGCGAGGCAACAATTTCCAATTTTTCTTTGGCGGCATACTCTTGCAACTCTACGAGTTGCGCTTCAATACTTAAAACCTGCCTATCGTCTTCTTCCGTGCTTTTCCTCGCATAAAGTATGTATTTCATAGTTTTGTTGGGTTAAGGATTAAAAATTTTTCTTTTCTTCTTTCAAAATCGCCAATTCGTTTTTGCCCCGAAAATCCAATACGAATTAGTCGCCGAGCGAAGCGAGGCGGGCTTCCAAAACTTGCAATTTCCTGTCTGGTGCAGTATTCTTGAATTAGTCCGAACGCATTTCGCCGCCTGCGGCGGCGAGGAGTCCCCCACAAATTCGGAGCGGCTTCGCCGCGAGATTTCAAAACCGCCAAAGAGCCCGGAAAAACAATCGGCTCGAACCATGTTTTAACTGAAAGAAGAAAAGAAAAATTTTTAATCCAAGAGTCCATAACTTTTAAGTTTTTAAGATAAGAAACAGCAGAAATGCCAGTTTTTTGTTTGTGCTTGACTAACTAGAGCAGATATGCTATACTTGCAATAGCAAAATAATCGAGCCATCGTGGCTTGATTACAGCACATTTCAACTAGCGAGGAGGTTGCGAAACCATGATGACGATGGCAGTCCGCTATCCGTTTCTGTTCCTGTTCAGGATCACTGGTCAGCTCGCTCCGCTCTTTGAGCGGGCGAACTACACGACGATCGGATTCTCCGGTCACGTCTCGATGCTCGACGAGGGTGTCGCCAAGGAGCGTAAGCTCAAGCCGCTCAACCGCTTCGAGAGATGGCTTCTGAAGCCAATCATCGAGGACGAGCAGAAGCGGCGACGTGAGTGCTTCCGGCAGGCCGTCATCGACGTCACGGGCGAGGACCCGGACACCGGGTACTGAACGACCAATCAACCACGAAGGAGGTGCCACATGGCACAGACCGCAACGGCAGCGACGAAGGACAAGTTTGGGGGCGACCAGTTCCCGATCCACTACGAGGGCCACTATATGCGGGTTTACACGAACCCGTTGGGCGAGCTCTTCGTGGAGGACACCCGTTCGGGCGTCTCGATGCGGATCAATCCGTCCCATCCCGGTGGACTCGAGTTCACCACGGACGGTCGGGTCGAGCCCATCCGAGTCACCAACATGGTCGGGTGGCGCGTCGAACGCCGCTAGCCCAACCGCCGAGCACCGCGCCCGGCTAGAACCCACCATGTCGCAAGACCTCTGGTGGGTTTCTTCTTTTTGATTTTTCTTAAAATTTTTCATAAGATGTAATTGTATTCGCTTCGCGAATTCTGAATTAGTTGCCGCCAAAGAAAAATTGGAAATTGTTATCGGTGCGGCTTCGCCGCAAATTCTGAATTTTTTCGCGGGGGGATTTCCTCACCCTTCGACTGGCTCAGGACGAAATGCCGAAGGTACTGAGGAACGAAGTACGTTCGGACTAATTCAAGAATACTGCACCACAACTAAAAAAGAGTTTTATTTATCTATAAGACCCCTCTGTATTATCACTGAAATATAATTTTTGGCACAGTAAGGATATCGTGTGATATAATTATAATATCCAGTGTCCGTCATATTATTTTTTTTCGTTATGGATGGGGGGAACCGAAAACTTTTACATGGGTGCATTAAATAAATCAAACAACAAAGGTTTTACTTTTATCGAAGTATTGATTTCAATAGCTGTTATTGGAGTGCTGGCGAGTTTGCTTACGGTCAGTTTGCTTGGCGCGAGAGAGAAATCGCGCATATCGCGGGCCAAGGCTGATTTAAATCAGCTGCAAAACGCCGTAAGGGCGCTTGAAACTGATACCAACGTTGATCCCAACAAAACGCCGCTCATTCCCTGCAGTGACGGAAGTATGACGGAAATATACTTACATGAGTGTAAAGCCGGTATTCAGTGTAATGATGGTTTCCAGCGATGGAGAGGGCCTTATATGGATGTGGTGCCATTGGATCCGTGGGGTACGAATTACTATTTTGATCCAACGTATCAGTGTGGAGCAGGCACCTCCGGCTGTAATGGAATAGGAGACGGCGCCAACACTTCAAGGGTGATACAATCATTCGGACCAAATAAAGTTCAGGAAATGAATGGCGGGGATGATATCGTGCTGGTCTTGTGCAGAAGTTAACAGTTGAAAAAATATAATTCGTAAGAGATGTATGGTGGATGTAGAACTTGACGAAAGAGGGATGCCCATCCGCAGATACTCTTCCAGAGCTCCGAAGATTGTTCAATGGCTGGTAAACTATTCCGGAGGATACATTAAAAATGAACGGTGGGCGAATTATGTACTTTTTGTTTTTGCGGTATTGGTTTTCATTGGCGCTATGTATTTGTTGTCCACTAGCGTCAGCGGGCCGTATATCCCAAAAGAAGCACTAAAAAATCCGGAATTAGGCTTGCCGGTAAAGGATTAGATATAGGAGTTTTGAAACCAAAAAAACCACCGCGTTCGCGGTAGTTTTTTGGTGTTGTATACGGGGTATGAAATTTTGCAGGCCAAAAGTAACCAATTATAGTCGGCTATTTGAGGATAAATTTTGCGGGTAGCGGGAATTGAACCCGCGTCTTCTGCATGGCAAGCAGATATTCTGCCACTTAACTATACCCGCGTGGCGTTATGTTACTAGAAATAGTGCATAAAAACAACCGCGGCTGTTTTTGGAAGATCACCGCTTCTATATTCTAGTACCCCAAGTTTTTCCGAAGTAAAGAGATTCTTTGTGCTGTGGAAAATTGCTTTTTCTGCGGGATGTATCATGGTATATTAAAGTATTGATAATAAATGTGAACTGTGGCTGACCCTAAACTTATTGAATACATAAAAACTTCTTTGGCAGGGGGAAGGTCAAAGGAGGAAATCTATAAAGAACTGCTCGGCCAAGGAGAGACCATTGAAGCTATCCAGGAAAGTTTTGGCACGACCGGCGCTGAAGAAGGAAAAGAAGATACCCAAAAAAGAACCATCCGCATCATCGTTACCATTGGGGCTGTTCTTGTGGGAGCAGGTATTTTTTCGTTTATTGCTGCAAACTGGCAGGAGATGACGCGGCCGCTCAAAGTAGGGATTATTCTTATTTCTCTGTTTATTGCCTACGGTGCCGGGTGGCATCTAAAAGAAAAATCAGACCTTCAAAAGACCGGCGATGCGTTCATTCTGCTCGGCGCGATCATCTATGGAGCTGGGATATTTCTGGTTGCACAAATGTTCCACATCAGAGCAAATTGGCCGGACGGATTTATTTTATGGATGATAGGGACAATTGCAATGGCTTTTGCAGTTGAATCGTACCCGCTTTTTTATCTGGCAATTCCTCTTGGCATTGTTGCATTCACGGGCCACCCTTTCGGGATCTTTACCTGGTTTTGGTATAATCCCTTTCTCCTTACTTCTTCTTTTCTTTTACTTCTTTCCACGATCGTCACTTTTATTACGGGGCTGATAATCCGCAGGAAGATGCCCGCAGAGTTTAAGGAATTTTATTAATTATTATGTACGGGACTTTTGGTATCCTGTCGTTCCTGTTTTGGCCTGTAGTCATTATTGGGCTTATTGTGTTTTTTATAAGACGCGGAAAGAAAAGGTCGCATCCAGCAGCAGACAAAGAATGGTACCTACAACTTACTCTTTCAAAGGAAGATGCCATCAGCCAGCTTTTTTTGCTTCTCTCTATTTTCTTTTTTGGCGTGACGCTACTGGCGTTTAATAAAGATCTCGGGGATCTGTTTTCTTGGAGGACTATTTTGGTTATAACCTCTGTTGTGGGCTTGGCAAGCGCGTACTATTTCAAAGCTGTTTACTCTCTTGCTTTTAGTTTGATTGGAATTGCAAGCTGGTGGGGAGCGCAGGCCGCCGAGTGGATAGATGACAAAGATATTAAAACATCCGCACTGTTTGCAGGATTGGTTTTTGTGGCATTGCTTTTTTACGCGCTTGGCCATTTTCATGAGAGGGAGACAAAATTCAAGCGTTTCGCCCTTGTGTTTTTGATCTTTGGCATAATTTCTGTGACCGGTGCTTTATTCTTTCTTTCAACGAAGTCGGGCATCGCTGTGCTGGGAACGATGACAGAAGGGGCATCACTTTTCGGTTCGTGGCAGATTACCTTATCGCTCTTTGTTTTTCTGGTATCCCTTATCGGAGTAACATTTTTTTCTGCAGTAAAAAAACTGATGTCGCCGTTTGAAGTGCTTGCCGTACTCGCGCTGGCAGCGCTGTTTGGTATTATTGCTTTATTACCGCAGCAGACGATGTTTGCTCAAGCTGGCCGTTCTTATGAAATTTACGGCGGCGGAGAGCTTTCGGGCAGTGGGACGCTATGGGCTTTTATTTTTAACTTCGTGGTGTTTTTTGAACTGCTCGGCTTGATGTTCTCCGGCTATATAAGACAGGAAAGCTGGCTTATAAATCTTGGCGCGCTCTTTTTGTTTCTCCTTATTGTCGTCAAGTATTTTGACTGGTTTTTTACTTCCCTTGATAAAAGCATCTTCTTTATTGGCGCAGGTATTTTCCTCTTTGTTGTCGGATGGTTTATGGAAAAAGGGAGACGCTATATGATTTCGGGCATCAAAACACAATCACAGAAAGTTTCTTAAATGGCATGGAAATGACCAAACAGACAAAATTTATTCTAGCGATAGCCCTTCAGGTGCTCATTATATTTACCATTATTATTTTCAAGCTTTCCGTGCTTACCGGGGGCACGGATATTTTATTAAAAATTGAACCGGTTGACCCCAGAGATCCGTTGCGCGGAGATTATGCCGCTTTCCAGTATAGTGACATTTCCAATATTGATCCGTATATTTCCGGCGGACAACAGATGAGCAACGGAGACACAGTATATGTGGTTTTGGACCGAAACGGAAAGTATTGGGCTGCACGAAGTATCCAAAAAACGAAACCGTCCGGTGAAAATGTATTTCTCAAAGGCAAGATTGCAAGCGGCGGCACAGAAAGTCAATCAGACATATTGTCAGGCCTAGGCTTTGGTGACTCTCGTATTCTTGTTGTCTATGGAATTGAAGAATATTTCATTCCTGAAGGCGCAGGGCGAGGTTTTAGTTTTTGGAATAAGGAGGCCGCTGCCGGGGTTGTAGTTGACGAAAATGGCAACGCTGTGCTCAAGCAAATTTACGTTGATGATAAGCCCTGGCCTTAATTTTTAGTAATCTTTTCCAACGTGGTGCCGCGGGTGGGATTTGAACCCACAAGCCCTTTCGGGCCGGAGATTTTAAGTCTCCTGCGTAAACCAATTCCGCCACCGCGGCAATTTTGAGGCTTGGGGGGGAATCGAACCCCCGAATAACGGTTTTGCAGACCGTCGCGTTTGCCACTTCGCCACCAAGCCGCCATAAACAACAAACTACGAACTACAAAATAAAAACTATGAACTATTGAGTATTTTTTCAATGTGCTCGCGAGCTTGTTCGCCTAAATCCAGTTCAAAACGTATCTGAAGCGTATGCTTTAACGCCAAATGGGATTTAATATACCGAACAGCTTTATTTTCCAACATTTTGGCCCTTTTTTCAACTCCTTTGCCAAACTTTTCAGGATAAACGCTTATATATAGAAGCGCGTCTGTGGCTCTCTTTGAGAGCATCACTTTTGATATGGAAACAATGCATCCCACAGGTAAGTCGAGTTCTTCTTTAAAAAACTGCGCAATAGTATCCCTCACAATTGAAGATAGGCGCTCTTTTTTTATTTCTTTCATTTGCCTTTATGGAAACTATGCCAACACCCCTACAGCTTCTTTCTCAACAAATGCACTAATACGATCACCTTTTTCTATCTGCTTCAAATAGGCAAGTGACAGCCCGCACAAACTGCCTTCCGTGACTTTTTCAACTTTTCTTTTATCCTGCTCAATATTTTTAATAACGCCGCCGCCAATACGCTTTCCTCTTTTTAAAACATCAAACCGATCTTGCTGTGTAAGCTGGCCGCTAAGCACTTTTCCCCCAACAACGATTTCTCCTTTTTCTTGCTTAAATACCTTCAGCACTTCTAATATTCCATGCTCTTCTTTTATCATTCTTCTCGGCACTAAAGAAATGGCTGTATTTTTGATCCACTCAATCGCTTCGTAAATCACGTCAAAAGATTTCATTTTAATTTCAAACCGCTCTCCTAAAAGCTGTGCTTGGGGAGCAATTTTGACACGAAAGCCAACCACAATGGCTTTAGCCGAGCCTTTCTCACTGGCAATTGCTTTGATATCAGCTTCTCCAATGTCACCAATGCCTCCTTCTATAACCTTAAATGCTGCATTTTCCAGAGACACTTTACGCAATTCATCCTCCAACGCTTCCTTAGACCCCGCGACATCAGATTTTATAAGTATTGGAATTTTGTAATCACCTGTAGCAATATCTTTTTCTGCCGCCATTGGCTGTTCCCCTACTGCTTCCTTTACGGCCTTTCTTGACGCTTCAAACGCACGTTTATCGGAAAAACTGGTAAATTCGGAACCGACTAAAGGAAGCGCATCAAACCCCACCACGCGCACCGGCATGGAAGCATCGGCTTTTTGTATCTTCTCGCTTCTGTCGTTTTCCAGAATTTTTATTTTTGTTGAGGCGTCCCCCGCAAGAACAAAGTCCGACTGACGCAGCACGCCATTTGTCACCAGCAGTGTCGCGCTGTTGCCCCTGCGCGGATCAACATGCGTCTCAATCACTACACCGCTGCCCGGCGCGTTCAGATCCGTCTTGAGCTCTTCAAGTTCTGCAAGCAGCAAAACGAGATTCAAAAGTTCCCCGATATTTCTGCTCTCCTTCGCAGAAACAGCAATAAGGGGGATTTTGCCGCCCCATTCTTCAATATATATATTATGTCCGGAGAGTTCTTTTTTTACCTGCTCGGCATTGGCTTGAGGTTTATCAATTTTGTTCAGCGCTATAAGAAATGGGATATCGGCTTTTCTAATAGCGTCCAACGCCTCAAGCGTTTGGGGTTTCACGCCTTCATCAGCAGCGATCACAAGAATTGCAACATCAGCAACCCGGGCCCCCCTCATGCGCATTTTACCAAATGCTTCGTGCCCGGGAGTGTCAATAAATGTTATGCGCTGACTGTTATGGGTAATCTCGTACGCACCAATATGCTGAGTAATTCCGCCGGCTTCTTCCCCTGCAACATTCGTTTTTCGGATTGCGTCAAGTAACGCCGTTTTCCCGTGGTCAATATGTCCCATAACAACTGCCACTGGCGGTCTTGGCGTTTTTTTATGTTCTGTAGCTGTTGTCATAATGTTGTTTTAATAATAAGTAAAGAAGCTCCCGGCGTAACATGACGAATTCCAAACAATATAACTACATATCACGGCCGGAAACAAAACTCAACACACTCTTTCCGATACGAGCACGTCGCATTCAGCGGGAATTTCTGATTTGTGAATTGGAATTTGCGGAACTGACGGCTCGCGTTATTGCTTCTTCTTCCTCGGCCGTAAGGGGATATGGGGACTTCCCTTTTATAAGGGGCTTTGCATAAACACGCACGCCGTCTCTGGAGTAAAAACTGGAAAGCGCCACGCCAGACTGTTCTCCATCAAGCAGCGCAATGGAAAAACTCTGATCACTTCCTTCTCTCCCAAACGGATTAAAACGTACAATTCCAACATACTGAACAGTGCGCTGCATATTATTGCTAAGGAGCAAAATATGTTCCTCGCTCCATTTCTGTCTTTTCTGAAGCGACTGGAGGGCTGCCGCTGTTTCATGAATCACAGATTCAAGATCGGATCCGCTCCTCCCTCTAAAAAACGTTCTTAATTTTTGGTGGGTTAAAAAGATCCATACCCAAACCAGCGACATAACCGCAAAGACGATTCCAACGGTAACCCAAAAAGCAACTGGAGTTATCATAACCATTACATTTTAATGTACCAACATTATACACGGTTAACACAAAAACAAAAAGAGCGCCAACAGTGAGAGGAGCTTTCTGCAAGTGATTCGTTCACATCCAGAAAATATCCTTTTCCCACGTCAGTCAAGGTTTCCTGCGAACTTCGCGGTGCATCATGCATTTTTTGTGATCACAAAAAATGTTATAGCAAAAGCCTGAATCGTTGACATAACTGCCCAAATACTATATAATTGAGAAGAATTTGTTCACCAAAAAGGTAAAAAGGAGAACACATGGAAAGCATCATCATCACTTCCATCATTATCTCCCTACTTCTTTGCCTGTATTGGCGGTTGCGTATCAAGACCAAGGATACTTCTGTAGACGTGGGGCAAGCGAAGGCCTCATTCCGATTCGCCGGAAAACAGCACATCGGTACGGTCATTGGCCAAAACAGCAACTACGTGGCGATGATAAGAACCTCGCCTCGAGGGTTTTGTCACCGCGTGTATCGCAAGAAACGGGACATTAGTTTCGTCTCCTAGCAGCTATTGCAGCAAAAGAAAGCCCAATCATCATCAGATGACTGGGCTTTCTTTAAAATATTTTCAAGCCAAACGTATTGGAAAAAGGATAAGAAGCATATTTTATGCGCTGCCAAACCGATTTTCCACCACGCTCCAGTCAATGGTGCTGATAAAAGCGTCAATATAATCCGCGCGTTTTAGGCCGTAGTCAAGCACATACGCGTGTTCAAAAACATCCATCACAAGAATGGGCGAAGCTCCGGCAAGATAGCCTGCGTCATGCTCGTTAATCCATATGTTAAACAACCGGTCACCTTCTTTGTCATACGCAAGTATCGTCCAGCCGATTCCTCGCATTGCTCCGGTCGCTTTAAAATCCTTTTCACATCCCTCTCCAGAACCAAACACCTCTTTCATTTTTTTATAGAGAAGAGAGTCATCGCCCAATTCAACGGGTTTTTTTGACATGTTCTCAAAATAAAGCTCGTGAAGACGCATGCCGTTAAACTCCCATCCAAACCGACGCTTCAGCTCCGCAAACTGCGGAGTACCCGGTTCAGTTTCCTTTAACAGGTCCAGTAACTTGTTTGTATTTGCAACATATCCCCCATACAACGTAAAGTGGTTTTTAAGCAAATCATCGCTAAAACCACTGGTGCCAAGCAAGGAAGTGTAATCTTTTGGTTCGTATATCATATAAAATACGATTGGGATAGATCGCCGATTAATGATACAAATGTATTTGCATCATTAGCATGCATTTGCATATTGGCATCGTATCATTATATTTTTCCAACCAAATCAAGGCCGGGTTCCAAGGTGTCCTTGCCCGGCTCCCAACTCGCAGGACATACTTTCCCGGGATGTTCTTCCACATATTTCGCCGCCTGCATTTTTCTAAGCACCTCTTTTATATTCCTTCCTATGCTGTTGTCATGGAGCTCGTACGCCTTAAGATATCCTTCGGGATCAACAATGAACGTGCCCCGAAGAGAAAGTCCTTCTTCCTCAATATACGTGCCGAATGCTCTGCACAACTTGCCGGTGGGATCGGCAAGCATGGGGAATGTGATTTTTTTAACTGCAGGAGAGTTGTCATGCCAGGCTTTGTGAACAAACACGGTATCAGTGCTTACACTTAATATTTCGGCATTGATCTTCCTAAACTCCCCGTACTGTCCCGCCGCTTCTTCAAGTTCTGTGGGACAAATAAAGGTGAAATCCGCCGGATAAAAAAGAAATACCAGCCATTTTCCTCTATAATCAGACAACTCAATTTTTTTGATGTCGTCATTATGATACGCCTCAAGCCCCATATCTGGAATTTGTTCGCCGATTTTTATCATCTCGTAAAAAATCTATTAACTGATAATCTAGTAAACACAGCATATCATGCTGAAACAAAATCGCAAAACCTCCTATGCTCTTAAACTAAAACAGCCCCGGCAGTATGCCGGTGCTGTTTTTCGCCACATATGCCTTTGCTTTATTTCTTCGCAACCTTTACATGTACTTTTCCCTTCTGCTCCTCCTTCTTTGGAACAGTAACCTTCAATACTCCATTTTCATATGTTGCCTCTGCCTTATCGGCAACCACAGCGGATGGCAACCGCACCGCTCTTTCAAAAGATCCTCTTCTGATCTCCTTGCTATAATAATGCTTTTCTTTCTTTTCCTTCTCCTCTTCTCTGGAACCGGAAACGACAAGATAGCCATCCTCAACTGAAATGTTTACTTTTTCGGGGTCAATTCCGGGAAGCTGCATTTCGGCAACGATATTCTTTCCCTCTTCATATACGTCCACTGCTAAATTCAGCCCAAGTTTCGTCATGGGAATAAGAGAAAAAGATTCGTCAAAGAATCTGTCCATGTCCCGAAACGGATCCCAAGGAATAATAGCCATAAATATAACAGAATTTACACTTTATAAAACATAAGAGTTTTGATGACCTTTATAGAAACAGTATAAAACGAAACAGAAGAAAAAGTCAAGCTGCGGTATCACGGGTTTTTGAAAATGTGCCGCTGCTTCGCTGAAGAGTTTTTAAAAACGCCGATGCTTCCCGAATCACTTTCCTTTTGCTCTCAAACTTTACAAGTTTTATTGCTTCCTTCTGCTTCACAAAACGAAAATCCGATATTTCCTCTTCTTGAATTGAAACTGCCGGATCCAACACAATGGATATATAGTAGGTAACCGTTTTCCTGACCTTTTCTTTTCCTCTCTTTAAAGTATAGGCTTCGTAAAAAACAGGATCATCCAATATTGTATATTTCCGTATGCCGGTTTCCTCTTCAAATTCACGTATAGCCGCTTCCTTTTCAGTTTCTCCTTTTTCCGCACGCCCTTTTGGAAACGACCAATGGCCTGATTTGTGCTGAACAAAAAGGAATAACGGCGTATTATCTTTATACCAAACCGGTATAACCCCGTATGATGCCGCTTTCATGGTTTTTGATAAATCCACAATAGAGAAGTACAGATATTCTAACACGTGCTTGATTTTTCCACTAATACGTTATATGTAAAGTAGAGTTTCTTTTAAAATTTCATATGTTGTTAGTAAAAGCGTGTTCATCCTCTCGGAGAGGAAGTCTCTATGACCTATCGTTTCCAGCTCCTTTACTCTAGGAAAGAAATAAAACAATTACAAAACGCAACAGTTGCCCTCTGCGGTCTAGGAGGATATGGTGCAGCGCTTGTTGATCCTTTTGCGAGATACGAATTTCGGGAACTGCGTCTTGCAGACCCCGACCGCTATGAAGAATCGAACATGGACAGGCAATGTCTTGCTAAGTTTAGCACCATTGGGCGCCTGAAAGTTGATGTAGCAGCTAGAGTTATAAAGGATATCACCAAATATACTAAAGTGGTGAAGTTTCCAGACGGCATACTGACGGGAAATATCTCACCGTTTTGTCGCAACGCACAAGTGATCGTTGACCTTTGTGATCAACTTAGCGCAAAACTCCTTCTACATATGGCATATAGACAGCTCAGAATACCTCTCATTGCTGGCGGCAGTATTCGTTGGCCAAGCAGACAGGGCATTCGAGTTTCTATATACCGCTATGATCAAGGCGTTCGTTGGCTAGAAACGAGCTTCCGACCCCAGAAATGGGGAATCACTGGGACGGCATGGAATGCGTTCAAACGGGTAAAAGAAATAGGCGACATGCCATGGTCGGTGCTTCGGAAAATCGATCTTGAGAATGCCGCCTTACGAAACCGTACCCCGCTCACTAGGTACGGCGTACGCCAACGTGTTGTTTGGAACGCTCCGGGCGGCTATGACCCCCTCAAAGTGTATGCGTTA
Source organism: Candidatus Ryanbacteria bacterium RIFCSPLOWO2_12_FULL_44_26 (assembly GCA_001821765.1). Taxonomy (GTDB): domain Bacteria; phylum Patescibacteriota; class Minisyncoccia; order Ryanbacterales; family HO2-45-13; genus HO2-45-13. Next base: position 13,116 of record MHOA01000005.1, read on the forward strand.
ACATGTGGCATCCTTGAGCTATTAATTGGTGTTCTCATTAACCGTGAGCCAGCACACCATCGTATAAACTTTGAATCATTTTCCTAGCCACCTCGCAAATTGTTGAAAGTGTCAACAATGCCTCGACGGATCATTTCCAGTGCTCCGTCGTTTTTTTTATTCCCATCTTTCACTTCTTTAATCAACTTTGCCAGATGTCCGATGGTAATGCTGGTTCCGGACACTTCTTTTAGAAAAGACTTGCCGCTTTCAAACAAGCAATCAAGAAGGGTAACGACCACATCATCCACGAGAGTCAAAAGCACTGTCTTATGAGGATTGGTTACATCAATCGGCTCGCCTGCCAAAGCTTGCTGACACCAACGCGGCACAAGCCTCGGTATGCGTTCAAGGTCTGTATCGTAGCCACCGAAAACAATCGGAACTCTAAGAACTCCGGTGCGATAGTTTTCCTTTCGTAGTTCATACAACTCACTTTCAAAATCTTTTTTTTGTTTTTCATATACGGTATGAGCGGTAAAGACATCAATTTTCTCTGGCACTATGCCAAATAATTCTTGTGAACTTACTATAGATAGCCTTGCGCCGCTTCTTTTTGCACATATTTTAGCATGGTTAAACGCCCTATAATCCTTTTCATTTTGTAAAGCGTTTTTTTCGAGTTCCCTTGCGCTCGGATGAGTTGCGAGGAAAACAATATCAGTGAAATGAGAAACAGCACTCGGCTCGTATACCAAGAAGTCGAGACAGAGATCGGTAAGTTTCTCGTCCCACCTGTTCGGCCGTATATCAAGACCAGTAGCAGCAATCGAGCGTTCGCGGCAGATGCGCATAAGCGCGGTGCCGATCTGCCCACTTGACCCTATAACTAATAAATTACTCATAATTCTGCTTTTGAAATTTGGTGGCACGCACTACAGATTTCCTCAAGCCACTCCGATATTACAGCGGTTGGTGCAAGAGGTGAGCAAATCTACAGGGATTGCCCCACGCTTGGTTTTCGAGACCCGCACGCCCTTTCGGAAAAGACCAATGGCCTGATTTGTGCTGAACAAAAAGGAATAACGGCGTATTATCTTTATACCAAACCGGTATAACCCCGTATGATGCCGCTTTCATAATTTGACGATTTCGTGCTTTGTTTGTTGTGTAAATGTATGATAGTAAATTTTTGCCGGTACAGCAAACTCACATTGAATAAGCGCAACCAATATGATAGTATTTAATTTGTTTTATGACCATATTGGTAACGGGCGGCGCGGGATTTATCGGAAGTCATCTTATCGATTATCTTTTCAAGGATGGTCATGATATTGTGTGCGTTGATGATTTAAGTTTGGGTAAAAAAGCGCATATTTCCCATCATCTCGGGCGCAAGAATTTTCAGTTTATTCACCTCGATATTTTATGTAAAGACGCATTTGATTCGGTATTTAAAACACATTCCTTCGACACTGTTTTCCATATGGCGGCGAATTCCGATATTCCGAAGGGTGTTGCTGAACCATCTTTGGATTTGGAAAAAACATTCCTTACGACGTTTGCAGTGCTTGAATGTATGATTAAATACAACGTCAGAGATATTGTTTTTGCCTCCTCATCGGCGATATATGGGGAACGAAGCGACGCGCTCAAGGAAGATTCATCAGGTCCATATCTCCCCATTTCTTCTTATGGAGCGGCGAAAACGGCAGCGGAGGCATATATATCAGCGCTGTCGCATAATTTTTCCATAAGAGCATGGGTGTTCCGATTCCCAAATGTCGTCGGCCCAAGGGCAACGCACGGCGTGGTCTTGGATTTTATAAATAAACTGCAACGAAACCCCACAAAACTTGAGATTCTTGGCGACGGCACCCAAGAGAAACCATATATGTATGTTGAAGATCTTGTTGAAGGAATATTGTATGTATGGAAAACGGCCGCGGAGCGCTTCAACTGTTTTAATATCGGGGTTGAGAGTCGGACGTCAGTAGCAAAAATCGCTGAGATCGTCTCAAGTACGATGGGCTTGAGGAATGTTTCCTTTATATATACCGGCAGCGAGAGAGGATGGATCGGGGATGTGCCCCGATTCCGTTATGATCTTTCCAAAATTCACGCGCTCGGCTGGAAAGCAAAAATGAGCTCGGACGAAGCGGTAAAGAGAGCAACCCGCGCCATACTTAACGAACGGCAATAGCTTTTCTATGCAAGCAGTTATTTTAGCGGGGGGGCTTGGCACACGCTTACGCCCCATTACCTATACCATTCCAAAAGCCATGGTGCCGATTGGCGACCGGCCGTTCTTGGAACACCAGATTGAGTTATTGAAAAAACACCGCATCAAGCATTTTCTTCTCTTAACCGGATATCACGGAGCGCATATCAGGTCGCATTTTAAAAACGGCAGCGCATATGGCGTAAAAATATCATACTCTCACGAAGAAACGCCGCAGGGCACTGGAGGCGCTCTAAAAAAAGCGTACAACCAATTGGAAAACAGATTTATCCTGCTATACGGCGACTCGTATCTGCCTATCGATTACGGCGCATTAATACGCTATGCTGATAACCATAATAGAAAAGGAGTTGTTGTTGCTTATAATAATGAAACAGATACCCGCGTTACTAACAACCTTTGCGTGGGAGAAAACGGGATAGTATTGAGGTATGAAAAGGATAGTGCCCGAAAAGACCTAAATTATGTGGAAAGCGGTGTGCTTATCCTGAGAAAAGAGGTTGTCGGCATGATCCCGTCGGATCAGCAAAGCTCCCTTGAAGGAAAGATTTTCCCGCAATTGATATTGCAAGGAGAACTCATCGCATATATAACCAAAGAACGATTCTACGATATCGGAACCCCGGAGGGATTGTTATCTGCCACTCAATATCTAAAAAAATGAAAAAATCCATCGGCATTTTAGGAGGGGGGCTAAGCGCGATATCTCTTGCGTATTTTTTGCCGCGGAACAAGTACACCGCTACGATATTGGAAAAAGAGCAACAAGTCGGGGGGTTGGCGAAAAGCTTTCGAAAGAATGGTTTCACGTTTGATATCGGCCCACACATTATTTTTTCCAAAGACAAGAACATCCTGCGCTGGATGATTGCGATGCTTGGGAAAAACAAACGGAAACATTATCGGAGAAACGTTTCATACTACAAGAGGCGCTTTGTGAAATACCCATTTGAAAATGGACTTCATCAGCTGCCGAAGGAGGACACCTTTGAGTGCCTGTACTATTTTTTGCATAACGATTTTAAGGGGAAACCGAAAAATTTTAAGGATTGGATGTACCATGGATTTGGAAAGGGGATCACGGAAAAATATCTTATCCCCTACAATAAAAAAATCTGGAAGTTGGATCCCGGCAACATGACACTTGATTGGGCAGGAGGCAGAATTCCCAAGCCGCCGGCGGAAGATATCATCAAGTCGGCGCTCGGCATAGAAACCGAAGGATACACCCATCAGCTTTATTTTTATTACCCGCTGCGCGGCGGAGTTCAATCGCTCGTTAACAACATCTTAAAAAAAGCAAAAGCGCGAAAAGACATAAACTTGCAAGTGAAAACGGGGTTTGAAGTAAAACACATCACCCGTAAAAAGAACAAGTGGATTGTTCAAGACACAAAAGGAGAAAAACGATTATTTGACGTGCTCGTCAATACAATGCCGCTCCATGTGTTGGGAAGAAACGGCAGATTCCTCGCAAAAAAGACGAAACAAAATATTAAAAAGCTTCATTACAATTCGCTCATTTTGGCATACCTTGGATTTAAGGGGAAAAGTCCCGAAAACAGATTCGCCGTATACTTTCCGGAACCGAATACCTTGTTTCATCGCGTGAGTTTCAACAATTATATCTCTCCGTATCTTTCTCCAGAAGGGTATTACTCGGTAACAGCCGAAATTACATTCCGCAAAGGAGATAAACTCTCAAAGATGAAAGATAGGGATATCATACACCATGTCGTCAGAGCGCTTCATAATGAACAAATGGTGGACAAAAAGAAACTGGTATTAAGCGAAATCGCGCGGATTGTTTACGGGTATCCTGTTTTTGACTTTAACTATCCGATATATACGAAAAAAGTATTTGACGACCTTAAAAATATTAAAGATTTCCATTTCTGCGGCCGTTTTGCGGAATATCGCTATATTAACATGAATGACTGTATTAAAAGCGCGATGAACCTAGCTCGCGAGTTATAACAAATAATGTGCGCATGCAACCAATATCCCTCATCCTTTTAGTGCACCAAGAAGCGGGCATCATTGAAAGGGCGGTGGCCGATTTTCATAAAAAGGTTATTTCAAAAATCCCGGGATCGGAATTTATCGTCTCAGAAGACGGCAGCACCGACGGCACAAAAGACATACTGTTGCGCATAAAAGAACAGTACTACCTTACATTGCATATGGGTGACAAAAGGAAGGGGTATACAGTAGCCTTTAAGGAGGCGCTTGCGCTCGCAACAAAAGATATCATTTTTTTCAGCGATTCTGACGGACAGCATGACCCAAACGATTTTTGGAAGATGTACGATCTTATCGGCGATTATGACATGGTTATTGGCTGGAAGAAAACTCGCCACGATGGACTGGCGCGCTTATACTTAAGCAAGGCGTTTAATGCAATAATTTCCTTCGGCTTCAGCGTTCCGCTCCATGACAGCAATTGCGGTTTCCGTTTAATGAAAAAAGAGGTGGTTGATTTTTTACTTTCCGAAAACTGGCATCTGCGCCATTGCATTGGAGCAGAGCTCGCTATACGCGCGCATCGCCGCGGCTTCAGAGTAACGGAAGTTGAGGTAAGTCACGAAACCCGGCGCTTTGGCACATCACGTAGCCTTCCTGTAAAGAAACTGCCGCTGATCATTGTTCATATTTTATCCGGTCTTTTTAAACTGAAACGTGATAATAAAAAATCGTTGACGCACACTGACGGGAATGGTAGGTTTTGGGTGTAACGTATGATTCTTGTGCGCTCACCGTTGCGTATCAGCTTTGTCGGTGGCGGGACTGATCTCGCTCCGTTTTTTGCTCAACATCCAGGGCGCGTTGTATCAGCAACGATCAACAAGTTTGTCTACGTAGTGGTTAACTCCACGCCTCTCATTAATAAGATTACAGTCAAGTACCAGAAAACGGAACAGGTTTCTCATCCCTCCGAGCTCGAACATCCAAGCATCAAAGCCGCTCTTATTGACTTGGGGCTCCTTGAGCAAGGGGTTGAAATCGGCTCTTTTGCCGATCTGCCGAGCAAAATCGGTCTTGGATCCTCATCAAGTTTTTCCGTCGCCTTAATGAAGGGCCTGCATGCGTATCGAGGGAGAAAGCTAAGCAAGAAAGAAGCGGCTGAAGCAGCTTGCCGATTGGAAATTGATTTATTAGCCGAACCGATTGGAAAACAAGACCAGTATGCGGCTGCTTTCGGCGGTTTTAATCTTTTTCAGTTTAATCCAGACCGCTCTGTTGATGTTGAACCGTTGCTGCTTGACTATAAAAAACGTTCGCTGCTGGAAGATCATCTTTTGCTTTTTTTTACCGGCATTACACGATCGGCGTCAAGCGTGCTGAGAGAACAACACTCAAACATTAACAACCACCTTGAGACTTATAAAAAAATGGCTGGAGCAGCGAGAGTATTCAGCAATTGCCTTATGGAAGGCGATATGGAGAGAATGGCAGCACTCTTGCGCGAGGGATGGCTCCATAAGAAAAAGCTCGCATCTACGATTACAAATGCTCTGATAAATGAGTTTTATGAATCGGGCATGGCGTCCGGCGCTTTAGCCGGTAAGATTTTGGGCGCTGGCGGAGGCGGCTCTTTGCTCTTCTTGGCGCCTCCTCATGCCCATGAAAATATCATAGATATGTTAGAGACAATGGCGAGAAAAAACAATCTCGCGGAATGGAAACATATCCCCTTCAAATTCGTGCAGTCTGGCACCGACATTATTTTCAACCGAGATGGAAACATATATTGAAAAACTTATCGGCGAGGTGACGGACGTTATGGGGCGCCTGCCCATACGCGAGATTGCAAAAGCAATCAACGTGATTCAGGCGACCTACGAACGCGACGGCCGCATTTATATCTTCGGCAACGGCGGTTCTTTGGCAATAGCCACCCATTGGGTAAGCGACTTTAACAAAACGGTTTTCAGCCACAATCTCGGGAAACACACGCGGCGTTTTCAGGCCATTCGTCTTCCAACAACAGAAGAAGAACTTTCGGCATGGGCGAATGACGAGGGATACGATATGGTATTTGCCGGACCTCTTCAAAACTATTTGCAGGAAACCGACTGCGTGATAGGGATCAGCAGTTCAGGGAACTCGCTCAATGTTATCAAGGCGGTGGAGCTTGCGAGAAACCATCACGTTCCCGTTATAGGCCTTATGGGATTTGACGGCGGGAAACTGCGCGAACTTGCTGATGTGAAAATACATGTGGCGACAGAAAAGGGCAGATACGAGATTGTTGAGGGCATCCATGCTGTTATTTTTCACGTGATTACCAAATATTTCCAAGACTTATTCGGACACATGATCAAGCAATGAAAGACGCGGTCAAGATCATTCTTTTTACCGTTCTGGCTGTCATCGTGACGCTTCGGATTTTCAATGTACCGGTGCCACTTGAAAGAGATGAGGGCGCCTACGCCTATACTGCTCAAAGACTGGACAAGGGGGAAATACCATACCGAGATATATTTGACCATAAACCGCCGTTGATTTTCTTCGCTTATTGGCTCGCATTTAAGATGTTCGGCGAAAGCCCTGTTGCTATTCATGTTTTCATGAATCTCGCCGCCTTTTTTGCAGCCGCCAGTATCTATCTCATCGCTCAAAAAATGTTTTCCCGGCGCGTCGGATACTTTGCTTCTGTTTCATTTTTAGCGCTCACGCTTTCCCCATCAATGCAGGGACAATCGGCGAATACCGAGATATTTATGGCCCCATTTCTCGCGCTTGGCTTATTTTTTTTATATAACCGTGCCTTTTTTCTCTCGGGCATCACACTTGGCATCGCATTTTGGTTTAAACAAATCGCGTACGCCTATATTGCCGTAGCGGCAGTGCTCATCGTGCTTGAGATTTTTTTGGAGAAAAGAACGCTTCACGGTTTTCTGTATTTTGCTCTTGGCATATTGCTTCCGGCAGTGCTCGTTGGGTCCTATCTTGCCGCTTATGGCGCGCTCATTGATTTTTATGAAGATACGGTTATTTTTAACGCGCGCTATGCTACGGAGTTATCATCAAAGCCGTTTGGGATCATTGCCGGGAGGTTTTTGAGCGCCGCTAAAGGGATCATTACAGAATATATTCTTTACATACTTATTGCGCTTTACAGCACTTGGAAGATTTTCGAGAAAACCAAAGAACACCTGTATCTTGCCGGATGGCTCCTTGCCTCGTTGATCGCCATAGCAACGGGCTGGCGTTTTTTTGGACATTATTTTATTGTGGGGGCGATCCCAGCGGCGATCTACGCAGGCATCGGTTTCGATGCTCTTATAGAAAAGGGTTCAAAATTACAACGGCGATGGAGCGCGGTTGGGGTTTCTCTGCTTATTATGCTCATCCTTGTTTCCCCATTCATCATACAAGAAGACTATTGGCGCCTTACTCCCCAAGGCAAATCGCGCTTCATCTATGGATATCCGTCAAACACCTTTGTAGAGGCAAAAACCGTCGCCGATTATGTCGCAGAGCGAACAACCAATCGCGATACGATATTTGTTGTTGGTTCTGAACCGGAAATATTATTTTTCTCTGGAAGAAAAAACGCATCTATATATACCTCGCTATCGCCGTTATTTACGGGTAACGAAGACGAAAAGTTCATAAAACAACGAGCGGTAATCTCGGAACTCGCCCTTAATAAACCCGCATATATCGTATATGTCTTCTGGCATCCGCCGGAGCCTTCGGGAGAACCAAACCGCGAATTTTTGCTGGCTTCCCTGCAAAACCTTTTGAGCAGCGAATATGATCTTGACGGCCTCGTATTTTTAGCGCAAGACCATCAACAAACACAATATATATTTGGTTCTAAAGTAAACGAAAAAACAACATTAGAAGAGGCGCTTTTGGACATTGAAACGCGGCCCAACATCGCCCTTTTTAAAAAACGGCCGCCAGTCTTGTAAGACAGGAGGCCGGCCCCGCACATTGACAATTTCAATCCTTCGATAAACTCAGGATTGTCCTGAGCACTGCCGAAGGACAAGTTTTTCTTTGGCGGAATACAAATTCGAGCGTGCGTAGCACGCACAAAATAGTTCTTTGTAAAAATAGAAAGAGGCCGCACAGTTTCCCATGCGGCCTCAAATTCGGTCGTCCTCGTCGGCGTCAGTACGCGATGAGAACGTTTCCGTAGGACAGGACTCGGCCGTGAACGGCTTTCGTCCCAATCCTCCACAACAAATCGAGCGGACCCATGTAGCCATCAGCAAACCGCGAGGTTCGCTGGTACACAATCGTGTGCGACAGCTGGGTCTTGAAGGCGCCGAGATAGAAGTTGAGCATCGCCTTCTCGTCACCGTCCACGGGGGCCTTGCGTATAACCGTTTCGAGCCCCTTCGTCGCGCAACAAATTCTATAAGCTACATTAAATCCTTTTTTCCCCGATTTCATCTAAATTTAAATTTTTAATTTAGTTATGAAATCGAGGATCCTCGAGATATATAAAAATCAAATATTTTTTATATCTCGGGACTTTTCCTCAAATTCTTTCTTGTCTATCTCGCCTTTGGCGTATCGTTCTTTCAGAATTTCAAGCGGAGACTTTTCATGACCATGGGTTTCACGAGACTGACTTGTAAGCCATTTGATAAGGGCGACAATGCCCGCGATGATCAACACCCACCAAAGGATCATAAAAATCCAGCCAAAGCCGCCAAAAGGCCCGAATCCAAAGTTCATCATATTGTTTGTTGAATTATTACTGCTAAAGGGCCAGCCCTGAGCCCCGTCAAAGGGAGACGACCTGCCTCCCCACATCATGTTCATCATCGGCATCCAGCCGCCACTTCCGGCCGGAAACGCCGCCGACGTATCGCAACCGGAAAGCCGCTTGCCCATGACAATATGGATCTGCTCCTCGCCGTCTTCGCCGTGCACCTGAATCATCATGGCATTCATGGCGGCGTGCGACTCACCGGCCATTTGCCCCATAAAATACTCGCCGAGCACCCCGAATTGTTCGTCGCCCAAATTCTCGCAAGCAACTTCTTTGGCTTGGAGTCTATCCCAAACCTCATTGCCCTCCTGTTCTTCACGGGCAGTGTGTTCAACCACTTCTTCCCAATCCGCCGTAGAATTGGAAAATCCGCCCATCATCTGCGCGTTTGCGACACCAGCGAATGAGCCGACTATGACTGCCGCAAGAATTGTGAAAATAATTTTTTTCATATTT
>MHOA01000006.1 GCA_001821765.1 Candidatus Ryanbacteria bacterium RIFCSPLOWO2_12_FULL_44_26
CGGCTCAACAAGCCAAAATTATCGCTTTGCAAGAAAATCCCGTCGCGAGACGGGATTTTCTCAAAAGAATTGGCTCGAACCACGTTTTGCGCTCGCAAGCGATTTGCTTTGAACTCAAAAAGTCGTGGAAAATTCTTGCCGATTTGCCCGCCGACCCCGCCACGGCGGGGGAGGCGAACTCGTATCATCCTATCTGGCTCCCCCGGAGGGATTCGAACCCCCAATAACGGTTCTCCCGCACATTGCATCCCCAGAGGGACTTGAACCCCCAACCTTCGGTTCCGAAGACCGACGCTCTATCCAATTGAGCTATGGGGACGCAATAAGCGGGATAGACTCCAACCGTTGTGATATCCGTTTCACCACGGGGACATGTTTTCTTCTCAATTTATACCATAAAACGCGTAAAAAAATAAAAAAGGCGGGTGTGACGCTGTCGCATCCGCCTTTTTTCTAGAAAACCATTTGCGCGAATGGTTCCTGTGATTTCGGAGAATCACCAAACCGCTCACCTTGCTCCGGAAACCCGGCATACACTGTTCTATTGTGTGCGTGTCCGGTCAATATGCCGATAAGCGGGGGCAACACCCTCCACCACAACAGCGAGCCTTCTTTTCGCATCCGGGCCGCTCACCATGCCAGTGGTGATAATGGAATTCCCCTCCTCAACAACCACCACATTGCTAAGCCCGTTCCGCGCAAGCTGTCTGCGCACTTGCTTCACCACCGACGGTATCGGTCTTACATCCTTTTGGTCCGTAGTATCATGGAGAGCGCCGAACCGCTTAGGCAAAGTAGAAAGCCGTCCGAGCGGCAGATCGCTTACAACAACTTCCTGCTTCTTTAGGGAATGCTCCGCCACGCCATCATCACCAAGCGATTCAATATCCGCTGATTTTCTTTCTTTCCCAAGGTCTTCCAGCAAACCCCTGATAAAGACGGGGTCTAGACTAACTTCTTTTTCGCCATTGATGATAAGCGGGCTTTTGTATCGTGCGCGTTCCTGCCCATTCGCAAGTATTGTCGCTTCAATTGCAGGATCAGCCATGTCTTGCTCAAACCTTTCAACGTCAAGCCCGAGTTCCTTAGCCGCATGAGTATAATAATACCGATGAAGCCTGTGGTGGTTTTCCTGAAGATGAACGAACATGGGAAATTCTTTTCCCTGCCTAGAAGCAGCAACTACGGCTTTTGCGGCGGGATGTGATTCTTTGTCGAACCGGTACGTCGCCACCTTCATGATACAAACCATTTCTTTCTGAAACTGCTGGGCCGTTTCGTTTATCCTCCTAATGCTGTGCATCTCGCCAAACTCACCGGGGTGAACGAACAGCACGAGGGTAAGTCGCGCCTCCTTAGGCCCGTCAGTAAAGCAGTTATAGCCGTGGTCCTTTGCGGTTTCGGCGCGTTTCCTCTGTTTCCGTTCGGCCCTCTCTTGTTCTCGCCCGGTCGCTTCCTGTTCCTGCTTCTGCTTTTCCAGCATGAATTCCTGGACACGCTTGGCCCGAGCGTTGGCTTTTTGCATCTCCGCATACATCTTTTCCAAATCCTCTTCTGACAGGTCCTCCGAGTTCATGATCGGATTGTCAAAGGTTGGCGCTTTGTCTCCACCGCAGCTGATCATCCCGGATACAAGAAAGAAAAGAGCGACGGCGATTACCAGCGTGCCCTTTTTACGAAACAATAATTGGATCATGGCCCAATACTCCTTTGGTTGTGAAGTTACATTTCACCCTTACCATACATGAATACACTGAAAAAACAAGCTATGAAAGCATTTTCGGTTCCTCGTTTCGTTTCCGCTTTCGGCTGGACTTCTTCATTTTTGGAATAAAAAAAGGTGGTCGTGATGTTCATCACTTCCACCTTTTCTTTTGTCGAAGGAGGACAAATGCGACTTACAGCTACATATTTCTCGTGACAGAAATTAAAAACGTTCTGGGGCCATCCACATCAGCAAAAACGCTGATGCAAAGCTCCCGCTGCCGTTTTCCTCCGACAATAATTTCCGAATCGTACGGATCGCGGTACTCTGCGTGGTACTCCCCCGGCCGTTTGCACGAACCGGCGATGCATTTGTAAAACGTCACAAATCCTTTTTGGGGATCGGTGTCCGTTTCAATGCATTGCTCCTCACCCGGCCGGAGCGCAAATTGCGTATGGATCGTCTCCCGCCTAGGCATCTGCCGCACCTGCTGGCGATACTCCTCAAGAGACAAAACGTCTCCTTGGAGCTTAAATCCCAGACCAGCGCGGAGGCCATATTTTGTCCGAACCAACCGTTCCTGCTCACGCAGATCCGAAAGCTCTTCGTATTCCGCATCAGTAAGTCCGACATTTTCAGAACGTTTCTTCAGTTCCTCAAGCCGGACCTCAATAGGAGATACCGCGCGCTCCATTTCCACCGCTCGCACTTCCTTAATGTAAGAATCTGCGGTCATTCTCGGCTCAATAAAACCGAATGCCCAGCCGAAGATACGAAAAAGAAGCACCCCAGCATTAAACGACCACAGTATCTTCCGTCCCCAGCTGTCCTCCCACGAAACGGATTTTGCCAGAAACACGTTCAACACGAGAAAACAGACGAGAACGGACACGAGCGTCCCTGCATAGTACTGCCAAAGCGGATAACCGATGAACATCTGAAGGAGCACATACGCCGCGACCGCACTCACTGAAAGCAGTATGAATTTCCTCATGGATGAGGAGTTTCTCTGCCACCAAGATTCCAGTCTTCCTTTGCGCTTATCCCACTGCTTCTTTGCATTCCCGCGGCGTTTCTTCCACCACCGTTTCACGCGGCCCGAGTCTTCTGCCGTCTGCACGTAGATTTTCCAGCTGAAGAAAACCGCTGCCACGACAACGAAACTGATGAGCAACATGATGACCATTTACCGATCCTCCTTTCCTTTCTCTCCCTGCTTTTTGTCTTCCTTCTTCTTTTGCACGGCGTCAACCACCGTCGCGGCCTGCGCCACAAATGTCGGGATGGACATTCCTTCGCCGCCCGTCACAAAGAGTGTTGCCTCCCTCATTGCGGCAAACTGCTCTCTGGCAAGCGTGCCGCCGAACATTTCTCGTTCGGTAAGGCCTGACCGTTCTGCTCCATACTTAATCCGCAATCCTTCCCCGATGCCTTCGAGCGCGCTTGCGTCTCGCTCCCCTTCCGCACGAAGAATAGCGCTATCACGGTCGCCTTCCGCACGAAGAACGGAGCTGTCCCGGTCAACTTCCGCCTGAAGGCGCTGTCTTCTTAACTGCACCGTAGGCTCAAGCAGTTCAACGTCTTCAATGAGCAAAAGGCGAAAATCAACCCCCCACCGCAAGAATGACGGAGAGAAGGTTTTGCGGAGCGCTTCTTGGATGGTCTTTGTTTCCTGAATCGCTTGTGTCAGCGATTTCTTTCCGAAGGTCGCCCGTACACTGGTTTCAACAACACTCCACACCGCATGGACATAATCCTTTTCTTCTCCGCGAATGAGGTATATGGCCCTATAGACGTTTCCGTTTCTGGTGTCGTCACTTACCCTGATCGTTATCCGTATCTTCAGTCGCACAGAATCGTTTGTAAGATCAACAAGCGAGTGGACTGCATTGTCTTCGTCTTCCGTTGCGCCATCCAGTATTCTGTTCAAGATGAGATCGCCGGTAAACACTATTCGCCGTATCGGCATAATGAACGGTATGCGGACGTAAATGCCCGCTGGCCATGTATTCCAGTACCGCCAAAGCAGTTCCACCACTGCGACGCGTTGCTCCCGCACGATTGTTATTGAAGATCCTCCGACCACGCCCAAAACCGCCCACGCGGAAAGCGTGCCTTCCCAGCTTTCGAAAACGAAATACGCCAAAACGACGGCAACCGCAAACGCGGCCAAAAAGCTGTAATGCAGGATCCTCCACGGTTTTCTCGGCAGGGGAACTGGCTCCAAATTGAGCTTCTCGAGTTTCTCTTTCGTCTCGCCCCTGAGTCTCACCGCCTTCTTGGGCTGAGGAAAAATGGGACATTTTTCCCAGCGCCTTTTTAGGCCGACGAGACAACCTGTAATCCATCCCCAAGCGGCCCCGATTGCCCCTCGGTAGTAAAGCAGCAATACAACGGCAATCACCAAAGCCGTGCCAATGCTTACTGCTACCAGTAATCTCCAAAACGTTTCCACGAAATTGTCCTCCTTTTCAAGTTACAATCCGTGCATACTTTACACTAAAAAAATGGAAATGTCAAGAAAATAGCGCGATATTCACAACCGATGCGTCCGTTGGAAAAGATTGGAAAGTGGGAAGTCCGACTTCCCGATTTTTTACTTGCGGCGAACGCCATGGAAGGATTTGTGAATCTCCTTGAGTTGCTTATCAGTGAGATGCGTATAAATCTGCGTTGTGGTAATGGACGCGTGGCCCAAAAGCGCTTGTACCGACCGCAGATCCGCGCCGTTTATGAGCAGATCCGTTGCAAAAAGATGACGAAGCGTGTGAGGAGTCACTTTTTTCGCGATGCCAGCTTTTACCGCGTAACGACCAATCAGCCGCTGTATCTGGCGGACTGTCAAGCGGCCGGGTTTTTTTTGCGTTCCCGCAAATAATGCTTCCTCGGTGTCAGTCCTATGTTTTAGATATTCTTTAAGCGCTTCAGCGGCCCGCGGCGAAAGAAAAACCACCCGCACCCGGCCCCCTTTTCCTCGAATGGAAAACTCCCCGCGCTTGAAGTTGATGGAATCACGATTCAGCGCGACGAGTTCCGATATCCGAAGTCCCGTTGAAAAAAGCAGTTCCAAAATGGTGCGGTTCCGAAGCGATCCCAAGGACTGTCCTTGGGGAGCGGTAAGCAATCTTTCTACGTCCTCAATATCCGGAAGGTCAATGTCACGAGAAGGGAGTTTTGCAAGCTCGATTTTCTCCGGCGCGAGCGTTTCAATATCGCGTCTCGCACAATACTTCAGAAAAGTCCTTAGGGCTATAAGATGATAACTTTGCGTCTTTCTTGAAAGCGATTGTCCTTTATCATTAGTTGTACGATTCAGCCAAAGCCGAAACTTCCGCACACGTTCTTCCGTTATGTCTCTTGGCCGTTTGATTTTTGCCTGGTTTAAAAAACGCTCCAAGTAATGCCTGTAGTTCGCAAGAGTGCGCGGCGAGCGACCGCGCTCAATTTCTAAGTATTCTAAAAATACTTTCAGTAACTTCATAGGGCACGAATACATATGCAAATAACGATAATATGCGAATGATTCCCGGCGGTCCGCAAACTCTCATGCTTGTTTGTATAGTTGTGCTGATTCGTATATTTGCGCATACTTCATCAAGTCGCACAATATTATACTTTCATTGTAGGGCTGTTGTAATATGCGTCAAATTATGTTATAGTCTAGCTATCGCTTATGATTCCAACAAAAGATAAGCAAAAAATCATCCAGTCCCACCGAAGACACGAGACTGACACCGGCTCTGCCGAAGTGCAGATAGCGGTTCTTTCGGAGGAAATAGACAGGCTGGCAAAACATCTTAAAAAACACCGCAAAGACAACCATTCCAGGCGTGGCCTTCTTGGCATGGTCGCCAAACGAAGGTCACTCCTTCGGTATTTATTAAGAGAAGACCCTAAAAAGTACGAATCAACGATAAAGAAACTGGGGCTGAAAAAATAATGACAACTGTAAAACACAAGGACCAGCGAGTTGCCTTTTTTATTGATGCACAGAATATGTATCACTCAGCCCGCAGCCTCTATAACGCCAGGGTCAACTTTAAAGAAGTTTTAAAAAGCGCCGTTGCCGGAAGGAAACTCATCCGCGCGTTCGGGTACGTGGTTAGAACAAAAACGGGAGAAGAGCGCGCTTTTTTTGACGCGCTGGTCAAGCTTGGCATTGAAACAAGAGTTCGGGACCTTCAAGAATTCTTGGGGGGCGTGAAAAAAGCAGACTGGGACGTCGGCATTGCAGTGGACGCCATACGCACAGCGGAAATCGTTGATACGATCATTCTTGCTTCGGGAGACGGGGATTTCATCCCTCTTTTAGAATATATTAAAAATCAGGGACGGCGCGTTGAAGTTATCGCTTTTGGGCGCAGCGCGTCCGGGAAATTAAAAGAAATGGCCGATGAATTTATTGATCTGGACTCGGCGCCGGAAAAATATCTGCTGAGAAAAGAAAAAAAATAACAACGCGCAACAATGCATGAAAAAAAAAGTATTTGAAACAATCATTGGGGGTGAAAAGCTGATCGCTGAATTCTCTCCGCTCGCCACGCAAACAAACGGATCGGTGCTTGTACGACACGGCGAAACAGTGGTGCTCGCAAACACGGTGATGTCAAAAAAACCAAACGAGGACGCGACGTATTTCCCGCTTAAGGTAGATTACGAGGAACGAATGTATGCGGCGGGACGCATACCGGGATCTCGCTTTTTAAGAAGAGAGGCGCGCCCTTCGGAGGAGGCAATACTTGTTTCTCGGTTTATCGACCGTTCCATAAGACCGTTGTTTGATCAACGGATGCGTTATGATATTCAAGTGGTGGTGATGACGCTCTCGGTGGACAAAAAAAATGATCCCGATATGGCCGCAATGTTTGGAGCGACTCTTGCGCTTGCTGCTTCAGATATTCCGTGGGGGGGGCCGGTGGGAACGGTGCGCGTCGCTAAAAACGGACAAGGGTTTATCATAAACCCCACATATGAAGAGCGCGAAACCGCTGACTATGAACTTATTGTGTCCGGGAAAGAAAACAAGATCAACATGATAGAAGGAAAATCCAAGGGCGCAACGGAAAGAACAATGCTTGACGGAATTGAGCACGCCAGCAGGGAAATCGGCAAACTCGTGGAGTTTCAAAAACACATCGTTTCAGAGATCGGGAAGGAAAAACAGATCCCGCAAATCCATAAAATACCAAAAGAACTGGAAAGTCTTTTTACAAAAACGATCACACCGCGCGTTGAAGAAATATTTGCCGAGCCGCGCGATAAAAAAATATTCTACGAGCTTGTTGAAGATATACGAAGCGAATGGGAAAAGGGGGCTTTAACGGCGTTTCCTGACACACCCAACGATGTCATCTCCGATATGTTTGAAAGTGCGCTGGATAAAACAACACACAACACCATACTGCAAAAGCGCAAACGCCCAGATGGACGAGCAACTGATGAAATACGTACGATCTACGCCGAGGCGGGAATACTGCCGCGCACGCACGGATCGGGGCTTTTCTTCCGCGGAGATACGCACATCCTCTCTGTGGCAACGCTCGGTTCGCCCTCAGACGAACAGCTGATAGACACTATTGGGGTGAAAACCAGTAAGCGTTTTATGCATCATTATAACTTTCCACCCTTCTCGGTCGGAGAAATTAAAGCAATGCATGGCCCGGGAAGACGCGAAATAGGCCACGGAGTGCTGGCGGAAAAAGCGCTTGAAACCGTTATTCCCTCAAAGGAAAGTTTCCCCTATGCCATTCGTATCGTTTCTGAAACGCTTTCTTCCAACGGCTCCTCGTCTATGGGTTCGGTTTGCGCCGGATCATTGGCGCTTATGGACGCCGGCATCCCGATATCAGAACCGGTGGCCGGCGTTGCAATGGGGCTTGTAATGAACACAAAAGGAGAACATTGTGTTTTAACTGACATCCAAGGGCCGGAAGACCACTATGGAGACATGGATTGTAAAATTGCCGGAACCCGCAATCATGTAACAGCGATGCAAATGGACGTAAAGATAGAAGGTGTTGCGATTGAGATTCTTGAAGAAACGTTTATTCAAGCAAAACATGCCCGTGAAACCATTCTCGATGATATGCTAAAAGCCCTGCCGGCTCCAAGAGAAACGCTCTCACCGCATGCTCCGCGAATACTCAAGGTGGTTATTAATGTTGATAAGATTGGAGACGTCATCGGCCCGGGAGGAAAAACAATCAACAGGATCGTTGAGGAAACCGGGGCGAAAATTGATATTGAGCAAGACGGAACAATATATGTTTTTTCAGAAAAAAAAGAATCGGCGGAGAAAGCGGCAGAAAAAATACGACAACTGACGCGGGAGTTTTCTGCGGGAGAAGTCTGCGAAGGCAAAGTAACACGCATCTTTCAGTTCGGAGCAATGGTTGAAATCGGACCCAATAGAGAAGGGCTTGTACATATTTCGGAGCTCGCCCCGTACAGGGTAGAAAAAGTAACCGATATTGTAAACATTGGCGATGCCGTTACGGTAAAAGTGATCGGGATTGATGAGTTGGGAAGGATCAACCTTTCCATAAAAGCGTTAAACAGCCCGGCCAATAAAAACGAAAACCGTTTTCACAAGGATAATAAAACTCATGTTGCGGGATCCAGAGAAAAATCAAGACGAGAGTTCTCAAAATAAACCAAAAGGTAAAAAAAGACCTCTATCAGTCCATACATTGAGAACGGACGCAGCGGAACTCCTGCAGAAAAAAGACGTTTCCCTTATAGACATGATTGCGAGGGAGCAAGAGCGCCGGAGCGAAAAAGCCGAGTTTGCCAAGCCTTATCAACAGGCAAGGGCGGTTTCCAAAACGGTCATCATATATTCGGCAGTTGCGGTGTTGATCATTATTGGTGCGATTGTGTTAACGGTTTCCCTCAAACGAGACGACGGAGCGCTGACAGAACCGGACATCCCAAAACCGTTCCTTGTAGTAAATACGCAAACCGTGCTCTCTGCCAGGCAAAACGATCCGACAGAAGTAACAGAAAAAATAAATACCCTCAAGAGAGACCGCCTGCCGGTTGGGGAAGTGAGGTATATACCGATAAAAATTGAACAGTTTGGGCTGGGATCAAGATTTGCAACGGCAGAAGAATTTTTTGAACTGGCCGGACTAAGTCCGCCGCAGCGCTTTATTGAAAGCGCAAGAGGCAGGTGGAATCTTTACCTTTATTATGGGCGCAACGATGAAGACGTTGTATTTGTTTTTGAGACCAACGAGCATGCCGGGGCGCTTGCGGGATTGCTTGCATGGGAGCCGCGACTTCCTTTTGATTTTATCCGTTTTAGCTCGGCAGCGACTTCGCCAACATCATTCTTCTTTCAAGATAAAGTAATAAAGAACATTGATGCCCGCGTTGTATTTTCGCAGAAAGAAGGGGAAACACATCCCGCGTATGCTATCTTCGCTAATAAATTTGTCATACTGGCCGGCTCCGAAAATGCGCTTGAAAATATATTAAAACGGTTTATAGCTGGCCCAATCCGCGCCTAGTATTGACCGAAAAGAACCAAAGCTGCCTTCAAAAAACACATGTTATACAAACACAATACATCACAAGCATGTCTTGGGGAACTGATTGAGATATAATAATACTATGAAAAACGTTGAGGAATTTAAAAAACAACTCGAAAACGAAAAGCGCGAACTGGAGAAAACGCTGGGTTCAATAGGACACAAAACGAAGGTCGGCGGAAAAGAAGATTGGGTTCCCTCATACCCCGATCTTAACCCGATGCAATCGGATAAAAGCGAGATGGCGGATGAAGTTGAGGAATTTGAAAACCGCATCGGCATTGAGGGCAAGCTCGAGGAGCGCTTAGACGACATACATGCGGCCTTAAAACGCATTGAAGACGGAACGTACGGGATATGCGAGGAAGGAGGAGAACAAATAGAACCCGAACGGCTCCGAGCAAATCCCGCTGCCCGCACCTGCATTCAGCACGCATAAAATTGCTGGTTTATCTTTTGTTATGGAGACTTTGCCTTCTACGATCTTGCAAACTACAGATTTTTGACTTTAGACGTTAGATTATTACACTGATGCTATGGCCGTAAGCATAAAATCAGGGCAGGTGGTTGGCCTTGAAGGGGTGCCTATAGATGTAGAGGTTGATTTATCCCAAGGACTGCACCGATACTCACTGGTGGGGCTTCCGGACAAAGCTGTTGACGAAGCGCGGGAACGTATTTCTGCAGCTATAAAAAACTCCGGGCTTAGGCCGCCACACAAAAAGAACCAGCGCGTAACGATTAACCTTGCCCCTGCGGATTTAAGAAAAGAGGGTCCGCTTTTTGATCTTCCCATCGCCTTAGCGTATGTCCTTGCCTCCAAACAAGCTGCTTTTGTTGCGGACAAAAAAATGTTTATAGGGGAACTGGCGCTCGACGGAACACTAAGAAGAGCGCGCGGCGTACTCCCCCTTGCCATAGCGGCGGAACGAATGGGAGTAGAGGAGCTTTTTGTTCCGAAAGGAAACGGAAAAGAAGCGGCGTTTGTATCCAATATACAGGTGGTGGAAGCGACGTGTTTAAGCGACGTGCTAGATCATCTCGAGGGGCGTGTTGTCATACCACCGCTCCCCCAAACTCGCTTTCAACCGGAATCAAAAATACTGGAATACGGATTTGAAGACATTAAAGGACAGGAGAGCGCCAAACGAGCGGCAGAAATAGCTGCTGCAGGCGCACACCATATAGCGCTGTCAGGTCCTCCGGGAACCGGGAAAACCTTGCTGGCAAGGGCAATGCCATCAATCCTTCCTCCCATTTCATTTACAGAAGCGTTAGAGGTAACCGCAATCTATAGCGTTGCCGGCAAAGAGGAAAAGGCGTTGTCATCTGGGGGACTTGTCAACATTCGCCCCTTTCGCGCGCCGCACCACACCGCTTCCTACGCCGCGCTTGTGGGCGGGGGACACGTTCCGCGGCCGGGAGAGATAACGCTCGCGCACCGCGGCGTGCTTTTCTTAGATGAATTTCCCGAGTTTGAAAACAGAAGTATTGAGGCGCTTCGCGAGCCGCTGGAAGAGGGGGTTATTTCAATATCGCGCGTCAAAAGCTCAACCGCGTTTCCCGCAAGAATTCTGCTTGTTGCGGCAATGAACCTGTGTCCCTGCGGAAACAGAGGAACCGGAAAGGACTGTGTTTGCAGTGCCCGACATTTAGCGCGGTATGCGAAACGCATCTCCGGCCCCATCATTGACCGCATTGATCTTTGGGCACAGGTGCCGCACCTAGACCACAAAAAACTGGAAAGCGCTGAAAAAACCGAAACATCCCAAACGGTCCAAAAACGAGTACATAGCGCCCGTATGATCCAGTCAGAACGATTCAGCAAAACCGTCCCAAACACCAATAGCGAGATCGGGGTGAGAGAAATAAAAACATATTGTCCGCTGTCTTTGCCTTGTAAAACACTGCTTCAAAACGCGGCCAGCAACCTCCAACTCTCCGCGCGTTCATACCACCGCATGATAAAGGTCGCTCGCACCATCGCCGATCTTGAAAACTCCGGTGAAATAAAAGAAGCGCATCTTCTTGAAGCGCTCCAATATAGACCCCGATTGGATGAGTTGGCCTACGGTTAATGCTCCACGCATCCCAACAACAGAATGTTTGACGTTAGACTAAAACGGATTTCTTGCCCCGCGGACCTCAAAATGTACATGGCAGCCGGTTGACCTCCCTGATGTCCCAACAGTCCCTATCTGCTGACCTTTCAGCACAAACCATCCGGGCGCCGCATAGACGGACTGCATATGGCTATAGACCGTTTGCGTTCCGTTGGGGTGAGCGATCGCCACATATCTTCCGTATCCTCCGTTCCACCCAGAACTCCGTGCGGTAATAACGTTTCCGGACGCAGAAGCGTACAGCGGCGCGCCGCACGAGGTTGCAAGGTCAACAGCGTTAAATCCGTGAAGCCCGTATGTCTTTCTGCCCCCGCTAATGGGGCGCATAAAGTAACCATCAATAAGTGATCCTTCGCTTTCAACCACGTAGTGCGCGCCGGATGCCTGTGGAATCCTTAAATCAACATTCGGGATAATAATATCCTGTCCTGCTTTAATATCCTCAGCGGAAACAAGCTCGTTAAAAATTAAAATCTCGCTTTCGTCCGCTTCATACTTATTCGCAATTGACCCAATGGTCTCTCCCTCCTTCACTGTATGCTTGACGCCGGTCACGGGGAGAATGACCAAAACATCTCCCGGACGGATCAAGTCCGCACGTTTTAAGTTGTTTGCCCAAAATATCGTTCCAATGCTTACATCAAAGGTGTCCGCGATAACAGACAGGTTATCGCCTTCGCGCACCGTATAGGTTGTAATATTAGATGACCGTATCCCGTCCGCATCGGCAACATTCCCGAGCGGCCCGACAACAGGCAACAGGGCGTTACCCCCGGCATACTGAAGCAACGCTCCCCCGACTCCGGTTGCCAGCTTTTCATTGTTTGCCGGATCTAAAAAGGGCCCTTGCCCTATATCAGAAAAGGCTGCGGCATAAGAAGCGGTCTTCACCAACGCATCAGAGCGGGAAAAGATGTTTTTTACAAAATCACCAAAGCTAAAGGCGCTTGCGAGCGACGGCAACATCAAAAAAAGGACAAACAGCCCCGTAGCACCCACCTTTGTTCTTCCCAGCATCGGACGATCGGCTCCGTTATTCAGTTTTCGGTTTGTACCAATAGGTAAAATTTCCTCTTTAGTAACCTTTCCTTCGACCAAACCGTCCCTTATAAAGGTATATATGGAACGGTGGTGTTATCTTTTCAATTCCGGCTACGTCATATATGGTAGCAGAAAACAGGCCGATGTTCAACAAACCTGTGGAGAGTAAAAATCGTTACTATGCAACACTTTTCAGACATCCTTTCTGGCTTAAATGAGCGCCAAAAAGAAGCGGTTCTTACAACCGAGGGCCCGCTGTTGGTGCTGGCTGGCGCCGGATCGGGCAAAACAAAGGTTATCGCCCACCGCATTGCCCAAATCATTCAAAGGGGCGCCAGCCCTAAGCGCATTCTTGCGATCACCTTCACAAACAAAGCGGCGGAGGAGATGAAAATCCGAATTGCCCAACTGCTCCTGGCGGACGGCAAAAGCGGGAGCGCCGCGAGCCGCAAATCTCCATCTCCAGACTCCATGCCGTTTGTGGGAACGTTCCACGCGCTCGGGGTTCAAATTCTAAAAAGGCACGGCTCGCGGATGCTTATTCCGCAAAACTTCACCATTCTTGACGAGAGCGACACAAAGCAGGTATGCAAAGAACTGGGGGAGGAGCTTGCACTTGACACAGACACATACGATACAGAACGCCTCCGCGCTTCTATATCAAGATTAAAAAACGAACTGATCAGTGCCGCTGATTTTGCACGCGAAAGCGCTCAAGAAGATGAACGTGCGTATGAAGCTATCCTGTCAAAAATGTACAGCGCCTACGAAGCTCGACTTTTTAAAACAGGAAGCCTTGATTTTGATGACCTTTTAATAAAAACGGTGTTTCTTTTAGAAACGCAAAAAGACGTTCTGGGATATTGGCAAAAACAGTGGGACTATATTCATATTGACGAATACCAAGACACCAACAAGGCGCAGTATGCTGTATCACTGCTGCTTGCGCGGGAACATAAAAACATTGCGGTTGTCGGGGACATCGATCAGGCCATTTATTCGTGGCGCGGGGGAGACACCAGAAACATTTCCTATTTTGAGCGCGACTTTCCCAACGCCCGCGTCATTGCGCTTGAAGACAACTACCGCTCAACAAAAATAATTCTTGAAGCGGCACATAATGTTATCGTACATAATGCGCAAAGAAAAAACATCACACTTAGAACCAAAAACCCAGACGGCGAACGCATAACGATAAGAGTCTTGGAAAACGAAAAGAAAGAAGCGGAAACGATTGTACAAGACATCGGCGCTTTACAACAAAGCGGCGTTCCTTTCAGCGACATCGCTGTGCTTTTTAGAACAAACGCTCAATCGCGCGCGATTGAGGAAGCATTCGTTCAATCAGCCGTCCCGTACAAACTGGTGGCGGGGGTTCGTTTTTATGAACGAAAAGAAATAAAGGATGTTCTTTCTTATATAAGATATATCGCAAACAAAAAAGATACACTCGCCCTCAAAAGGATCATCAATACGCCCCTAAGAGGAATAGGGGCGGTGCTTGCGGCAAAGTATGTTGCCCAAAAACCCTTAAAAGACAATGAAAAAGCAAGGATTGGGCAATTTGAGAACATGATAAAAGACATCAGCGACGTCGCTAAAACAAAAAAAATCCGCGAACTCCTAAAATATGTTATTTTAAGGGCCGGTTTTAAAAAGCACCACTCCAAAACAGACGACGGGAAAGACCGCATTAAAAACATTGAAGAACTCATCACTGTTGCAGATAAGTTTGAGGGTCTTACGCCAAAAGAAAGCATGGAAAAATTTTTAGAAGAAGCCGCGCTTATGAGCGAACAAGACCTCATCGCACAAGGGAGCGAAAAGGTGCACCTCCTCACCGCACACGCGGCGAAGGGGCTTGAATTTAGAGTTGTGATCATTGCCGGCATGGAAGAAGGTCTTTTCCCTCATGTGCTTTCCCAAGAAGAAGGAAGAACAGAAGAAGAGCGAAGACTTTTTTATGTGGCTCTTACCAGAGCAAAAGAAAAAGTGGTCATTACCCTTACCACAAGAAGAATGTTGTGGGGAGAGCTGCTGTTTAACGACCCTTCACGATTCTTAAGAGAAATCCCCCAACATCTCACCACTATCAACGAATACAAGGAAGCGTTAGAAGAGGAGTCCGGGGAAACGATACATTATTCATGACGAAACATTTTCACTTTAATTGCCTATGTTTGTTTGGTTATTGTTTCTCACTGTTGATTATTTTTTCAGTTTCATGACCAGTCGCCGCTTATGCAATATATGTCCGTAAAAAAACACAAACACTCCGCTCATCGGCTCAATCCAAACATTTTCATGGGGCAGCATTTTTTAACCGCACCAGCCGTTCTTCGCAACATCATCGCTGCGGCGAAATTGACAAAAAAAGATACGGTCATTGAGATAGGGCCGGGCAAAGGCATTTTAACAGAGGCGCTTATGGGGAGGGTAAAAAAAGTTATTGCGATAGAAAAAGACAAGCGCCTTGTTGCATATCTAAAAGATGCATTTAAAAACGAAAAAAATGTTGACATTATTGAGGGAGACATTTTAGAAATCGCCTCTCATCCGCATTCCGTCATACACCCCGCACTACAAGAAACATATAAAATAGTCGCGAATCTGCCCTACTACATCACCTCGCGGTTTTTGCGGGTTTTTCTTTCTCCAAAAACCTTCGCTCCCCCAATCTCCATGACGCTTCTGGTCCAAAAAGAGGTGGCCGAACGCATTGTTTTAAGGCACCGAGGCAAGGAAAAAATGAGCCTTTTGGGGCTTTCTGTCGGGGCATACGGCAGTCCGAACATCATCGCTTCGGTAAAGCCGTCCGCCTTCAAGCCCGCTCCAAAGGTTCACTCGGCTATTTTGTCCATTGAACACATATCCGATGCATTTTTTAAAAAACACCGCATAGACCCGCAAATATTTTTCTTCATCGCAAAGCAGGCCTTTTCCAAAAAAAGAAAGATGCTCAAATCTTCTCTTGGCATAAAAAATCCTGCGTACTGCAAAAAGCGGCCGGAGGAGCTTTCTTTGGACGAGTGGGCGATTTTAACGCGAGAGATACTGCACAATGAACAAAAAACAAACAATACGCCGGATTTTTCTTAAAAAAACTATCCAGTGGTTGTATACAATTTAATCCGCGCGTTATCCACATACATTCAAACGCTCTGAATGCGAATTTTGCTGATATAATAAGGAAAGCGGAGCACTCCGGGTTATTATCAACAGACAACCGGGAGACCGCGGTGTTTTGGGTTACCTATCAATTAAAAAAGCCTTCGCAATTGTTCTTAGTCTCGCTTTGGCGGGGGGAATTTCCTTTTTTTATTTTGACCTGAAGGAAAAATTCCCCAAAAGTGCAAAAGAAGGCGGCATATCAAAACCAAAGATCACCGCGCGCACAGGAAACGGTTTGCCCGTATCTTTGGAGAACGGGAGGGGCTGGCGGGAACTGCTTGAAGAGATCCGGTTAAATATTCCGCTTGGAGATCAAAAAAAACCACCGGATACACCAGTCCTCTTATACGACGAAAACACATTGACAGGAAAGCTGGCCCAGGCAACGGCGGAGCGCTATTTTGAGTTAAAAAAACTCTCTCCAAACCTCCCCACATCGGTCATAAACCAAAAAGGGTTTTCCAAAGAAATCGCGGAAGAAATCACGGCGCTCTATCTTGCCAATGGAGCAAACCCCTATGCCCCAAACAGCATAGCGGTCATAAAAAATGCCGATGTGAACGATCGTCGCCGGTATCTAAACGCGCTCGCGTACGTGCTCAAAACAAACTTCCCCGCCGGCAATAAGAACAACAGCAATGCCGCAGAAGAGGTGCCGAAAGAAATATTAATCATTCTTTCTACGCTCAAGACAAAACAGTATGAAACTCTTTCCGACTTAGATCCGTATATCGCCCATTATGTAAACGCCGCTAAAGGATTTATATCAATACCGGTGCCCGGGGACTACGTTCAGTTTCACCTGCGCCTTAGCAATTCTTTCGCAAACGTTGCCTACGCGCTTCAGTCCATGCAGAAATCCGGAAGCGATCCGGTCACGGCCGTTATGGGAAGAAATCTGTATTCAACAGAGATTAACGCTTCTCGTATTCTTATGACGTACTTAAAGCTGCAAATAGAAAAAAACGAGTTTGTTTTTTCTGCAGAAGAAGACGGGCATTATTTTTACCAATATATTAACAAGATTTAATTGCGGCCATGACAGTCTTTAAAAACAATGTTATGCAACGACACCATAGAGGCGCTTTGGCGATGCTGCTTTTGCCCGGATGTATGTTATTTATCCCAAGCTACGCCTTCGCGCAACTGCAGGTGCCGGTATGGGATGAAGCGTTAAGCGGCACATTTGACGGTGATTTTGCATGGTTTAAAAGAAGTTTTGGCAGAGATCCTTATAGTCCAAATAGCTTTCGGGAAGATTTCAATGAAACGTTTGACCAAGGAGGCCTCCTAGAGGCTCCCATTTCCCTCATAGAAACAGGGCTCGCTGACTTTGGTGGCGGGTGGTTTTATGACGCCTGGATGGCGACGTTCGGGCCGTATGGGTGGTTTACGCAAAAAGAAGTGGGGACCAAGGGCTACTATGAAATACTCGGCAGCGGACAGACACTTATAGATTCATGGGATTCAATAGGGTTCTATCAGGAAAAGGACTTATTGAGCGAGGTGTCCAGAACAATAACGGCGTTTCTTCTGGAAAGCCGCTACTCGCTGGAAGGCGGCGGCGGAGTGGCAGAGCCGCTCTTTGTCACCTTCACGCCGGACTATATGGACGCCGAAACGGACAACACCGCGGGTGTGTTTCTCGGAGATCAGTCGCTTACAAACGTATGCGAACCGTTTACGGAAAGTGTGCGAATCGCATTGGCATATCAAAAAAATAAAGAACAGATTACCTTTAACGAAAAGGCGGACTGCACAAACTTTAATCTGGAAACCTATTACGACAGTTTTCTTGGCGGCGGAGGATGGGATACGTGGACGGATTCTTTTGATCCGCAAAACAACTTTTATGGATCGCTGATCATTGCGGAAAGCGAATTTATAGAAAGGGAAAACATCACCAATGCGGAACTAACCACAGAGCTTATCGGCGGGCAAGGAGTGCTTGACCTTCAGGTGTGTGTGGAAGCGATTACAGAAGACGGTTTTCCGTGTAGCGCCTACCCGGACGACGGGTGTTTCTGCAAGACATTTGTCACCCGTACACACGCAAAGTCGGTTCAACAGCTCTTTACGCCTGTTCAGGATGCAAATCTTGAAGTCCGTGGGGATTCAGACGAACTGACAGAAGACGCGGTGGACGCAATCCTTAGCGCAATTGTCCCGTACGAGAGATATGACAATTTCTATGAGGGTTTCTACCAAGAAACAATAAATGGCCTGTGGAGAGACGGCGCACAATGGTATCTTCCTTAAACGCCGCAACATTCCAAAAGCACCACGGCATGATCTTACACGCAAGCAACACATGGCGAAGAGCATAAAACACATCGCCTATCACAGAGTGACGGTGAAACACGTTGTATTTTTTCTGGCAACAGGAACGATTTTGGCGGCGCTGACCGTTCCGCACATCGCCTCTGCCGCCAGCGCTCCGTGCGACGCGTGGGGATTTATTAACATTAAATTCACTGCGGACTGCTTCTCGTGGATCATCTTAAACATATTATATTTGCCGCTCTACTTGGCGGGATGGCTGCTGCGGTTTGTTGCGGGATTTTTTGACATCGCCGTAAACATTTCCATCCAAAACGGCGCGTACGATCCCGGAGCCATCCCTGTTATCGGCCTTGGGTGGGGCATCACCAGAGATGTCGCGACCATGTTTCTTATTTTTATACTCCTTATCATTGCCATCGGCATTATCCTCCGGCTCGAGCGATTCGGATCAAAACAAATTCTCACCTATTTAATCATTGTGGGCCTCCTCATCAACTTCAGCCTGCCTATTTCACAGCTTGTTATTGACGCGTCAAACGTTCTTGCCCTTACGTTCTATAACGGCTTAGCGGCCAATGCCGGAGCGAGTCCCGCGCCCGCCGCCGTTGGAGGGCTTTTTCCGGCTCCGGCCGGTATTGCGGGCGTATTTGTTGAAGGACTGGCTCCTCAAAAAACACTGGAAACAGGAAGAACAGCTCCCGGCACCGAAATACTATCGGCGGACGGGGGGGCGCTGGTTTTAAAGGTGCTCTTGAACGGTATTATTTCGATGCTCATGGGAATTGCTATTATTCTTACTGCCGCGTTCGTCCTCGGCGCGCTTGGAATTCTTTTTATCATACGGATGGTCGTCCTTTGGATAATCATGATTCTCGCTCCCCTTGCATTTATCGCCATGATACTTCCCGTCACCCGCAGCTACGCGACAAGATGGTGGCGGAAACTTTTTGAACAGTCCTTCTTTGCTCCTTTTGCGCTTTTTTTCTTCTATCTGGTTGGGAAAGTCATTGAGAGCGGATTTTTAAAAAACGTATTTGGAGTTACCGGAAACACGATGGTTACTGATGCCGCGGCGATGTCCGTACTTGTCTCAAATGTCAGAATTATCGCGCAGTATATTGCGCTTATTGTGCTGCTTATTGCGTCACTCATCGTTTCAAAAGAGCTGAGCGCTTATGGGGCCACTACAGCATTGGCGACGGGGCGCAAAGCCGGAAAGAGCGCGCAAGGCGCGGCTGGGCGAGCCGCCAGAAGAACGGCGCTTCGGGCCGCCGGCGCTGTTGCCGGAGGGGTCGCGGCGACGAGAGCCGGCAGAGCTGTTATGAACATTGTTCCCGGGGGGCGGGCGGGCGTACAGCGCGCGATGAGCGAGGGCGCCGAAGCAAGGGACTACAGAGCCAAACAAGAAGCCGAGCGGGTAAAGAATCTCTCTCCATATGACCTTGCAAGAGCCGCTCCAACGCTGACGCCCGAGGCGCGAGCAAGACTCTTTAAAGGGTGGAGACCGGAACAGCGGGAAAAATATGTAGCAGAGCTGGAAAAACGCGGGGAGTTGAGTAGTTTTGTAAAAAGCGTTACTGGGGTGGCCAAGGGCGGGGGCGGGGAGCGTTACGCTGGAATTGAAAAAGATCTGGCAAAATCGGTCGCGCCGCACAACGCAGAAGAGGCACTTAAAATTTCAAACCCCGACGTATTCATCACCACTTCGGGAGGCGAAGAAAGGCTTCCCGAATTTGAAAAAGGAGAAGCGGCAAGCGAACGGGCGCAACGGGCGGCAAACGACCTTTTTGCATCTCTTACTCCGGAACAGCGCGCAAAGATCACGCGCGGCATCGGCGCCGCCGACACCAATATCGGGAAACGCTACCGCGAGTACATAACACAACAAGGAAAACTGAATGAATTTACGGCTGATCGCGAAACCATAAAACACACCAATCGGATGCTTAACCAAATAGCGGCCGACTACGACGTGGACGTAACAGTGCACATGGAAGAGGCGAGAAAGGAGGCGGAATTTTCCAAAATGAAAGCCGCCGCGGAATCAAAGGGTATTTCCACAAAAGTACAGGTGGAAAGCCCCGGACGGAAGATAGGAGAGGACAAAACGCACGAGGAGTTAAAACGCGAACTTGAGTTCGCCGGAGCAAAGGTTGAAGTAACCAATGAGGAGGTTGAGGAAATCGCCAAGCAGAAAACTCTCGCTAAAGTGCAGGAGCGGCTCCGACGGGAAGGAAAGGGGCAGTTTGCAGACCAACTCTCATCCAATATGGGGACACAGCTATTCTTCAGCCCCAAGCGAGTAGAGATTCGCGGGGGGGAAGAAAAGAAAGAGAGCGTCACGCGCGAAGATGTTGAGGAAATGATGGAAAGTAAAAAAACATAAATATACATTATATGAAATATTATTCTAAGGAAACGCTCCTCGACCGGTATGAAAAACTCCCCCAAGAGCTGAAGGGCGCGATATTTGCGCAAGTGAATACCGACAATTTGTTAAAAATAGGAAGGAACAACAATCTTACATTTGACCAGATAGGCGCGATGGCCAGGGAAACCGGCTATGTCATTCTCGGCATTACACATCCCGCACGCTTTGTATACAAACTGAAAGAAAGTCTCAATATTGACACCGCGAGGGCCAATGCCGTGGCGCGCGACATAAACAGGGAAATATTCCGTTCAATCTGGACAAATCTTCGCGAGGTCCACAACATCAAAGATGCCGCGACATCTGATGAGGTGGTTGCGGGGAAAAAAGAGGGCGCGAGAACGCCAGCCCCCCAAAAAACGGAAACACCAACCGCTGAACGGGCTATAAACGCTCAACCAGAAACGGCAACACAAAAAGTGGCGCCCATGGTATTGCCCCAAAAGCCGCCCGCTACAAAAAAAGAACAAACAACACAAGAACAGATCCCCCCTCAAACCGATGAACTATTTATCCCGATATTAAGAAAGGTTGCGCCTCCAGCGCGGGAGACGCCCGACGCCGAATACAAAAAAGAAGACGCGGAAGACGGACGAAGCGAAAAAGTTCAATTAGAACAGAGCGTCGTCATGCCGGAAAAAAAATTACAAGAAACAGTCGGGGCAGAAACACAACAAACGACATTCGCCCCTCTCCCCGAAAAATCCGAGACAGGCGAAAAAAGCGTTCCACAAGAACGCGCAACCCCGGAGCAACAAACACAAAAAGATATCAAAATGGTCTTCCCGGAAAAGTTTGCCGCAAAAAGCCCACCGGAGCAAAAAGACCAATCCAAAGAGTCTCCGCCTCCGCCCAAAATAGACCCTTACCGTGAATCGATAGAATAGAACAAATTACTCATTAACCTATGTACAGCTACATATTATTCGCAAAGCTCTAAAATTCAGGTACATATGCAACAATTTCAGGTTCCACAATTCATTGACGTTGAGGATAAGATTATAGGGCCGCTTACGCTAAAACAGTTTATATTTCTTGTTGTTGGCGGCGTGCTCGCTTACTTTATCAAGCGGGTGTTTCCGGACATTATATTCTGGGCGGTTGTCATTCCTATGGGGGGCGCGGTTGCCGCTTTGGCATTCTTAAAAGTAAACGGGCGGCCGCTTTCCCACACCGTCATCAGCGCCTTTAAGTTCTATGCCACCTCTCGTCTGTACCTGTGGAGAAAAGGACAGAAAAAGAAACCATTGAAAGAAAAAACAAAACAGGAAGTGCGGCCCCTTGGGCAAATCGTCGGGCCGAAATTAACAAAAAGAAGACTGGAAGACCTGGCATGGAGTCTGGACGTTCATGAAAAGTTTAAACGCCAATAATATGGTACAAATATAATATGTGGGAAGGGGCGCTAAAAAGCGCAAAACCAACTCAAGAAATCGTGCCGATAGAGGAGGTGCGGGATGGGATTGTGGTGTTAAAAAACAAAGGGCTTCGTTCCATTCTTATGGCGTCCAGCATCAATTTTGCGCTGAAGTCTGCAGAAGAACAGGATGCCATTATTGTGCAGTTTCAAAATCTTCTAAACACCCTTGACTTCTCGCTCCAGTTTTTTATTCAATCCCGGCGGCTAAGAATTGAGCCGTATCTGGACCTGCTTCGGGAGAGACTGAAAGAACAGGCCAATGAACTGCTCCGCATCCAAACAACAGAGTACATTGAATTTATTAAAAGTCTCGTTGAGAATTCTGACATCGTATCAAAAACATTTTATGTTGTGGTCCCTATAGACCCTGTTATTGTCGATATAAAAGTCGGCTTTATTGATAAACTGTTCGGGAAACAAAAACAGCAAGATGGGGGCGGCAGGGGCCTTCCGCAAGAAAAATTTGAAGAATACCGCTATCAGCTTATCCAACGGGTAGATATTGTACATCAGAGCCTGCTTCGCTTTGGGGTAAGGGCCGTTCCTTTAAACACGGAGGAGATCATTGAGCTGTTTTACAATTTATACAATCCCGGAGAAAGCAAAGAAGGAACAATGCCGGAAATAGGCGTGAAGACCGATATAGCGCCCGTAAAAGAAAGTATCAATGATGCGTATGGCTTTATTTAGACGAGCAAAAAAAGCAGAAGCAGAACAGATGCTTCCCATCTATCCGCAGGAAATATTTGAAGCGGGACTCCTGGACTTAAAGGACGTCTTGGCTCCTTCCGCGTTTGAGGTCAGCCCGAGCGATATGCGGCTTGGGCAGAAATTCGTACAAACAATATTTGTTTTCTCGTATCCGAGATTTCTTGCAACCAACTGGTTTTCCGGCGTTCTGAACCTAGACAAAGAGTTTGATGTTTCCCTTTTTGTGCATCCTGTTGATACCGCGATGATGCTAAGGAGGCTTAGAAAAAAAGTCGCGGAGGTTCAATCCCAGATTACAGAACGCGAAGAAAAAGGGCTGGTAAGAGACCCTATGCTGGACACCGCCTACCGTGATCTGGAAGACCTTAGAGACAAACTCATGCAGGCGCGTGAGCACCTTTTCTCTTTTGGTCTTTACATCACCATCTATGCGGATTCAAAAAGAGATTTGGAGAAGACGGCATCACTGGTCCGCTCAATGCTTGACGCCAGACTCGTGCTTACGAAGCCGGCATTGTTTCAGCAAAAAGAGGGACTCAATTCCGTTTTCCCGCTGGCAATGGATCAGCTGAACGTGAACAATTATATGAACTCCGCTCCGCTCTCAAGCGTGTTCCCGTTCACCTCTTTTGACCTTACCTCAAACAAAGGAATACTCTTTGGCATAAACCGCCACAACAGCTCTCTGGTCCTTTTTGATCGATTCAGTTTTGAAAACTATAACTCCGTTGTCTTTGCAAAGTCTGGGTCGGGAAAATCCTATACGGCAAAGTTAGAGATTTTGCGTTCGCTTATGCTGGACACCGATGTCATTGTTATAGATCCGGAACGAGAATATGAATATCTCGCTGAAACGGTGGGCGGGAGGTATTTCAATATTGCTTTGACTTCAAAACACCACATCAACCCCTTTGATCTTCCTCCTCCACGCGAAGACGAATCTCCGACCGACATTCTTCGTTCACATGTGATAAGTCTTGTGGGACTATTTAGAATCATGCTCGGCGGGCTCACTCCTGAAGAGGACGCGATCCTTGACCGTTCAATTAACGAAACCTATGCATCAAAAGACATAACGCCGGAAACTGACTTTTCAAAAAAACCCCCTCCGCTGCTTTCCGACCTGGAACTGGTGCTTGCCAGCATGGTCGGCGCCGAATCGCTGGCAATACGCCTTAGGAAATTCACCACCGGCACGTGGGGCGGGTTTATCAATCAACACACCAACGTTGACGTTCACAACCAGCTCGTCGTGTTTTCGGTGAGGGACATGGAAGACGAACTGCGACCGGTCGCGATGTATTTGATTGTTCAATTCGTTTGGGGGGCAATTCGAAGAGAAATGAAAAAACGGCTTCTCGTGGTAGATGAGGCGTGGTGGATTATGAAAACTGAAGATGGCGCCTCGTTCCTGTACGGACTTGCGAAGCGGGCACGTAAATATTATCTCGGACTTGCAACGATAACGCAGGATGTCGCTGACTTTATGGGCTCTCCTTACGGGAAACCCATCATCACAAACTCCTCTATTCAGATGTTGCTCAAACAGTCCCCGGGCACCATTGATGTCGTGCAAAAAACTTTTAATCTCACCGAGGAGGAAAAATTTTTGCTCCTTGAATCCGACGTGGGGGAGGGAATATTCTTCGCCGGATTAAAACATGTCGCAATAAAGATCATTGCCTCATATACCGAGCACCAAATTATCACCTCCGATCCGTCGGAACTTTTGGCCATTAAAAAAGCAAAAGAGGAATATATGGCAAATAAAGGGGGCAATGTTTAAAGACGCTTGCTCGCATTGATCAATATGGACGAACAACGCACAACGGGACAACAGAGCGAAGAACAGCGACCAGAGCGCGCAATGGAAAATCGTCGGCTCTCAGGGCTTAACCGCGCTCGGCGCGGGGGCTTAAGAGAATCACTCAGCTTGGTTAAAGAAGCGGCGCACACCACAAAAGCGATTGCGGAATCGACTGTTGCTATCGGGGCTGTCATCGCCGCAATTCCCACAGGAGGAAGGTCTCTGAATGTTGCGCGCGTGGCAGCGCGTGCGGCGATCAAAGACGTCACGCGCGCCGTGCGTGAGCATCGCCGCCGCACGAAAATGAGAGAAAAAAGAAACCGCGAGGATGGTGGAATGCGAGAAAAAAAACAAGACATTCCACTTGTAGAAGGAGCGCTATTCGCCGGGTTTCTGTTTTTTCTTTTTGACGTGCCGCAGATGATACTTGCTCTTTTTATTATCGGCATTTTTCTAAACTGGATTATAAGCCTCTTCGGCTGGCTCGCTGTTTATATATGGCTAAAAAGAAAAGGGTATTCATTGCTTGATATAAATGATATAAAAAAAGGGTATGGCTCATTGCTCTTTTTGTTCTCTGGGATGGCCGGAGCGGACGTTGCCACTTTGATTGCGCCGTGCCTCGCCCTTTTTGTTATTATATTTGTTTTGAAAATAAAAGCGGAAAGGCTCCTTGCAAGGGTGATCGGCAACAAGTCAGCGCAAAAAGCATTATATCCAACATCAAGTCTGGCTGGGCCGCTGATGCTAAATCAAAACACTAAAAAATAAAAGCGCCATGACCGCAAGACTAACAATAAAAACCGTGCCACTTCTGTTTATGCTGTTCGTGTTTTCTGTTGCGCCCTCTACGACAAGCTCCCAGCCTCTGCCCGAAGCGGGCGGCACGGAAGACGGTGTCAGCGACGCCGTTTCTGATTTTCTAAAAAAACAAGAAAGCCGCTACCGCGCTTTCACGATATCCATTCTTATAAAGCCGCAAACACCCGGACCGGGGGGGGTGGTTCGGGCAGTTGCGCAAGGTTTTGGTCGCAACCTCTCGGAAGAAATCATTGTGTGGTACAAAAACGGGAAGGAAGTGTTCCGCGGACGAGGAGAAACAACGTATGATCTTACAGCCGGCGCGCTAGGATCGGAAACCACAATCACCGCGTCTGTCATATTTCCCGACGGCGTAGTGAGGTCTGCAACCGAAACGGTTCGTCCGTCAGTGGTGCACCTTATATGGGAAGCAAAAACGCAAGTCCCGCCATGGTATAAAGGAAAGGCCGTCCCGTCTCCCGGGTCAAATATTGTTGTGGAGGCGATCCCCAAACTCTTTTTCAACGGTTCACCGCTTGATCCCGATAACTTAAACTACACATGGAAAATAAATAATCAAACTCAGATACATGCATCAGGCAAAGGCAAACACGCAATACGGTTTCGTGCGGATAACATTGTTGGAGCGGTAAAAAACATTTCCCTCACCGTCTCAAGCGCAACGGGTGTGGTCAGCGCCAACGGCTCTATTTCCATTCCGGTCTACCGTCCCAAGGTGCTCCTATACAAAGAAGAGCCCCTCATTGGAGCAAAAAATGAAAATGCTCTTAACACAATAACAGTGGTTTCGGGCGAAGACGCCTTGCTTCGCGCAGAACCGTTTTTCTTTAACAAAGGCGCCGCCAACAACCTTGAATACACATGGCGAGTGAACAATGATATTGTGACGGGATCCCAACGAAGCTCGCCGGTGCTGACATTAAAAACGGAATCCGGCGTGAGCGGAGAACAAGGCATTAATGTTTCCGTGAAGAACCCGGAAAATACTTTTCAAACAACAAACACATTAATTAACGCCTATGTGGAATAATTGGAAAAGGCTTGTTTGGCTGTTTGCTCTCACTGCTCTATTTCTACTCGGCGCGGTCGGGGTTTCTTTGGCACAAACGTATCGGCTTAGTGCGCCGCTCCCCGGGGGCTCAACAGAGGTCGGGACCTTCGCCGACTACACAAACAGCTTGTTTCCGTTTATGCTATCGCTCGCCGCCGGCCTTGCGTTTATCATGCTTATCATCGGCGGGTTGCAGTATATAGCGGCCGCCGGAAACCCCTCGCGCATCAGCGAAGCAAAAAGCCGCATCATCCACGCGGTCTTGGGCTTGTTGCTTGCCGCTCTTTCCGTTGTCATACTAAGAGCAATTAATCCGGATCTGGTAAACCTCAAGATAGATGTCGAGCCGGTAGGAAGATTTGAGGACCAAGGAGGCGGAGGGGGAATGTAATTAGCTTTGCTTTCTATGTCAAGAAAAAAGAAAATTATTATCATAGCGTCAATGGGGGCGGTCTTGCTGATTATTGCCCTTGCGGCGCTTTTGCTTTTGGGAAGAGAAAACAAAGACGGGTTCCTCGACAACCTGTTTAGCGGGGGGTTTTCGCTCCCGGGCGGCAAAGACATAGATTTGGAGGACGATGACGGCGCGGTAACTGGTGGCGCAGAGAGCCGGTCGGCGCTCTTCATGGTTTCCGACGGTCCCGTTGCGGCGGCAACCATAAGCGGGGACGGAGACGGGGTGCTTTTCTATCGAAGTGACGTCGGGCATCTCTATAAGACGGCTCTCACGGGAGGGGCAGCGGAACGGGTTTCAAATCTTACCATTCCTTCAACAATAAATGCCGAATGGTCTACAGAAAAAGAAACGGCAATGGTTACATTTATAGAAGAAAATAGAGCGCTTAGGTATTTTGTGCTTCACTATGTCGGAACAACCACGGAAGGAGTCGTCCTCCCCAAAGAAACGTATGCGGCAACGCTGTCACCAAACGGCGAGAACATCGCGTACGCTGTCGCGGTTGGCGACGGCGCCTCGGTGGTAATCGCCAGCTCTTCAGGAAAAGAACAAAAAAACGTCCTTTTCAGCGAGTTGGCAGATATTGAGCTTTCTTGGATAACTGACGATCTTCTTTTCCTAAAGACGAGGTCTTCGGCTTTTGCTCCAAGCATACTTTGGTCTCTCTCCGTTTCCGGAAAGACACAAACCCTTCTTACGCCTAAAGAAGGGTTGGGTGTTCTTTTCTCGCCGGATGGTGGCCGGTTTCTCTACTCCGAAACGCTCCGCGGCGGCAGAGATTTGGCGTTGTATGTTGCCAATAACAACGATGAGTATTTAAAGCTTCCCGCAACCACATTAAGTGAAAAATGTGTTTGGTCAAACAAACAAACCGGTGTTGTGTTTTGTGCGGTCCCGCAAAAACTTTCGGGTTTGCCGCTTCCCGATTCGTGGTGGAGCGGTGAGGTGTCGTTCATAGACGACTTATGGAGAATTGACACGGAAACCGGCGAGGCAACAATGGTTTGGGATCAAAACGACTTCGACATGGTAAAAATGTTCCTGTCCCCAGAAGAAGACTATCTTTTCTTTGTGAATAAAAAAGATTCTACGTTGTGGGCAGTTCGGTTGGCTTCTTAGTTGGCGTTGCTTGTTTGTTTGTCGGCAGAACCATTCACGCGCCATTGTTTCGGAAACCAACGACGCCGGTCAAACCACACTAGGGATATGGTTTGATGACAACTTTTCTTTCCGGGCCGGTTCCTGTTGATTCGGTTGTGATATCCGGATACTCCTGTAGTGTTAAATGCACAAGCCGTCTCTCAAATGCCGTCATCGGGTCAAGCATAACCTCTTTTTTAAAATATCTGACTCGCTGGGCTCCCATGCGCGCTTGGTCGCGCAACTCTTCAAAGCGCCTCCGTTGGTAATCGTTTACATCAACAATAAAATGCGGCGCCTCCGGAAGCTGTCTTTCCACAATTTTTTTTAATAAGTAGTTAAATGCGAACAAATGTTGTCCTTCATCCCCGATCAACAGCCCCGCTTCCGGCGTTCTAACGGTAAGGGTAACAGTATCTCCAATAAGACCTTCTTCAACTGTTGCGTCGATTTGCATTTTTTTAAGCAGCTGTGTTATACACTCGGCAATTGTTGCGGTGTGATTTTGTGCTCTGTCATTCATATCCGAGAGCGCTTGCGCGACGACGCACAACGCTCTCGTGCACTATAGCAAAAATATTCATCACTGTCCAATAAAGCGTCAGTGCTGCTGAAAATCTAATGCCAATGAAAAATATTATAAAAGGAAACACATACTGCATCTGTGTTCGCATGGCATGTTGGAAGTCTTTTCCGAATGACTCTTTCTTTTCGCTTTTATCTATTTGTTTGTTTTTTTCTTCGGCTGGGTAAGCCAACTTTATCTGAAAGTACTGTGACAAGCCCGCCAGCGCCGCCAAGACAACGCTGCTTTTTACAAGATCGATGCCGAGAAAAATGGAATTGACCCCGTCAGGGACGGACACAAAAGAGTATAACACAGCCGAGATGTCGCCCTGCAGCCCTCCTTCAAAAATTCTAAGGAGCGCTATGAGAACCGGGAGCTGAATTAAAAGCATAAATATTCCGGAGAACGGGCTTACGCCGTGTTTCTTATACAACCCCATTGTTGCACGCGCCTGTTCTTCTTTTTTGTTTTTATATCGCTCTTTTATCTTTTGCAGTTCTGGTTCCAGTTTTTTCATTGCTGTCTGTGTTTTTGCCATTTTGTGCTGAAACGGAAACAAAACGAGCCGAACAAGAATCGTTACCATAATAATTGCCAATCCCAAACTATGGCTCGGTGAAATGTTTGTGAAAAACACAAGGGCATTAAAAAGGGGTTTATAAAAAAATTCAGTGTAAACAAATGTAAACATGTTATGGTAAGAGTTGTAATTTTCTTATAAGAAAAATGACGTCTTTTTTTATTTGAGCAAATGACGCGCCATTAGACAGAGGGAGCGCGCGTATAACAACATCATAACCGGGCCCCATAAAAGGAACAACAAAAAGTCTCAACACTTCCCGCGTCTTGCGTTTAACGGCGTTTCTCTCAATGGTTTTTCTCGAAACCGTTTTTGACACCACAACGCCGATTTGAGGTTCCCCAGCCCTTTTAGTTGGGAGCGCTTGCGCAACAAAAAAGAACGTTTGAGCTTTTCTGCCTTTTTTCAGAACAAGTTTATATTGTTTTGGGTTTTTTAGACGACTCGCGGCCGGGAGCATTGAGTTTCGCCTAAACCACAAGTCTTTTTCTTCCTTTTCTCCTTCTTCTGGAAAGAATCCGCCTGCCTGTTTTGCTTCTTTTTCTTATACGGAACCCGTGAGTTCTTTTGCGTTTTCTAGTTTTTGGTTGATATGTGATAGACATAATGTGCGACTCTATTATACACATTTAATCAACAATTTGTAAACAATCAGACCATAAATGTTTGATTTCCGCAATATTGAAAACTTCATGTAGAATATACTAATAATATTAATATGCACAACAACATTCCATATGTTTTTTGTACTTGAGTTATTATGAACCACAAAGATCTCTGGAAACAAGTATTAAACCAGATAGAGCTGGATACATCCAAGGCAAACTTTGCAACGTGGTTTCAGAACACAAACCTGGAAAGCATTGACGACGGGAGAGCTGTTGTCTCGGTGCCAAACGCCTTTGCCAAAGAGTGGTTGGAAAAGAAATACCACAAATCAATCGTGAGGGCGCTGCGCGGTCAAGCAAATTCCATCCGGTCTGTTGGGTATTTAATTTCTTCACAAAAAGACTTTGAAAAACAACACGTCAAACCGAACAGCAAGGCCGCTTTAAACGAGGAACAACTGGAGTTTAAGGAATTCTCGGTAGATCGGGAGACAAATCTCAACCCCAAGTACACATTCGACACATTCATCGTCGGCTCGTTTAACGAGCTGGCCCATGCCGCAGCCCTATCAATAACAAAAAACCTTGGTGCGTTGTATAACCCGTATTTCATTTACGGCGGCGTCGGGTTGGGGAAAACACACCTTCTACAGGCAATCGGCAACGAGGTAAAAAAAAGAAACCCAATCTTAAAAATCTTATATCTGACGTCTGAGAAGTTTATGAACGAGCTTATTTCGCTTATTCAAAACAGAGAGCCACTCAATTCATTTAAAGAAAAATACCGGAACGTCGATCTACTTATTATAGACGACGTTCAATTTATAGCCGGTAAAGCTAAAACGGAGGAAGAATTCTTTCACACTTTTAATGTGTTATACGAAAACGGAAAACAGATTGTGTTTTCGTCCGATCGTCCGCCGCAAGCGATCCCAAACCTGGAAGAGCGGCTTCGTTCAAGATTTGAGGCTGGGCTTATTGCCGATATTGGTGAACCAGAATATGAAGCGCGTCTCGCAATACTAAAGTCAAAGATTTCCGGGAGTGCGCGTCCATTATCTGATGAGGTGTTAGAATACATCGCTTCTGTAATACAAAAAAACATCAGAGAGCTTGAGGGGGCGCTTAATTTATTAAATGCAAAAGAAAAGGTTAAAGAGGCGCCTCTAACGCTCGATGAAGTAAAAAATACCCTCAATCAACTCAGCGCGCGCTCTCAACGGGTTGTTTCTACTCAACAGATACTAAAAGTGGTTTCGGTGTTTTATAATATTGACGAAAGAGACCTGCTGGCGCGAAGCAGGAAGCGTGAGATTGTAAAGCCGAGACAGGTGGCCATGTACCTTATTCGTGAAGACTTTAACGGATCTTACCCATATATAGGACAAAAACTTGGCGGCAGAGACCACACAACCGCACTGCATGGTTATGATAAAATTTCTAAGGCGCTAAAAAAAGACGCAAAACTTGTGGAAGAGTTGAGGTTAATCCGTGAAAAATTGTACAAATCATAAACCCAGACATCCTAATTGCTCCGCTTATAAAACACACATACACAGGTTATACAATAAAAGTTAGATTTTGTTTGATTAATAAAGCTGTTGTGTGTCTCTTTTTTTGGTATTGTTCACATATACCTCCCTACAGTAATAACAACTGTTTATATATATAGATTTTATTATTATCTCCATGCAGTTTGAGTGTCTTGTTGAAAACATTAAAAACGCTGTAAATATTGTTGAAAAAATCACCGGTAAAAATACAACAATACCCATTCTTAATTCTTTTTACATAGAGAGTTTAAGTAAAAACATCAATATCTCAACGACAAACCTAGAACTAGGAATTCAAACTCCAATAAACGGTATCGTGAAAAAAACAGGAGTGGTTGTTGTTCCTTCAAAGGTGTTTAGTTCTTTTATTTCCTCGCTTCCAATCAGAGAGAGAGTAATAGTCACTTCGGAAGGTAATAATATTGTTTTGGAAACAGAAAAACACCGAACAGTTATCAAAGGGTTTGACGTTGATGAATTTCCTCCGTTCCCTGTTATAGAAGAAATTTACAATATTCAAATAACAAAAACACATTTACTGGATGCCTTGAGACGGAGCATAATTGCTGCTTCTTATTTTAATACCAAACAGGAGCTTTCAAGTGTTTTTATTTCACGAAATAACGAGTTAACGTTTGCTTCCACGGATAGTTTTCGGCTGGCGGAAGAAAGAATAGAGAAAAAATACTTTGAGGCATCAAAAAACAATTTTTCCTTTCTCGTTCCGGTTCGAACAATAGATGAACTGGTGCGCCTGCTTGAGTTGGATAAAAGCGGCGTTGTTGCATTCAACGTGTCAGGCAACGGTATTGTTGTGTCAACAGAGTTGTTTACACTCTTTTCGCGATTGATCGAAGGAAAATTTCCTGAATATAAAGATATTGTTCCCGTTAGATTTAAAACAACGGCAGTTGCAAAAAAACACGACCTCGCAGATCATATTAAACAAGCCCGTGTTTTTTCTGGAAAACTCAACGAACTTAAATTAACAGTGGACCCGGAGGGTTTGATATGTTTTACAGCACAAGACAACAACATTGGCGAACATCAATCAAACATAAAAGCCAAAGTAACTGGAGAGAAGACAATTCTCTCTGTTAATTGGAAATACCTTTTAGATGGGGTGTCTGGTTTTAAGGAAGGGGAAATTTATATGGGTTTTAACGATCCTTTGGATCCGATTCTTTTAAAGCCAAACACACAAGGATCTTTTTTTCACATTATTATGCCCATGAGAGGAGTGTGACATGGCCCTTTTAAAACTTTCAAACCTTCTCAATAAAAGAGCGAAACAACTCTTGTGTAAAGAGGTTCGTGACAGCAAAGACATAGCCGAAATTGTACAACTTTTTTTAAACGAAAGAAGCGTAAAAACAGACATTTCCATAAAAAACATCAAATACACCGGAAACACTTTAACCTTAACGCTTGGTTCCAGTGTGTTAAAGTATCAACTCTACGCACTCGAGGAAGAATTGTTAGATCGTCTTAACAAAACATTTCCTTTCCGGGAACCATTTTCTAAAATTCGATTTCGATAGGAATCCGAAGCTCTCCCCGATTTCCTACATCGTCATACAATCTCAATGTTAGAATATTTTTGTTTCCTATCACACTGACCGTTTTAAGGTCAAGCAGTATCTTATTATATGTGTCTTTTTGCGATCGAACAAAATCCTCATTAAAGAAGACGTCAAGTTGCCCCAAAGCTCGCTTTGACGAAGCATTAATAAAAACCTCAACGGTATCGTTTGGACCAAACAATCCTTCTATAGGATGCCGGAGCGTTATAGTTGGCTCAAGCTCAGGCGAGTGAACGTTGTCAAAATCAGCTGGGACTACAGAGCGCTCATCTTCTTCGATGTTATTTTCTTCAACCCACTTTCGTACGGGTCCCTCCCAGTTTGTGTATTGAGAGTCTTGTTGGGGGTTTTGGGGTATGGGTCCTTGTGGGTTGTCTTTGTCTATCCAATGAAGTATTGTATGAACCGATCTAATAATCTTTTCTTCTCGAAAAACAGGGGGGGTAAAATCGGTTGCCAGTTTTCCAGACACTTTGTCTATCACATAGGTCTCCGACCCTCTCCACTCCGCATTTAGAACCGGCTTCCCGTTGTTTTCATATATTGGCGGATCCACAAACCCAACCTCCTCGGCGCGAACCCTGATAAGGGCATAATCCATAAACTCCCTCCAAAAAGGAGCAACGATAAAACCCGCGATTTTCTTCTCCATAGAAGAGTTGTCGTTGTTCCCAGCCCACGCGCCGACAGCAATTTTTGGGTTGTATCCAATAATCCAAGCGTCTCTAGAGTCGTTTGTCGTGCCTGTTTTCGCGGCAACGGCATACTGTTCGAAATAGAGCGGGGATTGTTGACCGAACGCAGGAGCTCTTGCTTCGTTGTCGCTGAGTATGTTTGTTACGGTGCGGCTGATTTCCGGCGTGAGCGCGCGCACAGGCATCGCCTCGTGTTTGAACAGCTCCGACCCATCGTTATTTTCAATCTTTAATATTGATGAGTATGGGACGCGCATGCCGTCAGCCGCAAACACCCCATATGCCGAGGTTAGTTCAAGTAGTGAAACCTCTCCGCCGCCGAGAACCAGCGTGAGACCGTAGCGATCCGGTTCGTTGAGTGTTGTTATGCCGAGGTCTTTGGCGGTTGCCAAAGCGTTCCCAAGCCCGGCAAGATAGAGTGTTTTTACAGAAGGAATATTGAGCGACTGGGCAAGAGCCTCTCTGAGCGTTACCGGCC
The DNA here is from genome assembly GCA_001821765.1 of Candidatus Ryanbacteria bacterium RIFCSPLOWO2_12_FULL_44_26. Classification (GTDB taxonomy): domain Bacteria; phylum Patescibacteriota; class Minisyncoccia; order Ryanbacterales; family HO2-45-13; genus HO2-45-13. The sequence goes on from MHOA01000006.1 coordinate 33,760, forward strand.
CGCGGTATTTTTCGTCATAGTTTTGTGGTATATATGAGCCCGCTCCTTGTACAGCGAACTCTGTTTCCAAGTCAAACACGGTGGTGTTTGGGGTATATCCTTTTTTGAATGCCGTCGCATACACTATTGGTTTGAATGCAGACCCGGGTTGTCGGCGGGCGAGAGTAACATTGAAATTTCCTTCCCGTTCCGTATCAAAGTAATTTCTGGAACCAACCATTGCAAGCACCTCCCCTGTTCGCGGGTTGATGGCCACCAACCCCGCATTCGTCGCGCCAAACTGTTGCTCGTTGATTTCTCCGTAACGGGCCACAATCTCTTCCGCTCGTTGTTGTAACTGAAGGTCAAGAGTTGTTGTGACTCGAAGTCCTTTCCCTTTGATAAAGTTTTCATCGAAAAGACTTTCCAGTTGTTCGCGCACATATATCACAAAGTGCGGCGCCTTGATGCCGCGATCAGAAGGAGGCCTGAACGAAACACGCTCATTCTTTGCCTCTTCAAGCTCCTCTGTTGTTATAAACCCAAGCTCAAACATTCTTCTGATGGCAATATTTTTACGTTTCTCGAGCTCGTCTCGGTGATTCCCGTACGGCGAATAATACGAGGGAGCTTGTGGAAGGGACGCGAGATAAGAAGCCTCCGCCAATGTTACATCTGCGCTGGACTTTCCAAAGAATGTTTGTGCGGCCGCCTCCACGCCGTACGCGTTTGAGCCATACGGTATTTCATTAAGATAGAGCCCTAATATTTCGTCTTTGGAGTACACCCCGTCGAGCTTTGCGGCTATGACGATTTCTTTTGCCTTTCTTGTAATTGTTTGTTTCGGAACGAGCAGCGTGTTTTTTACCAACTGTTGCGTTATTGTTGATCCGCCTTGCTCGATTTTGCCGCTCAACACATCAACAATGAAAGCTCTCAGCATTGAGAGAGGACTGATTCCTTTGTGCGAGTAAAAGGAACTATCCTCGAGCGCAACAGTAGCGTTTTTCATATGCCGGCTGATTTGGTTGAATGGAACAACCGTGCGTCGTTCTTCCCCATAGATTTCCCAAAGCAGTTCCTCTCCGCTCCTGTCGAATATTTTGGTGGATTGCACAACTTCTCTCTCCTGAAAGTTATTGATGCTTGGCACATCAACAAGCCAGAAAAAAAGAAAACCCGCCGCAGCAGTAAGGGTTGTCAAAATAGCGGCGGCGTATATAAGCGGCAACAACAGCCGCCCGCCGCGCTTTCGTTTCATTATTTTTTGTTTTGCGGTTTTTGCCACTCTGTCTATAAGACTACATAAAGCCCGCCAGTTACAAGGAAGGCCGGCGGTGCCCGCCCCCATCATTGGGGCTCAAAAACATTCGCCTGTTTCCTGGACAGGCGAATGTTTTACTTATACAAAATCCTCATCAAGCGCGTCCAAATCCTCATCAACTTCATGGGTGGCATCTTCTATCTCGCTGTTTTCTTGTGGGAAACCCTCTTCTTCAAACCATTCTTCTTCCTCCAGAGCGGTAAGAACATCGTATTGGCGCATTTTTGCGAATAGATTGTGTTTAATCGGATTATGTAGGAGACCTTTTTGCAACTATTTCTTTCTTAACAGGAAAGCAAATCTGTGTAAAGGCGTTGGTTATGCTGTGGATAATTTGTATATTGCGTTTGGAAAACACTCAACGCATAGCAGCAGACATGTTCAGCGCAGCTGATGCCAAAGCTATTGCAACAGCATCATACACATCGTCAGGCCCGAGATCTTCTTTGAAACGCAATATCTTTTTTACCATACCGCTCACCTGCGTTTTATCCGCCTTTCCATAACCAGTGAGCGCCACTTTTACCTGCAGCGGCGTTGGTTCTATGGTGGGTATGTGTTTTTGCGCCAAAAGCACCAATATGACGCCTCTGGCCTCGGCGACTGACATCGCTGACTTGCTATTGACGGTAAAGTACAACGTTTCAACTCCGGCCAAGGAAGGGGTGGCTCGTTCCAACACCTCCAAGAGTTGTCTGTAGATCAAATCAAGCCGCTCCCCCTTCGTTTTAAGAGGAGATGTCTTGATGAGTCCGCTTTCCACCAACTTGTCTTGGGTGTTTGTGTGGTCGATCACCGCGTACCCCACACGCTCGAGCCCGGGATCAATTCCAACAACCTTCATGTTTTTTTCTCGTTTGTGAAGACGTTTTGGACGTCGTCATGGTTGTTTAACGCGTCAAGTAATTGCATAAAATAATCCTTGTCTTTTGGACCGAGGTCTACCAGCAAATGCTTTTTCGGAGCCCATATACCTCTTACGTGGTCAAACGCCCAAAGCACGCTTCCCGGAGACGCTAGCTTTCCATGATGGGAGTTCAGTATATGTTTTATTTCTCCTAAAGATCTATTTGTGTTGTCTGTAATTCCCAACACAAGCATAGCAACCCCTCCCGGTCCATAGGCTTCGTACAGGAATTCTTCCAGCTTTGTTTCGCCTTCCCCAGTCCCGCGGCGCATTGCCCGCGCAATATTTTCTGACGGCATGTTTAACGATTTGGCTTTTTCAATGGCCTCTCGGAGTTTTGTATTCCCGGACGGGTCCGTTCCCCCTTCTCGAGCCGCCACAGCAATCAGTCGCGACAGCTTTGAGAACAGCTGTCCACGGCGCTCATCCGCCGCCGCTTTTTTGTGTTTGATTTGAGACCACTTGGAATGTCCTGACATTATTTGCACATCTCCAGTTAAAAAAACTCCTTAAAGTGTGTAATAAGATAATGGATAGCGGATCTATCGTCTTAAGGCTTAGGAATCTTTCCGTAACTTCTCGCTTTGCGATAATATTATACTTTTTGCTTGGTTGCAATGCGACACGTCTCGTATTGAGAAACTTGTCTCGCCTGCAGTTTGCACAGTAATATTTCCAAAACCAAGGAAAGTCGCAAGTATGTTTGGGATAGAAACCGTCACATCTTGCACGCGTGTCAGTGAAAACTCGGAGATTCTTCTATGAAACAGCGCCACCTGATCAATATCAATGACCCGCTCTGTGGTAATAACCCAAACGTCCAGCCAGTATTTTATCCAGACCACAAATAACCAACCCACAACAACCATCCAATAAAGAGTGATTATGAAAAACAAAAAAGGCCCAACCCCGCCGCCAGGCAGTTTTTGAAACAAACCCCCAAACAGAACGAGTATTATGGGAATCAAAAAAAGCAGCACCGTGGCAACAACCTGTCCCGCTATAACAATCCAGTGCCTGTGGAGCACCAACAACACCTTTTCGTTTTTTTTAAGTTCAATCACAGTTGCACATTGAAACCAAGGTCATTCCACGGCACCTTCAGAAATGCCATAAAAGAAAGAAACGCCAACGCCACCGTCATCGCGACAAACATTCTTGTGTACACTCGCCCCTCTTTGCCGGGTGCGCTGTATTTTCTTACGTGGTGTAGAATTGCCGCGGTAAAGGCCGCATAACCTACAAGGAACAGAACATACAATAGCAGCGCTAGCCGAAACATGTTTTTTTAGAAGAATCTTGATTGTTTATCATTTGATACATCTATCCCAAGATGTTTAAACGCATGGATGGTAGCCACCCTTCCCTTGGGAGTGCGCTCAATAAACCCAAGACGGATAAGGTATGGCTCGTAAACCTCTTCTATGGTGCCGACATCTTCCGATATGGAAGCCGCAAGGGTATTTAAACCAACAGGCCCTCCTCTATGCTTGATGATCAAAGATTTAAGAAGTCTTCGGTCCTCTCCATTCAGTCCTTTTTCATCAATATCCAACAACTCCAGCGCCTCCATGGCTATTGCGCGGGTGATTTCCTTGCTTCCAACGACGTCGGCGACATCACGGCAACGCTTCAACAGCTGGTTCGCTATCCTCGGGGTGCGACGGCTCCGAAGAGCAATCTCCCGGACGGCATCTTTTTCGGTTAAGATGCCCAATATATTGCTCGAGCGCTCCACTATGTTTCTGATGTCGCTTTCATCATAAAACTCAAGTCGAAACACGCCCCCGGAAAAACGTGATCTTAAAGGCGAGGAAAGAAGAGAGATACGTGTTGTCGCGGCAATCAATGTAAAAGACGGGAGGTCTAACTGGATTGTTCTGGCCGACGGTCCTTTCCCGATAATAATGTCAAGCGCCCCGGATTCCATCGCTGAATATAACATTTCTTCGGCAAGCTTGTTTATGCGGTGAGCCTCGTCAATAAATAATATATCCCCCTCGGAGAGATTTGTAAGAAGCGCGGCAAGATCTCCGACACGCTCTATCACCGGGCCGGATGTGACTTTTATCTGCGCATTCATTTCTTTTGCCACAAGGTGCGCTAAAGTGGTTTTGCCGAGCCCAGCAGGCCCATACAAAAGCAGGTGCTCAACAGGTTCTTTGCGCTTTTGCGCCGCCTCGATGAGAACCGACAATGCTTTTTTGACTTGCTCCTGCCCCACATACTCTTTCCACCGCCTCGGACGCAATGCAGCGTCCAGGCGTCCAGGCTCAGGTCTTTCTCCGACTTTCTCTTTTTTGTTTTTATTGGGGGGGGTTGACACGCGCAGGTTTTTTTGTTAGACTAAAGTGTTATTGATTTTTACCTAAAAATGGCTTTTTGCCAGAACACTCTGGGCAATTGAGGTTATCCTTATCTGGGCCGTCTTCCAGCCTAGGACAGCTTGGCCTCTCGCTTTTGCGAGAACAGCTCCGCTGCTCCTCGAAGAAGGCTCCCTAGCTCCGCGCATCATTGCTTGCCGGAGCGGTTGCCCGGAGCGTTCTGGCCGTAAAGGCGTCAAAATGTCTTAAAACTCGCCGGCAACGCGAATAAGCTCGGCAACGCTGGTAATTCCTTCGGCTGCTTTTAGTATACCGTCTTGGTGCAACGTTAGCATCCCTTGTGCTCTTGCGGCATCCAACACCTCTGCCTCCGAGGGATTTTTAAAAATCAGTTTTTCGATTTTTTCGTCAATCGCAAAAACCTCAAATATGCCGATGCGGCCCTTAAATCCAACCATATTGCAGGCCTCACAACCGTCCGCCTCCCAGAATTTTATATGTTGTAAGTCCGGCCTCTTGTATGGTTTTGGAAGCCCTTTTAGTATTCGTTCCGCATAGTCAAGGTCTCTTGCGGAAGGCGCGTACTGGTGTTTACATTGTTGACACAGGTGCCTGATCAATCTTTGAGCAATGGCCACGTTTATGGCCGGAGCTATGATGTTTGGTTTGGCGCCGATGTCAATGAGTCTTGGGATTGTTGCCGGAGCATTGTTGGTGTGGAGAGTGGAAAATACAAGGTGTCCGGTGAGTGCGGCATGTAAAGCGGTGCGCGCGGTTTCGAGGTTGCGGATTTCTCCAACGAGTATGACATCAGGATCTTGTCTGAGAATTGACTGGAGGCCGGTTTCGAACGTATATTTTCCGTTGGTATCCACTTGTGTTTGGGTGATGCCCTTGATATGGTATTCAACCGGATTTTCAATAGTTACAATGTTGATTTGGGGCGAGTTTATCTTTTTTATGAACGCGTACAGCGTTGTGGTCTTTCCAGACCCTGTCGGTCCCGTCGTTAAAATCATGCCGTTAGGTTTTCGAATTTCCTTGGAAAGCAGTTCGTAAACCGGTTGCTGCATGCCGAGCTCTTCAAGCGAAAGACTGATGGTTTTGGGATTAAGTAAACGCAGCACCGTAGTTTCCCCAAAAGGACCCGGAAGTGTTGAGGCTCGTATCTCAATATCCTCGTCCGCGGCGCGTATGGTAAAGCGCCCATCCTGCGCACTGTCGCGGACGTTCAGCTTTAACCCCGACAGCAGTTTAATACGAGAAAGGAGCAACTTATACAACTCATGCTTAAACGATGTTATGTTGTGGAGCATGCCGTCAAGGCGGAGGCGCATGGTCACCGTTTCTTCCGAGGGTTCAATATGGACATCTGATGCGCCAAGTTTAAGGCCGCTTGCCAGAATAAGTTGCAGCAGTTCCGTTGTGTTCATTCGCGGCCCTTTTGCAATGAGGTCTCGGAGCAATTCAGCTACATTGTCAAAAATTTTTAAACGTTCTCCAAGCTCAGCCATCTGCGATTTTCCGATGACAATCATTCCCTCAAAAGTTTCCGTCCCTTTTGTGATTTCCCTATATCTTTCCCACGTGTGTTGTAGCCCTGCAGGCGAAGACAAATAAAGGTTAAAACTGTAACCGTTTTTCCTCAACTCTGTAAGGAAGGATTTGGTGTGCGGAAGCGTCGGGTTTTTAACAGCAATGTCAAGGATTCTCCCTTTTCTTCTTATGATAGCGACGCCATTTTCTTTGGCTATTTGTTCGGATATCGTGTTCAGCGCCTCAAGATCAATTGAGGCGCGAAACAAGTTCACGTATGGGATTTTATACTTTTCGGAGAGAATGCGGGCAAGATCTTCTTGTTCTCTTTTTTTAATTACTTCAAGCTGTTCTTCCTGTTTTTTTTCATCGAATGTCACCACTCTGTCATTGTATCCTATAGGGTTGTCTTGAGCAATTTCCTTGCCTCGAGTTCTGCTTCTGTGAAGCTGTTAAAATCAGGAATAAGGAAATAGTCGCTTTTCGGAACGACTCCCAACTTAGATGAGAGCACGGAAAGAGCCCGGGCATCTTTTGAGTAAATGAGCCCTCCAACCGATTCCTTCGGCGATCCCTGCCAGAGCACCACTACAAAACGAGGAAGTCCCGCAAGCGCCGCGATAACGCTCGTCATCGGAAAAATAGCCGTTGGAGCAGTGTTCGTCTTTGTGAAATCTGATGGAGCAAGAAAAGACCAAAAAGTGTTCAGCTCCTTTTCCGTACGAGCACGGGCAAGTAACCTGGAAAGGAGCGGCAAAGAACTGACACCAGCCGGTTGTGGCGGCGTGCCCCCTTTTTTAAGAAAGAAGAATTCTTGTCCGTTTGTATTTCTGAGGCGCGAGGCAAGAGTTTTTTTTGCCTCATCCTCATTTAAAAATCCTATAGCAACAACCAAATCACTTTCCGGCAGCATTTGTTCAAATGCGAAACTGCTTTTTGTGATGGGATTATAACTTGTAAAAAATACCACCAGCTTCTCGCCCTGTTTCTCATATCGGAGCTCCTCAATCGGGAAGCGGCTGGTGTCAATAGAGACCGCGAAGTCCTTGGGGGCCAGCGCTTCGTCTTCAAAAAGCGCATGCCAACTGCTCCGCACTGATTCTTCTCCACCGACGATAAACACTTTTTCGCCGCCGGCCTTCCTTATGGCGAATGCGGCGAGCAGTATCTCGTCTGAAGTATCATCGGGCACAAGAACAGCAACACTGTTCGCGTTGTCTATTTTTTCCTTTAAATCGCGCATGCTCACGGATTATTCTTATCATATAAAGGCGGTTGTCGCAATACTTTCTTATGGGGCTTGGTTTGGTTTGGGGCGTTGTCAGCCGGCGTTGGTGTGTTGACACATCGGGCTTTAAGGTGTATAATTACCGCAAATCAACAACCGCTCTTTCTTTGCAAAAAAGAAAGAGCCAGAAGGAAGGAAATGCAATGAAAGCTCTTTTGATGTTTTTGGTCGCGGCATGCGTGCTTGCTTTGCCGGCGGCTGTCTACGCCGGCGGTTGTCACTATCACGGCAGCCGGCTGTGCTGTTTCGAGCACGGCCGTAGCGCCTATGGCGGCTACGACGATGGCTACAGGAACTACGGTGACTCCGGCAATCTTCTCGAGTATCGGCTTGAGTCGGCAGCTGCTGATGGAGCAGCGGGACTCATCCGAACAGTAAGTGGCGCCGTAATTACCGGCGCACAGCAAAGAATGTTTCAGGCCACCGAGCCGTCCGGAAAAACCGGTTGCCAGCCGCACGACGTAGAATGTCGGCGGCAAGCGGGAGCAGAAGCAGGTCGGCTGGCCGGTCTTTCCAGATCGGCTGCCGTTGCAGAGCAGGAGGCATATCTGCAGGCGCTGTGTGATGCACACCCAGCATCTGCAGAGTGTCGAAGGTGAGCAGTCGCGTGTCGCACGCGATAGGGAGCGGCAGTGCTTTTAAGCAGTGCCGCTCTTTTTGTTTTCATGTTCTGGGCGGCGTGCTAACCTAAAACCATGCTTGTTGAGATTAACACAACATCTGAACGGGAGACGAAAAAAGTGGCAGCATTGCTGGCGGAGGAAATAATGAAAGAAAAGCTTCGCCGCCGACACGCACTCATCATTGCCCTTATCGGAGAGCTGGGCGCCGGAAAGACCACATTTGTTAAGGGGTTTGCACGCGGTCTTCATATTGCGGGGCGTATATTGTCTCCAACGTTTACCCTGCTTAAGGTTCACCCCTTGGAGGCAAAATACTACAGTTTTTTGTATCATGTCGATTGTTACCGAATTACCGCAAGGGACGTAAAACGGGCACTTGGATGGGAAAAACTTTTAAAAGACCGAAGGAGTATCGTTGTTGTTGAGTGGGCTGACCGCATAAAAAAACTTTTGCCAAAAAGGCGCATTGACGTGTTTTTCTCTTGCAGCAACAAAACCTCTAGAACGCTAAAGATGGTGTTTCATGAGTAAAGAAAAAAATACAATTGTTCTTTTGGATATGCACGCGCTCATACACCGCTCTTATCACGCGTTGCCGGAACTTACAAATGCGGAGGGAGAACCGATTGGAGCGGTGTACGGAGTATCATCCGTTCTCCTAAAACTTATAAGAGAACTGAAGCCAACACACCTAGCGGCGGCATTTGATCTGCCGGAACCCACCTTTAGGCATATTGCATATGAGCAGTATAAGGCCCATCGTGAAAAAGCACCCGACGAGCTCATAAAGCAATTTGAAAAAGCGCGTGATATTGTACGCGCTTTCAACATACCAATCTACGAAGCGCCCGGATTTGAGGCCGACGACATTATTGGCACACTGGCCGATCTCCTTAAAAAAGAGAAAGGCACGCGTGTCATCATAGCGTCAGGGGATCTTGATACTCTCCAGCTTGTTGAAGGGGAAAAGGTGACTGTGTACACGCTTCGCAAAGGCATTCAAGACACGATTATATATGATGAGCAGGCTGTCATGGACCGTTTTGGTTTTTCCCCATCCTTCCTCGCTGACTTTAAGGGGTTGAAAGGGGATCCATCGGACAACATCATCGGCATAAAAGGGATTGGCGAAAAAACGGCGGCACGTTTGGTTGGCGAATACGGATCTTTGGAGAATTTTTATACAAAGACAAAAGACCAAAAACCGGAGTGGCTTTCAGAGCGACTGTATCAAAAACTCTGCTTAGGCAGGGAGGACGCGTTTTTTTCAAAGGAACTCGCGCTTATCAGAAAAGACGCGCCGATTCGGGCAACGTTGAGCGGTCTTACGTGGTCCTTCCCAAAAGAAAGCGTGAAGAGCGTTTTTATGAAATTGAACTTTAAAAGTTTACTTTCCCGCTTGCCAGACACTTCCACAGCCGGTGGCGAACTTCTCGCGGACAGCAATGATCCCAAAACTGAAACCGCAGTCAAGGCGTTCAGCGCCGACAAAAGAAACTTTCAGCTGGACATAGCGTCCGCGGGCGCCGTGTCTGTGTATATGGCTGAAGACGGAGCAGCGTTTTTTTTGTGTGATGAAAGGACGCTGTGGAGAGCAGAAACATCCGAAAAAGTGATTTTTTTTAGGACAGCGTTGGAGCATATAAGAAAGAACCCGATATTCATCGGTCACGATCTAAAAGGTTTTTTTAGATTTCTCCTGCGCAACAACATACCCCTCCCGGAAACGTATTTTGATACCATGGTCGCTTTTTGGGTGCTTTATCCGGATGTCCAACATCCAAAGTTGTTCGATTTGTCTGACCGCTTTCTTTTTCAGCGCCCGGACACGGATGCCCGGCACGCAATATTACTCCCTGTGATTGAACGAAAACTGCGCCAAGAACTTGAAAAAGCAGAGATCCATAACGTCTACTTTGACATGGAGCTGCCGCTTATTCCTGTCCTTGCAATGATGGAGGAACACGGAGTTGAGTTTAAAGCGGAAGTGTTACACGCGATTTCCAAAGATGTACGGCAGCGTCTGTATGCGCTTGAAAGGGAAATATTTAAACTTGCCGGGGTCAGTTTCAATATCCAATCTCCCAAGCAACTTTCCGAGCTGTTATTTTCTAAGCTCAGGCTTGAATCAAAAGGGATCCGAAAAACAGCCGAAACCAAGGCCCCTTCTACCAGGAACTCGGAACTCGCAAAGCTAAAAGAAGCGCATCCGATAGTCTCAAAAATAATCAGTTTTCGTGAGCTTTCCAAGCTCCTTTCAACCTATATTGAAACGCTTCCAAAGCTTGTTGGAAGCGATGGGAGAATCCACACGCAATTTAACCAGACGGGAACTGTCACTGGCAGGCTTTCCTCCAAAGATCCAAACCTTCAAAACATTCCTATAAGAACCAATGAAGGGGAGGCGATTCGAAGAGCTTTTGTTGCAAAGAAAGGTTACGAGTTTGTTGCATTTGATTATTCCCAAATTGAGCTTAGAATTGCAGCCTCCTTCGCTGGGGATGAGGTTATGATGAATGCCTTCAAGGAAGGGAAGGATATCCACCGCCTTACGGCGGCAGCCATAAACCACATTATGCCCGAGGAGGTAACGCCACTTATGCGGCGACGCGCTAAAACGATCAATTTCGGCATTCTCTATGGAATGGGAGAAAATGCTTTATCTGAACTTATTGGCGTCACAAGGGCCGATGCGCGGGCGTATTTGGATGCTTATTTCCGAAACTTTAAAGGAATTGCTCAATATATAAAGAAGACGAAAGAGCGCGCTCGTGAAAAAGGATATGTTGAAACCCTTTATGGAAGGCGCCGGTATCTTCCGGGGATTCGTAGCAAAGAGTTCCGAGTCGTGCGCGAAGCCGAACGCATGGCGGTAAATGCGCCGGTGCAAGGAACCGGGGCCGATATTATAAAGCATGCCATGCTCGCCATTGAGAAAGAGTTTCGTTTGCTGGGCGGCAGTCGTGATGTGAGGATGCTGCTTCAAATACACGACGACCTGCTTTTTGAAATCAGAAAGGGCGTAGTTGTCCAGTCCGCCAGAAAAATAAAGGACATTATGGAAACAGCCGCCGCTCTCGCCGTTCCACTGGTGGTAGAAGTAAAAAGAGGCGTGAATTGGACAGACATGAAGGAGTTGCGCCTATGATATAATAGAAGGAATGTATCTGGATGAACGAACGCGTGGCCAGGGGCAGCTCAGCGCAAAAGCGGGCGAGAGGACGCCTCGCTGGACGAAGTCATTGTTTGTAAAGTTTTTTCTGGCGCTTATTTCTCTTTCTTTAATACCGGCCGCGCTTGTGGCGGTGTTCACAGCCGCGGCGTATCAGGTGGTTCTTCGGGGTTATGTTGCGCCGGAAGTCGTCAACGAGCTTACGCAAAACCTTATCACACAGGCCATTCTCGTATTTTTGTTTATCACCGTTATCGCCCTTTTTGTGGCGTTTTTGCTTTCACAAAGCATTACTCGCCCCTTAAGAACTCTCGCGACTGCAGTTGAACGAATTGTGAAAGGCGATCTTGATCTTTCTTTTAAGATCACGCGTGAAGACGAGATCGGCGCTCTCGGACATTTTTTTAATGACATGGTCGTACAGTTGAAGGAAGTTGCTGAACGGCAAAAGGCCATCAACCGTGTAAAATCTGAATTTATCTCTATCACCGCGCATCAGCTGCGAACGCCTTTGTCCGCTATGAAGTGGTCGTTGGGAATGTTTCTTGACGGCGACTTGGGGCCTGTAACCAAAAAGGAGCGCGAAATGCTTGAGCGGGCTTATAAAGAAAATGAACGCATGATCCGTCTTGTAAATGATTTGCTCAACGTCGCTCGAATTGAAGAGGGCAAGTTTGGTTATTCATTTGCGCCGCTCAATGTAAATTCTTTCCTCAATAGGCTGGTAAGCAACTATGCTTTAACGGCAGAGCATAGGCATTTAACAGTGTCGCTGAATCTCCCAAAGACAAGCTATACGATATACGCAGACGAGGAAAAACTCTCCATCGCCATAGGAAATGTCATTGAGAACGCGCTCAAGTATACTCCCGAGGGCAAACATATCGACGTCACGTTATCAGCGCAAAAAAGAGACTTTCTTCTGCTGAAGGTGAAGGATGAAGGCGTTGGAATTTCCAAGGAGAATTTGAAACGCATTTTTACCAAGTTTTTTCGATCACAAAAGGTGATCCAGATGGAAACACAAGGAACAGGTTTGGGTTTGTTTATAACAAAGAATATCATTCGCAGGCACGGCGGAAAAGCCTGGCTTACATCCGAAGAGGAAAAAGGAACAACGTTTTTTATCACATTACCGCTTCGCTCGGAACTTGTTCCCGATAAGGAGCTTTCGTATGAAGAGTTCATTGAGGCCTTTTAACATCACGGTTTTCTATAACCATATGCTGTAAAGCCGCTTAGGATATGGGGCGTTTTATCTGACGTGTTGTGCGTGTTGGTTGTTCCAATCAACGCTAGACTGATGATTTTTCCTGTGATACGCTTATGTATATGATGGACGAGGACAAAGGGGGTGATAAGAAAACAGATTCAAAACGATATGCAATGCCTATCTCGTCGCTTCAAAAAGCAGGCGAAACGTCGGTGCTTATTATTGAGGATGATAAATTTCTTCGCGATCTTATGATGGAGAAACTGGCCAAAGAGGGATACACGGTCTACGGCGCGATTACCGGCGAAGAAGGCCTTAAACAGATAAAGGACAAAAAACCAACACTGACGCTTTTGGATCTGGTGCTGCCCGGAATGGACGGTTTTGAATTGTTAAAAACTTTAAAAGAAGACGGCACCATAGGAAATGCCCCCGTTATTGTGCTTTCAAATCTTGGAACAAAAGAGGACATTGATCGGGCAATGGAGCTGGGCGCCAAGGATTTTCTGATAAAGGCGCATTTTACACCCGCGGAAATTGTAGAAACGGTAAAGAAAACAATTCAGGAATCATATCTCTAGAGTCTGCGGCGTTTTCGAGAGCAAAGCACTGTCCAATATATACTGTCGAGGTTTAAGTGCCAACGCGCTCATTTGATTTTTGGGTGTAAGGTTTCGAGTACAAATTTTGTCCTATGCTGTATTTTTTTTATGGCGACGACTGGAGAGCGTCTCTCAATGAAGTAAATAAGACAATCGGCCAGTTTGGAAAAGAAACTATACAAAGCGGTCATATAGTTTTTGATTTAGAGGAGGCGCCCGTTGAGGTATTGGAAAATGTTCTTGTTTCCAATTCTCTCTTTTCTAACAGACAATTGCTTGTGTTGAAGCATCTTTTTGGGGCGCCGCATGCGCACGACTTTTTTGTAAATAACATAAAGCGTTTTCGAGACTCGGACGACGTGTTTATAGTTTGGGAACGCGGCAGACTTGACGGTGCCGTTGTTAAAACTGAAGCGATGAAAACGCTTTTAGCGAATAGCCACTCAAAGGAATTCCGTCTGAAGCTTCGGGATAAAGCGCCCCTGCCTCCCCGCCGCATGATATATGAATTTGTGGACGCGTGGGTTGGAAAAGATAGGCCGCGGGCCATTTATTTGTTTCATGTCCTTATTGCCAACGGCGTTGGCCCGGAGGAACTTTTTTGGGCGCTGGTTTGGCAGATTCGAAATATCTTGGCAGTAGCATCGTTGCTTAAGGAGCACATGAACGCAGAGGACATAAAACGCACGACCGGCCTTCATCCATTTGTTGTAAAAAAGAGCATTGCGCAGAACAGGACAACGCCGCACGGATTTCCAGCAACCTCTCTTGCAAAACTTCGTGTGATCGATGAAAGGGTAAAAAGAGAGTCCGCAAAGTTAGAAGAACTTCTTTTGCACTTCCTGCTTACAACGTAGGCGGATGAGATTTACAATTCCTTATTCACTGCCCGCGACAGGCGCGCTTTTTTTCTGCTCGCTGTGTTTTTTTTAATGATCCCTGTCTTTGCTGCTTTATCCAGCGTCTTATAGACTTGCGGCAAGAGCGCTGACGCCTCTTCTTTTTTCTTGTTTGTGATTGCCTTTTTGAGACGCTTTATTGCTTCTTTCAGTCGGCGGCTTTGCTGAAGATTTCTTGTGTGTCTTCGTTCAGCTTGCCGGAGCGCCTTTTTTGCAGATCGTGTATTTGGCATGAAATAACAACGGAATCAAACATTAAAATCGAATATCGTGTAAGGTGATACGCGTATTATATCAGCGGCACGGGCCATCGTCAAGCAGTCTTGGAGGGTCCGCCGAAATAATCAACTCCCTCTATAAGTATAGATATGAAACACCAGGTGTCTCATTTTGAGATTATAAGGTCCGCAACAAGTCACGAAGTTCTTTTGCCTTTTCAAACTCAAGGTTGGCGGCGGCTTCCAACATTTCAGCCTCGATCTCTTTTTTGAGCGCTACGAGCGATCTTTTTTGATTGCCTTTCTTTGTTTTGGCAAACAATTCCTGCAGTTGGGCATCCAGAGTTTTTTTCTTAAAGCGTTTTCTTTCGCCAAACAAGGCCGGACGCATCGCCTTTTTTAACGCCTTTGGTATGATGCCGTGTTTTTTATTATAATCCTGCTGGTGAGCTCGTCGTCTTGCTGTTTCTTCCATTGCTTCCTTCATAGCATCGGTTATCGTATCAGCAAAGAAAATGGTTCGCCCTTGGGGATGGCGCGACGCTCTTCCCATAGTTTGAATAAGCGTTGTTTTATTTCTTAGAAACCCTTCTTTGTCGGCGTCCAATATGCATACCAACGAAACCTCTGGAAGATCCAGGCCCTCTCTTAGGAGATTTACTCCAACCAACACATCGTATGTTCCTTTTCTTAAATCTCGAAGGATTTCGGGGCGCTCCAGCGTTTCAATGTCCGAATGGAGCCACGCGACGCGAATTCCTTTTTGCTTCATATAGTCGGCGATATCTTCTGCGTTACGTTTGGTCAGCGCTATGAGAAGCGCCCGTTCGTTTTTGTGTATGAGTTTCTGAGTTTCCTCTATGGCATCGCGGATTTGGTGTTTGGTTGGTAAAATTTCAACGGTCGGATCAAGCAACCCTGTTGGACGAACAAGCTGTTCTATGACAGGCCCCCTTGCCAGCTCGTATTGAGCGGGCGTTGCGCTGATGTATATAGTTTGTCCGATTTTTTTCTCAAACTCTTCAAATGTAAGCGGCCGATTATCAAGCGCTGACTTAAGCCTAAAACCATTTTCCACCAGCACGAGCTTTCGCGCTCTATCGCCGTTATACATTCCCCTGATTTGCGGAATGGTGATGTGCGATTCATCTATACAGGTAAGGAAGTCGTCCCCGAGATAATCCAGAAGAGTAAATGGGGGTTCGCCGGCGGCTCTAAACGAGAGGTGTCTGGAATAATTCTCAATGCCCGCGCTGTAGCCCGTTTCGCTCAGCATCGCCATGTCAAAACGTGTGCGTTTATGTAGGCGCTCGGCTTCAAACGCTTTTCCCTCTTTTTTAAGCTCTGCGATGCGGCTCTCCAATTCCTTTTCAATGTTTTTTATCGCCACCTTGAGGGCGGCGTTTGGTGTGACAAAATGTTTGTTGGGGAAAAAGAGCGCCCGTTGCTGTCGTGTCGCTGCACTATAAGATGTGGCGTTTTTTCTTTCCGTAATGCGCTCAATGGTGTTTCCGTGGAATTCAATTCTTGTTCGTGTTTGTCCGTCGGGAGACATTACTTCTATAACATCTCCTTTTACACTAAATGTACCAGCGGCTCCTTCAATGTCGTTGCGTGTATATTGCAGATCCGCAAGTGCGCCAAGAAACTCTTTTCTTATAACTGTATTCCCGACAGTTACTTCGTGTGCCATATTTTTATATTCAGCCGGGTTGCCCAGCCCATAAATGGCTGACACGGAGGCGACAACAATGCAGTTTTTCGCGCTTAAGAGCGACGCCGTGGTCGCATGCCGCAACTGGTCGATGAAGTCATTGATACTGGCGCTTTTTTCAATAAAGGTGTCGGTTGAAGGAATATATGCCTCCGGTTGGTAATAATCATAGTAGGACACGAAATAATGGACGGGGTTTTGAGGGAAAAACTCCTTCAGCTCCTCATAGAGTTGTGCGGCAAGCGTTTTATTGTGTGAGAGCACCAGTGTTGTTTTGTTTGTTTGAGCAATGACATTTGCTATGGTAAATGTTTTTCCGGATCCGGTAACTCCGAGCAGTGTTTGGTTTTTTATTCCGCTGCGAATCCCCTCGGCAAGTTGTTTTATTGCCTTTGGCTGATCCCCGGCTGGTTTAAATGGCGAGTGCAGCGCAAAAAGTTTATTCATAAATTATATTTTGTAGCATATTATTTTTAACGGTATATTATATCTATATATGATAGCGCACATTGAGGGCAATATTGTTTTTCGGGGAAGCCGTTTTGTTATTGTCGAAGCGGGCGGCATTGGCTATCGCGTCTTTATTTCAAAAGAGGCAATGAAAAGCATTCCTGAGAAAGGTTCGAGCGTGAAATTTTTTACACATCTTCATACAAGAGAAGACACCATGGAGCTTTACGGATTTTTGACGTTTGCTGAGCTTGAATTTTTTGAGCTGCTCATTTCTATTTCCGGCATTGGGCCAAAACTGGCGTTGGGTGTTCTTGGTGTCGCTCCCCTTGACAGCATTAAAAGAGCAGTCGCCTTTGGGGAAGTCGAGCATCTTGTGAAAGTTTCGGGCATTGGCAGGAAAATAGCGGAGAAGATTGTGCTAGAACTCCGGGATGTTTTGAAGGGGAGCACTGAAACGGCGCCGGAGTTTTTTGAGGCGGAATCGGATGCGCTTGATGCCCTCGTTGTGCTTGGATATAAAAAACAAGAAGCGCGCGAGGCGTTAAAGAAAGTGCCCAACAGTGTCACGAACGTCGAACAACGCATCACTTTGGCTTTAAAAGCAATGGGAAAGAAAACGCGGCGTTCTTAAGGGTTGAGCTTGCTTAGGGGTTTCCGTCGGGATATACTATGGAAGCCACGCTTATAAGGCGGAAAAGCGCGGCCTTTATTTTTTTACCAGGCAGTTTATGGCAAAAAGCGGGCTTCCTAAAAGCATCCGAAAGCATGTTCGAACGAAAAAAGCCGAAATCCGACGGCGCCTTATTAGTGATGACGAAAAGAAGCGCGCTATAAAGGATTTATACGATGAAGTATTAAAACAGGTAAAGCCGAAAAAAAATGACACGTAGTCTTTTTGACACACGCCAAAGGTCATTTTCGCCGCTTGCAGACCGCTTGCGTCCAAAGAACCTTGATGAATTTATCGGACAAGAAGAGGTAATGGAGAAAGGGAAACCGCTGCGCACAGCTATTGAGCGCGATGAATTGCAAAGCGCCATACTGTGGGGGCCGCCCGGTTCGGGAAAAACCACGCTCGCGCGCATTATCGCAGAGAGCACTAAGTCATATTTTCAACCCTTTTCAGCCGCTGTTTCCGGTGTGGGGGAATTGAGGGGTTTTATAAAGGATGCAAGTGAACGGCTGAAACTGTACAAAAAACGGACGATTTTATTTGTTGATGAAATCCATCGGTTTAACAAAACCCAGCAGGACGCTTTTTTACCATACGTTGAGGACGGAACGATTATTCTCATCGGCGCGACGACCGAAAACCCCTCGTTTGAGCTGAATGGTCCTCTCCTTTCACGCTCTTTGATCTTTGTGCTGAAGCCCCTTTCTCATCAACACATTAAACGCATTCTTGGCCGGGCCATTTCAGATAAAGAGCGAGGACTCGGTAACGAAAAGATACATGTTTTGGAAGAAGCGCTTGAAAAACTGGCGGCGTTCGCAGATGGGGACGCGCGCGCAGCGTTAAACGCACTTGAATTCGTTGCGGCAAGCACACAGCACACACAAGGCAATAATATTATTGATGGGAGGCGCGTTGAGGAAGCGTTTCAGAAAAAAGCTATTTTGTATGACAAGTCCAGCGAGGAGCATTATAATCTCATCTCTGCTTTTATTAAATCTTTACGAGATTCTGATCCGGACGCCGCGCTTTACTGGATGACGCGCATGTTGGAAGGCGGTGAGGATCCACGTTTTATTGCGAGGCGAATGCTTGTTTTTGCTTCCGAAGACGTGGGTAATGCCGATCCATTGGGAATTGTCGTGGCGTCGGCCGTTGCGGATGCTGTTGAATACGTCGGCATGCCGGAATCAGCAATTAACCTCGCACAAGGGGTGACGTATTTGGCGAGCGCGCCAAAAGACAACGCTTCTTATAAGGCGTTGATGGAAGCGTGGGACGACACCAAAAAATACGGCGCTCTCCCGGCCCCGTTGCATTTAAGGAACGCCGTTACTAACCTTATGAAAGAATTAGGATACGGAAAGGGATACAAATACGCCCACGACTTTAAGGACGCCAAAACAGATCAGGAACATTTTCCCCAAAAACTGAAAAAGAAAAAGTACTACCACCCCCGGAAGCGCCGTTCATGAAACGGACAAAGAGACTCTTTGTTGTGGCGCACAACGTAAGAAGCGTGGCCAACGTAGGGTCTCTGTTTAGAACCTGTGACGGGGTAGGAGCGGCAAAGGTTTTTCTTACCGGTTATACCCCGTCTCCCGTTGATGAAATGGGAAGAGCAAGAAATGATTTTCAAAAAACCGCCCTCGGCGCGGATAAAAATGTTGTTTGGGAAAAACAAAGCAGTATAGCGCGTCTTATAGAGCGTTTAAGGAATGAAGGAATAAGCATTGTTATGCTTGAGCAATCAAAATCAGCGATTGATTACAGAGCATTTCGTCCCCAGTTCCCTTTGGCGCTTGTGGTGGGGAACGAAGTGCGCGGGCTTTCAGAGAAACTGCTCAAGAAAGCTGATTGGTTTATTCAAATTCCGATGTTTGGAAAAAAGGAATCCTTAAACGTTGCTGTCGCTTTCGGCATCGCAGCGTATAAACTACTGGAGTAAGGCGTGGATTATATGCCGGTAGACGAAAAGGCCTCCGTGCCGCCTCGCAAAACGATAGCGTCGGTGTTTCCTGCCATCCTTATTTTTATGTTATATAATGTAAGTGTGGTGTTTGTAGGTTTATTTCCTGCATCGCCAAATCCCCCGGCAATCCGGGGGATTTCAGCATAGTAGTTTTTAGCACACATTGATTTCTCAACTGACGGTGAAACAAGAAAGCGTACGGTCCATTAAACTGAAAACGGCTGATGGCGTTGAGATTGTTGGCGATTATTTCTCTGGCGTTACGGATCGCGGCGTCCTGCTTTTGCACATGATGCCCGAAACAAGAGAATCATGGGACGAATTTGCTCTTATGCTTCAGGAACATGGTTACCACGTTCTTACAATTGACCTAAGAGGGCATGGAGAAAGCGAAAAAGGTCCCGACGGTTATAAACGTTTTTCTGATCAGGACCATCAGTCATCGCGTTTAGACGTTGATGCGGCGGTTGATTTTTTAACGGCGTCGGGAGCAAAACACGTTTTCCTCATCGGGGCTTCTATTGGGGCGAATCTCGCGCTGCAGCATCTCTGCTCCCACACGGAAATCCCCGCAGCGGTGCTTTTTTCTCCCGGTCTTGATTATAAAGGGATTGAAACCCTTCCGCTTGTAAAAAAACTCAATCCCCGACAGGCGGCGTTTTTTGTCGGATCACGAGATGACATTCGTAAAGACGGTTGGTCAAATGCGGAAATGGTTGAAGAACTTTATAAAAATTGCTCGGGCGAGTGTGACATCAAAATATTTGATGACGCCGGTCACGGAATCACGATCTTAAAACGATACCCGTCGTTTGCCGAGGAGATTATGGAGTGGCTTGAAGGGCGCTAAGCTGTTGGTTCTGCATCTGGCGTCAATTACGAAAAGGTGTATAATATAGCAAGGTATGAGTAAAGAAGTGGTTTTTGATTTGGAAACCGAAAAATCATTTGATGAAGTTGGCGGGCGCGGCAACGTGCATCTTTTGGGGGTTACGGTGGTCGGCGTCTATGATTACAACTCCGATACATATCGCGTTTTTGAGAAGGAAGATTTTAAGGCGCTTGCCGATTTTTTTAAGGGAGCAAGCAGAATTATAGGGTTTAATGTTCGGGCGTTTGATGTGCCTGTGCTTGCTCCGCATGTGGATTTTAATGTTTTTACGCTTCCCTTGCTTGATCTTATGGATGACGTTGAAAAATCCGCTGGGTTTAGGGTTTCTCTTGATAATCTTTCCAAAGCAACAATCGGGTCCTGCAAAAGCGGCCACGGGCTGGATGCTATTCAGTGGTGGAGAGAGGGCAGAAAAGATGAGGTGAAGAAATATTGCTTACAGGATGTTCGATTAACGCGCGATTTATATGAGTTTGGCAAAAAAGAAGGATATGTGTTTTTTGAGTCCCGAACGACAGGCGCTAGGTCCAAACTGCCCGTTTCTTGGAAGCCAGCGGCGGCGGAGGATGTTTTAAGCGTTTTGCAAAACGGATTTCTGAAACGAAAAACTGTTGCTATAAGCTACCTATCCGCAGCCGGCGCTTCTTCAACCGAGCGGCTCGTTGATATTTATGCTATAAATCAAAGAACGTTTGAAGGGTATTGCCACTTACGTTCAGCGCGGAGAATCTTTACTATAGACGGCGTAACAAGCGCCAAGATTACTGATAATACGTATAAAATTCAGGAAGATGTCCAACAACGACTCATCTCATAATGCTGTTTTTTACAACTCTAAAGGAACAGTGTTCACTCTTGATAATCTTTGTTCTGCGGTAAGGGACTACATTGTGCTCCATCCAAACGATTCGTACGAGATTGTCGTTGGCACCGATTCGCGCACTTCCGCCAATCACGCGCTGTTTGTAACTTCGCTTGTCGTAAGAAGGGTCGGCAATGGAGGGATATTTTTTTACACGCGCTTTAAAGAAAAGAAGGAATATACCATTCGCGAGCGCATCTGGAAAGAAACCATGGTTTCCATTACACTGGCGCAGGAGATACGAAGCCGCATGAAAGAATCTCTCGGAGAGGAAATATTCTGGAATAAGCAAATTCAGTTTCATCATATTCATCTTGATGTCGGCGTGAAAGGACCCACACGCGAGCTGGTGGACGGTGTAACCGGCGTGGTGAAAGGGTTTGGCTTTGTGCCGGTTATTAAGCCGGACTCCTACGGCGCGTTTGTGGTTGCTGATTTGTATACATGAATGTTTTTTATTCTTTCTTTGCAATCCTGACGTTTCTTTCATAATTTAAAATAAGAAAGTCGGGATCCCAATCTTGCGTCGGGATGTAATAGTCCCGGCACCACACAGGACGCAGGGCAAACAAAACGCTGGCTCTTTTGCCCCGCACCAGCCCTGTGCCCCCATAGCTCAACGGATAGAGTACGGGTTTCCGGAACCCGGGATCGAGGTTCAATTCCTCGTGGGGGTATAGGCATGGTGCGGGGCGGCACTTAAGAGATATGAATCGAGCTCTCTTAAGGCGTTTACTATAATTTGCCCATACAAACAACAATGAAAATAACCCCGATCAAACAAAAAGATGATTCCGCTTGCGGCCCAACCAGTATCCAGATGGTGCTGGCATACTTTGGATTTTCTTATACATTTGAAATGATCGCAAAAATTTCACAGTACAAGAAAAAGGATGGTCTTTCCAATAAAGATCTTGTTAAAACGCTGCGAGTATTACATTTTACCGTTCAAGAAAAAGCAAACGCGACATGGGCTGATCTTACGCGATACAATACGGCTGATAAGGCTATCATCGTGTCATGGATGATGTTCGGATATATTGGACACTTTAGTGTTGTTGAAAAAGTTGATAAAAAATATATCACCTTGGCAAATCCACACGATGGCAAGCATGCCAAGATGGAGAAAATGGCATTCATGCGCCTCTGGATGGATTATGACGACATGTGGTACCCGATAAAAAATACTGACATTCAGCTGCGTTGGATGTGTATTATCTCAAAGAAAGGTAAGAAAAAAGCCCGAGGCAGGTGAACCGCCTCGGGCAAGTCGTCTTACTGTGATTCATATACCCAACCGAGAGGGCACATCAGAGATTTTTGCTAAAATATGTTCAAGCTTGGTCGTATAAATACACCAGAACAAAACTTTTCGGCTTTTTGGTGTATTTATACGACCAAGCTTTTAAGCAATCGCAGACACACCCCCATAGTGTCCGCTTCAGGAGCACTACTGCCGGGGTTCGGTTACCCCCCACTTTTTACCTATATGTTTTTGCAAATCTGCGCGGAATTGGTATACTTTTTTTGTTGCCGAGGTAGCTGTGTTTTTAACGACGGCTTTTCCCGGTAACATCCTGCTTGGGTAGCTCAGTGGTAGAGCGCTTGCCTGAATCTTCGGGCCATCCCGCAGTAATGCGGGATTGCAAATCGGGTGAAATCGGAGAAACTTCCGCCATAAACGGAACAACCCCGAGCCAAGCCGAAGCACATAACGTCTTATGTGCTCGGAAGGTGTAGAGACTATCCCTTTAAGGGAGTACTCCATTAGATGAATGCAGATTTATTAAATGGGGGAAGCGCCCGACATCCGCCCTAGGCGGATGATGATATAGTCCAAGTTGCTCAGGAAGAGCAAGGCGTCGGGAGTTCGATTCTCCCCCCAAGCACCAGTATTAAACTTATGGGCGGCTAGCTCAGTTGGTTAGAGCGTCTCGTTTACACCGAGAAGGCCTCAGGTTCGAATCCTGAGCCGCCCATTAAAATTTTCATTACAGCTTCTTTCCAATCCTTATCGTTATCTGCACAGAGCATTTCATCTGTGGCACATTTGTGTTTATTGGCAACTTGCTTGTATATTTCTTTTTCATTCTCAAAACGCATTTCGATTTATTTTGAGCCCCAATTTCTAACTACGGCGGGCGTTTAGCGCAAGCCGTCGCTTTTCCATACGAGCTCTTTTTAAGAATGGAGTACTATAACAACATAACGTGGCCCTATCGCGCGGCATTATGTTATTGTGGTGAAGGTTGGCCATCCGGCACAAAATCAAACACCACGCTAGTGTTGCTAGCGTGGTTGGTTGTTACTCGTGCTTCACTCGCAGTTTCTGGATTCGTTTTTTGTCCCGTTTTTTAAGACGTATGGTAAGCATGCCGTTTTTGAGCGTTGCCTGCGCGTCGTCAGCGTCTACTTCCTGCGGAAGGAGGATCGATCGCGCAAAAGACCCCCAATACAGTTCCTGATAGTAATAATCTTCGTCGGTTGTTTCGTTTAGTCGCTGGCGTCTTCCGCGAATAGTGAGCATGTCTTGAGTGATGGAAACGTCCAAATCATCAAGCCGGACACCCGCCACAAATCCCTGTATGACGATCTCATCGGGAGTTTGAAAAACATCAATGGTAAGCTGTCCTTCCTCTTCCTCCGCCCAGTCGTTATTTTTTTCATTTGCCTCTTTTGCGGTTCTCGCATTCGGGCGAAGCTGTGCGGTTTCTCCTCCCGCTTCGCTATTGCTTTCCACGTTCATACTGCCAGTGAGCCGCTCAAAAAAAGATCTTCTTTCTTTTGGCATGCATGTATTATAGCGTGTAGCGGGCGTATGCAACAAGCAATTAATGAACTATGTGGATAGATCTTTCCGTCCCCAGCGTTTGTGTTTCGGGCGGGCAGTAGCGTCCGCCGCATCTTTTGGCGGGATGACATGTTTGATGCACCTTTTTTATATGTTCAAATGCAAAAATAACAAAAATCCCTACAATTCCAACAAGCACAAGCGCTGGCTTTATGTCCTGACTGCCGGTATTGAGAATAATGATGTTAAATGTCGTATGTATAAGGGTTGCCGCCAAAAGGCCGGTTACAAGACTAATACGTTGTCTTGTTTTGCTGTTACAAAACTGGTGTGCGATAAAAAAACCAAGCGTGCCGGAGGCAAGAGTATGAAGCAATGTTGCCCCAAGAAAACGCAAATTACCCATATCAATTCCCACATATATGCTGGCAGCGAATTCAGGAATGAGATACATGATGTTCTCCGCCGAAGCAAAGCCAAGCGCCGCTGTCATAAGATATACCATTGCATCTACCGGCTCGTTAAAGTCTTTTCTCCAGAAGATAATTCTTTTTGTAAGCGCATATTTTGACGTTTCCTCAATAAATGCCAATCCTAAAAGCGTGGCGAGTCCCGCTGTGACTGGAGAGGAGAAAAGAAACCCAGCGCCACTTTTCCATATGAGCGAAAAAAGGAGCGCCGGAGGAATGGCAAGAATTCCTCCCAGAAACGCGTAAAAGAGCAGCCGCTTTGGTTCCGGGTGGCAGTCCTCTTTAATCCAGAAAAACAGCCAAATAAGCGCCGGAATAAGCCCCCCGATTACTGCATATGAAAACGACTGCTGTGTTATCTGGGCCATGTTTCAATAATAAGGAGCTCTTTTTTTTCTTTCGGAAGATTCTCCCAGACGCGTTCGGTAACAAAAGGGATAAAAGGATGCAGTACTTTCAGCGAGGAGGCAAGAACCCAAAGCAGCGTTTCGTTGGTCTCTTTTTTGTCCTTTAGTTCCGGATGTTTTGCGTTTTCCAGATACTGGTCGCAGAACGTATGCCAGAAGAAATCATATATATCGTGCAGCGCCTGACCGAACTCAAAATGTTCAATGTGGGCGGTGACGCGATCCCGGGACGCTTCAAACGTTTGTATAATGTTTGAGTTTGCATCAAGGGTTGTTTTCGGTTTTGCGTCCGGTATGTTGGAATTTTCTGTTTGCTGTAAAACAAACCGGCTCGCATTCCATATCTTGTTTAGAAACTTTTTCCCTGCAACCACATGCTCTTCCGCCCAGCGTATGTCCTGCCCCCCCATTGCCTGCCAGATAATGCCAAAGCGCGTTGCGTCTGCCCCGTGCTTTTCTATAAGGCGCAAAGGATCAATGCCGGTGCCCAGAGATTTTGACATGCGTTTGCCTTCGCTGGTGAGAATCGTTGCATGGATCACGAGGTCTTTGAATGGGACCTCGTTTACGAACTCAAGTCCGGAAAAGATCATGCGCGCGTCCCATAAATTAATGATTCCACGATCATTGGTGAGGACGTTGGTGGGGTAGTATGTTGCGAGATCTTTTGTTTTCTTCGGCCACCCAAGCGTGACGAATGGCCAAAGAGCTGAAGAAAACCATGTGTCAAGAACGTCGGTTTCGCCCTCAAGCGGGATGCGATGTCCCCACCAAATTTGACGCGAGATGCACCAGTCGCGAATGTTGTCGAGCCAGTTGAAGTAAAGTTTTTCCCATCGCTTTGGATGAAAGACCACTTTTCCCGATACCACAGCTTCTCTTGCCTTTTTTGCGAGCTCATCCATTTTCAAAAACCATTGGTCTGAAAGAAGCGGCTCAAGCACCGTTCCGCAGCGGTAACAGACGGCAACATTGTGGATATAATCTTCTATACGCGAGAGTAGTCCAATCGCCTCAAGATCTTTGACAATTTGTTCCCGCGCTTCGCGCACGGCCATGCCCTCATACCGGATGCCGGCTTCATGTGTCATCCGCCCGTCTTCTCCTATAACTTTTATGACGGGAACCTCATGATGTCGCTCTTTGATCTCGAAATCGGTGATGTCGTGCGCAGGCGTCACTTTAATCACGCCGCTTCCAAACTCGGGATTTGCCGCTTCGTCGGAGATGACTTTTATGGAAATTTCTTTGAGGCGCGGCGCTTCCGTGCGGGGGACGTTGGGGTCGACCGATTGGATCAAGATTTCTTTCCCCGCATATTGTCTGTACCGCTCGTCATCCGGGTGCACCGCAAGCGCAGTGTCGCCCAGTTTTGTTTCCGGGCGCACCGTGCCGATGATAACAGGACCATACTGTATATAATAGAACTTCGTCTTTTCCTCCCGGTATTCAATCTCAAGGTCGGAAAGACTGGTAACACAGCGCGAGCACCAGTTGATCGTGCGCTTTCCTTTATAGATCCAGCCCTTTTGGTGGTAGTGGAGAAATGCCATTTCAACCGCCTTTTGGTATGCAGTGTCCATGGTAAAGCGCGTGCGCGACCAATCAAGCGAGGCGCCGAGCTTGCGGAGTTGGTCAAGGATAATTTCGCCGTAGGTTTCTTTCCATTTCCACACGCGCAGAAGGAATTTTTCGCGGCCGAGGTCGTGCCGTGTTTTGCCTTCTTTTTTAAGTTCTTTCTCCACGACATTTTGCGTTGCAATGCCGGCGTGATCAGTGCCCGGCAGCCATAATACGCGATATCCCCGCATCCTTTTGTATCGTATGAGAACGTCTGAAATGATATATTCAAGCGCATGTCCCATATGGAGGGAGCCGGTCACATTCGGCGGCGCCATGGTCATACAAAAAGGCTGTGTATGTCTTTCGGGGAGATTATCAGGGTTAAAAAGACCGGAATCCTCCCAGCGTTTGTATATGACTTGTTCATGTTCCTTTGGGTCGTACGCCTTTGAAAACCCCGAGTCTTTCATATGCGTCATTATGGTTTATTTTTAAGCGTTTTCCAAGCTCATCCAGAGCTTTTTATATTCGGCCATAGCGGCGTTGTATTATAAACGGAGGTTCCCTTGCGCGTGGAGTTGTTGTGGGTTTGCGAATTTTTTCTTTAGAGCATAAAAGTACGCAGCCGCTCCAATCATTGCGGCGTTATCTGTCGTTAATTGTTTCTTTGGAAGAAAAAGTCGTAGCCCCTTATGCATAGCTTTTCGTTTATAGAAGAGCTGTTTTCTTAATTCTGCGTTTGCTGCCACGCCCCCGCCCAGAATGAGAGACGCTGCCTTATGTGTTTTTACTGCTCTGGCTGTTTTGGCAATGAGTGTTTCTATAACAGATTCCTGAAACGATGCAGCAACATCGTTTTTGTTATATGCGGGATGATCGCGTAAGTAATAAAGAACCGCAGTTTTAAGCCCGGAGAAACTGAAGTCGAGAGATTGTGAATGTATCATAGGGCGCGGGAACGGAATTGCGTTTTTATTTCCTTTGCGCGCGACGCGTGCTATTTCCGGTCCGCCGGGATATCCGAGCTGAAGCATTCTCGCAACTTTGTCAAAAACCTCGCCCGCGGCGTCATCTCGCGTCTCTCCAATTACTTTATAATCTAACCATTTTTTTATGAGCACCAGCTCTGTATGGCCTCCCGATACCAGAAGCGCCAGCGCAGGAAAAGTAATGTTCGTGCTTTGCGCTTTTTTGTTTTTGCCTGCGATGTTTGACTTTTTCCTCCCTCGCTTCGTCTGGCGAAGCCGGGGACTTTTGATGTTTGTATTGAGGAGTGCGGCGACGATATGCCCTTCCATGTGATTGATTCCCAATATCGGTTTATCCCAAAGCGCTCCGAGCGCTTTTGCAAAGTTGATGCCAGTCCAAAGCGCCGGCTCCAATCCAGGTCCATATGTTACAGCTATAGCATCAACGCTCGGTGGCGCAAGCGGCAGGATGGATTGTTTAAAACGCCTGAAAAGTTCCGGCTCGTGTTCCAGGAATGTCTTTATTTTTTGTATTTTCTGATTTGTGAGAGGTGCGGATGCGGGCCGTGGCTTTAAGAACATTAATTTTCCTTTCATAAGAGCGGCCTTTAAAACAAGGGAGAGGTTTCGTTCGTGTTCGCGCCTAGCAAGGTTCGGCACTACACCACCCCACTTGGAATGAACGCGCGCTTGAGAAGCCACGGCATTCGAAAGAATCCCAAAAGTGGGGCTGGTAAACCCTCCCCACCCTTCTATAACGGCGATCGCAGTTTCATCGCACGATGTTTCAATGGCGAGAATTTTCATAGCAGGCTTTGCGTTGGCAACTTCGCGGGTACCAGCGACTGTCGCTTTCTATTATACCGTTGCGCTATCTTATGGCGAGATGTATGATATCAATATACACGTAACGAGTATTACATTATGAGTGACATACAACAAACAGGGCCGAAAGATGTGTTTTTTCGTCTTGCCGAGACCATAGCGCTCTATGCGGTGATTGTGAGTTTCGGATCGCTTGTTTTTCAATTAATCAATTTTTATTTTCCTGATTCTCTTGCTGGTCATTTTGACAGGTTTGCGAGGGAAAATCTTCGCTGGCCCGTTTCTGTTTTGGTTGTGGTGTTTCCGCTATTCGCTTGGATTTCATGGAAGTTGCAGAAAGAGGTGATCGCAAACCCGGCGAAGCGGGGGCTTCGAACAAGAAAATGGCTGATGTATCTCACATTGTTTCTGGCTTCCGTTGTCATAGCGGTTGACCTGATAACGCTTATATTTCGTTTTCTTGGAGGCGAACTGACCACGCGTTTTTCCTTAAAGGTGCTTACGGTGCTTGTGATGGCTGGAGCAGTGTTTACCTATTATGGCTGGAACTTAAGAAAAGACATCTTGCCCTCAAAAGATCCGAGGATGAGATTTTTCATCTGGGGTGTTGTCGCAATCGTCGTTCTCGCTCTTGTGGCCGGTTTCTTTGTTGCCGGTTCTCCCCAGTCTGAGCGTCTTAGACGTTTTGACAGTGAGCGCGTAGGAGATTTGCAGAATCTTCAGTTTCAGATTGTTGAATACTGGCAGACAAAAAGAACACTGCCAGCCAGTCTCGACGCGCTTTCCGATGATATTATCGGTTTTGTGCCTCCTGTTGACCCACAAAGCGGAGAGTTGTATGAATACAAGGTAACCGGAGATTTGTCATTTGAATTATGCGCGGTATTCAATACGGAAAGCGAAGGCGTTATGCAAGAAAAATCGCTTGCAATACGTGACCCGTACGCAGTTGAATCCAACTGGGAACATAAGAGCGGCAGGGTATGTTTTAACCGCACTATTGATCCGGATCGTTTTCCCCCTCGTAAAGCCGTTCTATAAAAAGCAAAAAATCTCTTTAAAGGTTTAGCGGACACCATTTATACATTTTTCAACGAAAGTGTCTATGAACAATGATCAATGCTCAACATGCGGAGGAGCGGTAAGCGGGCACGAGTGCATCTCGTGCGGCGCGGAGGCCGATAACAGGGCGCAGAGCTGTTCTTGCGGCGGTAGCGTTGCGCCTGCATGTGCCGGATGTAGCGAGCTTGAGCCGAATTGTTCCTGCGGCAGTGGTAAATAAGGGTTTCAACGGCAAGTTCCCGGCACAATCAAACAAGCGTCCGGCTTGGCTGGGCATTTTGTGTTTAAACACAACTAACGTCGCTTCATTTTGCTGATGGTTAAAAAAACAGATAAAATTCCATATTATAAGCCGTACTTCGTTACGCCGGTATGCGCGTAGCATCTGTTATCAGGGTAAATACGCCAAAGCGTTTGCTGCTTTTGTATCACTTTGTTTTAGCGTTGCTTGCCGGATTTTTGTATCGTTTTCCTTCCCGCGCCATGACGGTGATCGGGGTTACCGGCACCAATGGAAAATCAACTGTTGTGGAGATGTTGCGGCACATTTTCGAGGAAGACAGCAGACGCGTTGCTTCCATTTCATCCATTCGATTCCAGATAGGAAAGCATGAATGGAGAAATGATTTAAAAATGACAATGCCGGGGAGATTTTTCCTCCAGCGTTTTCTTGCTGATGCACGGAAGGCAAAGTGCAGCTTGGTTATTTTAGAGGTAACCTCCGAAGGCATAGCGCAGTTCCGGCATCGGTTTATTGCTTTTGACGCTGCGGTTTTAACGAACCTCACGCCGGAACACATTGAGTCCCACGGTTCTTTTAAGAAATATAGGGAGGCGAAGGCACAGCTTTTCCGGCGCACCCCCGTGCATATTCTAAATGGAGACGATAAAAACATTGATTATTTTAGTAATATTGCGGCAAAGAAGCGGGTTGTTTACCGCGAAAAAGACTTCCCATCCAACATGGCGTTGCATTTGCCGGGCCGCTTTAACCGCCGTAATGCCGTTGCGGCAGTAAAGACAAGCGCGCTGTTTGGCGTGGATGAGAAAACCGCGTACCGTGCCCTAGGACGCATAAAAAGCATACCGGGCCGGTTGGAGCGGATAGCCAAACATCCTTTCACAGTTTATGTAGATTATGCGCATACGCCAGACGCACTTATGCAGGTTTATAAAACACTCAGACCTCCGGGCGGTTCGGGGGAAAGCCACGGTTTTATTTGTGTGCTGGGGTCGGCAGGGGGGGGAAGGGATATATGGAAACGAGAGGAGCTAGGGCGCATCGCGGATAGTTTTTGCGACGCTATTATTCTTACCAACGAAGATCCGTATGATGAAAACCCCTTAGATATACTGAAGGATATTGCAAAAGGCATTCAATCAAAGAAACCTCATACAATTCTTGATCGGCGGGCCGCCATTCGGCAAGCATTGACAGAAGCAAAAGAAAAGGATGTGGTTATTATTACCGGCAAGGGTTCAGAACCGTGGATGATGGTTGCGCGCGGCGGGAAAATTCCGTGGGATGATCGCGCGGTTGTAAGGGAAGAAATGGGGCGCTTGTTTTAAAAAACAGGAGAAGTGTTGCGTTGGTGTCACACATTGCTTGCATAAAGCGTTGGTTTTAAAAAAGCTCGGGCAATTTGTGAAGCCCGAGCTGCCGGTTCATTTCCGCTTGGGAGGCGGTTTCCGTTTATTAGAACCTTATTTTCATCTGATCGGTACGCTGTGTGTTTTAGCAATCGTTTCTTTCCATCCAACCACTCGTTTGCCGTTCCACCAGCCAATGCCAACCGTTGCCGTCTCGCAAAAAAAGTTCTGCGCGCGCAGCGTAAAATGGAATCCGGCGTGTACAAGTCTGTCGTTTTCTTCTATTTCCCCGGCGCAAACAGCGACAAACTGGCCGGGAAAAATAAAATCATCGCACAGGATACATCTTGTTGTGAGTCCCTTCCCGATCGCCCGCTTTGCCCGTCTTTTCCAAAAAAGCCAGCGAATGTATTTGAGCACCGATATTCTCCCTTAAAAGAAAGTCCATCCAAAGAGTAATGGAACACCGCCTTTTCGTCAACGAGGTTTATAGGCAATCCAGGACAACTCTAAGTTTCATAAAAAACATAGCAGCATATTTAGATGTGCTCTAGAAGCACAATGAGAGCACGTGCTCAATTTTTTTATTCAACTCATCAAGGGTGCCGTCATTGATGATGCTATGGTCCGCAATCTTTAGCAACGAGTCAATCTGCAGTTCTGTTTTCCGTGCCTCTTGCTCATTAAATTGTTCTTGAGAAAGTCCTGTATCGTCTGCTTTTTCGTTTCGCATGGTTATGCGCTGGTACCGCTTATCCGCATTCGCACTCATTGCTATGAGTTTCGCGTTCGGGAGCGTTTTAATAATGTTCCATTCGTCCTGATATCTTACGCCGTCAACAACAGCGATGTCTGGGCGTGTTGATTGTATATCTTTTGCAAGAACCTTCGCAAGAATATCATTTCCGTAGAGTTGTCGCAGGTCAAGCGCAAGCTGTATTTGATTATCACGCGTATGCGGCAGATGGAGCCGTATAAGAATATCATCAAGAATTTTTGAAAATCGGAACACCACTGCACCGTGCCGTATCTTTATATAGTCCGCCACCGTGCCTTTACCGCTTCCCTTTTTCCCCGTGAGCGCAATGATTATCATGATACCGGCGGTTCTAACTTTTCGAAGGTAACGCCGGCTTCTTGAAATAATTTTTTTGAGTCCTCATCATTAGAATATGCGCTGTTATAGACCACCCGTCTTATACCGCCGTTAATGATTGATTTTGCGCAAAAAATACAAGGACTGTTCATTGTGTACATTGTGCCATTGCTAATACTCATGCCGTGGTACGCTGCTTGGATAATCGCATTTTCCTCCCCATGAACGCAAAAACATTTATCAAGATGCGTTCCGCTTTCAACGTTGCTGTTACAACGAGGGCATCCTCCTTCATTACAGTTTTTGATATTTCTTGGTGTTCCGTTATAGCCGCTTGAAAGCACCATTTTATCACGCACGATAACGGCACCGGTTTTCCGCGTTAGGCAGTTTGAGCGTTCGGCTACTACTTTTGCAATCTGCATAAAATAATGATCCCAACTTGGACGTGCGGGGCGAGACGACGTGGATTTATTCATATTGTTTTATTTAAAATGCTTCCGTGTTAACCATGATAGCCGGTCTCACGGCAGACGCAATGGTTGTTTTCTTCCTGTAAGTTTCTTTTGCAGACGACGGTTTGTGTTTTTAAATAGACTCAATGTTTATTTATGGATTGGTGCCGCCACGGGGAATCGAACCCCGATTTGCGCCTTGAAAGAGCGCTGTCCTAACCATTAGACGATGGCGGCATATTCGGCTTCGCTCCGTTTTTGCAGAAAAAGAGCGCTGTGTCCTCCGCCGTTTCGTTGATAATATTAAATGGAGTCAAGGTGAAAGATTTTGGCGGGAGAGAACAAACTCTATCGTATCACTTTTCTTTTCGCTTTTAAAGAGTATAATGGTGCCATGGATTTGGCCGGAAAGGAAGTTGCCCCCTGTGATATCGGAGTCTCTCCTTTGCCTAAAGAGGAGATTGCCAAATACGTCAGCGAGGTAGGTGGCTGGAGTCTGAAGGACGATGGCAGAAAGATTGAGAAAAAGTTTACATGTAAAGATTTTAAAGCGGCAATGGTATTTATAAATACGGTGGCAGATGTTGCGGAACAGGCGGGACACCATCCGGATATCCATGTGTTCTATAATAAGATAACCATCGAGTTGTGGACCCATGCCATTGGCGGGCTCTCTAGAAACGATTTTATTGTAGCGGCAAGAATTGATCAGTTGCCTTATATGCGCGCGTAGCTCAGTTGGTTAGAGCGCTTGCTCGACACGCAAGAGGTCAGAGGTTCGAATCCTCTCGCGCGCACCAGTGAAGTATTATCCTAAAATAAGTTATGATGAATCATTGTTTGTTTTGTAAAATTGCCTCCGGGGAGATCCCAAGCGAGAAAATATATGAGGATGAAAACGTTTTGGCGTTTCTTGATATTCAGCCGCGCAGCCCCGGTCATACAATGATCATTCCTAAAAACCATGCGGCGAACTTGTCCGAATTGCCGGACAGCGCAATCGGCCCTTTTTTCTCTTCCGTTAAAAAAGTAACAGATATGCTCAAAAAAGCACTTACTCCCGACGGTTTTACGCTGGGCATGAATTACGGCGCTGCGGCGGGGCAGGAAGTTCAGCATATGCATTTTCATATCATGCCACGCTGGTTTACCGATGGCGGCGGTCCTATTCAGCGCGTTGTGTCAAATACGCCAGATGAGCGTTTAGAGGAGATGGCGGAAAAAATCCGCGGCGCCGGACAGCAACAATAAAGCCGTGCAAATTATCTATGAAGACGATGACGTGTTTGCGGCGGTAAAGCCAGCTGGTGTTGTCATGCACGCAGACAGTCACCATCCAAAAGGTTCTTTTCTTGAAATGGTGTGTACATTGCGTCCAACAGCGCAGCTGTTGCACCGCTTGGATAAAGACACTTCCGGGGTGGCGCTTTTTGCAAAGACGGATGCGGCGGCTTCCTATTATAAAAAACTTTTCAAAGACACCTTGATTCAAAAAACATATTTGGCGCTTGTTGTAGGAACATTCACAAAGAAAAAAGGAATTATTGCTCTTCCTATCGGAAGGTCGTCCTCTGACCCCAGAAAACGGAGCGTTGGCGGAAAGAAAGGAAAATTGCGGGAAGCGCGCACCGATTACAGCGTTTTGGAGCGCTTTGGAGACAGTTTTACGCTGTTGGAAGTTTTCCCGAAAACCGGGAGAACGCACCAAGTCAGATCTCACCTTGCCTCAATTGGGCACCCCGTGGCTTGTGATGCGCTTTACGGAGGAAAAAAATATGCTTGCCCGCAAGGCCTTAAGCGCCAGTTTTTGCATGCGTTTGGTCTTTCATTTACAAGCCGAAAAGGGATTCGTGTAAAAGTGGAAGCGGATCTTCCGGAGGATTTGCGATACACACTTAAAGAATTGAAGAAAAAGTGATATTATGGTATAAAGTGGTTTAATAATACTTTTTTGGTGTATAGCTTTATTGAAGAAACAGTATGCAGAGTAAGAGAGCAACAATTGATATGCGCCCGGGGGATATCGTACGGGTGTATCAGAAGATAAAAGAAAAAGACAAAACCCGCATTCAGGTATTTGAGGGGCTTGTTATTGCCCGCAAGCATGGCGCGGAGCCGGGTGCGACGTTTACGGTACGCAAGATAAGTCAGGGTGTTGGGGTTGAGCGCATTTATCCTTTACACTCGTCAAATGTTGAAAAAATAGAAATCGTGAAGCGTTCTCCAAAAGTGCGGCGCGCAAAGCTTTATTATATTCGCGAGAAAGCGGCGCGCGAATCCAGGAAAAGACTGCGTCATGAGTATCTGGCAAGCAAAATCACTGTCGGAAGCATTGAGGAAGAGTCAAGCGGGAAACAGTCTAGCCAAGAAACAGATGAAAACCGCAAAGAAAGCCCTTTAACCCAACAGAACAACGAGCCAAAGAGCGAAAAAAGGGAGTTGAAAGAAGAAAGGGAAACGAAATAAAAAGCAAAAAGCCAGTTTTGGATAAATGCCGTTTTTATAGTAACCTGTATTGGTGTCAGCCCAGGTGGTGGAATTGGTATACACACATGGTTGAGGGCCATGGCTCG
The DNA here is from genome assembly GCA_001821765.1 of Candidatus Ryanbacteria bacterium RIFCSPLOWO2_12_FULL_44_26. Taxonomy (GTDB): domain Bacteria; phylum Patescibacteriota; class Minisyncoccia; order Ryanbacterales; family HO2-45-13; genus HO2-45-13. Next base: position 68,211 of record MHOA01000006.1, read on the forward strand.
AAAGAGCGTGCGGGTTCAAATCCCGCCCTGGGCACCAAACAGGAAAAGTCAAAGAGCTTTGGTTCGCCTCGCGGAGTTTATCCTGAGCAAAATCGAAGGACTCGGCGACTAATTGGTATTCAATTTTGGGGGCAAAAACGAATGGCTCGACTGCGCTCACCACAAGTTGGCGGTTTCGCATTTTGGGGGAAGAAAATTTTTTATGAATTCGGATACCATAACTGAAATTGTTAAACGAGGATATACAGATAAAGAAGTTGCTAAACACTACGGAAGTGTTACAGAAATATGGCCTGAAGAAAAATTTATTTTCGATAAATTTTTCAAAAATGTTGGGCATATTCTCGATATAGGTTGCGGTGGTGGCCGCACTTCTTTTTATTTGGCTAGTCTTGGTAATAAAGTTACGGCCATTGATTTGTCGCCTCCGCTCATAGAGGCCGCAAAACAAAGACTTGCTAAAGAACCAGCGAATATTGAGTTTTATGTTAAAGATGCCCAACATTTGGATTATTCGGGTAATCATTTTGATGGAATAATTTTTTCGTTTAATGGCATTGGATATATTGCACGCGCAGAAGGAAAAATTAAGTTTCTAAAAGAAGTTCGCAGAATATTGAAGCAAGATAAATTTTTCTTTTTTACGGCACACAATTTGTGGTCTGTAAACGCCTATTTTCTGGGCAACATTCTGCGAGTTACAAAAATATTTTTCTCAAAATTATTCCATATCAATATTCGGGAAAAAGAGTATGGAGAAAAATATGATGACGCACCGAATATCGAAGTCCCATACATTGATATAAAGCCCAAAAAGAAATGGGACAAGATTATCAAACAAACTGAATTTAAAGTTGCGTATTTTAATTCTAAATATGGCATAAGAGATAAAAGATTATTTTCGGTATTCAAAGATTATTCTGGTACTAGTAATTATTTGTTCTTTGTATTAAAGAAATGATTTTTAAATGCCGCCACTTCGATAAACTCAGTGCAAGCAAAGAAAAACTTGTGGTTCGGCAGACTTACCACCCTGAGTTTATCGAAGGAAAATTGTCAGCGGTGCGGCTCCCCGCCTGCGCCGAGGCTTGGTTCGGCTTTACTCACCACAAGTCGCTCAGTGCAGGCGCCGCCTACTCCGCCGTTGGTTCAAAACCGACAAGTTCTATTCTAGTGTCTCTATTTTACCAAACTCGCACCTACTTTCGAAATAGCTGATGTTTCACACGCGCGGAGCACATGGTGGCTCGGAACTAAATCGTACGCTCGGAGAATGCCCAGCCACCGCCTGGCTTCACTCGGCAACCCCGGAAGCA
>MHOA01000007.1 GCA_001821765.1 Candidatus Ryanbacteria bacterium RIFCSPLOWO2_12_FULL_44_26
CCGGAGTGACGGGAACGAGCACATTCGCTTCTTCGGGACTTGCGGTCGGAACCGGAGGCCTTGCTTCCAGTGACGGTCTCACGCTGACCGGCGGGGTCATAAATGCCCGAGACATCACCGGCACCTCTACCTTTGGTGGAGGCATCACGATTGCCGCGGGGGGGCTTAACTTTGCTCTCCCATCGTGTTCTGGATCGGGCGCGCTTAGCACCAACGCTGACGGCGGCGTGATTTGCTCAAACATTACCAGTATCACCAACCCCAACCTCATCTATCGCACCCTCTCCGCTACCAAATACTACACTGCTTCCTCCTCGGCCACGGACAACCTCGCTTGGCACTTTGCCAACGGCTTTGTTGCATCAGCTTCGTCCAGCATTGCCGGACCGCTCTTTGTCTCCGGCGCGCTCAATGCGACGAGCACCCTCCATGTTTCCGGCAACGCGTGGCTGGGCGCGAATCTGTTTGCCGGCGGCACGACGAGCCAACCCCTTGCAGCTGTCGCTTTTGGACCCGCCACCGATGCGGGCACTGCGGATGTGTATGTTTCCGGTGGACTTGGCGTAGGAAATGCGACGACGAGTGATGGCGGATTTCAAGTTGGCAGTTTGTTGTCATTTTCTCCGGGCTCGAATGCAGGTAGGGGCAGATTGCGATTTGGTGGAGGGTCCGGATTTGATGGGGACATATTTATAGGGGATCTTGGTCAAATGGCTATTGGCACCGCGATAAGCGGAGGCTCTCTTTCATTTCTTGAATTTAATACAAGCGATATCTTAGCGGGCTATGTATTTAGGGCGCCTGATCTTGTTGGATCGGGCGCATATTTTTCTATTACGCCGGTAGACACTGCCAATGATTATACAGTTTTGGGCACTAACTCCCTCACTACTAGCAACGATCTTGTATTGGTAGATACAGGTTATATCGGTATGGGCTCCACTACCCCTTGGGGCCAACTTTCAGTGGATCAGATTGCTAATCAAGGAAGACTAAAGCCCCTCTTCGTCGTCGGCGACAACGGCACCTCCACTCCGTTCCTCTTTGTCACACAGAAAGGAGTTATTGGTTTTGGCACCTCTTCACCCACCAATCTCTTTTTAAACCCAGGAGATGTGGCCATAGGCAGGAATGGAGCTACTGCTGATCTTTTTGTTTCAGGAGGTCTGGGAGTAGGAAATGCGACTACTGCTGATGGCGTCTTGGAAACCTCCGGCATCGCGCATATCGGGGGGCTGTTGCATGTGAGAGGAAATGCCACCTCCACTTTCAGCGACAGCATTCAGACAAATAAAAATATTTTTATGGGAGGCGGCAGTACCGAAGGGCCGCACATCATAATGGAAGGAGGGCTAAATAGTAATGAAATGAGCCCTCATATATTTCTTAGAGAAAGCGCTGGACCCATTGGAGGTGAAATTGTATATTTTACAGGTGATAACACATTTCAAATCGGCTTTAGGGATGTCTTCAGTGCATTCCAACCCAAGATTGTTATGGAAGGAATTGCAGCTGGATGGATGGGTCTTGGGGGGACCACTTCGCCTGCACTTTTGGGCGTTGGAGATATATCTATTGGACAAAAAACGTCAGGCGACACGTCTGATCTCTTTGTTTCCGGCGGCCTCGGAGTGGGGAATGCAACCACCGTTGACAACCATTTTGTTGTGGGCACCGATTACGATTTTGTCGTATATGGCAATACCGGCAGAGTCGGCATCGGAACGTCCTCGCCTGCGGGAGGGTTGGTTGATGTCGGGATCGGCGGCAACGGAACCACAAAAGATTTGTATGTTTCAGGAGCGTTGGGTGTCGGGCAAGCAACCACCGCCGATGGCTGGATGGAAGTCAATAGAGGCATATGGATTCAGGAAAAGTCAGGATCGTATGACAATGCGCAGAATTCCCTTTTGGTGGTTGCTTCCACCACCATGGGTAGTAACACCGCCGGCGGCGACGCCGCGGTAACGTTACTCCGCGTCGGAGCGCCGATCAGCGGCGGCGCGGTGTACGGGACGGCGCTTGGGGTAAATGTGGATTGTGGAAATACGAGCTGCGGTATGTTTGTAATTCAGGAAAACGGCGCACAATTGTTGAAAGTGTTAGGCACCGGCGCTTTGACTATTGACCTGCCGGGCACGGGAACTGGTAATGCGCTTTGCCATACCGATGCGGCTGGCACTGGTGATCAAGAAGTTGTTGATTGCACTTCCACGCCGTCTGCTGACTATGCCGAGATGTATCCTACGGAAAAGAACCTTGCCCCCGGCGATATTGTGGCACTTGGTGACGCGCTCGTACAAACAGCGGAAGGAGACAACATATCGCGCCTTAAAAAAAGTGATGTACCCTATCAGGACAGTATTATTGGTATCGTGTCTGACCCTTCCAAGGCAACCGACTTTAATGTTATTGGCTATAACATTTCCGATGAAGACAATCCTATGCCTGTTACGCTTAAAGGGCGTGTTCCGGTTGTCGTGTCCAATGAGAATGGCGCAATCAGGACAGGGGATAAAATTACCAGCTCTTCTTTGGCTGGCGTTGGCATGCGCGCAACAAGAGAAGGGCCGACGGTTGGCATTGCGCTTTCATCATTTGATGGGATGACCGGCACAACAACAACGCAGGAGATTTACAACGAACAGACAGGCATCACAGAGATTAAAAATATTACTGTAAATAAGATAATGATATTTGTAGATCTCGGGTGGAACCATCTTGATGCTGGCGCCAGTATACTTGCGGGTGCGGCGTCAGACACATTTAACGGTTCATTGACGGTGGATCAGTTAAGCGGGCGTATTACAAACGGTTCTTCTTTAAACTTGGCAGGAGGAGGCATATATAATGTAAGCGAAATTGTTTCCGCTTTGGGCAACTGGTCCTTAAGTGAAGACGGGACACTGCATATAAAGCGCGTTGAGGCGGAGAGTGTTGTTGCAAAAGAGTACGGCATTTTACAAACAGCGCATGCGTATGAGAATACAATCGGCGAGGGAAGAATACTTCGGGGTGAAAAAGAAGCGATTATTTATTCAAACAAGATTACCCCCGATGCAAAAGTGTTTGTCAGCTTCACAAGCGATCTTGAGGGAAGGTCATGGCATATAAAAGAAAAAATAAACGGCTCGGAGTTTGTAACGCCCGATGGAGGGACGGCCTTCGGGTATTTTAGGATAGTGGTCTCTTCGGCAAGTCCAAATGATCTTGCGTTTGACTGGTGGATTGTCGGAACTGAAATAACTGATGACCAATTACCTGTAACCAATAATCAAACAAATTCCAATAGCAAAAATTCCGGCAATCAAAACGAACCACCGGTTACAGAACCCGTAACAGCTGATCCGCTGCAGGATGAGTTGTCGCCCCCGCCGGTGGAGGAAATGGGTCCCAACGATATCATTGACGCATCGGAGACCGGAACAACGACTCCTCCGACGACGCTTGAGGGGAGCGGGACGCCGAACGAAAACGTCGGCGCGGAGAATATAGAAGCTGAAGAGCCGCCAGCGGGGGAGCCGTCTGCAGCAACAGAAGAAACTTTCATAGAAGCGCTGTCTCTGCCAGCGGAAAACTCGTTACCGGAGGAATCGCCGATCTCCGCAGAAACCGCGTCCACGACTCCCCAACCGGCGATTTGATACATGATACTTAAAGAGGAAGTTGCATTGATTGCAGTGACAATGAACGCAATGATATTAAAAAAAGCTGTGCAATACATGTATCACACAGCTTTTTGCTTGGTAAAGAGCTTTTCCTTTTATGGAGGACAACTTGCTGGCGCCAGTGCATCTTTTGCGCGGTAATACCAGTTTGGTTTGAACTTTATCTCGCCGCCAAAGCTCATGCAGTATCTCGTATCCCCGATCGTAAGTACCACATCCACGGGATTAGGATCTGCCCCAAGCGAGTGGAGCAGGTTTTCACCCTTTCCGGATACTTTGATCAGTCTTCCGTCTTTCAGCATCGCGTCCTTGATCGGCCCCGCTGTCAGATTTCGGTCTTTATACTTATAACCCTTGAGCACCGATGTTCCAATTCGGCTCCAGTATTGCGCCGGCAGCATGTACATAGCCCCGAAGCTATCTCCCGCGGTTGAGGCAACCCACATCATTGCGCCTTCAACAGTCGGGTCGCCCTCGGTTGGGAGCGCGATATTCGGGTCTTTTGAAGACGCCGATAGCTTACTGCTCTCGGGCCTTTCCGGTCTTTGCTTCAGTGTGAGATTCCTCCCCGAAATCGGGTAGCTTACGGACGGCATCAGACATCCTCTTTGGTCAACAGGAGTAGCTGGAGGCGTTGCGGGACAGAAGTCACAGACATCGCCGACATCATCGCCGTCGCTATCTGCTTGGCCGCCATTGTTTATAAACGGACAGTTATCGCATGCGTTCCCAATGCCGTCGCCGTCAGATTCCTTCTGGTCGGGATTTGGAACAAAGAAGCAATTATCGCATCCATCGCCAGCTCCGTCACCGTCTTCATCAAACTGGAAAGGATTCTTGCCGCGACAATTATCACAAAGATCGCCAACACCATCATTATCCTCATCATCCTGCGCCGGATTGAATACGTCGGGGCAGTTATCGGTTTCATCGGGAATGCCATCGCCGTCCGTATCACCTTCCACCGGCGCGCCCATCGTAACCTGCGAGAAATCCGAGACCGCTCCGCAGACAAGCTTGTTTGCGGTATCAATGGGCAAAATGGTGCGGTCCACAAACACGCCGTCTTCTTCATGCATCAGCGTTAGATTTACCGCTGGAATGACTGTCCCGTCAACGACCCCGTCGTTATCGTCATCTGTGTACCGCAGGCAAACCGTTACCGGAGGGGTAAAGGCGGCAGTTGTGATGATGTCAATGAAAATCGGGATATCCAACACCGTAAAGCCGAAGCTGAATTGCGAAGCCGTATTTGACGACGCCGCAATCGTAGTCTCCCCCGCAGTGGTCACTTCAGAGAAGGTGATGATGATTTCCTGTGACTGTTCCGTTTCCGAAATCGGGTCAAAGTACGTTGGAGTATCAGAAATTGTAACATCCGGACCGGCAGGCGTATTTACCGGCAGGAAACAGTTGAAAGCCCGTGTCGTTTCAAGCGTGGGCGTTTGCGTTTGGGAGCAATTGGCAAGACATCTGGTTTTTGTGTCCCAAATGCATGTGACATTGCTTGGAAGAACATTGTTTTGCTGCAGCTGCGTGGCTTCAACGAAGCTTGGCACCCATGCTCCGGAAAACAGTTCACCAATGTCGCCGAGAAACGCGCCGGAGTAGGCAAAGCTCAAATCAGCATTCACCACCGATTCGGTAAAAGGGATCGGCGGTTCTTGGGGAGTGAACGTGATTTCAAAATTAACCGGGCCGAGGCTGTTCAGATTTACCGGCTGTCCGAATGGAGACAGCAACAGGTCGTCAAACGTAAAAGACCCGATGATCGGCGGAGTTTGTGTGGCAACGAGCTGGTATGTTGCCCGCCCTACTTGGTCGGCATCAGCGATCCTCGGGCTTGCTGTAAGCAGCACGCTCGCAGTGATCGCGCAGTATTTCAAAAAACTCGTCATCGTGCAGTCCTCCTTTTTGGTTATTGCACATTGTCAAATTGCATCTGTTATAAGTATACATTTTTTGTGGAGATTGGCAATCTTTCGCATCTTTTTTTATGCCGTTTCAGCGTTTGCAGTAAGTGGCGGCAGTGTTTATCATGCAATAGTGCCTATGTTTAAAAAACAACTTCAAATCATCCAGCGCGATTTTTCCAAAGAATTCAGGAAACGGTATCGGCTGTATCTTAAAAAGAAAAAACTTGCAAATGCGCCTTTTACGAAAAAACTTTTTTCAGAGCTGGAGCAATTTCTTTTGCGCGGTGGAAAGCGCCTGCGCCCTTTTCTTCTTTTTTTGGGAGCTGATGAAATTTCAGATAGCCGGCTACGAACCACTGACCACCAGCTGAAGCACGGCTTATGGGACATGGCGTGCGGCATTGAATTGGTGCATACCGGAATGCTGATTCATGACGATATGATGGACGGTGACAGTATGCGTCGCGGAAAGGCGGCTTTGCATAAAATATACGGATCATCGCGGGCGATTTTACTGGGAGACATTGCGTGGTCGTTAGGATATGATTTTATGCTCCAAGCTTCTCTTAACAAAGAAAAAAAAGAATGGGCAATTCGTGAATTCCTGCGCGCGGCATTGTTCACCGGGGAAGGGCAGGCGCTGGACATTCACTTTAGAAGCAAAACGTCAGTTTCAAAAAAAGAATTGTATGAAATATACGAACTTAAAACCGCCCGCTATAGTTTCGTGGCCCCATTGATTATGGGATCGGCGCTTGCGGGCAGGCAAAGATACGTCCCTCTTTATAGGAAGATAGGTAAAAACATGGGATTGCTGTATCAATTGCAGGACGATGTGGCGGATAGAAAGAAAGAGCCGGAATCTTTGCTTGGAAAGATAAACCTTGATGTGTATAAGGAAAAGTCCGCATTGCATAAAAAGATACTGCAAGACGTTATGCGGGTCAGGTTTCCTGAAAAAAATAAAAATATCTTAGCGGAACTCACGCAGTTTATACATGACGGGTTTGGTTGATATATACCGCCTTCGCCACGGCGAAAAAGTGAGCGCTCTAAGGTTGTTGGCGTATGTGCTGTTTGGGTATGCTGTATCAGGTCTTTTTCACCCGAAGGCATATGTTATAAATACACTTATTGTATTAGGAGGCCTTCTTTTTGCCTCTTTGCTCAATGATTATTATGATTACGCGCTTTTAGGCGAGCGCAATGCAATAGGGAATGTACTTTTAAAAGGACAAGCTAAAAAAAACATCGTGCCGTTTCTCGTCCTGATCCCGTGGTTGGTTGCTCTTGGATTATTCTTTCTTTTGCTCAAACTTCCCGTCACAAATCTCGCTCTCTTGCTTTTATGGGCAAGTTTTCTTTTAAGTTTTGTTTACGCTTTCCCCCCGTTTCGTTTAAAAGAGCGTAAGGTGCTTGGCACTGTAACGCCTCCCCTCGGTATTTTTATTTTGTTTTTTGAGGGACTCACGCTGCTTGCCATGCCGAATATGTTCGGATGGATGATGGCGGTGATCGTATTCCTGTTTGCGTGGTATCTGGAATTTTTGCATCTTGTTGACGATTCATTGCAGCGGCATGAGACCATAAAAATAAGCACCGGAAGAGCGATGCGGCGGTTAAAAGCTACGGCGCTTTTCGGAGTTATGGTGAGCGCGTTCTTTGTTGTTCGCCATCCGTTATTTGTTGTTTCACTTGCCGGGTGGTTTTTGCGTTTCTGCGCGGTTTATCGTATAATACCGCAAAAGGTTTTAGTTGCCCGAAGAAATGTTTTCAGTTCTGTATGGCGCCTTGAAGAATTTGTAATTTACGCAGTTGTTGGCATAGTGAAAATGTTTTCTTCCACTTTATGAGACGATTTCTCATTTTCGTTTTTTGTATATTAGTTGTTGGAGGAGGAGCGATGCTCTTTGTGCGTTATGTAAAAACTCCCCCCGTGGTGTATAGAAACGCGTCTCTTTCAGAAGAAAATCTTTCTTCGGCAATCGATCGCGGCATTCTCTTTTTGGAGAAACAGCAAAATCCTGACGGCGGTTTCTCTCTTTATATTTGTGATAATGCGGAGCCGGAGCGGTGCGACCCGATTGATTCCGGACCGAATACCGCAGCGGTATTTCTTGCGCTTTGGCCGCTTAGGGGCGAGGAGCGGGTTGATCGTATGGCGCAGAAAGGAATTGCCTATATTGTGGGCGCCGTTGAGGCAAACGTGAGATCTCCCGGTTTCTCTCATGCGGTCTGGAACGTTTTTTCTCCCGATGACATTCGGCACGGACGCATCCCTTCGGATATTGACGGGCTTTCGGTAGCATCGCTCGCGCTTAAAAAATTTGGCGTTTCATTCTCAGACGACGAGACGGTTCTTTTGCAATTTCGGAACTCAGGAGGGCTTTTTTATAACTGGCTTTCTCACGAATGGAATCGGAGCGAGACTGATCGCCATGCTTTTGCTGGGGGCGATCCGAATCAGTTTCCTGATCCGAATTATTATGGGGTGGATTGTGTCGTTAACGCAGACGTCCTTGCTTATTTTTCAGCAAAAGGAAAACAACCCGAAGAGATATGTTCCTACCTCAACGATGTTATTGAAAGGGAACTTTACCCCCAGTGTACATTTTACTATCGATCGCCGTATATACTTTTTACGTCTATGATAGCTGCGGCCGTTGATGAAGGCGCTTCGTGCCTGGAGCCATCTCTCCCGAAGATTAAACGCACGCTTCTCGAAGGCGTGCGTGAAGACGGAACGTGGTCTCAGAATTTTTTCAGCAACGTTGTGGCAACTTTTACGTTGGTGAAACTTGAAGAAAGGGGGGCCATAGTAAGCAGTGCCGTGGAGCATATTTTGAAAATGCAGCGCGGCGACGGAGGGTGGGATAATGCGGTTGTTTTCCCCGATCTCTACAACCCCGTTTTCTATGGTTCGCGTGAGATTGTAACTGCAACAGCTCTCCGTACTCTTTTTGAATACAAAGAATATGTTTTAGAGGGTAAGGAGCGGTGAATGTGAGAGTCGGGCAAGAGGAGCAAAATAAAACGCAGCTGTTGATTCCTGCCGAGTGGTGGTACGTGTGGTGCGTCGTTCATGATACAGAAGGCAGGCAATACACCGTTAGCTTGCTGATCTTCGTGACATACTTCGGTGAGAGCAACGCAGTCGGTGTTGTTCCTTTTCTTGCAAGGGTGACGAAAAGCCCGATCGTGTACGGAGTTTTCTGCGTGGAAGATGTTGCTGGAGGAAGGTATTTTTCCAAGGAACGCACGAACACGTTTTACGACTTTCAAGTCTTAGAGCATAAGAACTCTTTTTCTGTCTCGCTCGGTGACTGGGTATTGCAATCAGACGGAAAAGGCGATGTTGTTTCGTTTCGGTGTGTGCATCGCGGTTATAGAATCGATCTCGACCTCTCGCCGCAGAAGCAGCCGGTATGTATCTCTGAGGACGGCAGTGGCGAGCGCGACCTTGATTTTACAGCAGAGTTTTTTGTGCTCTCGCGGTTGTGCGTTTCAGGCACGATTGCGCGCGCGGGCGATGTGCGCGCAGTGACAGGTGTTGGGTGGTACGAGCGCGCATGCAGAGAAAGTGTTCCGCACGACATTGCTTTTCTTGAATATGAGTGGCTCCACGCGCTTTTTGATGACGGACAAGAAGCGATGATCTCACAAGCACAGAAGAAACAGTGGACATTTTTTCCTTCGGCGGCAGGATGTTTTATTGAAAAGAACGGAAGCGCGAAGCTGGTGTACGGAAGCGACTTTCGCATGGTTCGGCGCGACCAAGCAGGCGCGCGTTTTGGTCGCGCGCCAAAAGAGTGGCGCGTTAAAAGCGATGTTTTTGATCTTAACTTTATTGCAAAACCGTTTTACGATCACCGTGCTGTCGGCGCCTATAAGTTTTTCGGACTTCGATATTGGCAGGGAGGCATTACCATTTGGCGCCAAGACGGTGGCCGCTTTGTGCCATGTGGGATAGGATTTGCCGGCGCGGGAGTGTGCCAGCCGTTTTTTCTAAAGGCTATAAAGTTTGTAAGCGATATGATTTACGGCATGCTGCGGTTTTCTCTCAGGCGATATGCCCGGGATTATGCATGGCGCGTGATTGTGCGCTCCACCCGCGCGCACGTATTTATGCTCACTTTTTTTATTGCTGAAGAGACCGTTGGCTGTGAGCTTAAGCAAATGCTTGCAGAGAAGTTACGTGACGCGCGGATGCGGCGGCATATTGAATATATCGCCGCAACAAGCAGAAAACACCGCGCGATTTTTGAGCGCATTATGTTTTCTCTTGGGAGCGTTACGGCTGAATATGTGCCGCTTACGCAGGGAGATGTCATTCTCAAAACGAGATCAATGTTTGGAGAAGATTCCTATGAATTTTTTCTCGCCGCAGCTATACTTTTTAAGCAGGAAGATGTTGAAAGTTTGCTGTCGTACGCGCGAGCTCTCGGCAGCATCGGCTTTTTTGATGTACGTGCATTGCTCAGCGACATTGTTCAGGACGAAAAGATATATATAAAACAAGCGCGGAAAGAACTTGCTATACTTGCATCATTCCGAGAACGCGCTTTGCTTTTTAAGCTGGCAAAGCGGATACAACGCCCATCACGCATTGCGTCGGTGAGCGTCGTCGCAAGGCGCCTTTTTACGATAACCCGTCACCCATTTTTTCTTTTTGTTTTATGGTCAGCGAAATTACGCCTCCCATTGGTTTGAAAGCGCTTCTCATGGATGCTTTGAAGGCGCCATTTTTTCCGCGCTCGGTGTTTTCCCGGCTTTCTTGCCACAGATCGATATGTTACCGAACAGTAGTTCCTTTTCTTGTTATCATCGGCATTGTGTGGATTCATATCCACAGCTTTCTTTTGTTCCGAGATCCGATATGGAGCGATGCCTCACGTTGGATTCTTTACACGTTGCTTTTTGCGGCTTTTCCCGTCGTTGTATGGTTTGGAGTTTCTCTTTTTCTCAAAAGAGTGTTCTGGATATTCTCGGTCGATTTGCCTCTCCGGTTTTTCGAAGTGGCCGTTTTCAACTTCGTTATAGTATGGGCAATGTTGCCTCTTTTTGACATTCCGCATCTTTTTTTGCCCATTCTTCTTCTTTCTTTCCCCTTTTTTGGCACTCATCCTTTTCATTTTTCTCTTATTATTGCCGCGGTCGCCATTTCTCTTGAGTTTTTTGTTTTTCTGCGGGTGTGGCTGCGGGCGCGCGTCTTGTGGGCGCTCCTTGCATCGCTCGCCGTGCTTCCGTTTGCGAAAATCGTTTTAGAAGACCTTGGGTTTCTCGTTGAAGAGTTTGTGTGGCGGTCTGGTTGGATCAGAGGAAAATACGACGACTCTGTTTTTGGATTTATTGTTGCTGTTCCTCTGCAGGCAAGTTTGATCGTATGGAGAGGGCTTGAGGTTGGATGGTCTCGCGCAAAAATCGCAAGCGCAGTTTTTCTGCTTTCTGCGGCATCTTTCGGTATTGGGTTTGCTACGCTACGCAACGTAACGCCCATTTTCCCGGGTTACGCGACCGACTCGGGCTTTCTTGACTCATCCGATGGAGTCTCAAAAACAGAGGATTTTGTGTTTGAGGATTCGGTGGTGTTCCCGTTTGATCCGTTACTCGAGCCCATCGGAGAGCTTCGCTGCATCGTGCAGTTTCTTGAAGGGACGCATCGCGCAGAAAAAAAACGAGGCTCGCCGAAGGCGCGTTGCGATTTTGCGCCGGGACCTGATGTCGGAGAAGGCGAATATGCCTTCAAAGGAGACACATGGGAAGAACTTGAAGGAGAAGCGCGTATGGTGACGCGCTGGAAAGATCCAGAATTACTTCGGATGCTCACCCCGCGTAATAACGACGTTCGGATTCATGTCGAGACAGCGCCGGGCGACCGCGCAGTATTCAGCGGCGTCTGGATTGATTGGACGCCTCTTGGAAATGGGCGCACGCCATGAGAGTTTTATAGTTGCTCTTGCGTTTATGGTTACTGGAGTGGAGCTTGTGTGCAACGACGGTGCATGGTAGTTAATATTTGGCGTTCTCTTAAGCGACGAGCGAGCGGCAGGAGCACAGGCGCTCATCTTTTGAGGACATTCGTGCTTTGCCAGATTATCTTCATACTTGTTTACTTGAGCATTAGCGCGAGAAGTAGTGCATATATGACAGCACGTGACATAATATAGAGAAAATCGGCGCCTTGGAAGCAGTTGTGCCAGAGCTGCGATTTACATCGCATATTGCATGAGAGATTGAGTAGTCAAGAGAGGCGCTTATGCACAAGAAAGAACGAATTTCATTGGCACTTGAGTTTTTTTCTTCTCAAAAAATCCTCGAAGGCGGTTTTGTTGTATTTCTTGATGTATTTCGGACAGAGTTGCAAAGCAAGAGGATTGCTGTGCCGCCGGAGCTTGATGAGATTTTTAAGGAAGAGCATGAACGTGTTGGTTTGAACGATACGGTTTCGAAGCATCTTGCCGCGCCGTGTCGATTACGCTTTCTCGAGAGAAACTGCCGGAAAATTATCAGCCGTGCGCGGAGGACATGGTTACGGCACATTCTTGCAGGACTCTCAAAACATGCACATACATACACGTTTCGGTCCTTGCTTGTGCCTCTTCGGCTCTACGCTCTTTTTTGATCGTGTGTTAGAGTCAGGGGCATGGATGCAATAAAGGTGTATACGACCCGAATCCCCGGATTTTTGCTTGCGCGGGCGCTTCGCCGGTTTGGCATTTGTTCTGGGCGAGTTAAGATTTCTTCCGCGCCGTTTTCAGAAAAGAGTGCTGCCGAGCCCGTTGCAATTTTAATTCAGCCAGGAGGCATACAAGCGCTTGAGCAACTCGGCGTCTCGCCTAATGTTCTTTATAAAAAAGGGGCGCGCATTGTACGCGGCGTTATCTTTGATAAAAGAGCGAAAACGCTTTTATCGTTCGATACCCGTCAGTTTCCGGCAATGCCCGCAGGGTGCAGTATAGAACTTGAGGAGCTGCGTACGGTATGTGCGCCTGAAAGTTTCGAGTTCTCTATGCAGGCGGGAGTAGCAGAAAAGCACATGTGGAGTTTTACTCCGTGTCCGGGGATATTTTTACGCGTTGTCCGTGGTGAATTGTATGATCCAGCAAGGCAGATTATATGGGACCTGCCCGGAGCGCATATCGGAGTTGCGCCGCTTGCGCGCAGAAAGATCCTTTTATGGAGCATCCCGAAGCAGAGTGTCATGAAAGATTTTGAAGAATCGGTTGCTCGCACGCAACTCGACTTCACTTTGCAAAAGCGTAACTTTATTTTTCTTGCCATTGGTGACCTTCTTTATGAGCGGTGGTTTCCTCTTGCGAATGTAGGGTATCGGCCTTCATGGGACGGAGAACATCTTCACTGGGGAGCGTCATCGCTTCGTCTCCATCCACTAACCGGTCAGTTTGTGAGTTATTGGGCATTGCAAGCTCAATGGCTTGCCCGGGAGATTGCGACGAAAGGGTCGCTTACCGCTGAACTTGCACGCGAGCTTGACAGAAGAAATCAAAGAATGTTTTGGTCGCACAAAAGAGCGCTCAATTATTATCTAAAACCAAATGTTTTTTGGAAATCAGTATTTCGGCCGTATGCATTTGCTATGCGTCATTTTCCTTTCCTTAAAAGGCGTGTTATAAAAAAACTCGCCTTGCTTTGAAGCCATGCCCGTAAGGTTGGTTATTTTTATCAAACCTGCATAGACCTTGCTGCTTTTGTATTTACCTTTTGTAAGTTATATGAACTTGAGCGGCTTGGCGGCGCGGATATGTTTGATATTATTGGAAGCCCGCGTGAAACGGGTATAAAAACTGACATGATAACTCACTTGAAAAGAAAAACTGTCTTCTATACTATAGGGTATAATGTTGAATCAGCACGTTGATGGTATATGAAATTATTTACATCACTTTTTAAACGGGATACATCAACAGATACCACGCAGGGTGATATTGTTGACGATGGGTTTGTTTCAGAAACAGATGTCGTCCTGATGGAGGAAACCGACACAGTAGAGCAAAGCGGAGGTTTGACGTTCCAGAGTATTGCGCGCTGGGCGCTCTATCTTCTTATATTGTTTTTGCCGATTTGGTTTTTGCCGGCGACCATTTTCCCTGTTGAGATGAACAAAGCCTTTCTTGCGCTTGCGCTTTCACTCATTGCGCTTGTGGCATGGATTGGAAGAAGCCTGCAAGAGGGCAGGATAACAGTGGCGCGGTCTCCCGTTATTTGGACGTTTGCGGCTTTTATTGTTGTATGGCTGGTTGCGTCGCTGTTTTCACAAAATATATCCTTGTCGCTTTTTGGCTTTGGCGGCGAACCAACAACACTCATTACGTTCATAGCGGGGGGGCTTATGCTTTTTCTTATACCTTCCGTCCTTACCAATAAAGAACATTTGGTAAAAGCATATGTTATTATTCTTTTGTCTGCCCTGCTTGTTTTTGTATGGTTTTTCCTAAGGAGCATTTTGGATATACCGCTTTTTGGTGAGCGGGCGTTTAACACCATCGGTTCCTGGAATGGACTCGGCGCCTTTACGGGTTTTGTTTTGGCGATTGTTTTTCCGTTTTTAGGAGCCGCTTCCGCGCATATTTTTCGCAAGATAGCATTCATATTTTTAATCATCGGCTTTCTTGCAACGCTTGTGATCAATCTTTTGTGGGCTTGGGCCGGTATCGGTGTTGTTGCTCTTATATTTTTCTCTCTTTATTTTTCTACTGGAAGGCGGCGTTCACCCCTGTTTGTTGTGACGTTTCTCCTTATTATTACGTCTATTCTTTTCGTGTTGCTGAATAGTCCTTTAAGATCAATAGCTGAAAACTTTGGAGCAACGGCTGAAGTGGTTCCATCATTTGAAGGGACATTGAAGGTTGCAAAAAGCGTACTTGAAACCTCGCCTGTTTTCGGTTTCGGCCCCAATACATTCGGGCTTGCGTGGGAAAAATTTAAGCCGCAAGGCGTGTTGTTCACGCCGTTTTGGAATGTGCGGTTTAATCAGGGAAGCGGGACAGTTGCCACTATTCTTGTAGAAGGCGGGATTGCCGGAGCGGTGTTTTTTCTGATTTTCTTGGGCCTGCTTCTTGTAAGCGGCATCAAGGCAATTACGAAAAACCCCTATAGCGATGAAGATATATGGGACAGCGCCCTGTTGAGTTCCTTTTTCAGCGCAACGCTGTTTCTTTTTTTCTTGTGGTTTGTTTATCCGGTAAATGTTACGCTCGTCCTGCTGTCATTTGTTGTCGCCGGGCTTTTCATTGCCTCCGCGACGTTTGTTGGAGTTGGGAAAGTGTCAACAGTGTATCTATTTTCAAGCGTGACGAAGGGGTTTGTGGCCTCACTTGCGATGATAGTGACCGTAATCGTTTCGGTTATTGGTTTGTATTTTGGGACGGCAAAGTATGTGTCACATATTTTTTACCGCAGCGGTCTTGATATATATAATACTGAAGGGTCAATCAATAGCGCTCAAAACAAGATACAACGGGGTATTGAATTTTATGGGGAACAAGACAGATATTGGAGAACGCTTGCGGAGCTGGAGATTGTTAAGATGAACCGGGCTTTGAATGTGCAGGATATTTCAGAAGCGGAGAGAGCAAGCAGATTTCAAAATGCCCTTGGGCGATCAATTGAGTACGGAAGAAAAGCCGCTGAAATAAACGGCGCTGATCCGCAGAACTGGAGGGTGCTGGGCAGAGTATATGAAACCGCGATTCCATTTATTGACGGCGCCGAGAGCTTTGCTGTCCAGCATTATACAAAGGCAAGGGAGTTTTCTCCGCGCGATCCCTCTCTTGCCGCCGATCTTGCGCGCACGCATCTTAGCGCTGCCAACGCCATCATACAGAGAAGCGGTGATGTGGATTCACCGCAGGCGGCAGAAAAACGCAAAAGTGCCGTTAAGTTTCTTGAAGAGACACTTGTGCTAAAGAATGATTATGCTTCAGCCCATTTTCTCTTGGCCCAGCTTTACGCGTTTGAGGGAAGAACAAGTGAGGCGATCCAGCGTGCGGCAACGGCCTTTCAATTAGTTCCGCAGGACGTTGGTGTCGCATTTCAACTTGGCGTGCTTCATTACCAGGCCGGAGATTTCCAAAGCGCCAAGTTCGCATTTGAGCGCGCTATAACTTTAAATGAAAAATATTCGAATGCAAGATACTTCTTAGGCTTGATCCTTGCTACGGAAGGGGACACCAACGGCGCAATTGAGCAATTTGAGAACATCATTCAACTCAATCCCGGGAATGAAGAGATAAGGAGTATATTAACCAATCTCAAGAGCGAGAAAGACGCGCTGGAGGGTATTGTTCCTCCAGCCGTTTCGCCCGAGGATCGCCTTTCTCCTCCAATAGATGAGCCGAGCAGAGAAACAGGAGATGTAGACATAGAATAACACCGTGAACATTTTTCACTTGTTTAAGAGTGAGCAACAAGGAGTGCATGCCGCTGCACTCCTTTTAGCGCTCGCTTCCGTTGTCAACGCGTTGCTTGCTCTTTTGAGAGATCGGCTGCTTGCCGGGCAGTTCGGCGCATCAGCTGAACTTGATATATACTATGCTGCCTTTCGTGTCCCTGACATTATTTATGCGTTTGCTCTTCTGTTTGTGGCTTCAACAGCTTTTATTCCGGTGTTCCTTGAACATCGCCAGCAATCGAGCAGCAGCGCAAAAGAGTTGCTGGATGCGGCGTTTACCTCCTTTTTCCTTGCTGTTGGATTATTGGTATTTATGGCGTATCTCCTGCTCCCGTTTGTTATTCCTTATACAGTACCGGGCTTTGATGCCGAGTCGCGTACCACGGTGTTGAAACTCGCATCGGTGCTGTTGCTTTCTCCGCTTCTTTTGGGGCTTTCTAATCTTGTTGCCGGAGTCATCCAATCATTTAAGAGATTTTTTATTTATGCCTTAAGTCCCGTTTTTTATAACATTGGCATTATCATAGGAATTCTGTTTTTCTTGCCGCGGTTTGGGCTTACCGGGCTGGTGTGGGGCGTGATATTGGGAGCATTCATGCATTTTCTTATTCAAGTGCCTAGTCTCATTACGCTCGGTTATTTTCCTTTTTTTAATAAAGTGTTTAAAAAAGGTGTTGGTAAGATTATTCGGCTTTCATTCCCCCGCGCGCTGGCGCTTTCTTTTCATCAACTTACATTTTTTGCCATCACTGCTATTGCGTCTACCCTCGGCGCAGGCGCTATCGCCGTTTTTCAGCTCTCATATAACTTACAATCGTTGCCGCTTGCGATTGTGGGGCTTTCGTATAGTGTTGCGGCGTTTCCAACGCTCTCCGAGCTCTCTCTTGCAAAAGAGCGCAGCATGTTCTTTCGGCAGTTTACCTCTGTAGTTCGTCACATTCTTTTTTGGACTGTTCCGATAAGCTTTCTTTTTATTGTGCTCCGCGCGCACATTGTTCGTGTTGTTCTTGGGAGCGGCGCGTTTGACTGGATTGATACACGTCTTACCGCCGCAAGCCTTCTGCTTTTCAGTTTTGGTATTGTAGCGCAAAGTTTGATCCATTTTTTCGTGCGTTCTTATTACGCGCTTGGGAGAACGCGCGAACCGGTTATGTATAACTTCTTTGGGTTTGCGTTGATCGTGCTGTTTTCCGTGGCGTTTTTGTATATGGCAAACACCTTTCCTTTATTGAAGCACTTTTTCATGAGTTTGCTGCGTGTTGAGGATCTTCGTGGAGTCGGCATTCTCGTCCTCCCGCTTGCGTACGTGCTCGGCACAACAGTGAATGCCTTTTTACTGATTTATTCTCTTTGGCATACTGACAAAGGAGAGGAAAAATGGGAGCTGCGGCGGGCGTTTAGGGAGATATTCGGGGCCGGTATGGTTATGGCCGTTGTAACATTTATTATGCTACGCGTGTTTGCCTCCTTTTTGAATATCAACACGTTTTTTGGAGTGTTGTTGCACGGCTTGCTTTCGGGGACGATTGGTATTGTTGCCGGCATTTGGCTGCTAAAGCATATGCGTAATCGCGAGATGGAAGAGGTGATCGGTGCGTTTAAGAGCCGGTTTTGGAGAAAAAAACCGTTACAGCCGGAAACAGAACACCTCTAATTTATATTGGTTGGTTTTATAAGAATATCGAAAGCGCGAGGAAATGGAACAATTAAGCAACATCCGGAATTTTTCTATTATCAGTCACATTGACCACGGTAAAAGCACGCTCGCCGACAGATTTTTGGAATTGACGCATACCGTGGATGCGCGCCATATGCGTGCACAGATGCTGGATACCATGGATCTTGAGCGGGAACGCGGTATTACCATAAAAATGCAGCCTGTTAGGATGAACTACAAATTAAAAACTGCAAACTATATATTAAATCTGATTGACACCCCCGGCCACATTGATTTTTCTTATGAAGTCTCCCGGGCCCTTGCGGCCTGTGAGGGGGCGATTTTGCTTGTTGACGCGTCTCAAGGAGTGCAGGCGCAGACATTGTCGCATTTTCATGTCGCGCGCTCTCTTCAGCTGCCGCTTCTTCCCGTAATAAATAAAATTGATTTATCTTACGCGAATGTGGAAGGGGCTAAAGAGGAACTGACAACTCTCGGATTTAAAAGAGAGGACATCCACAAGGTTTCTGCGAGAGAAAACATAGGTGTTGAGGAGTTATTGGAAAAAGTGCTCCATAAGATACCGCCGCCGAAAAGCACGGGGGAAATTCCCCGCGCATTAATATTTGATTCGTTATACGATGAGCATGGCGGTGTGATAGCGTACGTTCGCATTTTTGACGGAGCTATAAAAAAGGGCGACAAACTGTTTCTTTTAGCCGCTGGAAAGCAGTGTGAGGCAAAAGAAGTTGGTTTTTTTACTCCGGCCAGAAAGCCGGCTGGCATCCTTGCAGCCGGCGAGATTGGGTATGTGGTAACGGGACTGAAGTCAATGGATGCGGTGAGGATTGGAGATACCATCACCGCTTTGCCGGCCGCAAGTCGTTATAATGTAAAGCCGCTTGGCGGATATAAAGAGCCGAAGCCGGTTGTGTGGGCGAGTTTTTTTCCGGAAACGGCAGGTGTATTTGTTCAGCTGGGAGATGCGTTGAAAAAACTGCGTTTAAATGATGCCGCGCTTGCTTTTGAGGAATGTTCCACCAGTTTTCTGGGAAGGGGGTATCAATGCGGATTTTTAGGGGCACTGCATCTCGAAATAGTCGCTGAACGCCTCCGCCGTGAATTTGGTCTTTCTTTTATTATAACAGCTCCGTCTGTTAGTTATCGGGTATATATAAAAGGCCAACGAAAGATTATTGTTTCTCCTCACTTGTTTCCCCCAAAAGGAGCAGCCGATAAAGTTGAGGAGCCGATTATAAGAGCTACAATTATTATTCCCGAACGGCACGTTGCGTCTGTTTTGAAATTGAATCAGAGGTTTGAGATGCATGTCGGGGATATGGAATCATTTGGCGCCGAGCGGCTTATGGTGCAAGCAACGATGCCGCTTAGAACGTTTGTGAAAGATTTTTTTGACACGCTCCATAGCGTGACATCCGGCTATGCTTCTATACATTACGAGCACGCCAGCTGGCAGGAAACCGAGCTTATTCGAATAGACGTTGCGGTAGCCGGTGACGTTGTGGAAGCGTTAAGCCGTGTTGTTTCTCCTGCGTCGGCAGTGCGGGAGGCCAAATCTGTTGTAACGGCGCTGAAAGACATTCTTCCAAAAGAGCAGTTTGAGGTCAAGATTCAGGCTATTTGTAACGGAAGGATCATAGCCTCCGAGAGACTGTCGCCCCTTAAAAAGGATGTCACAGGTTATCTTTACGGAGGAGACAGGACCCGCAAGATGAAATTATGGAAAAAACAAAAAGAAGGCAAGAAAAAGTTAAAGGGAAAAGGGAAAGTGCATATTTCAACAGAGACATTTCTAAAACTTCTCCGAAAGTAGTGTTTGCGAAAGAGCGTGGACTTAAAAAAGAAACGGGATAATGGTAAAGCCAATCATCCCAATAATAGCTGCAATAGAAATCACCATCCAGATGACGTGAAATTTTTTCCTTTTTTGCTTCATATTTCCTGTAGTATGATGAAAATATGAGTTTGTTTCAAGAGCATCGGAGATGGCATAAGTTGTTGGGTTCCCGCCCGGTTTCGGTTGTTTTATGGGCGGTTATACTGGTGCTTTCAGTAAAAGTGATTGGGGTATATCTCGAAATTCGCGACATAAAAGATATTGTTTCTGAAACAGAAAATGAAATTGTTTCACTTCAGGCAAGAACCTCGGATTTTAAAGACAAGGTTGCCATGATAAAAGAAGGAAAGGGCGTTGAAAAGGAGGTGCGCACGCGTTTTAATATGAAAAAATCCGGTGAAAACACCGTAGTTATTGTTGAAGATGCCGAGAGTGGAAAGGAGCTTGAGCAGCGCAAAGAAACGGCAGGACTGTTTGCTTGGCTTAAGTCGCTATTGGGATTTTAAGGGGATTGATTATGAAGAAGATATTATATATCGGCGTGGTAGTTGTACTGCTTACCGCTGGTATTGCGTTTATGTATAGTGCATTGCCCGTAGCAATGGTTGATGGAGAACGCATACTGTACCGCGATTTTCGCAGATATATACACGCTGTTGAACGGTTCGAGAAAAGCTCTGAAGTATTTGGCGAACTAATACCGAGCGGCTTTAAGTTTGCGGAGTTGTCGGATAAAGAGCTTTCCCGGGCAGTGCTTACACAGCTGATTACCGATAAAGTCCTTGCTGACGCGCTTGAACATGAGTTTGATCCGACAGTGAAAAAAGATCTTACTCTTTATTTGCAGGAAGTTATTGGCGGAAAAGATACAGCGGCGCTTCAGACTGCATCCCGGCAGATTTTCGGACTTAACTTTAACATGTTAAACAGAATGATACTTTTGCCGAAAGCGCGGGAAAATGTATTGCGCTCGGTTGTAGAAACACAGGGCGCTCATTACAATGAGTGGGTTGCTGATCATCTTACTGCCGCCACTGTGAGGGTTTATTTTCTTCCGTATCGGTGGCAAAATGGAACGTTGGTGGATAAATAACGTTTGCGGAATTAGTTTAATGGCAGAACACGACCTTCCCAAGGTTGAGGCACGGGTTCGATTCCCGTATTCCGCACCAAGATTGTACAGGCAGGAATTTTGCCCACTGATTTGGTGGGCAAAATTCCTGCCTGTACAATCTTGGAGCCGATGGTCGGATTTGAACCGACGACCTATCCCTTACGAGGGGATTGCTCTACCAGCTGAGCTACATCGGCAAATGATTTTTCGGGACTGTGTTGCTAAGCTACTGCGGTATAACATGTGAGAGCAAAAGCATTGTTTTGCAGCTTACAAAGAGCATATTCTACAAGACAACACTACCGTAGCATAAAAGTTACTGTAGTTAAATCCCTTGCAGCTCTTCCTTATTTATGTGAAAAGCGTTACCATAGTTTCATGGATCAGATGGAAAAGGCAGTTGAAGCGTTACAGGATAAAATCCGCCTCACGGCGGACTGTCTTTGACCTGTCCGTAAAACAAGAGGAGTTGCACAAGTTAGAGCAGGAAACACAAAAGGAGGGATTCTGGCGTGATCAAAAGCACGCGCAAGAGTTAACGAGCCGAATTGCTGAACTGAAAGAAGACTGCACAAGATGGGAAAAGTTACAAAAGGACACCTCCGAATTGCTTGAGCTCGCAGCGCTCCATGACGAATCTCTGGCTGGTGATATAGAAGATCGTTATAACGCTCTTTACAAAGAATACGTTGATGCTGAAAAGAAACTCTTTCTTTCCGGCCCCCACGACAAAGGTAGCACAGTCGTTTCGCTGTATGCAGGCGCTGGTGGGCAGGATGCCGAAGAGTGGGCTGCGATCTTGTATAGGATGTATACGCGGGTTTCTGAGCGGAAGGGTTGGAGACACACAATACTTCACGAACATAGAAACGAACACGGGGGGTTAAAAAACGCAACGATTGAGATGATAGGGCCATATGCCTACGGGCTTTTAAAAAAAGAGCGTGGAGTGCATCGTTTGGTGCGCATATCGCCTTATTCTGCAAAGAAATTGCGCCATACAAGCTTTGCCTTTGTGGAAGTGCTCCCAGTGTTTACGGAAACTGGTAATATAGATATAAAAGCAGAGGATCTTGATGTATCCTTTGCGCGCTCTTCCGGCCCGGGGGGACAAAATGTGAATAAACGTTCCACCGCAGTTCGTTTGATGCATAAACCCACTGGCATACAGGTGCATGTTGATTCCGGGCGTTCGCAGTCGGGTAATAGGGAAAAGGCGCTTAAAATTCTTGAAGCAAAACTGATGCATGTTATGGAAACAACGAAAAAGAAGGAAGTCGAATCCATTAAAGGAGCAAATCCGGTAAAAATTGAATGGGGCAACCAGATCCGCTCGTACGTTTTTCATCCCTATAAACTTGTAAAAGATCACCGGACCAATGTTGAAACGTCCAGCGTTGATGAGGTGCTTGATGGAGTTATTGATGCATTTATTGATGCGGAAATTAGACTGGAAGTGGGGACAAAAAAGTAAAAGCCCAAAAGCAACCCCGCCATTTTTTGCGAGAGTACATATGATAACAAGCAGAACAATTATTCATAACAAAAGCGCAACAGGGTGTCTTGTCCGTCAAAGGATGAGCTCTGCACACACGCACCTCGCGAGGCGTAGAGCGGTAAAAAATGCTTGGGGTGTTCAGGGTTTCATTTTCACTGCCATTTAATAAATTTTTACACATGATATACTTTGAAAACGTTTCAAAAATCTATAATGCAATTTCCGTAGCTCTTGAGAATATTACGTTTTCTGTTGAGCCGAAAGAGTTTGTTTCTCTTGTCGGGCAGTCAGGCGCGGGGAAGACAACGCTTATTAAGCTGCTGCTTGCCGAAGAATACCCAACGGAGGGGAGCGTGTTTTTTGAATCGTTGGACGTTCATCGGCTCCTTTCCGAAGAGCTTCCTATGGTTAGAAGGCGCATGGGTACTATTTTTCAGGATTTTAAACTGCTCCCCGCCAAGACCGCTTATGAAAATATTGCCTTTGCTATGGAGGCTTCCGGGAGAACCAATGAAGAGATAGCGTCGGACGTTCCGCAAATTCTGGAACTCGTTGGGCTCTCGGACAAGGCGGATAACTTCCCACACGAGCTTTCAGGCGGCGAAAAACAGCGCGTTTCCATTGCCCGCGCGCTTATTAACCGGCCGGACGTGATTATTGCGGATGAGCCGACCGGAAACCTTGATCCATTAAACGCCTGGGAAATCGTGCGGTTGTTGGGTAAAATTAACGATCTGGGAACGACGGTGCTTCTCGCGACGCATGATAAGGATGTTATTAATGCCATAGGAAAGCGCGTTGTTACCATGGAAAAAGGAAAGATCATACGCGATGAAAAAAAAGGGAGATACGTGTTATAAACTATGATTGTTACCTATATCGGAAGAGTTATCAAAGCGGGATTTACCAGTTTTTGGAGGAACGGTTCTGTTTCTTTTGCATCCATTCTTGTTATGGTGCTTGCGCTTTTTATGATAGGAAGCCTTCTTTTTTCCCAAGTATTGTTAAGAGCAACACTGGATGCGGTAAAAGGCAAGATTGATATAAGCGTGTATTTTAAGGCAACAGCGTTGGAAGGTGAAATTGCGAGCTTGCAAGCTTCTCTCGCGGCGCTTCCGGAGGTTTCGGAGATAGAATATATTTCCCGGGAGGATTCGCTCGCGATATTTAGAGAAAGGCACCAAAATAACGCTCTTATCTCGAGTTCACTTGAAGAGCTTGGTGAAAATCCGCTTGGAGCGGCACTCAATATTCGCGCAAAAAACCCCCAGCATTATGAAAACATTGCTCTGTTTCTTGAAGAGGGCAATTTTCCCGTTATCGATAAAGTAAATTACCGAAAGAACAAGCTTGTTATTGACCGCCTCACCGCGATTATTTCAGGGTCGCAGAAAGTCGGCATCGGAATTACCGTTGTTCTGGGAGCCATCGCGATGCTCATCGTGTTTAACACGATTCGGCTTGCGATTTTTACGTCAAAAACCGAAATAGAGATCATGAAACTGGTTGGAGCTTCGCGGCGCTATATCCGCTCGCCCTATCTGGTGGAAGGGTTTTTATACGGTGCAGTAGCGAGCATTGTTACAACGCTGCTGTTCTGGCCGCTTACGTATTGGCTGAGTCCTCGTGCGGTGCAGTTTTTCGGGTTTGATTTATATTTGTACTATATTGCCAATATTTTTCAGTTCTTTCTTCTTTTGTTCCTCTCCGGCGTCATTCTTGGAGTATTTTCCAGTTTTATTGCAACAAGGCGATATTTGAAGGTGTAGAAGATAAAGGTTTTTTCTGTTTATAGGGGGGGTTGCAAAAAAATTGAATAGAGTGTAGAGTAGTACACAAAAACCGCATGGTGCGGTTTTTGTGTTCTTCGAAAAAGGAGAAAGAGATGAAGTTGGCAATGAAATTGTTGGTTGCCGTCGCGCTCATCGTGTGCGCGTCAGCCGAGGCGCGCGCCCAGGCGGGTACGCTTCCGCTCGATCACTTCATGTGCTACAAGGCGAAGCCGCCCAAGGGCACGCCAAAGTTCGTGCCGATCTCCGAAGTCATGCTCTGGGATCAGTTCGAGCGCGTAACCTTCGAGGTCAAGAAGCCGCTTGGCATCTGCAATCCGGCGCAGAAGTTTGAAGAACCGGTCTACGATGCCAAAACGCACCTGAAGGCGTACGCCATCAAGGCGATGCGCGACTCGGCAAAGCCAACCGAGCGCGAGTCGCTTGTGAAGGATCAGTTTCACAGGAACGGCCTTCGCATGTTGACCAAGCGCGCGCAGATTCTGCTCGTGCCGACGAGCAAGGATCTCGGCAATGTCGTGCCGCCTCCGCCGGATCCCGCGACGCACGTGGTGGATCACTTCATGTGCTACAAGGCGAAGCCGCCCAAGGGCATGAAGTGGGACAAGGTGACTGGAGTGAAGGTGGAGGACCAATTCCTTCAGCCAAAGCTCTACAATCTTCTACCGCGCTGGCTCTGCAACCCGGCCGACAAGTACTGGCAAGGCAAAGTTGAACCGCGGCACATTCCGCAGAGACATTTGCTTTGCTACATTGCGCGCCCCGCAAAGGGTCAGCCAAAGCATGAGCCGCGGCGCGTGAGTGTCAACAACCAGTTCGGCTCCGAGGTACTGGATACGGTCAAGGAAGATATCTTCTGCATCCCCGCGGAGAAGGAGATCATTGTCCCTCAGCCGACCTGCGGCGACAACGCCGTCAATCAGGCAAGTGAGCAGTGCGACGGCGCTGACGACAACGCATGCCCAGGCCAGTGCAAGCCGGATTGCACTTGTCCAACGACGGAGCCATTCTGTGGCGACGGTACGGTGAATCAGCCGAGCGAAGAATGCGATCCCCCGGGATCGGTATGTGCTGGTGGGTTCGGCATTTGCAGTACAGACTGCAAGTGCAATGAGACAGACATCTTCTCGGCCACCACCGCTCAGGTGGAGGTGCGCTTTCCAAACGGCGCATCTGAAATCATCAATATGTCTGGGCCGACGACTGTAGAGGTTCGGCTTGGAGGTATCAGCGACATGGATGGTGACGGTCGTGAGGAGGTTGAGACCGAGATGCTGCAGCTCGAGCTCACGGGCACAAGCCCAATGCTTGGGCCGGTGAATGTTCGTCTGAATCCGACCATGCCGAGCCGCGGCATGATCAAGGAGCAGACGAACAATACGCCGGGCGTACTTGATCTGCCGCCGCTTGCGCCGTCAGGGTTGGCTGACTCGTTTTTCGATGTGTTCTTTGACATCGAAGTGGCGGGCCAGACCCTGCACAATCAGCAGCCGAAGCACATGCGGACCGTGATCACGCACAAGCCGCCGGCGGAAGGCGAGACCTACGAGGACCCGACGCCGATCGAGCTTTATGATGAGAACGGCCGGCCGACTGGTATCACGTTGGTCGGCGCGCACCACACACCCAATCCACCGCATGATCTTTGCGGCAACGGGCGAGTGGATCCGGGGGAGCTCTGCGACTGGTCGGCGAACCCGCCGACTTGCGCGTGTTCTACACTGGTGGTGGTCGGTTCCTGCGGGAACGATTGCCGGACCTGCTACGGCTGTCCGTAGCGAGCCAACACGGCCACTTTCTCCTAAATTAAACTTGGCGGTCCGACCGCCAAATCAGCCCCGGGGCGCATCCCACGCGCCTCGGGGTATTTTTTTGATATTGATGCTGTACTGTAGATGGTTTCCTTAGACGCGGCTATAAGCTATAAGCCGGGAAAGGAGCGGCTGATATGCTGTATGCAATGTTTGCGTCGGTTTCGGTTTTGGCGTTGCGGCTTCTCTCGCCGCCGGCGCCGGTTTCAAAGGACTGCGCTTGTTCAATAGTTCCCAGCGATCCAGCGTGCGTTTGACCGAAAACAGGCTTACTACAATTCCATCGTTGAGTAGCCCTCGATGGACAACTTCTGCGCTTCGTTTGACCTTCTTTCTCTTTTCTATGATTGTCCAAATCATTTCCTGTGATAATTCCTTTGGGTGATGATGAGGCCGTGATGATTGTGTGGTATCCGCTGCCATCCTCCGGTCGGGTCTTTTTTGTACCATTGTACTATTGTCCCTTGTGCATAACCCAGATGACAAGCGGCCTTTCTGGCACTCCAGTCCCTGTATTTTACGAGGCGGACTGCCTCCATGCGAACAAGAGGCATCTTGGGATTGGTTGTATATGGCATATGCATATATTCTTGCACAGGGTGATTCCAAGCTGTTGAACCATAACGGGGGGTTGACATAGCTATAATAGCATGCTACACTCCTTCCCAGTCGCACTTTATATAACCTGCCTATGAGGTCAATGACCAGTAGGCCAATAAATAGAAGGAGGGCCAGTAATGGCGCCAAGTAACGATTTTCCTCCGCTCGATCTCGTTTTCCGTCGCGTCCAAAGGCGCGACAAGCCGGGCCAGAAGCAATGGCAGGCTTGCCGAAAGGGGAATACTGCCACTGTTGTCTACACTCCGGACGACACCTCTCCTGATCCGGAAGCCGAGAACGAGCGGTGGCGGTGCGAGGAGGGACGGACAATCTTCAACGGGAATGACCTGCAGATTGTCTCGGTACATCTGCAGGAAAAGCTCCTCACCTATGGGGAGGTGGTGAAGCTTTGTTTCGAGCTCGTCGAACGCGGGAACGGCAAAGGAAAAAGCTGGCAGGCGCGCCGGAATGAAAACGGTGTCACCACCATTTTCGTCCCGGACAAGCGCGGCCCGCAACCGACCTCCTCGGACACGTTCTGGGAGGGGACGGTATCCTTTCTCGTTTACCGGAGTGATAATGGTTTACTCCGGATCGTCGCTGTTCAACTTGCCAAGGAGTTGATCAGTGAACGCGGAAAACGGCGCCGTGATCGGAAGAAGGCGGCCAAGGTGTAGCATGTGCCCCGGGTGTGGTTTGAACCACGCTCGGGGCAATTTTTTATTATCGCATTATTCTTTTCCGAACAATTTTCTAAGTTTCGTTCCCGCTTGCTCAAGAATTTGTTTTTGATTTTTTTGGATGAATTTTTCCCGTAGATAATGATGTTTTTTGCTTTCCGCGCCATAGCATTTCGGTTTTACGTGATGTTATATTTTAATTTTTAACTTGGATAGTTATCAACAATGTTTCTCGACAGGAAGTAATACATATATTACCCTTAAAAAAGGCGATGTTCGTTTCCTTCGTTCCATGGCTCGAGGGAGGGTTCCAATATATGATTGTGCCCTAAAAACCCAATAGCTGGGCCGCCCAACTCGCAACCCTTGGGCGGCCCTTTTTATTTGTTTTACTTTCATGTTCTTGAGCGTATGAGAGCAAACTTTCGTTATGAGCAGGAAATCGGTTTCTTGCTGTTGCCGATAGACATTTCTTCTTTGAATGTTATAGGCGCAAAACCGGAATCTTTGAGGCGTGCGCTTAAAAGACCTTCAAACTGCCCGGGCACACTTGAGTGGAAATAGCGAGCTTCATTTGGTAATGGTTTTTTCAAACCACGGGTAATAACGGACTACTTTCTAATTCATCGGCTTCAACCCCTTCCTCTCATAATATCTCTGGATTGAAAACTGGCTTGTCTTTGAAGAAAAACTCAAAATAAAAAATCTTTATAGTGCACAACTATTATGTTACATTCAAACTATGCGGTATCTCAAAACCCATTGGAAAGTAATAATCGTGGCGTTCTTTAGCGTATGGGCGGTATCGCGCACAATGAGCAATCATATTCTGTTTCTCTACGAGGCCCAGAAGTCCAATATTGTTGTAGATCGAAATGGAAACGAAATTCTCATAAAACCAAACACTAAGGGGCACTATATGCGCCCCGTGGAGTCTGTTCCCGATGAGTTCTCAAAACAACTCATAGCAAAAGAAGATCGCTTTTTCTACTACCATTTAGGGGTAAACCCTGTCAGCATCGTTCGTAGCCTTGCGAGCTATATTTTTACAAGCCGTTTTTCGGGGTCAAGCACGATTACCCAACAACTCGTTAAAAACCTCCTGGGCAATGAAAATGAGAGAAACATAAAAAATAAACTTGTGGAGATGCTGTATGCAGTAAGCCTTGAACTAAATACATCAAAAAAAGATATCCTCCAAATGTATTTTGACTCAGCATATTTCGGGAATCAATCCGAGGGCATTGTTGAGGCCTCAAAATTCTACTTTGACAAAAATACTCAATCTTTAAGTACAATCGAGACTCTCCAGTTGCTTGCAACTTTAAACTACCCAGCAGATGGGCCACGGACACGCAGAAACGATGAACGGGTTCTCGCCCTCGCAAGTCGTTTTGAACTCGAAATAGATGGGCAGACTTTAGCTGACACGCCGGATCCTACATATCAACGAAAGAGTGAAAATATATTTGAGCTCTTTTCCCTCTACAACTGCGAGACCTCGTGCAAACTCAGTATCGATAGCAATCTTACAAGCACTCTTCGAGAAGTACTTAAGAGACATTTAGAAGGTCCGGCGTACGAGAGTGTAAAAAACGGCGCAATCGTTGTTATACGGCTGGACAAGACTAAAAATACAAACGAAATTCTGGCCATAGTAGGATCTCCATACCCTCATGTATCGCGCGATGGATATCAAATCAATATGGCAACCAGGCCGCGTCCCATAGGATCTACATCAAAACCATTTATATACGCAAAAGCTTTTGAGTCAGGAGCTCGACCTTATACAATTGTCGAGGACAGAGAATACAAGTACGACATTGGTACAGGATTTGCATTTTATCCAAAAAACTATGATGGCAAATACCACGGCCCTGTTACTTTTCATTATGCACTCGCAAATAGTCTTAACGTGCCCGCGGTACGTGTATTGCAGTACGTGGGACTTGAAAACTTTGCGGAATTTTTAAGAGAAAAACTCGATTTTCGACCACAACAAGAACTCGAACAATATCAATTGAGTATTGCTCTTGGTGGACTTGAGATGGATTTACTTGATCTTGCTCAATACTTCACCATTTTTCCAAATGAAGGAATACTAAAGCCACTTGCCATCAGCGAAAATCAATATCCAGAATTGCCAATGATGACACAACCCATTATAGGAAGAGAGGCCTTTGATTCTGCTTATGCTCAGTTGGTGACAAAAGTGCTTTCTGATCGGACAACGGGCGTCGATCAGTTTGGTCTCAAAAGTAACTTAAATTTACCAACACAAAACTATGCTGTAAAAACAGGCACGACATATGATTACCACGATAGTTGGACAATTGGCTATACACCTGATTTTGTCGTTGGTGTTTGGCTTGGCAACAGTGATAATACGGCAATGGAACACCTTTCAGGATCGGTTGGTGCTGGGAAAATCTGGCACGATGCGATGAATATTCTTCTAAACTCTCCGTATAATTCAAGCAGGCAATTTAACTTTGATGAGGTTGTAGAGTATTGGGATGAAAATACCATAGAATACGGGCTTTGGGGAGATGATTACGAATCAATAAAAAGACTCCTCGATTATGAAAGCCTTGTTTTAGAGCCTCACCATGGTGATACGTTGCAATTGGAAAAAGGAATGAAAGTGCCTTTCAGCGCAAGCGAGGTGGCACGTTGGTACGTCAATGGCGCTCTTATTGGGACGGAATCACAGATAACATGGGAGCCACAATCTGAAGGAAGTTTTAACATCACCGCAGAGAGTTTCGATGGAACAATAGAACGTTTAACGATATCAATTACTGCGAGAGGATTCTAGCGCGCCTCTTTTACAGTAAATAGTTCTCCGCGAGTTCTACCGAAGTTTTCAGGAAAGTACATTTCACTTGCGACGGCAGGCAGATGGTGAAATGTTCCAGGAACAAGGGCACGTACAAAATATTCATATTCGTATACACCGGGAGCAAGGCGTTCTTTGAAGAGAAAGGCGCGATCATCATGTAACTCATCTGCATCCGGGTAGAGAGGAGATACGATTTTTACTTGCCTGCCATAAAAATCGTCTTCGAGTTCACCTTCAACGGCTGGAGAAACGGCAGGCCCGTCCAGTCTAAAGAATCGACGAAATGACGACCAAATATTTGCAAGACCGGGATTACTCAACATACCGACCCCGCCCTCATAATAATCGTCGTTATAGTAATTATCATAGTAGTAATCATTTCCAGGAAATTCACTTTGTAGAGATTGATCTTCTGTGGCGAGACTCAAATTCACAATCTCCATACCAGCAGGAATGTAATCTTCAATCGACACAAAGTTTCTCTGATGCGGGGTAGCGATCACAAGACGAACCCTAAGCATATCTCCCTGAGTAGCTTCGAGTATTGGGGTTTCTCTTTCCTCATCATCAACTCTATAGAACTCACGAGTTACGGAAAAGCCTTCATCACGAGGTGGAATATTTTCCACGGGCAAGTAATATTTCAGCAGGATGTCGTAGTAGTAATTATTTGGCATCTCGTTTTTGTTTGTCTTTGTCAAAGTAAACGACCTCAATTTTCCAAGACCTAGGTCTTGGGTGGAAATAAACTTTGTGAACGTCTTAAAAATTGAATCTTTTTTGAAAGTAAAGGTTGCTTGTGGGTTTGTATCGAGAGAAAGATTAAGATCAAACTCTGACTCGGTTTCCTGTTTCCATAAGAGAAAATCGGTAAATGCATCGACAACGGCAATAGTATTATTCGTAGAACCCCATGCGCCATCTTTCGCCCTGCTTCGCAAGATCCACCGCAGTACTTTATCAATCACTGGATTATCACGCTCATCAACAGCTAATGCTTTTAGATACAGTGCGGTGTCTTTAACTGGAGTTTCATAAAATTGATAGAGTGTATTTGCTACATTCGGCCTTATCGATGCTCCTCGAGAATCAATAACAAGTTTATTCTCAAGCGCGGTGAAGACATTGTTCGCGAGATCCTGGGAAGCACTACCCGATAGAATGAGAGCTAAATATGTAAGACTTGTGTTTGAAGCTTTCTCGCTCACATACTGCTGATTACGAGCAAGCGTTAAAGTCTTGTTTCGTATTTCCCCGTCATAGTTGTGGCCATAAATACGAGAAAGCGTGTAATCGCTCAAAATAACAAGATCGTTGTTATCCCGAAGCTCATTTTTTTGACGAAGTTGCCCGCGAAGAAATGTTCCTGCACGATCGATCCGCGAAGCATCAATGTCGTAGCCGGCTTCTTTAAGATCTACTAAGGCAGTTACGACATGAAGGGTTAGATAGTAATTAGAGGGCATGCCCTTGTAATATGAAAACCCTCCGTCTGATGATTGATTTTCATATAGCCGTGCAAGACCAATACGAACCACATCGTCAGGAGAATAGGTTTGCCCCTCAAATGTTACATTATCAAGTGTGAATGCATCACCAATGTTTTTTAGAGAGAGCCCACGCCTGAGAATACCAAGAGCGCTTAACTTGCTTGCGATCTGCTCACTACAACCGTATGGGTATTCAACCAGGTAATTAAGAGCATCGGAAAGGAATACAGCAAGTGTAGCGCTAGTTTTTACTTCAAGACCACCACGATCAGGAATAACATTCGGGGGTAGATATATATACTCTCGTGTTGTTGCAACGTCCGTATATGCTGCGGTTGCAACTGATTCATACGTATTGTTTCGTGTGATGCTTATCGAATTCTCGACGGTATCCTCGTAGTCACTGTTCTTGGCAGAAACGATGAATGTATGCGATCCATCCTGTACTGCTTGTGGTGCTTCAACTGGGAAATACACGGTCATAGAGTCATGTGCATTCAATGTTATTGAGAGTTCCTTCTTCCCAGTCAGAATAAGGCCGCCACCTTCAAGAGAGACGTCGAGTTTCTGGCGATTCTCTGTTTCATTAAATACTTGGGCACCAATGAAGAACGCGTCACCCGGGACAATAAAGCGGGGTCTTAGTGGCACTACTGTCACTTCCTTCTGCGCCTTAAATTCCCGATACCCAACACCGACTTTGGAATCTTTTGTGATACCAACAGATTCGATTTGCCACGTTGTTAAGTTATCCGGCAAGATGAATGAAACTCTTGCTCGACCGCTTGTATCAGTGCGAACTATGCCCTCCCAATATGCGGTGTCTTTGAATACACCTCGTTTTTTCTTTGCCGGATCCTCACCGCCGCCGCTACCACCTTTCGTGCCAGTGGGTATATCAACTTCGTGTAATATATTTTTAATATTTGAAGCGGTACTCACCGTGAGCGGAGTTCCTCGATAGAAAAAGAGTACTGGGTTCTTCTTTGGATTTCCCTTGAGCGCGAGTACACTCATATCAACAACTGCAAGAGAAACCTCCGTCTCTAACGATCTGCCAAATTTATCCTTTGTTTCAACGTTGAGCTCAACCGTTTCCCCAGGAAGATAACTATTTTTATTGGACTGAACGTTTATATCAATTTCTCGTTCTTTTGTGTTTACTTGATATTGAATCTGATTATGTTTGATCTCTGGTTCTGGAGATAAGAGAAGAACGGAACCGAATACATTCGGAATATGCTCATCTTTCACCTGAAATACATACTCTGTTAAATTGTTGACTATAGAAATAATCTCATAGTGAAATACCTTGCCGCGCTCAAGGGTTACAAGAGCTTTTGCACGCTCATATGGAGACTTGATAATTATTTTTACTTGATCGCCAACATTAACCTCCGCCTTATTTGTTGCAAGTTCGAGCGTTTCGTTATTGGTTGGTCGTATGCTTACACTTCCTCTTCCCGAGACATAAAGATCGTATGTTGCAACAACGCGGTTACCACGATCATCATTCCCTGCTACAAAAACCTCATATTCTCCTGGCGTTTCAAGAGAAAACTCATAAGAAGCGTCCCCATTTCCGTTCGTCCTGAGAGTTGTCTTTTTGACGGTCTCTTTTTTCTGTTCGGTTCTATAGTAATAGTTGCCATCTACTTCCCGACGCTTAAACGACTCCCAAGTAACTTTCTTAATCTCAAGCTCGAGCCCGCCAACTGATATTGGCGCACCCTTCACATCGACAGTTTTTATACGTGCCGTTGTGCTTTCGTTTTGACCGAGAAAACTTCGATCAAGATTAATGCCTGTGTAGTGCCCCCCGCGGTGAACAATGAATGATTTTTGAGTCGAAATAGATTGGCCATTCCTATTCCTTACCGTTACGTTGAGTGTGAATATCTTGCTTCTTACACTTTCCTCTTCTTTAAATAACTTTTCAAAATCAAGCTTCTGTTCAAGCGACGCACTCCCGTCAGTTCCAAGAGGAACACTGCCTCGTAAGATGTATGTATCACCATAATAGCCATCAAACCCGTAGTACCAGGGATTCCCGAACCTAAAGTATTGATCACGGTAACGGTCAAAAAAGAAGTCCTGACTTGAAAGCGAGTATTCAACAGTCCCGCTCTCCACTGGAACGCCAAAGAAGTATTCAGCATTCACAGCGATATGAGCAGTATCGCCCGCAACATATTCTTCTTGATTGGTTTTTGCTTCAACATTAAACGCTGCGGGTACGTACTCTTCTACATCAAACGACACGTAACCACCGAGTGCCGAGATAGAGTACGTTCCAAGTGGGGCATTTGCGTCCAATGTGAAATTGGCAGTAAATGTTCCGTATTCACTTACATCTACAGACTGCTTGGAGACAGTTTCATACTTGCTATTTCGGATTTCTATTTCTGCTTTCTTGCCACGATATATCTCATACTCATCATCATATCCAAGACGAAAGATTCCTTTAATAAAGACCTGGTGGCCCGGGCGGTAAATAGGGCGGTCCGTATAGAGATACGTTCGTTCAGCAGCCTGAGCAGTTGATGCGTACTGTAGCTTATCGTAACTAGAGGCGACAATCGCGCTGTCACCACCCTTTCGAACGATGGCAGCCATAAGATTATCGAACGTATTCGTAAGTGCAATACCATCGTTACCTGTAAAGTAAGAGCCGACGGCTTCCTGATTTTTGCGATAGAGAGTCACTTGTGCACCAGCGACTGGGGCAAGACTCCCAATTTCGGAAACCCAATAGAGATTTTGTGGGGTTTGTGATAATAAAACATTCGTTAACACATCTTTGCTCGCGGAAGCGCTACCAAAGTCTCGCCGCTCAATTTTTTTCTCTTGGACCGCAAGGTGTGTTATGGAAAGATATGATTTTTCATAAAGCGCCTGGTCAACCCTCTCCTCATACTTTCTCTCTTGTGCATTCCATATGCGGTGCACTCTCCTATAATCAGGGTGACTAAACGTTAAAACATAGTGCCCGAGCGAGTCTCCGATATAATTCTTGAGATTGACTTGGAAGTAACTACGTGACCAGTATTTCCTTGGTAAATTGATGCGATCTTGAATTGTGTTTATACAATTCAATGTACTTGGTGGCGACGTAATTTCTGGTCTGTCTTCGATATACGATAACATTACTTCTGGTGAGACTTCGCATATGTGTAAGTTGACGTATTCTAGGTTATCTGAAGCAAAGGTCAGTTTTGTACGTCCCGGAGAAGTAATGTTGTACATGCCTTGCATCTGATAGAAGGTACGATCAAACGAAGTCAATTTGCCACTCGTGAAGCTTACCTTTCTCGATATACTTTGACCAAAATCATCAAGAAGATTCAATGTGATTTCATAGGGAAACTCGGGCACAAGACCGTACAAGATTGTGTTTTCAAACTGCCCAACCTCACATGCAACCTCCGAGGTTTTCTCGCGTACCCTATATGGCCCGTACCAATTCCACAATCCGATAGTCACATTACTCTTAACGCGCTCGTAAAAAACTTCTTCATCAGGAACAGTGAGCGGGTTTGATGTGCAGACCTTTAATGCCTTCAAATCAGCGCCCTGAGCACCACTTTCGGGAGAAGTTTTGTATATAACAAGATCGGGGAACGTTTTAACGGTTCTCGTTATTGTTTCTGCGTTGAGTTGTAACCCGGCTGTATTGTATATGCGCTTAAATTCTATAGATATTGATTGTCCGCGTTGCAATTTTGACTCGTCAAATTTGATAGAAACCCGCTTTCTATCTGGAACTTTTTCACAATTACTACCGTATGAGACTTCCTCGCCCGCATCTGGTTCGCGGCATTTCTCGCCATATTCGATACTTGAAATGTGATCCGCCGAAATGAAACTCGCATCCTTATCTATATCTTCAAAAAATGAAACCCAAATCTTTCCTTGGGGATCAAAAAGATCTGATTCAGCAAACTGTGTGCGAGGCGATTCAGCCGATACCGTGTCTATAATGTCTGTCGTTTGCATTGCTCCCGCACGTACCTGATTGAGGTCTATATCTCCTTCAAGTGGATATGCTTTCTTTAAAGTATACGTGTACCCAGTATTAAAATCCCAAAATTGTTTACGCCCATGCTGATCAGCTTCGTTGTAAATCTCAAGTATTGATTTATCGAGTTTGCGTATTCGCTTTCCAGATGCATCATCATGTACAAACCGAGATCCATAAGAAGCGATAAAATTAACCCGATCATTCCCACGCTTTAGAGTAAGTTCGCCTTTCGTTCGCTCGATATTGATCGGTTGATTAAAAACAATGCGAATTGGTTCGTTATATAATGTTTTCGAACTATTATGATTTTGTGGGATCTCACCTTCATAACGGAGTGGCCATGTAATAAATGCATACTCTTTTTCGTTTACCGAAAGACCATCCGTTGAAACAAAGCCAGACTTCACACGGACCGTGTAGTGAGACGAACGCTGCAGGCGACTCTCTGGAATAAACTGTAGATCACGTGTCGTAATCCATTTGAATTTACCAGGAGTTGTTGGATGTATCTCGACAGGAATATTTTCTTCAGACAAAACATCAAGCGCGGTAAGGGGAACCATTGGCCTATTAAATATAATTGTTATTTCGGAGTATTCCGACGCTTCCGACCCTCCTGCAGGAAAAATGGATATTACCTTCGGATCTTCATCCGCAAGAAAGTCCTTTTCGAGGCGTATTTCGTTCGTTGCCAGAATAACTGTATAGTATTTTCCAAGTTCAAGTTTCTCTTTCGGTTGATACACCAGCTCGTCATCCTTATTGCCAGCCCTCCAATCACCAGCAACAGCGGGCTCGAACGTCACTTTAGTGCTTGCTTCGGCGACGTTGAATTTGATGCCTTCGGGTAACCGCACCACAATAGCAGCGCTTTGTGAGATTTTATCCGGAACAAGCGTATAAATTTCTTCGTACCCGCCCTGTAGATTGCCTCCGTATTTTTGGAATATAAAAAAACCGCCGATGACGATTACCGCAAACACACCTAAAACCACTTCCCATTTTTTGAGGTGAAAATGATGTGGTTCTGGTGTTTGCACTTGGGCGGGAATGTTGGGTTGAGGTGGATTTACTGGCAAGCTAAGTCCTGTCGACTCATCCATGTAATTTATTATCCTTCAAAATCAAAAACTATTCTAGGAACTGAGCGAACATTGTCTTCACTCCTCAAGAGGGTTCACGGAATGGCGAATCTTAATTCAATAACCTACCCAAATTGTCTATCCTACAAATCCTTATTTTCCCTTTGGATACGGCTCGCAGCCGGTATGTGATGACGGAAGAGTATCGTGTAGTTCCTCGATGCTCCTCGAGCGGGAGAACCTATCACGAGTTGGTCTTTCGGCTGTGCTCATAGCCAAAGTCCTAGCTCAAGTTATTGATTAAGTTTAATTTCTTTTCTCTACGCCAACCTTTGAATTCCCTTTCTCGTCTTCGGGCCTCAACTAAAGTTTTAAAATTTTCTGAGTACACAAGTATAACTGGTCGCCTAATTTTTGTGTATTGTGCGCCGCGTTTTGATTCGTTGTGCTGTTTGATTCGTTTTTCCAGATTATTAGTACACCCAACGTAAAGCGACCTGTCGGCACATTCTAAAATGTAGACGAAATAATTCATACTATTTTTTGGCACCTCGTTTCACCCCTCGGTCTGAGAAACCTCGGGATCGAAGACTCAGTGTCTTCGTCGCTTTTATTATTAAAAAGGCAGAAGGCTCTGATGAGCGGAATAATGCATCCCTCACATTCGTTCGGGAACTTCTCCTCGCTTTTGATTTAGAAGGTCGAAGACACTGAGACGAGTGTAGCGAGTCGAAGTGCTGCCGGGCTAGGATTCGAACCTAGGTGACGACGTCCAGAGCGTCGCATCCTACCGCTAGATGACCCGGCAATGACACACTACACATTAACAAATATTTTAATGAATAGAAATACTTGGTTTAATAATCAAAAATCCATTGGTAACATTCATTAAAAAAGAAAAAGAGCTCAGGTAAAGCATTGCCCTAAGCCATCTTATCTTCTTTGAGGCGGAGGACGTCTTTTAGCAGATGTATAAAGATTTATCTGTCAGACTGTAAGCGCGGCTACACCTTACCGCCCACCCCATAGCGCATCTAGCGGGGATTACGCATCCGGCATTAACATTTACTTATCACATGTACTGCCGCTTTTCTTCCAGTGGTTCCTGTTTCTGGATTTTTTGGTTTATAGAGAGGAAATAGCTTAACAAATTTATTGAGTCTGTTACACTAAATGACAGCGTAGGCGCGCTTCTTATTTGTAATTTGTAATAAAGTGGCATAAGAACATTATGTATCAACAAGTAAGATCTGCGCTGGTTGTGATAATTTTGGCAACGGTAGGCATATTGGCTCTTGGTGGTATTTATTTTTATCAAAACAAGGCCGAACAGGTAAAGACACGGCGAATAGAGACGCTTCGGGAAACGCTTGAACGGGAAGCGAAAACAGGAGTGGACGGGCAAATATTACCTGACGATTTTCCTACACCCGCCCCTGATCATCGTGAAGCTGGCAAAAACGAGAACAGCGGGAAGGAAATTGTCATCCCCCCTGTAAGTGAACCACTCAACCATTTAAAAATAAGGGAGATCATCGCGAAAAGTGTCCAGTGGTTTAAGGAAGCCCAGGAACAAAGCGGCCATTTTCGCTATGAATACGCGCCATTTATGAATATATATGGAAGCGATGATAATATTGTTCGGCAAAGCGGAGCGCTTTACATACTTGGGGAGGTTTTCATAAGAGATCATAACAACAGATACACTCTTAAAGATACTTTAGAAAATGCTATATCGTATTTTACAGAAAGAACAGCGGAAGGTGAGTTAGATGGAACAACGTTTCTGTGTATTACAGATGGCGGCAATAACAGATGTACGCTCGGCACTTCAGGTTTGGCGCTCGTTGGAATTCTGGATTTGATTAAGAAACATCCTGAACTGGAAAGTCAGTACCGGCCGTTGATTGGTGGATATGCGAGTTATATACTCGCCATGAAAAAGCCCAACGAAGGGTTTCGCGGGTATTATTATTTTGCAGGAGATCAAACGGCGAGCGAGTCGCCTTTTTCCAACGGAGAGGCGTTTTTAGCGCTGGTGAGATATTACGAAAATTATCCCTCTGACGAAGTCAAAACTGTCATTGATGATGCTTTTGATTACTTTAACACACAATACCGCCAGCAATGGGACGGCAACTTTTACCTTTGGGGGATGATGGCCATAAAGGATTTATATCGTGAAAATCTTAAACAGCAATATGTTGATTTCGTAAAAGAGTATACGGACTGGCGGATTAGCGGACATAAGTCCAAACGACTTTCTGACCACAACAGGTGTGCTTACATTGAGGGGGTTATAAGCGCCTATTCTGTTTTAGAACCGGTTATCAATGATGATGAAAAACAGTATTACATTGAAGAAATAAATTTCTGGCTTTCTCAAAGCAGTAACTTGCAAGTGAAGGAACATGATACGCTTGACATACACGCCGGCGGGGAGCGTACTGTCCTTAAGATAAAAAATCCCGAAAGGGCTGTTGGCGGATTTTTAACGGGATTGGGAAACCCCCTGCAAAGGATTGATTTTACCCAGCACTGTTTAAGCTCCTATTTGCAGAAGCTGGTTGATATAGATAAAGAAGCCCTGTAGATTTCTCGCCGCAAGAGTTTTAAAAGCCGCGTTTTTATGTATGATATACATATAAAATGCAGCAAAATTACTTTGAACTAACCAAAGCAATCGCGTTGAGTGATTTTAAGCTTCGATATCACGGATCAGTTCTTGGTATTTTCTGGTCGTTTTTAAAGCCTCTTTTAACGTTCGGTGTCTTGTATCTTGTTTTCTCGGTGTTTATACGTTTTGACATAGAAAATTATGCTCTGTATCTGCTTCTCGGAATCATACTTTGGAATTTTTTTGCTGAAGCGACCATCCTTTCTCTCAACAGCCTTGCCGGCAAAGCGCCCGTTATTAAAAAGATCGCATTCCCAAGGAGCATCATTATTGTTTCCTCAACGCTGACGGCTCTTTTAAGTTTCTTTTTTAATATTGTTGTTTTTGGAATCTTTTTTCTTTTCTCGGATTTATCTTTATCTATTTCAGCGCTTTTATTTGTTATATTTACTGTTTGCCTTTATTTTGTTGCGCTTGGGACGAGTTTTTTTATTTCGGCTTTAAACGCAAAGTTTAAGGATGTTCGCCATATCTGGGAAGTGCTTTTACAGCTCGGATTTTGGCTCACTCCTATTATTTATACGGTGAGCATGATTCCCGAGAAACTGCATTGGTTTGTGTATCTAAATCCCATGACTCGGGTGATCCAGTATTCACGTGAGGCAATTTTGCAGCAGAAGGTTTCTAATCTAGATGGAGTGTTTGCACTTTTTTTAATGACCCTCATTATTTTTTTTATTGGCTACTATGTTTATAAAAAACGGTCGCCCTATTTTGCCGAAGAACTCTAATTAAATAACTAGACACCAGGTGTTTAATAAATTAAAATAATAGCGGTATGCGCAAAATACAATTTGTTCCGGGTGAGTATTATCATGTGTATAGTAGGGGAAACGATAAATGTACTATTTTTCGTTCTCACTACGACTACGCACGGTTTTTATTTCTCATTCTTTACTTTCAGTCGCCGTTTTCGGTATATAACGTCGGCAATGCTGCTGCTTATTTTATTAAACACCAGGTGTTTAATATACGTGGTTCGAGAAAGGAGCAACTTTTCAAAAATCGTCTTGTGTCGTTGGTTAACTTCACTCAAATGCCAAATCACTTTCATTTGACTTTACTCGAGCGAGTGAAAAATGGAATTTCCTCTTATATGCAGCGTGTTTTAAATGCGTATGCGAAATATTTTAATACCCGCTATGAAAGATCTGGGCATCTTTTTGAAGCGCCATTTCAAGCCGTGCATATAGAAGACAACGAACAACTTCTTTATCTCTCGGCATATGTTCATCGGAATCAACGCGAGATTAAGAAGTGGAAGAATAGAGAACACCTTTATCCATGGTCGAGCTATCAAGACTATATTAGAGAGAATCGTTGGGGCGAACTCATTGAGCCGGGAATTGTATTAAAGCAATTTTCGAGTAAAAGTGAGTATAAAGATTTTGTTGAGACAAGTGGTGCAAAGGACAAATTACCTGATGATGTTTTTATCGACTATCAAACACCAGGTGTTTAATTAATGAATATTGTTTAATGTTTATGGTTGAGGTTGCGATAAAAGTTGAACATCTTACCAAAGAGTTTAAAATTCCCCACGAGAGGCGTGACAGGTTAAAAGAACATTTTGTTCACCTGTTTCGTCCGCTAAAATATGAAACATTTAAGGCATTAGACGATGTTTCATTGGAAGTGAAAAAAGGCGAGTTTCTTGGTATCATTGGTCCAAATGGTGCGGGCAAATCCACATTATTAAAACTCATTGCCGGTGTTTTAAAACCAGACGCAGGATCGATTACAGTAAATGGCAGAATATCGCCCTTTTTGGAGCTAGGGGTCGGTTTTGAGCCTGAACTTTCAGGAAAGGATAACGTATTTTTGTACGGCGTTCTTTTAGGCATTTCGCGAAAAGAAATCAAAGAGCGATATAATACCATTGTTGCATTTGCGGAACTTGAGCGATTTATGGATCAAAAGGTAAAAAACTATTCTTCGGGGATGCAGATGCGCCTCGCTTTCGCGATTACTGCCCACGTCGATGCTGATATTCTTCTTGTGGATGAGGCACTTGTTGTTGGGGATGAGAGTTTTCAACAAAAATGTCTTCAGACAATGGATCGGCTGAGTGAGGAGGGGAAAACAATTATTTTTGTTTCTCACGATCTTGATCAGGTAATCGACTTATGTATTTCCGCACTACTTATTA
This sequence comes from Candidatus Ryanbacteria bacterium RIFCSPLOWO2_12_FULL_44_26, assembly GCA_001821765.1. Classification (GTDB taxonomy): domain Bacteria; phylum Patescibacteriota; class Minisyncoccia; order Ryanbacterales; family HO2-45-13; genus HO2-45-13. The sequence continues at coordinate 41,265 of MHOA01000007.1, forward strand.
CCAATGGAAAGGTTCGATGTAGTGGCACTAGTGAGGATGTAGCTAAGATTTATCTAGCTCAATAAGGGTTTTATGTCCTTTGTTTTTAATGTAATTGTAAAAATTGAAAAAGGCACACAGGGTAACCCTGCTCGCCAGTATCTAGGAAGATTTATACGTTTTATTTTCCCCAAATTTTGGTTTTCGACATTTTTAATGAGATTAATCGAAGAATGGCGCAGGACTATTTCTGTTACCGTGCAAGGTAAATCAATGTATGTCAATCTTAAGGATAAGGGAGTTTCACTGTCACTTTACCGTGATCACATCTGGGAACCTTATGAAACATCGCTTTTATTAAAATTACTTAAACAGAAAATGACTTTTGTCGATATTGGGGCTAATATCGGTTATTACACAGTTTTGGCTTCCGATGCTGTTGGGCCCCAAGGAAGAGTTTTTGCTTTTGAACCAGATCCAGTTAACCTCGACTTACTTAGAAAAAATATACGGATTAATCATTGTTCCAATATTATCATTGAACCAAGAGCAGTGTCAGACAAATCAGGGCATGGTCAACTCTACTTATCTAAAATTTATTTCGGAGATCATAGAATATATAAGTCGCACGATAATGAGATTTACAATTTAGGAGTAGAACGAAGTACAATATCTATCGGAGAAGTTGCTTTAGATGAATATTATGACATAAATCCAAAAGGAATAGATGTGGTAAAAATGGATATTCAAGGCGCTGAGTATAAAGCGTTGCAGGGCATGAAAGAGACACTTAAGAAAAATAAAGATATTATCATGGTTAGTGAATTCTGGCCTCATGGATTGTTTCAGGCGGGCGCTAACCCTAACACCTTTTTGCAAGAACTTGTTGACCTTGGATTTATGATCTACGACTTTGCTATCTTATGTAAAATTCCTGTTTCACCAAAGGTAGTTCTTACTCGCTTGAAAGGAACAGAGCACACCGATTTACTTTTTATACGTCGTATTTTAAATGTATAGTGCGCTAGCTCCTTATCAAAGGATATCGGGAATGATTGGTTAAACTTTATGGAGTGGAAGGATTTTTATACTAAAAAAGAAGTAACGCCGCATTTTGTTCTAGAAAATATTTGCGTCCATCGAGCACTCCTCACAGAGATTTTTAAGGAGCGGCCCCGAGCGGTGCTCGAAGTAGGTATTGGAACAGGAACAATGAGTGCCTTCCTGTCCTTATCTGGCATAGAATGTATTGGGGTTGATAATAACGACGCAATCGTAACAGCGGCGAATGGTGTTAATAAAATCTTAGGAGCGCACGCAATTTTTCATAAAGCCGATGCATCATCTTTACCATTCAAAAATCTCTATTTTGACATCGTATTCTCTCAGGGTTTTTTTGAGCATTTTACGGATGACGCGATAATAATTTTTTTACGAGAACAATTGCGTGTGGGAAAGAAGGTTATATTGAGTGTTCCTAACAACTTCTATCCAAAAAAAGATATTGGGAATGAACGTCTGCTAACAAAAGAATACTGGGATGGGTTTTTAAGTAGTAATTTCAGGATGCTTTACTCGACCAATTATTATGAATTTTCCAAAGAAGTTGCTGGTTGGTGGAACAAAAAAATTGAAAGAGCGCTTGTTATGTATATGGCTAAGATATCTTTATGAGGATTGGAGTAGATGTTAGACCGCTACATATTGCTACCTCACGTACTCGTGGCATCGGAATCTATGTTGCTAATTTAGTCCAAGAATTAAAAAAGTATCAAGCGTATGAAATCGTGCCGTATGCACAATCAAACGCCGTTGTTGATTTTTTGAGGAGAGAAACGTCCTTTAGGTCCCGAAGACGTACTTTATATAGGATGGAACGCGCCGAATGGCTTATACGGTCGCTTTTTATAAAACATAAAGCGAAGAAAGATCATATTAGCATCTTTCACTCGACGGATCCGCTGAGTGTTTTACCGCCCTCGAGATTTTATAGGGCAGTTGCGACGGTCTACGATATTATCCCCCTTTTATTTGAGGAAGACTTCAAACATAAAAATTTTTATGGGCGCTATTTATATAAACGTGCTCTTCAACAATTAAAAAAAATGGATAAAATTATAACTTTATCGTATACCTCCCGTGAAGACATTCATCATGTCTTAAGAATTCCGAGAGAGAAGATTGTACCGATTTACCTCGGAGTAGCCCCGTATTTTAAACCCACCAATGACCACAATCAGGTCTTGCGAGTAAAAGAGAAATACGGTGTCAAGGGAAAATATATCCTCAATGTCGGTGGTGTTGATCATAGAAAAAATATTATACGACTCCTTGAGGCTTATTCCCTCCTATCTAAAAAGGGTTACAAAGAAAAAGTTTATCTTGTACAGGTTGGTGGAGACATAGAACTAAACTTACATCAACGATCTAAAATTTTTAACAAGATGCAAGAACTTAAGCTGGATAAGTCGGTTATCTTCTGTGGCGCTGTTGATACCGCTGATTTAGTTGTCTTGTATAATGGAGCAGAACTCCTTTCTTTTCCCTCTCTTTATGAAGGGTTTGGTCTTCCCCTAATTGAAGCTATGGCTTGTGGTACACCTGTGGTTACCTCTAACGTGCCTTCACTTAAAGAAATTTCCGGAGATGCGGCAGTCTTTGTCAATCCAATGAATACTGAGGACATATCAATTGGTATTCTAAAGTTGTTATCTGATAATGATCTTAGGAAATCTCTAAAAGAAAAGGGGTTAAAACGAGCGGCAAACTTTACATGGGAGAAAACGGCACAGGAAACTGCGAAAGTATACGAAGAAATACTGACCACGTGATTGATCGTTGCTATGAACATTCTCTTTATTAGTCCCTCTCCGCCATCACGATTTCATCGGATTAGAACATTAAATCTCATAAAATATCTTAGTTTGTCTCATAAGATATATTTAGTATCGCTTACCTTCGAGAGAGAAAATGATACAAAAGAATATGAGCCATTTTGTCAGGAACTTAAATTAGTCTATCAGCCAAAAGCGAAAGCTCTCGCCAACTCGGCTCTTTTTTTGTTTACTCCAGTCCCATTGGAGGTTGCCTACTGCCGAAATAAAAAAATGAATTCAACCGTGAAAGAAATGATGAAAGAAAAAAGAATTGATCTCATCTATATTAAACGCCTACGCGCTGCCCAATTCGTTGATCCAGAAACTACCATTCCCGTCGTTCTTGATACCACCGATGCGATGAGCCGATATTACCGAGAAGCTACAAAGAGCGCTCCCTGGTACCGGAAGCCCCTCTTCCTTGAGGAGCAATTCAAGTACCGCCTCTATGAAAAACGAATGTCTCGAGCATTTAAGAACTGGGTGGTATGCTCGCCTGTCGAGCTGGAATATCTAAAGAGGCGAACATCGGCCGATGTAAAATTTTTTCTTGTTCCTAATGGTGTTGATACTGATTTCTATACGCCGACGGATTTTGCGCCAGAGCGACACTCCATACTTTTGAGTGGTCTTATGGATAAATTTGTAAATATAGAGGCTGCTCAATATTTTATAAAAGATATTTTGCCAGCGATTTTAGAGAAAATTCCTGATGTCAAGCTCTATATCGTTGGTCCCAATCCACCGCTATCCCTAAGGAAATTGGCTCGCCATAATATTATAATCACTGGAGGAGTAGAGGACTTAAGAGGATATATATCAAGGAGCAAAGTTGTCGTGGTACCAATAAAGACAGGGACAGGAACTAGAAATAAAATACTCCAATCATGGGCAATGGCAAGGCCAGTGGTGACGACTTCTAAGGGGCTTCAAGGTCTTAAAGCCATTGACAACGAGCATGTTTTTGTGGCTGATGATCCCAAATTGTTCGCCGACAAAATTATAATGCTTCTCAAAGATGATACTCTCCAGAAAGAACTGATCCAAAATTCACTTAAACTTGTAGAAGAAAAATATGCCATGAAAACAATAGTTGACGAACTAAACACCATCCTCCAACGTGTGGCTTCTTGATATCATTGTCGTTCTTGGGGGCTTTTCTCTCGCCTACGGCCTTCGTGAATTTGCCCTGCCTCTTCCTTCGATCCAGCCGTTATCTTTCTACTCTTCTTTTATTATTGCCTCGGTTGTAGCTTTTGTGTTTTCTTTCACCTTTTTTGGAGTTTACGACAGAAAAAGAGTGCTTCTGTCACTTTCATATTTGGTTGATTTTTTAAAAGGGCTTTTTCTTTGGGGTGCCTTTGTAGTGGCTTTTTCCTATTTTACAAGAACTGATTATTCAAGAGCGGTGGTCATTATGTTTTTCGCTTCAGCTTCCGGTTTCGCGTATATATCGCGCTTTTTTCTTGCGTGGCGTCTCTCGCGAGCTACGAAAGAAAATGGGGATACGGAAATCAAAAACACGATAAGTGAAATGGTTCGTCTTTCAAGAGTTTCTTCCGATGAGCTTTCGTTATTGGAAGGATTGCGTGTGCGCAGAATACCGGGCGCGTTTTATTTCATCACAAAGCGCATTATTGATATAGTGTTTGCGATCATTGGTCTTTTGTTTACTGTATTACTGTTTCCGCTGATCTCTTTTTTTATCCGGAAAGACAGCCCGGGGAAAACACTTATAAAGCAGGACAGGATTGGATTGAATGGAAAAAAGTTTGTGATTTATAAGTTCCGGACGATGAAAATCGAAACGCCGCTTTATGAACAATCTCCAAGAGATAGCGGCGACAGCAGGATAACAAAAGCAGGGAGAGCGCTGAGAAAGTATAGTATAGATGAGTTTCCTCAATTCTGGAATGTTTTAAAGGGAGATATGAGTGTCGTTGGCCCGAGGCCGGAAATGCCTTTTGTTGCGGAAAGGTATAACGAGTGGCAGAAAATCAGACTTACAGTAAAGCCCGGCATTACCGGAGCATGGCAAATATTGGGAAGGAAAGATATCCCGCTTGAAGAGAATTTGGAATACGACATTTATTACGTTTTCCACCAATCGTTGTTTTTGGATCTTGCAATCATTTTAAAAACCGTTCCTCATCTTTTGTTTCCGCGCGGAGCATATTAAACTGTAAGATATGCATTTGAAGGATTATATCATTGAAAGCCTTTTTGTATTGCTTATTTTTATTCCCGCCTTTTTCTATGGCGGGCGCTCAAACACGGCACTATTCCTCTTTTTTGCTTTGTTAGCAGCGGCCGTTTTTTTTCAACGAAACTCGTTTATACCGCCCCACGTCCAGCATCCGTTTTGGATTTTTTTTGTTTTTCTTATATGGGTCATTATTCAAACAATTTTTTTCTCGCGCGTTCCTTACATATCTTCGCAGCTTTTTCTGCCGTTTGCCGGAGCCGGAATGCTGTATCTTGTTGGACTAAAAATCAGAAGAGCGGTTTTTGCCCCGATGCTTGTTGCCGGCGCCGCAGTGCTTGTTGTTATTGGCCTTATCTTTTTTATACAATCAGAAAACTTTTCATATCTGCGCCTTATATCAACGTTTTTCCATCATAACGGTTTTTCGGGATTTCTCATTTTACTAGCCACCCTTTCAGTATGGTTTGCGCTTTCCAATAGACCAAGCGTTCCAATACTTGCGTTCTTCGCGGCGTTTCTCATTATCACCGGATTTATTCTTACATTCTCGCGCGGGGGATACATCAGTTTGGGTGTTTCGTTACTTATATTTTTAATCATATTATGGAAGTCCTCGCTTGCAACGAAATGGTATATAGGGAAACTCGGGATTTTAGCACTCCTTATTATATTAAGCATCGGCGCCGCATATGGCATTTTTTCTTTCAAAGGAATACAAGCGCGGCGCGCGGCAATCGCGGAAGCAGGAACGGAAGAAAAAGTAAAAGTCGCCGCTCCCCACGAATTTGAAAGGCCCGGTGAGACTGGATTGACAGCGCGGCTTTATTATATGAGGCACGCGTTCCTTTTATTTAAGGAAAGGCCGCTTACCGGTTTTGGCCTCGGGTCGTTTGGCACGGAAGCCAGAAAAGTGCAAGACGATGTTCGTTTTTTCAGCAGTGATCCTCATAATCTCTATCTTCGGTTTGCTTCAGAACTCGGTGTTATTGGAATAGGCCTTTTCCTTATTTTTATTGTGTGGATACTCGCTATCGGTTTACGGTACCTGTTGCAAAATAAGGAGGATCTGTTATACGGCGCTTTTTATGCGGGATTTGTTGGCATGCTGATACATAACGGCGGGGACGTTGATTTTCAATTTCCTGCCAACATCTTTCTTCTTTTTGCTATAAGCTCGATTCTGTCAAATCCTGCTTCTCAATCAACCACGCTGGTGGCGCCGGCGCGGTTATGGAAGTTGGGAGTTTGGGGGAGTACAATAATCTTATTCATCGCCTCTGTATTCGTGTTGCTTGATAAAATCCCTGTTCAGCAAAACGAAAGAGTTGTTGAACTTCGCCGAGCGTATTTGTTAAGCCAGGAAGGCAGTTTTTCAGAAGCAGAAAAGTCATACAAAAAAGCGCTTCAGCTCGCACCTTACAAAGACCTTGAGCCTGTTTTTGGCCTTGTTGATATATATATGCAGGCAGGGCAATTGTCGCAAGCCAAATCCGTTGCAGAAGATGCTATAAAACGTTTTCCCGCTGAAGCGCTCGATGCTCCTATTTGGGTTGATCCGGCCAAAGAGGCAATAAAAAAACAGGTTCTGTTGCTGCAAAATTTTGTGGAAGGATTATAATATAAAGTATTATTTATAATCGGTTATTTTTTATGAGAATCACCATAAAAGATGCGCTCAATATCTCAATTATTATCATACTGCTTGTTGGGGCTTATGGCGTTTGGAATTTTGTGCGCTCATATGCTGAAAGCATTGATCCTTCATCTTTGCGCAGTTTTACTGTTACGGGAGAAGGGAAAACTGTGGCTGTTCCTGATGTGGCGATATTTCATTTTAGTATCATCACAGAGGGCGGAACGGATCTCGGGGGCTTGCAGTCAAAGAATATAAAAGATGCAAATAGCGCTATTGCGTTTGTGAAATCTGAAGGTGTTGACAGCAAGGACATCAAAACAACAAGCTATAACATACAGCCGAGGTATCAGTATTATGATTGCCGTATCTACGGGCCGCTTGGGGAAGGGAGCGCTGAACCGTGTCCGCCGCCTAAGATAGTTGGCTACACGGTCACGCAAGCAGTGCAGGTGAAGGTAAGAGATTTTGATAAAACGGGGAATATTCTTTCCGGCGTTGTTGATAGAGGAGCAAACGATGTTTCCGGGCTCACTTTTACCGTTGACGATCCGACGGAACCGGAAACTCAGGCGAGAACTGAAGCAATCGCCAAGGCAAAGGAAAAAGCGCAGGCGGTTGCAACAGCAGGCGGCTTTCGGCTTGGCAAACTTATTTCAATTGACGAGGGGTTCTATGCGCCCGTGCCTTATTATAAACTTGGTGTTGGGGGTGAGGTTGCCAGCAGAGCGGACACTACTCCTCCATCAATTGAGCCCGGCTCGGAGGAGGTGAGAGTAAATGTGACTCTCCGGTTTGCTATTGAATAAAAACCATCACCACAATAGGGTTTACACGGCGAGCTGTGTTTTCATTGTTTATGTTGGAGTATGCAAAAACATATACTGTTGAGAGTGTTACAGCGGGGCATCCGGATAAGATTTGTGATCAGATTTCCGATGCTATTTTGGATGCATGCCTTCGTCAGGATTCCCAAAGCCGCGTTGCCATAGAATCATTCGGTGCACACGGTCTTTTGGTGATTGGAGGAGAGGTGACAACGGACGCGAAAGTTGATGTTAAGAACATTGCTAAAGATGTTTATAAAGATGTTGGGTATGACGATGCAATTAATATCATTACCAATGTTGTTGCGCAATCGCCAGACATCGCGCAAGGCGTGGACACCGGAGGAGCCGGAGACCAGGGAATTATGTACGGTTATGCAACGGATGAGACAGAAGAGTTTTTACCAAAAGGCGTTGTACTGGCGCACAAGCTTGTGAAGGGGCTTGAACGATTGCGCGTAAGCGGTGCAGTCCCTTGGCTTGGTCCTGACGGAAAGTCTCAAGTAACAATGGAAGGGGGAAAAACCAAAGCGATTCTTATAGCCTGCCAGCATGCCGAAGATGTTTCTCTTAAAGAAATCCGCCAGACAATTACCGATAAACTTATTCAACCGTTTATAGGTGATGTTTCCCATACCGAAATACTCGTAAATCCAACCGGAAAGTTTGTACGAGGCGGTTTTGCCGCAGACACGGGTCTTACCGGAAGAAAAATCATGGTAGATACCTATGGAGGCCTTATTCCTCACGGCGGAGGGTGTTTTTCAGGGAAAGATCCCACTAAAGTTGATCGCTCCGCTGCTTACATGGCGCGATTTGCGGCAAAAAATATTGTAGCGGCCGGGCATGCAAAGAGGTGTCTTATATCAGTTTCATACGCTATCGGGCGCGCAGAACCATTGATGGTGGAGGCAATAAACGAAAAAGGGGAAGACCTCGCATCGTTCGTAAAAGAGCTGTTTGATTTTCGTCCATTGGCAATCATTGAGCGGTTGAATCTCCGTCGTCCCATCTATCGCCAAACCGCTTCCTACGGACATTTTGGAAGGGAGGGCTTTCCGTGGGAGGAGATTGTTTTGCAGTTTCCAAAGAAACGCTTCTTAAGGGGTTATATATAATGGTATGTCGTATGAAATTCTTAAGCATACGGCGGATATAAGGTTGCATGTAACAGCCAATTCGTATAAATATTTGCTGTCTGAAGCCTTAGCTGGCGTATGTAATACACTGAAGGAGCATGTTGACAAGTCAAGTCCGGAAATCGTAAGAAATGCTATTGTTGAGTCGGCAGACAGAACAGCGCTGTTGGTTGATTTCTTAAATGAAGCACTCGCACTTGCGCACATTAATAAGGAAGTCTATATCGGAGTTATTTTCACACATTTTTCAGATACAGCCCTCCGAGCCCAATTAACCGGTCGAGGGGTATCAGGCTTTGATAGAGATATTAAAGCGGTGACATACCACGAGGCCGAGGTTTTGCAAAATGAGGAAGGGAAGTGGGAAGTAACGCTTGTTTTTGATATTTAAGGTGTTGCATGAAAAAACGCGTTTTTGTGGCGATAGGCATTTCAGAGGAGCTGAAGGGTAGAATTTCTCAGTGGCAAAATAAATTTTCAACACTACCAGTCAGATGGATCGGGAAAAAGAATTTACACGTCACGATTATCCCGCCATGGTATGAGGAAAACGTGGAAAAAGTAAAACAGGCGATACAAGAAGCTGTATGTCATGTCGGTTTTTTTGATTTGCAATTTCATCGGATAACATTCGGTCCCAGCCAGAATCGTCCGCGTCTTATCTGGATAGAAGGACCCAGCCCTAAAAAGCTTATTGATCTTACAATGAAGCTCGAAAAAGTGTTGAGAAAAAAAAGCGAAAGACGCTCTTTTCTTTTGCATCTTACCGTCGCGAGGTTTAAGCCGGAAATATACTCAACATTTTCCATAAAGCAACTGGATGAAAAAGTTTTATGGAATGAAAAAGTGGCATCAGTTGTTCTTATGGAATCGCGTCTTTTAAAAGGCGGGGCTGACTACGAATCAATAGCCGCATGTTCACTACAATAAATGTATGTTTACAAAAAAAGATTTAAAGAGAATCAGTGATATTCTTTGGGAGATTCCAAAAAGCTATCGAAGCGATATGCGTGTTCCAGCGCGGCTCTATAGTTCCGAAAAAATGCTTGAGGATATTTTCCGCGACCGCTCTGTTGAACAATTGGTCAATGTTTCCACACTGCTCGGCATTCAAAAATACGCCATTGCCATGCCTGATATTCATGAGGGCTACGGTTTTCCTATAGGAGGCGTTGCCGCCTTTGACGTTGAAGAGGGCATTATCTCCCCCGGGTCGGTTGGGTACGATATCAATTGCGGTGTGCGGTTGCTGCGGTCCGAGAAATCTTTTCCTGAAGTAAAACCAGCTCTCGAGGCGCTGGGGCTTTCCATTTATCAGGAAGTTCCCTCCGGTGTTGGAAGGAGCGGGAGATTAAAACTGAAAGGAAAAGATCTTGATTCGGTTCTCATGGGAGGAGCGCAAAGCGTCATTGCCATGGGATATGGGGAAGAAGAAGATATGACGCATGTTGAATCTGAAGGCTGGCTTGAACATGCAGCCCCGGATTGTGTTTCGGAGCGTGCAAAAAAAAGAGGGCATGATCAACTCGGCACCATGGGAGCCGGAAATCATTTTGTTGAGGTGGGGCGCATTGAACGGATTTTTGATAAAACAACTGCACAAGCGCTTCATCTTTTTGAAAACCAGGTTACGATTCTTATCCATACGGGTTCCCGGGGGCTTGGACATCAGGTTGCGACGGATTACATCACAACTATGATGAAAGTTATGCCGAAGTACGGTATTACGCTTCCAGACAGAGAGCTTGCCTGCGCGCCGTTTAGATCTGACGAGGGGAAAAATTATTTTTCCGCAATGGCTGCAAGCGCGAATTTTGCCTGGGCCAACAGACAACTCATTACACACGAAGTTCGGCATGCCTGGAATCATGTGTTCGGACAAACGGGAGGGACGCTACACGTTGTGTATGATGTTGCTCACAACATTGCAAAACTTGAGGAGCATGAAATTTCTCAAGAAAAGAAAAATGTTGTTGTTCACAGAAAAGGCGCGACGCGCGCTTTTCCAAATCAGCCGGTGCTTATTCCCGGAAGCATGGGGACCGCTTCTTATGTGCTGATTGGAGGAGAAAAATCATTAGAGGAAAGTTTCGGATCAACGTGTCACGGCGCCGGAAGAAGAATGTCCAGAACACAGGCGCGAAAGACGATTCGCGGTTCGGTGTTAAAGGAAGAACTCAAACAACAGGGGATTGTGATAAATGCTGGATCGTTTCCCTCTCTTGCAGAGGAAGCGCCCAGCGCTTACAAAGACGTTGACGCAGTTGTTGATGTGGTGCATCAAGCCGGTATCGCAAAAAAAGTTGCGCGTCTAAGACCCATTGCTGTTATTAAGGGATAGTATGTTACATTTTTAACGCGAGCAGATGTTGTGATGGTTTCGCATCAACGTTTCGCTCGGCTCTGTTTTTTTAAAAAAAACTACAAAGCCGTCTTTTTGAAATAAAGGACGGTTTTTTTTCTTTACGCACTAATAAGTTCCGGAGCGGCCTTTTCAGGACAGCGGGAAGTCTGATATTGAAGAGCTCTTGACAAGCAATCCGGATCTATGCTTTCTTATAAAATTAAAAGCTTGAAAAGACTTGGGTACGGACGCCGAGCAAAGCCCTTAAAAGGCTTGGTTTCCCCAAATTCGGCGTCCGTACCCAGGTTTTTTTTAATCCCGGGAGGGCGCCCAAGGGTGTATTAACTTTTCCTCCATTATAACAACTTGACAAAGAAATGGAAATTTTCTGTAGTGTATAGTCAAATTTGACAGCATATATTGTATGTGGTTTTTTCTTGGAAAAACTGTGTACAACTATTGACATATATTGGCGTGACTACTACACTATAGGTAACAATTCAATAAAAGTGTCTTTGAGGGGAAACCAAGACAGAGCAGAGTGAAAGAAATTTATGGTTTCCCATAAAGGAAAGACAAATGTAAAAAGGCCAACCTTTGGTTTAAAGACCAAGGGTTGGTCTTTTTGTTTTTTATCCGATTCCAGTGAGATGCAGGTTTCTTAAATGTTTCCTTTTAGGAAATCTGAATTTGGCTGGAATCACTGCCCATGGGCGGACGGCCAATGCAAAGGTCGAACACACATTAAAGGATAAACGATATTGAACCTATGTTGAAAAAAATCTTTGTAGGACACATGACGTTTATCATGTCGTTGGGTCTTTTTGCGGTCCCGGCGCTTGCCAATAACTGGAGCAATGACGTCACTGTTGAAAACAACAATGGCGCCGTTGTAAACAATTGGGTTGGCGCATTTGCCAGCACTGGCAGTAACGATGCCAACGGCGGATACGCCGGAGGCGCTGGAAACGGCGGCAATGCCGGAAACGGAAACGGAAGCAGCAACGACGAAAACAGCGCTGATGGCGGAAACGGCGGTGACGGCGGAAACGGCGGTGATATTCTCACCGGTTTTGCAGTTGCTGTCGCTGGTGTGACGAACAACGTGAACTGGAATAAAACAGAAGTGGAGCCATGCGACTGCAGTGAGCATAATCACGACAACGACGTTCGCGTCAGAAACAACAATGGCGCCGAGGTAGGAAATGAAGTGCTCGCTAAAGCCAAGACCGGTAAAAACAATTCTAACGGCGGCGATACCGGTAACGGCGCAGGAAACGGCGGCAATGCCGGAGACGGCGATGGCAGCAGCAATGACGGCAATAACGCCGATGGCGGCAATGCCGGAGACGGCGGCATGGGAGGTATCATTACGACACTCGATGCTCTTTCAGAAGTGTCAGTCGTAAATGTTATCAACCGAAACGTCACACGCATTCGACGTTAAGTTTCTTGGAGGATGGAAATAACTTCATAGGGTTATTTCCTCCTTCAGGCAAGGTTTGGATCGTGGTCCAAACCTTGCCGTGAGGGAGATCTTTAAAAGCATTACGGCTTTAAAACGAACTCATGAGCAAACAACGGAAAGCACCAGGTAATAATTTTATACTTGCAGGGCTGGCAGTGATGATCGTGCTGATTCCAGTAAAAACGTTGGCGTTTTTTGAGAACATTGATGTGAATGATTTTTTTTCTTGGGGCGATGAAGCGATTGTGATCACGAATAAAGTAGAAGCCACTGCAAACACGGGAGGCAATACGGCTAAAGAAGGAAAGATAAACACGGGGAGCGCGAAAGCATCGGTCGTTGTGGAAACAAAGACAGACGATGACATAACAGAAGTTGATGTTGTGGTTACCGTTGAAGGTGAGGCAACTTCTACAAAGCAAGAGATACGGGCAGGCAATGTAACGGTTCAAGCTGAAGCAGGAAGCACCGCATCCGTTGACGTATATGTGAAGGAGGTGAGTTCAAACAGAGAGGAGCAATTTTTTGATGGAGCGTTGCCGTTACCGCTTACCGGAGAAGATGAGGCGGCGGATACTTCAGAAGAAGATATTGGTACGTCAGAGAAAAGCAATGAGTTACCAAAAGAAGCGCCGGCCGGCATTGATAAGAAAAAGGGATTTATTGGCCATATCATTGTTTCATTAACATCATTTATACAACATGTATTTTCATTTTTTACATTTACATAGAGTTAAAAAAGAACGCGTACCCGCATTGCTTTTGATTGCAACGCTTTCAATAAGTTATTCGGTTTTACCTTTATTTTCCTTGTCTGCGGAAGGAACAGAAGGAGCGACAACAGATCAATCAACAGAGGAAGTTGTCACAACTAATGTCAATGAATCTCCAGCGCCTTTAGAAGAGCAAGGAAGTAATGAGGTGACGGCGGGAAATGCTTCCGAACCCAACGCAAGTGATGTAGGGGAAGATACAGTGATAGAAACGGGCGATGCTGTAGCCGGAGCTGATGTGGTAAACGAGGTAAATACTAATACGATCAGTTCCGAAAATTCCGGCCAAGACGGGACAACCAACGAAGGTGACGGAGATGCTGGCGGTAGCGAAGAAGCAGTAAATGCCACTTCTACCACTCCAGCAGCACAAGATCAGAATGACCCTTCTTTAAATACGGATTTTATAGAAAACAATGCGACATCCACCCCCCATCTGTCAGATAACATGCAAGATCCTAACGCATCTACCCTTGATGTTTCTGATGGTGATATGGCTGCTACAAATACTGCCCCATTGATCATAACATCGGACAATACCAATGAAGCAGCAGTTTCAAATGCCGTAGAGACTGGAGCTGGAACGGGTTCCAATGAAGCAAGCAATAATGGAGGAAATGTCGTCATTGATACGGGCGATGCCTACGCCAGCGCAAATGTTGCCAATATTGTAAACAGCAACTTTATCGGCGCTGAAGGGTTTTTCAATATACTGACGGTGTTTGGAGCAATGTTTGGTGATATTGAGATGGAGTATGGTAGTTCCGCGCTTTGCAGTACGTTCGGATGCGATATCTCGGTGCTGGATCTTTTAAATAGAAATAGTGCCTTGGTGGAGAATACCGTTGAGGCAAATGCAGTGACCGGTGAGAATACCGCCAGCAACAATGGGGGGGATGTGACGATTGCCACCGGCGATGCTTATGCGGCCGCAAACGTCGTCAATTTTGTAAATACCAATGTCGTAAGCGCGCATTTTCTCTCGTTTATTTTAAACGCGTTTGGACCATGGGTCGGCGATTTAGTCCTTCCCCCCGCTTCCTCTTTTGAAGAAGAGGGGAGCTTAGGATGTCCCAACTGTTTTGGAGAGGTGAGTGTTGCCAACGACAATACGGTCGACATTGAAAATGGCGTTGCTGCCGGAGCCGATACCGGTTCTAACAGCGCAAATGGCGGCGATGGTGACGGCGGAACAATTACAACAGGAAATGCTGTAGCTGAAGCAAATGTGATGACTGTTGCAAATATGAATATTTTCGGGAACAACTCCATTCTTATTTTCATACGCACTCAAGGACGATGGAGCGGCAACATTTTTAGTCTTCCACCGGGTGTTGAGGTTATTAAAACCGACAGCGGTTTTATTCTTGACGGTATGGGTATTTTCTCAAATGCCTCAACCGTTTTGGGGAATGCTTCCGTTGCGCTGAACGCGGCGAATGAGAATAGCGCAACAATTGTAAATCAAGTGAGCGCCAACGCATCAACTGGTTCTAATACGGCGAACGCCAATGGCGGAGAAACTTCCATCACTACGGGAAACGCCTATGCGGCTGCTAACGTGATAAATTTTGCAAACATCAATGTGGTAAGCCGTAACTGGCTGCTTGCCATTGTCAATGTTTTTGGAGACTGGAACGGAGATCTCGCGTTTGGAAGACCGGATTTATGGATTGGAGAATCTGCGACCCCTTCCTCGGTGCCGCTTGAAGCCGGTTCAACGATCGTATACACCTTTACCTATCGGAATAACGGCAATGCCGCTGCTACCGGGGTGAGTATCACCGATGTGTTTGGTCCCCACTTAACTTTCCTTGACAGCGGCGGCGGGAATACCGGTGTTGCGGGTCAAATAAGCTGGGATATCGGCACGGTTGAGCCGGGCGAGTACGGCACGGTTTCCTACACCATGCAAGTGCCCACGCCCAGCAACGTTCCGGAAGGCCAAAATAGGTGGGTGACGAATACCGTATCTATAACCGCGTTTGAGGATGATGTAAGTACAGCAGACAACACCGATTCGCTCACTTTTAATGTATACGAAAGAAATTACGATGTTTCCAAAACTCATTACTATCCTGATTTGAAGATTGAGAAAAGAAGAATTGGAGGGGGGATTGTCCTTCCGGGGGATAAAGTGGATTACGTGGTCGCCATCTATAATCAAGGAATTGGATCTGCATATGATGTTGTTGTTGAAGATATCATGAAGGATCCGAATGGCGGAGTTGTCAGCGAACAGATGTGGGATTTGGGAGAGGTGTTTCCTGACGAGCGGATTACCCTTGATTACACCATAGAGCTTGCATCAAATGCGCCATATGGAACATACATCAATATCGCTCAGGCAAAAGGGTTGATGCCGTATGGAGGAGCGATGCTTCCTTATTATTCAGGCTATGGAACACAGGAACTTGAAGTGGGAGGCGTTGGAGGAGGTGAAACCGTTGAATTCGTGCCCCCACCAGAAAGCGTTCAACAGGATAGCGAGACGGTATTGGCGCTTGACGAAGCAAGTGTTGGCGAAACCCCTGTTCCCATCGTTGCTGCTGTTGTAGCAGGCGCAGATGGCGGGGGAGAAAACCCCGAGGGCAATGGATTTGAAAAGGTGTTTTTTGACCACGTGAATGTGGCTCAAGTGCACTCCTATCCTGAATATATCATTGAAAAGAAGCATAAAGGCCTTGCTATGGCGGCCGTTCCGTTCCTCTTTGAATCTGCTTGGTCGGCATTGGCAGCTTTATTAGCGCTTCTTTTCGCGCTTTTCCTGTATTGGTTGATGCGCCAAAGAGAGATCAGGAAATAGTTGATTTTTTTGCGCAATAGTAGTAAGGTAAGAGGCATGAAAAGACCACTGTTTTTAGCATTATTGTTCGTTGGCATTTTCATTTTCTCTGCCGGCTCGGCTGAAGGCGTTTTGAGAGGGGATACAGAACGCCTTGTTCAAACGGAACGGCCTTTGTATCGCGCAGGTGAAGTCATTATCAAACGGAAAGGAGAAGCATGGTTTGAGCGCGTATCTGTTGCTTCTGGAGAAGATGTTACAGGAGCCCTTCGGCGTTTTCGAGGGAGAAGTGACATTGAATATGCAGAGCCAAACTATATTGCCCGTGCATTTTTTACACCCAACGACCCTTATTATTCATATCAGTGGCATTTAGATAATGCCGTTTACGGCGGCATTGAGACTGAACAGGCTTGGGATATTGCGCGAGGGAACGGGGTGACGATTGCCGTTGTTGACACCGGCGTTGCATATGAAAATAACGGGTCTTTCTATAAAAAAGCGCCAGATCTTGTGAATACCGCTTTTACTGCCGGCTTCGATTTTGTAAATAACGATACACACCCGAACGATGACAACGGTCACGGTACTCACGTAACCGGCACGCTTGCACAAAGCACTGATAACAATACCGGCGTTGCAGGAGTTGCCTTTCAAGCAAGCATTATGCCGGTCAAAGTGCTTGATAGTCGGGGGAGCGGCACGTATGCGGACGTGGCGGATGGCATTCGATGGGCGGCTGATAACGGGGCTACGGTTGTTAATCTTTCGCTTGGCGGACCGACGCCCGCAACGTATTTAGAAAGCGCTATACGGTACGCTTATGAGAAAGGAGTTACCATTGTAGCGGCATCAGGAAATGACGGCGCAGGTGTTGTGTCGTATCCGGCCGCGTATGATGATTATGTCATTGCCGTTGGCGCGACGCGTTTTGATGAAGCGCGCGCTCCATATTCTAATTACGGCTCTGCTCTTGATATTGTCGCTCCCGGCGGAGACCTTTCAGTTGATCAAAATGGTGATGGCTACGGCGACGGAGTGTTACAGCAAACATTCAACAACCGTCCCTACAGCTTCGGCTACTTCTTTTATCAGGGGACCTCAATGGCCACACCGCATATTGCAGGCGTTGCGGCGCTTGTGATCTCCAGCGGCATTGCGACAACTCCCGATCAAGTGCGGCTGGCTTTACAGTCAACGGCTGATGACTTGGGAGATTCTGGCCGAGATGATATGTTTGGCTGGGGAATCGTTAACGCCGGAGCAGCTCTTGGCTATACTACAGGGCCGGCAGATAATCCTCCCTCGGTTGCGATAACATCTCCTGCTGCAAACGCAACCGTTGAGGGCACGATCAACATTTTAGCCGCTGCGACGGATGACAACGGAATTGACAAAGTTGATTTTTATGCTGACGGCGCACCTATTGGCGCTGATACTGCTTTTCCATATGAAATTTCGTGGAATTCAGCAAGTGTTGCTGATGGTTCGCACGCGCTGAAGGTTGTTGCCGTTGATACTGTTGGTCAAACCGCAGAGCATTTGATATATGTTATTGTTGACAACATTAATAATCCGCCGGTTGCTAACGCAGGCCCCGATCAGTCATTGATGGATTCCAATGATGACGGCGTTGAATCAGTTGCCCTCAACGGCTCCGGTTCCAGCGATCCGGATGGCGGAATTGCGGCGTACGAATGGAGGGAGGGATCGAATATTCTTGGAACGTCGCCAATCATTACTCCAACTTTTGTGGTGGGCATTCATGTAGTAACACTGACGGTTGTTGATGATAAAGGCGCGGCAGGAAGTGATGATGTTACTGTGGAGGTATTGGCATATCAAAACATGTTGCCTGTTGCCAACGCCGGATCTGATAAAACGGTTACTGACAATGACAATAATGGTTCGGAGCCGGTGACCTTGGACGGCTCTGGTTCCTACGATCCGGATGGTTCTATTGTTGCCTTTGAATGGAAAGAAGGGCCGAGTGTTTTTGGAACATCAGCGCTGATAGTAAAAGACTTTGCAGTAGGCATTCATACAGTAACGCTTACTGTGACCGATGATAAAGGGGCGGCGTCTTTAGATGAGGTTGTCGTTACGGTAAACCCAAAGCCGAGCGGGCCGACCACGATGTTTTTTGATGATTTTGAAGGGGGAAACCCCGCTACTCACTGGACAGAGTCAGGTGATGGCAACTGGACTATTGAGCAACCGGCAGAGCGCAATATTTCCGGCCACGCCTCCGGCAATCTCGTTGCACACGCTGATCAGTGCAGCAGCGCTCAAGGGTGTGTTTTGACGCTGAAGGACGCCATTGATCTAAGCGGTTATTCAAGCGCATCGCTTCAATTCTGGAGGTATGTGGATCGCTCGCTTGATAATGGTGAGTTTTTAAAAGTGGAGCTTTACAATGGGAGTTCGTGGGACACGGTTTTTTACTGGACGTACCGATCGGGCGCCGATGACAAGTGGTACTATAAAACCGTTGATCTTTCCGGTTATCTGGTGAATACCTTTAAAGTGCGCTTTACGTCAAAAGAAAACAGCAACGGCGAAGACACTGAAATTGACGACGTGCTCATTGAAGCATTGCTATAGGCGCCTTTTTACGCTTGATTGTGGGGCTTGCTATTTCCTTCATAAAGC
This sequence comes from Candidatus Ryanbacteria bacterium RIFCSPLOWO2_12_FULL_44_26, assembly GCA_001821765.1. Lineage (GTDB taxonomy): Bacteria > Patescibacteriota > Minisyncoccia > Ryanbacterales > HO2-45-13 > HO2-45-13. Next base: position 59,947 of record MHOA01000007.1, read on the forward strand.
AGTAAGGTTACGGTGGTGTTCGTTCCGCCAAAGCAGACTGCTTAAAAGCAAATCGTTTGCTGGGCAAGGTGCTTTGGGAGCGAATTGAAACAAATATATAATATTAGTGTGTCTTTTAAGGGGAAACCGAAGACGCCGGTGTTTTTGTGAAGCTTAAAGAACCGTTTCAGCGGACAGCGCATGGTTTCTCCTTTCAGACTCTTTCTAAGGGATAAAAAGCCAGCCTTTGCTTTCCATGCTGAAGGGTGGCTTTTTGTTTGGCAGCTTGGTATGTATATCGCTGTTGTTTCGGAAGTGAAAAGATTTATTGTAAACCGTTTATCGTTTTGATTCCCGAGGTCATGTTTTATGGTGGATAAGATTATCCAATATTCAAAAAGGTATTTGTTTGAGTGGAGCATATTTGTTGCACAACTCAAGGCGACGGTTATTGCGGTATTCCCATTTCTTAGATCCATTCATATATCCGAGGAGGTTTCCCTAGATTTTCAAAACAGCGATGATTATCTTTTTCTTGCTTTCGTTCACAGTGTTAAAAAACACATACATATTGAGACCGTTTCGCTGATGACTGTGGTGTTCACGCTGTTCTTTGGGGCCGTGTACGGCGCGGTACAATTTTTTCACGTTCCGGGACTGGTTGTGATATCCAGCATTGTTGCTTTTTTTTATTTGGTCTTGATGGCGTTTAAACTCTGGATTGTTTATCACGGCGTGTCCTATCCGCTGATCGATTTTTCGAAAAAGGAGATTGAGCATATAAACGACGATGATTTGCCTCTCTATACCATATTAATTCCTCTATACAGAGAAGCCGAAGTAGCTGACCAAGTCATAAAAGCGATGTCCGCCATAGATTATCCAAAAGACAAGCTGGATATTATCATCACACTAGAAAAATATGATGCGGAAACTCTTTCAGCTCTTAAAAAGTCAGGTCTGCCTTCCCATTTCAAGACGCTGATACTGCCCGATGTATGTCCTAAAACAAAGCCGAAAGCGCTGAATGTCGCTTTTCTTGAGGCAATGGGTGAGTTTTTAGTCATCTACGATGCTGAAACTGTTCCTGATGCGGATCAGCTTAAAAAAGCGTATCTTGCGTTTCGATCACATCCGGATATTGCGTGTTTCCAAACCCGCCTTGAACATTACAATGCAAACCATAATATATTGACAAAACTTTTTAATACCGAATACTCTTTCCACTACGATCTCTTTTTGCCCGGTTTGCAAAAGCATAATTTTCCCGTTCCGCTTTCAGGTCACAGCATTCACTTCAGGCGTCACGTCATAGAGAAGATAGGAGCGTGGGATCCGTATAATGTAACGGAAGATTGCGATATCGGAATTCGGCTGTATCGTCAGGGGTTTAAGACGGGAATGATGAATTCAGTGACTTATGAAGAGGCCACCTGTACGTTAAAAAGCTGGACTATCCAAAGAACAAGATGGATGAAGGGGTTTATCCAGACAAGCATTGTGCATTTGAGGCATCCGTTGCGCTTTAAACAGGAAGTGGGAGGGTGGAGAAATTTTTTCGTTTTTTTATTAACCGTGCCCGGGACGGTGGCGGTTAACATTCTTAATTTAGTGCTATGGGTGATTCTTGTCATATGGCTTGTCATGCACTCTTCGTTCATTCAAACGCTCTATCCGCAGCCGGTCCTTTATATGTCAGGGGTTGCATTTATCGTCGGCAGTTTCATATTTACGTACCTCAATCTGCTTGGGGCCTACCGGAGGAAAAAGTTTTATTTGGTAAAGTACGGCATGCTCACGCCAATATATTGGGTGATGATTGCTATAGCAACCACACGCGCAGCATTACAGATTATAAAGAATCCTCACGGATGGGAAAAGACAAAACACGGCTCGCACTTATCAAAACAATCCGGCTAGATTAAAAACGTATGCTAAAGCGCACCACACAAACAACGTTGTCAGCAAAACTAGCAAGAACAGAGGTTCTGTTGTTTGCTGCTGTATTGGTTATCGGATCGCTGTATGCATGGTATGTCTACGAGCTTGGGTTTACCTTGTTTCTTGTTGACCAAAATGCCCATTTAAATATTTCACGCCTTATCATTGACAGTTTAACGCCTGGAATCAGTCAGATCGGTTTTTGGCCCCCGCTTCTCCATATACTCATGATTCCGTTTTCGTTCATTGATGTGCTGTATCAAAGCGGTCTTGCCGCCCCTTTTGCGCTGGTGCCGGTTTTAGGAGTGGGGGCGCTTTTTCTTTATAAACTGCTGTTTCTTTTTACAAAAAGAAAAGCAGCAGGTGTTCTGGGCGCGTTTCTGTTTGTTTCTAATCCGTACGTGCTTTACTACTCTGTAACGCCAATGACCGAAGCGCTTTTCATATCATCCCTCTTTATTGTCGCGTATTTTCTTGCACACTGGTTGGTTACAGAGCAATTTTCTTCACTATTATATCTCGGTATATCTATAACGCTTGCAGGCCTTGCCCGCTTTGAGGGATTTCTGCTCGTTCCGATCGCGGTAGTTATTGTTGTTCTAAAACTAGTATTGCAAAAGAAACACTATCATGAGATTGAGGCGCTGCTTATTTTGTTCGGGCTGATAGCGGTGCTCGGAGGCGTCTTTACTGTTATGTACGGATGGGTATTTACGGGTGATCCGTTTGCATTTCTCAATAACCCCTTTTCCCCCCAAGCTCAACAGCGGGACTACTTTTTACCATCCAAACACAGCATTGTAAATTCATTTCTGTATCTTCTTTACGCTTTATACCACCTGATAGGAAAAACCTTAGGTCTGCTTGCAATAGGTGCATTTGCGGCGCTGCTGTTCTTGCTTAGAAACAACCGTTTTAATTTTATTGCCGTAAGTTTGGTGCTGATAAGCCCCTTCTTTTTTGACTGGTTTGCCCTTTTTCAGGGCAGCGCTCTTATTTATGTCCCGGACCTGCCTCCCTTCGGAGAGTTTGCGAACGAGCGATATGGTCTTTATCCGTTCGGGTTCACGGTCTTTGCGGCAGGAATGTTTGTATATTTTTTGTATGAGCGGGCGCTGTCGCAAAGGGTACTTTGGCCTGTGACTGCAATCGCGACGGGCTTGATCATGGGGCTTCTTTTTTGGAATAGCGCCTTACTTTTTTATAACGTAACCTATGCGGACACGTTTAAGGTTATCCAAATGTCCGGTAAGGGTTCATTAATACCGGATCAGAGAGAACTTGCGTTGGCGTTGAGGGGTCAGTATGATTACGGGAAGATTTTGCTTATGCGCGCTATGCAGAACCACATAACCGTTACGGCACAAATTCCGCTCAAGAGCTATATTGTTGAAAGCAATTACCCTTACTTCGATGAAGCGCTGGAACTGCCGTGGTTTTTTGCGCGATGGGTGGTTATGTATAACCCCGACATAGCGGTTGTGGAGTGGAGGAAGGAAAACGAACGCATTTCGGCTCGCTGGGCAAATTCGGATGAATTTCGTGAAGCATATGAGCTTGTTTTTGAAAACGAATCCGAACGTTTATACCGTTTAAGGGAAGATGTTGTAAGAAAAAAAGCCGCGATGATTGGTATGGATGCATCAACTATTCCTTCATTGAATCCTGATATGGTTCGGTGGGAAACAAGGACGGTATATGCTGAAATTACAGGGAAGTTGAGAGTTTACTATGAGGGGATCATGGTGAAAGCTGACGAAGCAAAGACGTTAGGTTTTGAGATGCAAACCGATGAGGATGCTGAAGATAATTGACGATATCAGTAATATCATTATCACGATGAGTACAAATATATCTACACCACTGACAAAAACGTTCGTACGCCCGCTTTGTGCTGTAGCATTTTTTGTGTTTTTCGGTCTTGTCTTTGCCGGTGTTGCAGATGCGCATGAGATGCGCATCAACACCGGAGGCCTCTCCTTCGTTGATACCGGCGGCAACACTTGGGAAGCCGATGCGCATTTCAACACCGGCAACACCTTCTCCACCGCTGCTGCGATCAGCAACACGGCCGATGACCTGCTCTATCAGACCGAGCGGTGGGATGATGCGCCCGCCCCAGAGCTTGCGTATGCCATTCCCGTAGCAAACGGCGATTACATGGTTACCCTCCACTTTGCAGAAATCTGGTCAGGAGCTTTTTCCATCGGTGCACGGGTGTTCGATGTAGGGATGGAAGGAATCACCGTCTTAGACAATATTGATATCTATGCCGAGGCCGGAGCAAACACCGCGCTTACAAAAACCTTTACTGCCACCGTCACCGACGGCGCATTGGACATACTTTTTACCCATGTAGTCCAGAATCCCAAGATCGCTGGGATTGAGGTGATGGAACATGAGGAAGAGACGCACCTTATGCATGTGGTGGCGGGTCCTGATCAAACCGTAGTGGATGATGACGGTGATGGCGCCGAATTAGTCACGCTGGATGCAGGTGATTCCCACACCCATGCGTTTGGCGAAACAATTGTAAGCTGGGTTTGGGCGGAAGGCGTCGAAACCATTGGCACAACTGAAGTCATCACCGCACCTTTTTCGGTCGGTGTCCATGAAATTTTGCTTGTTGCAACAGATAGTGCAGGAAATACCGGCAGCGATGCGGTAATGGTCACAGTGCTTGCGCCGAACGATGTACCCGGCCTTGCCGGCTATTATTTTGATTTTACCGGCACCCCGCTTACATCCATACCGGATGTAAGCGCCCTGCAAGCCGACTGGGCGCAAATAGAGCCAAATCTTAATTATGATGCGACATCAGGAAATTTTGCTGGAACTCCTTTTAGCGAAAACTTTGCCGCCCGCTATACGGGATTTATAGATATTCCGGTTGGCGGATCATACGGCTTCGCGATAGAAAGCGATGACGGCTCGCGGCTTTTTATAGACGACGCGCTTTTGATCAACAATGACGGACTCCATGCGATGAAGAAGATGTCCGCGGTCAGCGCGTTATCTGCCGGGATGCATAAGGTTATGATTGAATTTTTTGAGGCAAGCGGGCAAGCAGGATTGAAATTTTACTGGACGCCTCCTGCGATAGCAGAGCAGATTGTTCCTTCAAGCGCGTTGTTTTATGAATATCCAGCGCTCCTCCCCGTCATCAATGTTATTGATCCTCTTTCAGGGCCCGAGGTCGGCGGCAATAAAGTAACGATAAACGGTTTTGGGTTTATTTTTTCTGTAGATGAAACAACGGTCAATTTCGGGGGAACAGCGCTTACGGGGAGCAGCCTTACGATTATTGACGAAAATACTATAGAGGTTATTGCACCTGCGGGAATCGGAACGGTAGCGGTAAGCGTGGCAACGCCAAATAGCGTAAGCAAAGGAGAAAATTATCTTTATATCGAAGATGCTCCGCCGCCCGTTCTGTTTACGAGCGGGACGCTCTTTTCAGGTATTAATGGCCCGACAAGCCTTGCTTTTGGACCTGACGGCAAGCTCTATGTAGGAACGCAGTTCGGGACAGTATGGGTGTTAACGCTTGATGATAATCTCAACGTCATTAATTCCTATTCTACCGGCATCATTCAGGATTCAGAGTCGACGTTTCGGAGTATTCTTGGCATCGCCTTTAATCCTTTAGATGATCCTTTAAACCCAAAGCTCTATGTGGCGCACAGCTTTCTTTTTCATGGAGACGATATTGATTTTTATAAAGGAAAAATAAGCACCTTGAGCGGTCCCGGTTTAAGCGTTAAAGAAGACATTATCACGGGTCTTCCGGTTTCCGATCACGATCACGGCATGAACGGCATGGAATTCGGAATGAAAGGGGAAATGTATATTCAAGTCGGAGGCAATACCAATGCCGGTGTCCCGGGAGTGCTCAGTTCTTCGGGGGAGCTGGATGAAGGGGCGCTTTCAGCGGCCACGCTGGTTGCCCATCTTGAGCGGGAAAATTTTGATGGGAATGTCACTCATAACTCAGCGGGGGAGCAAACTGGAGGGTTTGATGTTGAGGTTTTTGCTTCCGGTTTTCGCAACCCCTATGATTTGGTTCTGCATTCTAACGGAGGGCTCTATGGAACTGACAACGGCCCGAACTTCGGGTATGGAGGGAAATCAACCGGGTGCGCGGCAGAAGGCCCTGACCCTGAAGAGCCTGACGAGCTCAATCTCATTGTTGAGAATGGATATTATGGCCACGCAAATCGTCTGCGCGGAGCAAGCGATCCTCGGCAGTGCGTGTGGCGCAGTATCTTTGAGCCGAGCGACGCGCAATATACCGCTCCCATGACAACATTCACCCCATCTACCAATGGCATTACCGAATATCGCTCAAACACCTTCGGCGGGCAATTAAAGGGCCATCTGCTTGCCTCGCGCTGGGAAGGGGAGCTCTATGACGTTGAGCTTTCAGGTGATGGCAAGAGCGTGGCAAGCCAAAACATCTTAACGCCGCAGGGGGGTCTTGATGTAACGACTGGTCCTGATGGAACGATTTTCATCGCCCAACATCTGGCTGGTAAGATTATTTATCATAAGCCCAGTGAACCCGTCCCTTCCGTTCCTCATATTATATCGGCAACACCCTACCGAGGTCCGCTGACCGGAGAACGAACAGCGCTTATTACCGGTTCTGGGCTTAATGCGGGCGGTATGGCCATGGTCACGTTTGGAGGAAAAAATTGTCCAACCGTTTCTGTTACATCAACAGCTATAAAGTGCATGGTTCCAGCCGGCGACGCGCCGGGAGCGGTAGACATAGTGGTAACTACCGCAGGCATGACCGCCGTTCTTCCCGGGGGATATACCTATATGGATTCAACACTTCCGCCTCCGCCGCCCTTGGTTGGCAAGTGGTTTGCCAAGGTGCCGCTTCCCATTGCAATCGGTGAGATGTCGGCTGCGGCGATTGGAGATTTTGTTTATGTGCTGGCTGGTCACGGCGAAGGCGCATATAACGATACGCTCTACCGGTATGATACGATGCAAAATGTCTGGGAGAGTATGGCGCCGCAGACGGTAGCCCCGTTGGCGGATCACGCAGCTGTTGAGGTTATTAACGGGAAGATATATATGTTTGGCGGGATTTTACCTCCGGGGGAAGGAGAATCAAACACACTTGCGATTTATAATCCTGTCACGGATGCATGGTCGCTTGGTTCACCCCTCATGAAAGAAGGCGTGCCGTATGGGCTTGGCTCGGTTGCATCCGGCGTTATTGGCGGAAAGCTCTATATTGCGGGAGGCATCCACGATGGGAATCTTGCCGGGAATCCAACTGACACGTTCGTGTATAATCCGGTGGCGGACATATGGACGGAACTTGCCCCAATGCCGTCCGGCAGGAATCACGCCGCTGGCGTGGGTTACAGCGGCAAGTTCTACGTTTTTAGCGGCAGGCAAGGAGAGAATGATCCAAACGAATTGACGTTTGACGATTCGTACGTGTACGATCCATCCTCTAATACATGGGGAATGCTCGCTCCCATTCCGACGCCAAGAGGCGGCATGGGAACAGCTGTTGCGCTGCTGGACGAACTTTTTGTAATTGGCGGGGAGGGCGGAGGACCGTCGTCCGGGACGTATCCGAATGTTGAAGCGTATAATCCCGTAACAAACACATGGCGCGCACTGCCGGATCTCCCCACGCCCCGGCATGGTATTTATCCCGTGCTGGTTGGGGATGATATCCATGTGGTCGCCGGTGGGACAATGGAGGGTCATTCCCATAGCGCAATACACGAAATGTACAATCCCTACGGTATTGATGAGCACCAAGCGCCATCAGCAGGCATCCGCATCAACACCGGCGGCCTCTCCTTCGTTGATACCGGCGGCAACACTTGGGAAGCCGATGCGCATTTCAACACCGGCAACACCTTCTCCACCGCTGCTGCGATCAGCAACACGGCCGATGACCTGCTCTATCAGACCGAGCGGTGGGATGATACCCCAGCTCCGGAATTAGCGTATGCTATTCCGGTAGACAATAGTCATTACGAAGTGACCCTCCATTTTGCCGAAATCTGGTCGGGCGCCTTTGCGGTTGGCGCGCGCGTGTTTGATGTGGCCATTGAAGGCGCCACGGTTCTAGACGACTTTGACATTTATGCCGAAGCGGGAGCAAACACCGCGCTTACGAAAACCTTCCATGTTGAGGTCTCCGATGGCACGCTGAACATCCTCTTTTCCCGCGAAGTCCAAAATCCCAAGATCGCTGGGATTGAGGCGGTCAGGCACTAAAGCGCAAATAATCTGATACACTGTCTTTGTTCTCTAGAGGAGAGAACTGTTTTGTCCATCAAGAAACATGATCATTTCGGGAAAACAATATGCAGTTTAAGAGCCCCGTAAGACTATTTATACTCCTTTTTGGTTTTATATTCATTTTTATCGCTGTTTCAAGCGTAGTTATTGCTGTTTCTTTTTTTAATATGCTGTTGGATACCAAAAAAGAGAATAATACGCCAGCTATTTCGTATCACAGCACAGATCAGGATTCTGTTGATTCCAAATATCAAGAAGCGCCAGCTATAAAGGAAGAGAACCAGAGAACAGAACATGAGGATCAATCAGTGAAGGGGCTTGCATTGTCGTTTCCGCCGCCCCCTTCCATTCTTAGAAAACCGCTGACCGGAGAGGCATGTGAGGCGGCGATCAACTCCTCTCCCTTTTACCGTGATCCGAAATCTCAAGCCGCAAAAGCGCAAATGGCGCTTGCCACAGAGGGACGCACGGAAGACGCCGATGTATTGAGGGAAATTTCCTGTTTTCCGCAGGCTGCATGGATTATCGGAGGTTCCCCGGCCGAAGCGCGCGCCCGCGTGGAAGAAATAAACGCTAGAGCAGCGGATCAAAATAAAATTGCGCTTTTTGTTCTTTATAATATTCCTTCACATACGACGCCCGCATGGCGAAGCGGTTTAAAGAACGAAGTCTATCGCGATTGGGTTGGCGCCGTTGCCCAAGGAATTGGCATAAGACGGGCATGGATTGTTCTTGAGCCGGATGCGCTCCCGCTGGCCACCGGCCTTAGTTTAAACGATCAGGCAATTCGGTTAGGAGAAATACGCGATGCCGTTGAAATACTAAAAAAACATTCTCTAAACGTTCGGGTGTATCTTGATGCAGGGCACAGTTTCTGGAAAACGCCGGATGCAATTTCAGCGTTGCTGCTGAAGGCGGGAATCGCGAGAGCGGACGGATTTATCGTGAATGTATCAAACTATCAATTACTCTCCGATGAGCTGATATTTGGTCGCGCGGTTTCGGCGCGCACGGGCAACACGTCATTTATTGTGGATACAAGCCGCAACGGAAACGGCCCTCCCAGCGATAAAGAATGGTGCAATGCGCGGGGACGGGCATTGGGACTGAAGCCAACAATCAAGACTGGCGAGCCGTTGGTGGACGCTTATCTTTGGATAAAGCCCCCGGGCGAGTCGGATGGAGATTGCAACGGCGGCCCGCCAGCAGGAAAATTCTGGCTTGAGTATGCGCTTGATTTGGCACGGAACGCCCTTTAAGGGATGGGTATATCTTGTGGATATTTTGTGACCAAAGTGTTTATGAATTTTGGTTCATTTTTATTGACCATGAGTGTTTGGAATTGTTAAAGTTGTAATGGTAAGAACATGGCATAGAAATATCGAAATAAGAAAACTTAGATCAAGGAAATAAGAGCGCAGGTTTTTATGAATGTTGGTTTTTAATACAACTTAAAAAAGCGCAGGGAAACCGCTTTTCATCAAGTTCTGTACCTGCGCTTTTTTATTACTTCATTTAAACAGAAAATATTGCCGATATCTGATTATTAAGTACTAAGTGAATTTTTATGAAAAAGAATGTTGTTTTAAGTCTTATCGCGTTCGGCATAGCCATTGTGTTATTGCCATTGGTTTCAGCGTTTGAGGCGCATGTCATTAACGTAACCGCGCAGATTGATAATAATTTTCTTCTGGACCCCATTCCGGATCTGGATTTCGGGACTGCCTTTCCGCAGGAAATGCTCGATTTAACGTTTCTTGTTTCTCTCTCTGAATCAATCGCGAATTTTAATGTTGACGATGTTGAATACGTACTCCGGCAGAAACCGAAATGCGTAAATGATAACGATCCTTCCGACCATCCTCCTGTGTATGAGGACGAAAATGGCAATTTCTTCTGCCCTGAAGGATCAACAATGATGCCATTGCTTTGCCCGTATTTATCTAAGACCGAGATTACCTTAGACGGCGATGAAGGCGAAAACGACGGCCCCGCTATACCTCCATTTCATGGACTTCCCGGACCGTGGACACTCGCCACTACTTTAGCCCACGAGACATTTGGACGCCTCATAGCGTCAGCGAATGATTCCCAAGATGAGTGGAATATTGACCTTAAAGTGCCTTGTTTTGAGGATCACTGCAGTCAGGATTGGTCTGATTTTATAAGGGATACATCGGAAAATCCCGATATTGATCCTGAAATCTACAAGCTTGATCCGCTCTTGGAGCACAGCATTTTTGGCTGTGATTTGTGGCTTGAAGTGACTGCCACATCAACCCCCCCCGGATGCGAGGAACAGCTTGATCTCATGCTGGTTTTGGACCGTTCAGGATCAATTGACGCTGGTGAGCTTACGACGCTTAAGGACGCCGCTAATTCGTTTGTTGATGCCTTAGCTCCTTCAGTAGATACAGTGCATATTGGGCAGACGAGTTTTTCTACTACTGGAAGTTTAGACCTTCATTTAACCGACGTTGCGTCTGATATACATGACGCGATAAATGCTCTGGTTTCGGGTGGATTTACCAATCTCAAAAAAGGTATTGAGCTTGCTACAGATGAACTTGATGACGCGCATGAACATGAGCGGCCGGCAACGCCCGACGTGATGGTAATCCTCACAGATGGTTTGCCAAATAGGCCGGCCGGTGATCCCGCAGGAGATGCGGCAGCTGCCGCTGATGCCGCGCGCGCGGCAGGCATAGAAATATTCGTGGTGGGGATAGGCGTGAGCCCCGCGACTGAATCGTATCTAAAAACTGAAATTGCCGATTCAGAGGCGCATTATTTCGGTGCGGCTGATTTTGAGGATCTTGAACCGATTCTTATAGGGCTTGCGGAGTGCCCAGCGGATTAAGCTTCTTGCTACATTCTCTTCTTCTTTTTTAGGAGAAGAGAGACGTAGCCGGAAGATAAGGGCTGTGAATGGCGCATTAAATAATTTTTTTAAGAAGTGCGTCATCAATAGCTCTTAAGCGAGCTTTCGGTTACAAAATGGTCGATAAATTATTATTAGTTAAAGACGAATAATAATAAAAAATGAAAAAAAGAATTTTACTTGCATTAGGTTCGGCAGGAGCGGCTGCAGCGATAATCCCGCTTTTTGCGGCATTTGAAGCGCATGTCATTAATGTGACTGCGAAAATTGAAAACGCTCTTCAAGTGCAGACCGAAGCAATTGAGTTTGGGACTGTTTTCCCAGAAGAAGTGCTCTTTAAGGATTTTGGCGTTCAATTGAGCGACTCCTTCAGAGAGGAAGGGCGAGTTGATGACGTTGAGTACCATATCAAGCAGAAGGATAAGCCGATAGATCCTCAAGGGAAAGTCTGTCGCGACGGCACAACAGATTGCGCGCCTGAATTACAGATATCTACCACTCAATTCTGTCACAAAAATCGTCCTACGGATCCAGGGGATCCTGAAGATCCTTACTACGATGTCTGCTATCCAAGTCTTTGTCCGTACTTGTCAAAAGATTCGGACGATGATGAACAGGGTTCTTTAGGCAATGACAATGACGGAAGCATTGGAGCGTTTCACCGCGCTGAATGCGATGACGGAGAGGATAATGATCTGGATGGAGATATAGATTGGCCTGATGACAATGAGTGCACATCGAAATATGACGACGACGAAGATGAAGAAGGTCAGCAGGGATTGGTTAATGGCTATCTTGCCAAGTCCATTCAAGACATTGTAGACATCTGGACTATTGACCTCCATGTGCCTTGCTTTAAGGGAAGCTGCGCGCAGGATAATGTCATTCCGGAGGACTACCAGCTTGACCCCCGACTTGAGCATGAAGTATTCGGATGCGATTTGTGGGTAGAGGTAACGGGAGTAAGCGAGTCAAACGGAGAAATATTGCCGCAATGCAGCGATGGTCTTAATAATGATAGTGACGAAGACATTGATTCAGCAGATTTAGGTTGTTTAGACGATAGTGGTAATTGGGATCCGACTGACGATGATGAATCGGATGCATAAGAGGAATTAATATTTGATCCTCGATCACTCCGGTTCCGGCTTGCCGGGACCGGAGGATTGGGGGATTAACAAACCAAAGGTCGTTTGGTATATTATAAGGTCATGGACCCAGTCATGGATTTACGGAATGTAAATCGTCAAAAACCGGAAGAAACCGCCATAAAATCAAGAAAATTTACGGGAGGCGAGAAAGTTTTGATAGGAGCAATCACCCTTGTTTTTCTTTTTGTTTTCTACGTCACGCTGGATGCCAATAAATATAAAGCGCTTGTGCGGGTGATTGAGGGTGAGGGAAGAGTCGGGGTAAATCCCACGACCGAAGCTCTAGATTTCGGGGATCTCTCGCGCGGCACCTCCGCCGTAAGAGGAGTTGAAATAGTGAATGCCACTCCTATTCCCATGTTCATTATGGTGCTGCGGGTGGGCGGAATTTCCGAGCTTATGGATCTTGATAAAAACAATTTTGTGCTTTCTGCCAGAGAGACCGAGCGCCTCCAGTTTACAGTCTTTATTCCTGCTTCCGCTCCGGTCGGGGAAGAATTTTCCGGTAGGGTATTCCTTTTTAAAGTTCCAGGGCCTTGGCGTAAGAGCTGAGGATGATAAAAAGAGCCGCTCGCGTAATCCTAAACGCGGCTGTCTACATTTTAATAATTGTGAGTATCGTATGGGGGCTCCCTCAATTTTTGTCGTGGAAGCTGGAAACTCCTTATCCTTTAGCCGCGATTACTTCCGGCTCCATGTGGCCCGCTTTGAAAGAGGGCGATCTTGTTTTGATAAAGCGCGTCGGGAAGGATGAGATCAAAAAAAGCGACATTATCGTCTGGAAAAACGAGCGCGGCTTTACGATCCACAGGGTTGTGGCGCTCAAGGATAAGATGCTCGTTACGAAAGGAGATGCCAACTTCGTCGAGGACGAGCCGGTGCGCTATGAAAACGTCGTTGGCGAGGCGCTGACGTTTCGCGGCAAAACCGCGCGCATTCCGTATCTTGGATTTATTTCAGTGATGGGAGCAAACATTCTGGAATCCGCCAATTGAATTATTTATTGTTTATGAAACGCGCCGGAAAAAATCTGAAAAAGCGAAGCGTCACCGGGTTCAAAGAAGGACCGCGACTTTGGGATTGGGCAATAACGGAAGAAGCCGACGGCATGATATTACGATTCGTAAAAGTGCCACGGCGCATCCGCTACGTGCCGGTAACGGATATTGTTCCTCCGGCGGCACCTTGCAGGCCAACAACCGCTGGAACCGGACATGCCTATAAAAAATCCATTGCGCTAGATCGTTCACGGAGAAGTTCCATTGCGGGAAGGATCATAAAATCGCTCTTTCAAAGGCGCTCGCTTGTCGGCATGACATCGGGAGCGCTTATTATAACCGTTGCCCTTTTGCCGCTGCTTTCCGCGTTTGAAGCGCATGTCATTAATGTTACCGCAAAAATTGAACCTCGCCCTTGTACTACTGTTACGTTTGATTCGGATGCGTCCGGCGAGGCAATTTCAGCAGGACAGCTTATTAATAATGAATATATGCCGTGGGGGCTTGCGATAAACGTTCACAACAACAGCGGCGGCCCCCATATTGGGATAGCGTTTGATTCAGATAATCCCACCGGCGAAGATATGGATTTAGGAACCCCCAACGAAGATTTCGGAGGGCCGGGTATCGGCATAGGTGGCATGGCAGGAGCGCTCGGGGAAAATTCCATAGCCCAGCATAATGTCCTTGTTATCGCGGAGAACGATGACGATGACAACAACGACGGCCTTATTGACACACCCGATGATGAAGGAGCCGGAGGAGTTATAAAATTCATCTTTGCGCAGGAAACGACCGTAGAGACTTTGCGGATATTTGACATAGAGGAGGCCGGCGGAGAGGTGAAACTGTATAACGCGGGCGGCAGTAACTTTTCAAGCCGCGCGCTTTCCGCGCTGGGGGATAATGCCGCCGAGACCATTTCCGTGTTTGAAGACGGCATTAAAGAGATGCATGTGTTTTTCCCGGGCTCCGGAGCAGTGGACGATATCTGTTTTAACGTGCTTGAATTGCCTCCGCAGTGCGATGCGCTTTCTTTAAGATACTGGAGGGATCATGAAGGATGTTTTAGGGGCACGGGCTCCAGTATATGGGCGAGTGAAATTAATGATCTCTCTTCGGATTTTTCCGGCGTGTTTGCGTCGCATAGCGGCGGGCAGATCTGCGAGGATTTATGGGTTGCGAATTGCCCGGCGGGAGATCCTGTTGAAGGACGCCGTTGCCGGGCAACGATTCATGCGCTTACCGATGAATTAAATATCGTTTCCGGCCATTTGGACGCAGATGCGTTTATTGCTGGAGCTGACGATGGCAATTTTGCTTTTGATCGGTTGGGTCTTTCGCCGTTTTCCACTATCGGCGAAGCGCTGACCGTTATTGAGGCGGTGATTGCCAATCCCGTATCTACGATACAGGAACTGCAGGACGTAATGTATGTTGCGCGGCGAATTTATGAATTTTATGGAGGAGAAAATCCGCTTGCGCCGATGTGTATTTTTAGTCCTGACGATATCCCGTTATCCTTCAGCGTGAACGGAGCAGGTATTTCTGCAGAAAACAGCGGAGATATCAATGACGACGACATATATTACATTGGAGTTGAAGAAGACGCAGATGTCGGGACAAATATAAGTGGGGAACTTGCTGATGAGTTAACTGATGTTTCTGCCGGTGATTTTTCAGTATCAACGACCGCGCCTTTAATCTTAGATTTGCCATCTGATTCTGCAAGCACAACGGCAGACGATTCGGGAAATAGCACTGTTATACCCGATGATAATGCGGCGGTTTCAACAACGGAGACTGCGGAGAACGAAAATAATATTGGGGCTATGAATGGTGGAGATACTGCAGAAGAAACGGGAGCGGTGGATGAAGAACCGGAAAATCAAAGCGCCTCCGGAGATTTTGAAGCAGAAGAGGAGGCGGGCGAGAGGGCGGATGCGGAAGCTGATGGAAATGAATCAGAAGAGCAAGACGCTGACGCGGAGAATGGCACGGTTGATGCCGACGCTATTCTAGAAGATGATCCAGTGATCGTTACGGAAGCATAGGCAGGCCGCGTCCCGTTTTTTCATTTACTCTATGCACTGAACTTTTTTGTTTGCGCGGTGATGAGTTCCGTGCTGTAATATATATTGTGTGGCAATTATTACTGATTACAACTTTATGAACAGAAAAACGTTATTTATTGGCGTTTTGATTGCACTTGGTTTTATTGCGGCTGTGGCGATTATGTTTTTAAGATCAAACAGCAAAGATGTTTCGGACGTTCTCCTGCCTAAGGAAGACAAAAGGTTCACTCTTGAGGAATCAAAAGCTATTGCCGAAAAGTGGATTGTTGCCTCCTCCCCAACCTACGTCTTTGACGGATTTGGCCTTAAGTTGGAATCCTCGTATGCGTTAGAGTGTATTTCGTGTTATAGGTTGATTTTTGCTTTTCAATCCAACCACGCCGGGTACGGCAATCGCGCAGGAAAAATACTCGCCCAAGTCGTTACGTCTCATATGATGACGATAGAAGTGGAAAACGGGGTTGTCATCAGCGCGGTTACGGATGGGCAGTTTGATGAATTAACAGGCAGGCTGCTGATTCCTCAGGATGCGTACGAAAAGTTTTAATGGATCAGAAAACTTATAAACTGCGCCAGCATTTCGCGCCCTATGTAAGAAACTTTATTTTCGGCGTTGAAGACAGTTTAGTATCAACTGTCGGCCTTCTTTCAGGAATTGCCATTGCGGGCGTTGCGCAGCACATTATTTTGCTTACGGGCCTTATCCTGATTTTTGTTGAAGCGTTTTCTATGGGAGTGGGGAGCCTCCTTTCAGAACATTCCGCTGAAAAATATCTTAAAGGAAGGGAGGTGTCTTTTGCGCGCGCCCTTCCGGCAAGCGCGGTGATGTTTATTTCCTATTTTCTTTCGGGGTTTATTCCGCTTTTTCCATATCTTGTGCTTGATGTGTCAACCGCGTTTCCAACCTCAATTGCTGTTTCATTGTTCGCGCTTTTTCTGTTGGGTCTTGCCGGAGGAAAATTCCTTCACGTGAATGTCCTTAGAAGCAGTTTTGAGATGCTGATTATCGGCGGCGTTGCGGTTATTATAGGGGCAGTGGTGAGGAATTTGGTTCCTAATTTAATAGGATGAAAAATTATTATCGGTTTTATATATCATAAAATATGGAAGAACTTTCAACAGGTTTTGTAATATTTATTCTCGCGGTTGCTCTCTGGACGTTGCCGTGGAAAGGATACGCGCTTTGGAAGTCCGCCCGGTTGAGCGATAAGCGGTGGTTTATTGTATTGCTTGTCTTAAATACCCTCGCGATTGTTGATATTTTTTATATTTTTAAGTTCAGCAAGCGCCAATCGCTTACATCAAAACAGGAATCTCCGACAACAATGTCGGCTGATAACTAAATGTAAAACCATGTGGGAAGTCCGACTTCCCACATTGGAGTGCTTGAGTTCTGACGTGTCTGGTTATTACGCATCATTGATTTTTCTCTTAAAATATGCTATGAAGCACGTAGTATTGTTCTCTGAAAACCACAGAAGGAGCGCAAGGTGCCTGAAAACGACGAAGAAACACGTCTGTCACTGCGGAATGAATACACGGTGGTGGGGGCAGATTGGAGGTTTTTGGTTGGGATACGGTTTGCGGTGCTTGCGTTCGCTGCAACTGTTCTTTCGGCTTTGCTCGGCGCCTATCAATACATGTTAACAAACAAAGATAGATTAGGCGATGTAGGGCAAACAGCATTGTGGGCTGTACCAGCGCTTGGAATTACTGTAACTCTTATTGTTTGGCTGATTGAAGCGCGGACAAAAAAGCTATACACCATTTGTCTCATTAACGGTGCGGAAGTTGAAACCAGGTTAGGGTTAGAAGTAAGACACTTTTACGACTTATGGCGTTCGCCGCATCCTTTGAGATTTGGATCACACACCACGGCTATCCGTGCCATTTACATAGTAGTGCTCGTGGTGTGGTGTTATCTTGGCTACAAAGGTTTACAGTAAACCGGGAGGTAAAATGGCCTTAACAAAAGAAGTTCAGGAAAAATTGTTAGAAGAGCTTGGAGAAGAAAAGGCGAGAATGAACAGTTTCCGTTCTGACCTGTTTACGTTTGTTTATGCTGTAACATGCATACTGCTTGCAATCCCTTTCTGGTATAAGTTGATTGAACATCTCTGGAGTGTTGACCGACCGTTCGTGATCGCATGCTCAATTTTTGCATCATTCATCATGCTCTACATACTGTGCAAACCAATTAAGCTGTTTCTCTCCGAGTAACAACAAAACGGCTTTGACCCATACGCCGTGAGTTACCACTCAAAAGGGTCTTTTTTATTTGCTTCTTCTCCGCGGAGGTAAAACTTCACAAG
>MHOA01000008.1 GCA_001821765.1 Candidatus Ryanbacteria bacterium RIFCSPLOWO2_12_FULL_44_26
GAGTTAAACAATAATTCCCAAACCCGGCTTGCCGCAACCGGTCCCGGATCTCCCGGTCAGGAAACCACCTATTTCGGACCAATCACCAAAGTAGCAGTGATCAAATTCCAGAACCTCTATGCCCAAGACGTGCTGATTCCGATAGGACTGGCGAATGGTACGGGGTATGTGGGGTCCGCGACTCGCAAACAACTCAACGATCTGATTGCGGATCGTGACAGTCTCTCGCCATCTCCGCAACCGCCGTCACCCACTCCTACTCCCACTCCACAGCCCACGCCCCCGCTTTCCACTGCTACTCGCATCATACACACATGGACCTTTAGCGATGGCAAGGCCCAGATCTCACATATCTTCAACCGCACCGACCAGGAATATCTGAACTACATTGCAAGTGTTGAGGCGCGGTGTCGCGCGATTCCAATCACTCAATTCCGCTGGAGCGCTCGCGTGGCAGACAGCAATTCCTTAAACTGGCAAAACTACGGCATCCCGGATTGCACGGGCACGCCGCTGTTGCCCACACCACAGCCAACGCCGACCAGCGTCTGCGGCAATGCAATCTGCGAAACGGGAGAAACCCAAAACAGCTGCCCGAGTGATTGTGGCCAAGTCTCAACCTCCACATGGATACTCCACACCTGGACTTTCAGCGATGGAGCAATCGTCCAATCAAAGATTTTCAACCGCACCGACCAGGAATATCTCAACTATGTTGCAAGTATTGAGGCGCAGTGCCGCGCCATCCCACGGTCGCGGTTCGTCTGGAAACCCAATGCCGCTAACAGTGATCCCTCAAACTGGCAAAACTACGGTATCCCAAATTGTTCTTCCTTTCTATCAGCGCCTATCTGCGGCAATGCAATCTGCGAAACGGGAGAGACCAGCGCCGTCTGCGCGCAGGATTGTCCGCTGACCTGTACGACGACTCCCTCCAAATGCACCACTGCATTCTCCTGCGCTGCTGCCGGTTATGCCTGGTGCAGTAACGCCTGCTATGCCTCCAACGCCTCCTGTCCCGTCCTCTCATGCGGTGATAACATCATCACTGCTCCGGAAGAATGTGAGATCGGCGTGCAGCGTATTGCCCCCACCTGTATCCAAAAGGGGTTTGATAGCGGAGGGCCGATTACCTGCAGCACGAACTGCCGATGGAATACTGACTCTTGTGTGAACTATGTCTGCGGCAATAACGTCCGGGAAGGAACAGAAGCGTGCGATGGGAATACTGAAATACTCTCCTGCACGACGCTTGATGGGTACAAAGGCACGAAGACCCGAGCCTGTAATCCGCCTGCCGGCACCAATGCCTGCCAGTGGGGCAGTTTCGGCAACTGCATTCCAAACGAATTCTGCGGCGATGGAACAATCCAGACTTCGGCAAGAGAAACGTGCGAGGGCTCCAACCTTGGAGGAAACACTTGTCGTAGTCTTGGGTACGATAAAGGCACGGTGTCGTGTAATACAAACTGCACGCTCAATACTGCACAATGCAGCAACATTGATTCTGATGAACCCGTGTTACCCGGTACAGGTTCAGTGGATATAGGAATCGTTTTCCCAGGAGCCAGCTGGGCAGCGCGTAATCCTGAAGACGTGGGACTTAAACAATCGGGAGTCGACCAATTTGTTTCTGCTGTTAGGAATTTCAGTAGCAATGGCATGGTTATCAAAGATGGTTATCAGGTCGCTTCTTGGGGAAGCCTGAGCGATAAAAACGACTGGGCATCCGCTGCAAAGCCGGTACATTCCACACTGCTTTTCTTTGCGGTCAAAGAAGGAAAACTTTCAGGCATTGGCGATCGCATTGCATCTTACGTTAACAAGGTTTTGGGTAAGAGTTTAAGATCGGCTGACCTCCCTATGACCTTTCGTCATCTCTCCAACATGACGAGCGGATACACCCTTCCTGAAGGGCCGGGGGAAGCTTGGGCATATAATGACTATGCTATCAAACTTTATGTCCGCATGCTCTATGATGGCGTTTATGGCACTTCAAATGCCAACCAAGTCGCCATCAATACAAATCGTCTGGGTGCCTTGGGCTTTCAAGATGGTTCGATTTTTTCCAGCAGGGATGGCTATGGATTGAGCACCTCTGTGAGAGATTTTGCCCGAATTGGATGGCTTTGGGCAAACAAAGGTTATTGGAACGGACGACAACTGTTCCCCAAAGAATATTTTGACCTGTACGTGAATGTCCAGGTGCCATCCAATCTTCCTAGGACAACAGGAAGCTCTGTGGATGACTACCTAGGTGTTGGCACAATAGGAGGAGGCAATGATCTATCAAGTCTGGGACCTGGTGTATATGGAGCTAACTTCTGGTTCAATGCAAATAAAAAATTATTTCCAGACTTACCTGCTGATACTTATCAAGCCGTTGGTCACTGGGGCACGAAAGTGCTTACTGTATTTCCATCTCAAAGAATGGTTGTTGTTCATTGGCAAAGCGGAACTCGCGACCAAAGTGGCTATAATCGGGACTTCAACAGCGTGGCACGATCTCTTATCAATGCCGTAGTTGCTCAACCTGAGCCCACCCCCACCCCAACAAGTAAAGGTAAAATAATCGTTGATCCCACTAATCCTGAGTGGCTTATCTATGAAAATGGAAAACCTTTCTTTATGTGTGGCCCGGGAGATCCGGAAGACTTTTTATATCGCGGAACACTCCTGAACGATGGAACCCGAAGTGGTGACCAACTCAATCTTATTAACAAACTTAAAGGAACCGGGGCTAACAGCATTTACCTCCAGGCCATTCGTTCTCATGGTGGAGATGGTAATAACACACACAATCCGTTTATTAATCATGATCCTACAAAAGGATTAAATGCCAAGGTTTTAGATCAGTGGGAGAGTTGGTTTAGCGAGATGGACAGAAATTCTATCGTGATCTACTTTTTCTTTTATGATGATAGCGCAAATATTTGGAATACGGGTGATATCGTTGGATCTGCTGAAAAAGCCTTTATTGAAGGTATTGTTAATCGATTTGAACACCACAAAAATTTGATTTGGGTTGTTGCTGAAGAATATGGAGAAAAGTTCTCGGCTACTCGCGTATCCAATATTGCACAAGTGATTCGTTCAGCAGACAACAATCAACATGTCATTGGGGTCCATAAAAATGAAAGTATTTCATTTTCAGAATTTGCAAACGATCCAAATATCGGACAGTTTGCTATGCAAATCAATAGTCCTTCAACCCCTACAGAAATGCATGTTGAGGTATTGAAGGCTTGGAATAATGCTTCTGGAAGATACAACTTAAACATGTCGGAAGCGGCTAACCAGCCGATTGATTCATCGGCACGAAAAATGAATTGGGCTGCTGCGATGGCAGGTGCTTACGTCACGGCCCTTGGATGGACAATAGATAACACCCCGAAAGAAACCCTGGTTGACTGTGGCCGACTTGTAAACTTTATGGAGAGCACAACCTTAAACAAAATGTCCCCCAGAGATGATTTGGCAAGCGCTGGAACCCAATACCTACTGGCAAATCCAGGTCAAAGTTATATTGCCTATTCCGCATCTCTATCTGGAGATATCGGGATCAAAAACATGAGTGCCGGTACATATTCCTTCAAATGGCTTGACATTCTGACAGGTTATTCTTTAACCCAAACAAGAGTACAAGTCTTGTCAGGAACTCAAAATTTTAAATTACCTCCGGGAATCGGCAAAGAGGTCGCTGTTTTTATTCTGAAAGAATGAACTTTATAGGAAGCGCCAGAGCTCGGAAAAGAAGGATTGAGATACATGATATGATGAAACAAGTATGATGAAATAATTAAAGAATTTTGCACATTGATTCGCAATTTTTTCCCATGCATCCCATTTCTTGAGATGCTACCCAAAACAGGAATAATTTCCTGACAAAACCCAGGTCATATACAACAACGGTGAGCGGGAGAAATTTTCCTTAAAAAAACTTCTTTGACCTCCCATAGTATAATTAACATTATGCTTTTTATCTGTATGTTTGTCGAGAAAAGCGTTTTACCTTAAAAGATTCATTTCTTTTCAGCATGATTCCCGACACCATGCTAAAATAAAAATACAGCCTCATATCAGTTCTTTATTTTATAATGACAAAAAAGAACTTATACGTCGTTACAATCCTGATGGCACTTACAATCATGCCGATCTTCTATGCTCACGGGGAAACCCAAACGCTCACGAATGTCGGCTTTATACAGGGCAACATTTGGTATTCCGAAGAACCTTTTTTTGACGGTGATCATATAAGAATTTATACCGTCCTTCATAATAATAGCGGACAGGATATTACCGGAACAATCGTATTCTATGACAATGAGACTCCAATAAACAGCAATAATTTCTCCATCGCGAACGAGAGAGTTCAAGACCAATGGACTGATTGGCAAGCAGTGTATGGCTCTCATAAAATCTCCGCATCCATTACGAATGCGAAGATGATATTGCCCGGCGGCGAGGAAGTTACTATTGTTTTACAAAACAGTCAGACCGGAGTCAGCGACCGTTTTGTTGACATTGATACCGATGAAGACGTTATTGGAAATAGCGCGGATGCCGATGATGATAACGACGGCATGCCGGATACGAAAGAAGTCAGCATTGGAACAAATCCTCTCAAACAAGACACCGACGAAGATGGGATAAACGATGCCAAAGACACAGATCCCCTTATTCCAGAAAAACCAGCCGCTTCCCAAACACCCCAAACAACGGAAACCTCTCCCGAGCAGGCAAACAGCATCCTTCCTTTTGCAACACATGCAATAGCATTAATAGCCAACAAGATAGAAACAGCAAGGAAGGCGTTACTTGCGCAGATTGAAAGAAGGATCGAACACTTAAAAGCGGAGATGAAGGAGCAGAACATAAAAAAAGAATCCGTTCAGCCGACAACGAAAAAGAACGGAGCGGAGGCACGACTAGGGACAAAAGCGATGCTGAAAGATTCCGGTATTTTCCAATATCTCAATCTCTATATACATTATGCGCTGCTTTTCATTTTAAAATATAAAATACTTTTTTACTTCGTTTTAGCGCTTCTGTTTTACTATCTTACTCGGTTGTTTTACAGAAAAGTGTTCCGTTCATATTAACGGCGGAAATTTATATGACAATCATAATATGTATGATTGAAAACTACTCTTATACATAAGATATATGCGACATGTAAAAGCAGGGAATAAAGCGCCGGATTTTTCCGGAAAAGACCAAAACGGCAACATCCATAGGATTTCCGACCATAAAGGAACATGGGTGCTGCTGTATTTTTATCCCAAAGACGACACACCCGGATGCACAAAAGAGGCATGCTCCATTCGGGATACACATAAAACCTTTAAAGAAAAAAATGTCGTGGTACTTAGAGTAAGTAAAGACTCCGTTGAGAGCCATAAAAAGTTTGCAGACAAATACACGCTCCCCTTCACCTTGATTGCTGATCCGGAGAAAATTATTGTGAAACGCTACGGCGTTTGGAAAAAGAAAAAATTTCTTGGAAGAGCATATATGGGAACGGCGCGGGAGTCTTTTTTAATAAATCCGAAAGGCGTCATTGCAAAAGTATATGAAAAAGTCAAACCGGCCGAGCACGCCGACGAAGTACTTGTTGATGTAAATACACTTGCGTAAGCAAAAAAAATCTTTCTACTATGCCGATCTGTACGTTGTCGTGTTTATTGTACAACTCCTACTGAAAAATCATTTACTATTCTTAAAATCAAAAAGCTTTAAGCAAAAACACTGGCAAACAAACGCCCCGCTTCAGCGGGGCGTTTGTGTTATGCTGTTTATGCCTCTTCCTGCGGAGGTGATGCCTGCGCGGAGGACTCTTGAGACTTTCCTGATATACACTCCCTGCAACGATGCGTATGTGTAACTATTTCGTAAATAGCTGCGGCACCGATCAAAATTCCCAAACCCCGCCAGAATGTACTGGGCAGAAACGCAAAATAAATATTGAGGGCGTTGAGAAGAGCCAACAGTCCTCCCAATATCAGCAAACCAAATGCTATCTTGTGAAGATTTTTCATATGATAAAGTTTTTTGCGCCGGCGACCTTTAAAGTAACTGGTTGATATTATTTTACCAAATATTGATATTATTGTAACCGTAAATCATATAGTTCCCATATAATACTGGCGCGCAATCACTCAAACGGAACTTCAATGCTCTGCTGGCTGTCTTTTATGAAACTGCGAACGAGTATATAGGATATTTATACAACACAACCTTTTTCACCGACAAGTAGGCTTGCATTGAGACGGAAATGAAGATTTAGAGACTATATAAAAATTGACACTGGCATACTCTCCGGTAAGATACGTCTATAAGAAAACCTCATGGAAAAAGAACCTGAAAAACCAAAAAGACGGCCCTGCATGCAATTAGGCCACTGTGATTTTATAAGAGATGGTGATGAATTCAGATGCACGAAATGCAGGATAAGAGTTAAAATTCACCAAGAAAATAATCCGCCCCTACAAAAACCTGAGCAATAACTACTGGAGCTTTATACCACAAACAAGGTTCTTTACTGCGAAGTGCCGATCCGCTCTTACGGATAATTATTAAAAAATGAAAAGTAATTTCATAAATACAGCTTACTATTTTTGAACTTGCATATAAAAAACAGTTTTGACAAAAAGGATGGTTTGGGTATAATAGGTAGGTTAGATGAGACTAGGCAAAGGCGGGTTTATATATACCCATTGCCTAAACAAATCGCAAAGGTCTCTTTTTTATTAGAATAATTACACAGGCAAAGTGGCATACAACGAAAATCAAGGCGGTGGAGAACGGAAGATGTATCAGGGAGATTGGAAATGTTCCAAATGCGGAGCTGATATAAAGGAACTTCCATTTAATCCTGATCCAAGCCGGGCGGACACCCTGCAGTGTCGGGATTGTTATCGGCAGAACCGACCGCCCCGCCGCAACAACTTCTAGTGATAAAGCTAGTCAAAAACCCTCGCGTTGGACGCGAGGGTTTTTGATTTTGTGTCAAATCTTCATATTTTTACCTGCTAAGCGTAAAAACACTTGATAGACAGGGGTTTTTATACTTTATTATTTCGTCTTACTGCTGCATTACAATATCCACTTTTATGTCTTTTTAGAAAAAATTCCAAGAAGGAGTACAATATATGTTAGAGTCATTTTAAAATGGGAGTGCCCACGATGAGGTACTACTCGCTTTTGCAAGATATGTGGAACCGAGTAAGTAATTATGCGTGTAAGCAATGCGGCAGTCTCGCCATTGTCTCCCATGAAGACGGTTTCCCAGATGTATGGGGCTGCAGGATATGCAACTACACTACCTATGCGCGAGATGTATTCTTCGGCGAAGTGATTGACGTCATAGTGCTCGGCGTGATACTGCG
The DNA here is from genome assembly GCA_001821765.1 of Candidatus Ryanbacteria bacterium RIFCSPLOWO2_12_FULL_44_26. Classification (GTDB taxonomy): domain Bacteria; phylum Patescibacteriota; class Minisyncoccia; order Ryanbacterales; family HO2-45-13; genus HO2-45-13. The sequence goes on from MHOA01000008.1 coordinate 7,389, forward strand.
ATGTGTCATCGTCGCACAAAGCAAGCAGTTTGTACGTTTAATGATTAGCCGTGAAGAAATGCTTGAAATACAGGCGGAGTCAGGCGATCTTGCTGAAAACGCGACCGTTGAAGTGTATCACTTTATTCCGCGGAAGTATGCCCAAAGCAAGAGATTCGTAACAGCCGGTGAGTTCCACATGCCAAAAGACAAGCTCGTTGAAATTCTTTCCTGAAGACTCTCCGGTCGTTGGAGAGTCTTTTTTTGTTGGAAAAAACGCTTCTTCCTGCACAGTAATACTTGAACAGATGCGGGAATGAGCTGGAGCTACACCCTTCTAACGGGATTTACTTATCCATGCGTCTGTTGTACGACCTCCCCAAAAGGGTCGCGATAAAAATAAAAATGCTAAATAAGACAATGGTCGCGCCGGAGGCCGTATTGAAATAAAAAGAGCCCATCAGCCCCATGAATACGCTTAATACCCCTATGAGCAATGCGTATACCATCATCTGGCGGAATGTTCGGCTGATGTTTTTGGCTGCCGCGGCGGGGATGACCAGAAGCGCCGGGACAAGAATAATGCCGACCACCTTGATGCTCATAGCGGTTACAACGGCGAGGAGTCCCAGAAACAGATATTCATAGAAACGAACTCTTACTCCAGAAACTTGAGCGATTTCCCGATTAAAGGTGATTTTGAAAAGAGGCTTCCAAGTAAGAAAAAATATAATGCCAACGAGAACGGAAATGAAAAGGGCAGTTATTACATCCTGAAAGGAAATGGCAATGATATCGCCAAAGAGGAATTGAAAAAGGTCAACACGGTATCCTTCAAGAAGCCCGATAATAAAGATGCCAAGAGCTGCCGCTCCAGAGAAAAAAATTCCGATAATGGTATCAAGCGACTGCGTTGGCGCATGGTTTTGGAGATATCCCATGCCGAGTGCCAAGAAAAGCGATACAAACACCGCCGCCACTATGGGATTCATCGCAAATAAAAAGCCGAGAGCGATTCCCGCAAAAGCAAAGTGAGCCACCGCGTCGCCGAAAAACGCGGAACGCCTCAGCACCACAAAAACGCCGAGAAGCGAGAGCGTCGCCCCCATGAGAACGCCGGCAACGAGCGCCCTTTGCATAAATTGAAGCTGAAAAATCTCAAACATTTCTTTTTTCTTTATGCGCGTATACGGCTTGATTGCCGCCGTAAAGTTTTTCTATGACTTCTTTAGTAAGAGCTTTTTCCGGAATGCCTTTACAGAGAAGCTTGTGATTTACGCAAAGTACGGAGTTCGCGTACCGATACACCACATCTACATCGTGAGAAACGAGAACTGTGGTTATCGCTTTTTCTTTTCTTAAAGTTTCCATCAGTTTATACACCTCAGCCGCGCCTTCAATATCTATACTCGCAGCTGGTTCATCAAGAAACAAAATCTCCGGCTCATTGAGCATAGCCAATCCCAAAAGCACGCGCTGGAATTCTCCGCCTGAAAGCGAACCAAGGCTTTGGGAAAGAAGCGCCTTCACCCCTATCAATGCGAGCGTATCTTTCGGCAAAGAATTTTTAGCTGAAAGATGCGCCTTTAGAAGTTCTTCAACAATTACCGGCATGGTGCGGTCAAACTCAAGCCGCTGTGGGACATACCCTATCTTTGAGGCGATTTCTGCCAGTTCCCATGGCGCCCTTCCTAATATCTGAATCTCGCCCTGATATGGCACAAGACCAAGCATCGCTTTCAAAAGCGTTGTCTTGCCAGAACCGTTAGGGCCTATAATTGCGGCGATGTCGCCTTTTTCAATATTAAAAGATAAACCATCAAGGATATGGTGGCTATTGAGGGTGACATGAAGATTACGAACAGAGATTGTTGCCATAGTTACTGTAGTGCTTCTTTTAGAAGCTCTAAATTCTTCTGCATAATGAAGATGTAAGAATCTTTCGCGAGATTGCCGGTTTCTACGGGATCGAGCGCATACACTTTAAGATTCAAATCGCGCGCAATCACCTCAACGACTTTTGGAGAAAACTGCGGTTCTGAAAAAATCGCGGTGATTCCAAGCTCCCGGATAAGTTTTATTACTTCGGAAAGATAGCGCGGAGACGGTTCTTTGCCGGGAAATTCTTCAATAGTTGCCGCTTCATTAAGCCCGTAGCGCTTAGCAAAATATTGGAACGCGGAATGAAACGCGATGAAATCTTTCTTGGAAAGTTTGGCAATCGCTTCTCGAATCTCTTGATCAAGCGCGCGGAGTTCCTCAATATACCGTTCCGCGTTCTTATGATACAAATCGGCATTTTCTGGATCGTTGGCGATGAATGCGTCGCGGATATTTCCAACCTGAATAATCGCATTATTGGGGTCAAGCCAGATGTGCGGATCAACAGGGCCGTGTTCATCTTCCTTATGCCATTCACCTTCTTTAAGTTCTATGCCTTTAGTGGGGGTAATGGTGGTAATGCCTTTGCTGGTATCGATTACTTCAATATCAGTGTGATCGCTTGAGGCAATCAGGTCATCGAGCACCGGTTCAAGACCGGCCCCGTTTTTAATCACCATATCGGCATTGTTGATTTTCTGAATATCGGCCGGGAGGAAGGAAGAAACTTCGGGGGTTTGGCTAAAAAGCATATCAAGCCCGATTCGACTCCCGCCCACTTGTTTTGCGAAATCGTACATTGGGAAAAATGTCGTAAGCACCCGCAATCCTGATTCCGATTGCGAAACAGGCGTTTCTTTCGGGGCGAAAATCCCGCTTCCCCAAAAGAAACTTAAAAGTCCGATAAAGATGAAACCAGCGATCACCAGAAGCTCTATAATTCTTTTTTGTTTCACCCGGTTAAAAATTTGTGTACTCATATCAGTTTATGATATTACTCCCCTTTAGATCAATATGTTCAATTTCTAACAGGGTTCCATAATAATTTATCTTTTAGTTATTAATTTGTTGTCGCATGATTTGCAAACCCCGAAAAGATCTAGCGCGCGAGCCTTTACGGCATTGAATTGTGATGGCTTTCGAAAGTTTGATTGGGCGGAAGAATATAAGTATCCCACCGTTATCTTGGAACAAATGAACCAACTGCTCACCGAATGCCGAGAGGATCAACCCGTTTCTGCCCCGTAATTGTTTACCCCGTAAGAAGCCGTAGGCTTACAATCCTTCTGAGGAGTACCCAAGGTTAAAAACAATTCTACAATCTCGTAGTCATGAAAACCACCTAGTCCTGATTGCAGAAATCTTTCCCGAAGGCGCTTTCTATGCCCTTCGCTTTTGTGTTTTTCACTCGTTTTATCAACTTTTGGCGCTTCGACTTTGTTTACAGTGAGCATAGTCGAACCGCTCAGCATAAATAAATCCTTGATTTTCATTTTATAAATCAGCGATGTAAGTTTTGATAAACTTTTCAGTTGCTCGAACTGTTTCTTCTTTTAACTTTGGGTTTGACTCCGCTACCCATTTTGCAAAATTATATAGTTCTTGGTTATCAACCCGTAGCCACTTCTTATTTCTGTATAAAAAATAAAGCATAGTGGTCATTGCGATTCGTTTGTTGCCGTTCTGAAAAGGATGATTCTTAACCATTAAATAAAAAAGAGTGGCGGTTTTATTCAGCAAACCCCTATATGCATGTTTTCTCTGAAAAGTCTGGAATGGTACAGCTAAACAGCTTTCTAGAATATTCGGAAATCTAGTTTCAAAGGACGGAATCGGTTCATTCCATTTCATGGTTTCTTTCGCCAGACGAAAAGCAACATATTCTACCTCTCCTATAGTCAGCGATTTTATTCTTGTCCTAAGAGCCGCAATGTTTTTCCATATTCCTTAACAGCTTTCTTTACAGCAGCTTCAATGGCGTTCTTTTTTTCTTCTGTGAGAGTTTTCCCTAGGATATCGGGTAAATCGTTTTTATGAATGGCAAAATTACGGCCAATTTTTCGGGCCTTTATGGCGCCGGATTTAATTTTCTTAAAAACCGCTATTCGGCTTATACCCAATAACTTCGCCACCTCGCTTGTGGAAAGAAATTCTTTGTCCATATTATTGAATAATAGTCCATGTTAACTGCTGTGTCAATGGTTAACGTATGTTAATTTAAACCGTCTCACTCGTGTCCGGAGAAATAATCGCGAAGGTTCGAACCCCGAAGGAAAGCTCGACCTGCTTTTAGACGCTCATTTGGACGGCACGATTTCACGCGAGGAATACACTGCCAAGAAAGAGAAACTTATTACCGAAAAGGCCGAGCTTTCCGAAAAATCAAAGGATTTTGAACGAAACGGCAATCATTGGCTCGAACCCGGCCCGGCAATTCGTTTTAGCGGCTCAACAAGCCAAAATTATCGCTTTGCAAGAAAATCCCGTCGCGAGACGGGATTTTCTCAAAAGAATTGGCTCGAACCACGCCCGGCAATTCGTTTTAGCGGCTCAACAAGCCAAAATTATCGCTTTGCAAGAAAATCCCGTCGCGAGACGGGATTTTCTCAAAAGAATTGGCTCGAACCACGTTTTGCGCTCCCAAGCGATTTGCTTTGAACCCAAAAAGTCGTGGAAAATTCTCGCCGATTTGCCCGCCGACCCCGCCGTGGCGGGGGAGGTGAACTCGTATCATCCTATTTGGCTCCGCGGGCAGGACTCGAACCTGCAACCAACGCGTTAACAGCGCGCTGCTCTACCATTGAGCTACCGCGGACTAGATGCACTAAAAGTGCAACGAATAACTCATTACAAATAACGAATAACAAACGGCCACTCAACAGTATACGATTATTCCGGCGATTTATCAAATACCGGGATTGTTTACCAGTATTAAAACAAAACTTGCGCGCATTCCTATATACCTATAACCCTTGAAAACGAAACACCGTTATTCGTTACCAGTACAGACGAACAGGACATTAATATCCTGTTAGTCTGTCCGACTTTCTGTGCTGACGGATTTTTTCAATTGCTTTCGCTTCAATCTGACGGATGCGTTCACGCGTCACTCCAAACTCTCTCCCCACCTCCTCAAGCGTATGTGTAATGCTGTCATCAAGACCAAACCGCATGCGCAAAATTTTCTGCTCTCGCGGAAGAAGATCTTCAATGATCGCCCGTATCTGGTCTTTAAGCAATTCTCGCGACGTCTGGTCAGCCGGCGAGAGTACTTTTTCATCTTCAATAAATTCACTTAAGGTGGAATCTTCTTCATCTTCTCCGACCGGCATTTCAAGAGAAATGGTTTCTTGAGAAATCTTCATAATATGATGTATCTTCTCCGGCTCCATTCCCATCTCCGCTGCAATCTCTTCCGGGAGCGGCTCGCGTCCCAAGTCTTGTGTGAGGCGTCGCCGCATCTGATGGAATTTTGAAATAGTTTCCACCATATGCACCGGTATTCGGATAGTGCGCGCCTGATCCGCAATCGCTCTGGTAATTGCCTGCCGGATCCACCACGTCGCATACGTTGAAAATTTAAATCCGCGCCTCCAGTCGAATTTCTCAACCGCGCGAAAAAGCCCGATATTTCCTTCTTGAACAAGATCAAGCAGTGAAAGATTATGACTTCTCCCCACATATTTTTTCGCGATTGAAACAACAAGCCGCAAGTTTGCCTGTGCTAAGCGTTTTCTGGACTCAATGTCTCCTTTTTCTATCCGCTTTGCAAGCTCCCGCTCTCCTTCGGCAGTAAGAAGCGGGATGCGTCCTATCTCCTTTAAGTACATCTGCACCGAGTCATAATGTTCCGTGCCGGTGAGCATCTCTTCAAATTTTTTCTTCATTATTCCTTCCCTCTTTGACGGGCTTTTTTCCTTTTTTTCCTTCTCCAACTCAATAAGGTTTTTTACTTCCAGCACATCAATATGGAGATCCGAAAGACGCGCATACAACTCCTCTAACCGGAAAATGTCGTCCTCAATATGGGGAAAGAGATTTAAAATTTCAGCATAGGTAACAGCACCACGCTCTTTACCTTTTTTTTCCAAGATTGCGAACTTTTTCTCAAATTCCTCCTGTTTTCGGCTGTTTCTTTTTTTCTTCTGCTCTTTTTTCTTATCGACACGACCCGTGGGCATATCCTCCTGTCTTGTTTTCTTTTTTGGAGCACCTGTTTTCTTTCTTGTTTTTATCGCGCTTTTTCCTTTTCTCATTTTTCTAATGTTATAAACAACTTAAAAAGCATAAAATAAATCCGCACAAACGCACTACGGCATCACCTTATACGCGCCGTGAGAGAATAAATCTCTCCAAGGATGCGAATACAGTCATCGCTGTTTTGCTTCTCCTCCGCGTCCCGTAATTTTATCTGAAGATCGGCCATCTGTGCTCTTATATGCTCCATCTCCCACTCTTTAACGCAAATACGAAGCTCCTCGGCGACATCTTTAATAAACTCGGCTGTTTTCTCAATCTCAAAAATAAGTTCATGCACAAATATCTTTTCATCATCGTCCAACAGATTTACCACATCAGCATGGTTTTCGGACAGGTTTTCTTGCATCCCAATAAATTGAAATAACTTTCCTGCCTTTTCGCTTGTGCAGTGTTCTTTTTTGGGAAGTGTCTTTATGGAAGACATGAGATGTGGGTAAAGAAGCAACAACCCTAAGATACGCCTCTCGAGCAATACTTTGCGGTTTGAAGTTCCAGCAACTCCTTCAGACCCGGCAAATTCCTGAACTCTTTTTTGCTCTTCATTCATGTCGAGCTTTGCGTAATAACGAAGCTCCTTCCAACATGCTTCCTCACTTAAAGAAAGCCGGCGGGCAATTGCACCAATCCAATGCGCTCGTTCTATTTCACTGAAAAGCCGCGCTACAAGCGGCAACACTTCAGCGCCAATTTTTCGTTTGGAAACAGCGTCTTTCAAAGAATATTTTTCAATAGCGCGGGAGAGAAAAAATCCTATACTTTCAACCGCATTTTTTACTTGTTCCTTCCAGCGCTCGGGAGACGCACATGCTACATCAGCTGGATCGGTACCGCTTTCAAGCTCAATAAGCGCCGTTTGCATGTTTTCCCGGACGGCCAGTTCAACAGCCCGCCTTGCCGCCTTCACTCCCGCCTCATCCATGTCAAAAGCAAACAACACCGCATCTGTAAAACGCTTTATGAGCCGCAGGTGCTGCGCGGTAAGAGCGGTTCCGGACACCGCAACAACGTTTTTTACCCCTGATTGATATGAAAGCAGAACATCCATATATCCCTCTACTATCACAGCTTTCTCCTCTAATCGTATTGCATGGCGCGCCTTATCAAAACCATAAAGAAATCCCGATTTATCATAAAACATCGTGGCAGGCGTATTAATATATTTTCCACCAGAGACAGACTTACCTTTGGTTGGTCCGCCTAAGACGCTTCGGCCGCCAACCGATGGAAACCAGCTTTGAGTTGGCGCTTCACCAGATTCAAATATCCTGCCGCCGAAACCAATGACGCGATTGCCTGTGTCAATAAGCGGGAATATAATGCGAGAACGAAAGCGGTCGTAATGCCCCGACTCAGACTCACCAAAACTCGTCCGCTGACTTGCACCAGCATACCTCTTAGTTACCTCACGTTGCACCACAAGTCCTGCTTTTTTCATTTCCGTCAATGTGTATCCACGCTCTTTCAAAAAAACAATAAGATTTCTCCATCCATGCGGCGCAAACCCCAGACGAAATAATTTCATCGTCTGGGGCTGAATGCCTCTTTTAATCAAATACTGCTTTGGCGGCTCCGACGCTTCAAGCGCTCTTTCAAAAAATAATGCTGCGTTATCAAGTAAATCAAGGAGGCGCAAACGTTCGCTTTTTTCTTTTGTGTCTTGTGTGCCCAGCTGTACTCCGGCACGTTCAGCAAGAATGCGCAGAGCTTCACGAAACTCAATATTCTCAATTTCCATTAAAAATTGAAATATGTCGCCTCCTTTGCCGCACCCGAAACAGTGCCAGATCTCTCTCGAGGGAGAAACGTTAAACGATGGGGTTTTTTCCGCATGAAACGGACATCGCGCCTTAAAGTTTGAACCGCTTTTTTGAAGCCTCACATATCCCTGAATAAAGGAAACGATATCTAAACGGGATTTAATTTCTTCCACTGGTGAACTCATAACATTCTTCTTAACCTTTATGTTATACATCAATTAAAACGCAGATTCAATGAGGATATTATTATATGACACAGTTTGGGGAATCCCCGCATGTCATATACAGATAACAGGCAAAAAGGAACGGCCATCGCTTTATAACATAAGCGCCATGAATATATTGTAAACCGGCACTGCACATGTTGATTGCCCTATAAGTAAGTGTATTTTATAATAAAAACAGCTCAGCATAACGTATATAAAATTGCAATGACACACCAAAACAACCTACGGACAAGGGATGGGTTTACTCTTATAGAGTTGCTGGTCGCGGTATTTATTTTCACCATAGTGATGCTGGTAGCTGTTGGGGCAATCATCGCGGTTAATGACGCCTCGAAAAAGGTGCGATCCCAAAAAACAGTAATAAATAACCTCGATTCAGCTTTAGAACAGATGTACAGAAACATCCGTGAAGGATATAACTACCATTGCGGAAATGAATCACTCATTCGTTTCGACAAATCGCAGGGATGTCCAAGCGGGGAAAGCATATTCGCATTTGAACCAAGAGAAGGAAATCCAAAAAACCGTAACGATCAGGTGGTATATAAACTACAAAATAAAAGAATTATGCAGTCACTTGACGGTGGTACAAGTTTTTCTCCAATCACCGGCTCCGACGTTATAGTGGAAGAACTCACATTTAAAACTGTGGAAATCTCATCTGCTGGAGATCCTCAGCCAAGAGTGCTTATTACGCTCAAAGGAAAAGCAGGCACGAGCGGAAAAACGGCATCAGGATTTAACATTCAAACAACAGTATCTCAACGATTAAAACCAACACATGCAGAAAGTCTCATTCCGCCCGGCTCACCTTGGCCGCAAAATGCCTATTGCCCGTTTAACGAAACGGTGCCCGGAAGAATCATCGTCAATTTCAGCGATATAAAAAAAAGCGGCACAACGCTCGGGGCCATCAGCTGTAATAAAGCAACTATAAAACAAGTCATAAACTATGAGCTTCCGATCGCAACACAAATACCACCCGGGACATATGATATTACGCTTGCAAATTGGGACGATCATTGCGACGCAAATGGGAAGAACTGTGCTTCTCATTATCAACCATATGAAAAAATAAAAATTGAGCTCTTGGCCGCTAATGGAACTTCACTATATACATCAGGCATTACAGAAGACGTCAAGGCCGACAAAAATGTTGTTTTTCCTCCTACTGTTGTTGGAACCAATGTGAAAGTAAGAGCGCTGGTCACAGAAATTAACGCACGGATAGGGGATGTCAGTTGGCCCTACTGTAATAGCGTCGTTGCCGCATGCGTCGCTTTTGATTTGTCGGGAGCTGAAGGCGGCGAAGAAATAGATATCCATGAGTTCTAGTTACACGAGACGACATTACTTCTAAAGTAATAACTTTTCATAATGCCCCGCCTACTCTTTCAAAACAACCGAAGAAAAAAACATATAAACCCTTGCGCCGTTTTCTTCCCTAAAAATGGCTTCGGATTTACTCTCATTGAAATCTTGGTAGCTGTCTTTATTTTTACCATTGTAATCATGGTCGCTGTTGGGGCAATCATCGCGGTGAATGACGCTTCAAAAAAAGCGCGATCGCAGAAAGCAGTAATAAATAACCTGGATTCAGCTTTAGAACAGGTGTACAGAAGCATACGAGAAGGACATACCTATCACTGCGGAACTGCTCCCTTTAACACTGAACTTGCATGCCCGAACGGGGAAAGCGTCTTTGCATTTGAGGCGAGGGGCGGCGATCTGAACAATCCAAACGACCAGATTGTATATCGGCTCCAAAATAACCGCATAGAAAGGTCAATTGACGGGGGGAATACCTATCTCCCTCTTACCGCCCCCGATGTCGTGGTAAATGAGCTAACCTTTAAAAATGTTACCATATCATCTGCAACCGATCCGCAACCAAAAGTGCTCATTACCGTCAAAGGCAAAGCTGGTATTGACCAAAAGTCTGCTTCTGAATTTAACATTCAAACGACCGTTTCCCAAAGATTACGACCTACAAGCGATATCGGACTATTGCAGCCCGGCTCTTCGTGGCCACAAAACGCATACTGCCCGTTTAACGAGACGCTGCCCGGAAGAATTATTGTCAACTTCAGCGACATAAAAATAACCGACACAACACTTGGGTCTACGTGCAATAACCAAGTCGTAAACTATGAGCTTCTTCCGCTCGCAACGCAAATACCGCCGGGAACATACGATATCATACTGGCAAGCTGGGACGATCATTGCGATGCAGATGGGAATGACTGTCGTGCTCAAGATCAGCTGTATGAAAGAATAAAAATTGAGCTCTTGGATGCGGGTGGAACTTCACTATATACATCGGGCATAACGGAAGACATCGAGTTCGACAAAAATGTTGTTTTTCCTCCAACCGTCGTCGGAACTAATGTGGTGATAAGCGCGTTGGTCACAGAAATTAACGCACGGATAGGGGATGTCAGCTGGCCCGGCTGTAATAGCGTTGTTGCGGCATGCGTCGCATTTGATTTATTATCATCAGCCGGCGGCGGCGCCGATATATACGAATTTTAATTTACACTGGACGTATTTCTATGATAAAAAATACATATACAACCATGAAAGGATTCACACTTATTGAAACACTCGCTGCAATAGCGGTTATTCTTATTGTAACAGTCGGCGCTCTTACACTTGCACAGCGGAGTTTGTCTGCCGCAACCTTTGCAAAAGACCAGACAACCGCTTTCTATCTGGCGCAGGACGCAACGGAATCCATAAAAAACATACGAGATACGAACATACGGGATAATAATCCGGGCGGCTGGCTGAACGGTCTTAGCGGAACCTGCACCGGCGGGAATAAATGCACCATCGATACGTCAAAAACCGACACTATATCAAACATTGTTAAAACATGCACCGGTTCGTGCGCGCCACTGCGCTATAATCCTACAACAAATCAGTATGGCCATACCTCAAGCTGGCAAGAATCAAAATTTACAAGGGAAGTGGCAATCAACGTATTAAATCCGGCAAGGGAAATTGCGGTTTCGGTCACCATACGCTGGAAAAGCGGCGTACTGGGAAGGGAATTCACTATAAGACAAAATCTGTACGACATTTTTTAAACAATCATTGCCGTAAAATATGTTTCTGACAAAAAAACGAAAAAAAAGAAAAGGACAAAAAGCTGGGTTTACGCTTTTATACTCCCTTATTATTACAAGTATTATACTCGTCATTAATGCCGGAATTTTCAGTATTATTATAAAAGAAACACAATTTGCCGGTCTTGGAAGAGAGTCCCAATTTGCGTACTACGCAGCTGAATCTGGTGCAGAGTGCGCCTTTTACTGGGATGCCAAACAATCCTCCTTTGACTCACCCCATACCATCACCTGCAATCAAGACAGCAATAACCCCTCCAATTCCTTTGCGGTCGGCAACTCATCCATAAGCACCTTTACTATTACATTTCTGCCCAAGTCCTACTGCACCGAAGTGAAAGTAAATAAATCGAATCCGGTCAAGACAGTCATTGAATCACGCGGATATAATACTTGCGATACGTCAGCAAACAGGATAGAAAGAGGGGTGCGGATAGAATATTAATACTGCTTTACCGTACAGCAAAAACATCAAACGACATCAGCAAGCACAAGAGTTTCTTTGACATGCTTGGCGATTTTTGACGGGCACTTTTCTATTGGAACATTCTCATCCCGAAACCGATCAAAAGCGCTTTTCTTTTCTTTTCCGAAAAAAAGAAATATCCCCCGTTCTGACCTGCCCAAAAGCTTCCCCGAGGCACTCATTCTTTTAGGAGGCGGCTTTGGCGAATTCTCCACAGTAATAAAATATTCGGAGTCATCGCTCACAGATGCATGATTTGGGAAAAGCGACGCAACATGCCCATCTTCCCCTACGCCCAACAAAACAATGTCAAAGCTGTTGCCGTAGCGCAAAAACAGTTCCGTATAAGCGCGTACTCCGCCGTCAGCCGCTAAACTGTTATATATAAATGGGTGTATATTTTTCTCCGAAAGTTTTCTTTTCTCCGTCAAAACATCAAGAAACCCTTCCTTCGCGTTTTTATAGTTACTTTCATCGTCTTTAGGCGATACAAATCGTTCGTCCACCCAAAAAATGTGCACGGTATTCCATGGAATGCGGGATTGTTGCAGCAGTTTTAAAACACCTTGAACAGATCGCCCACCGGAAATTCCGAGCACAGCATTTTCTTTTCTTTTTAAAACATCTCGAACGCCTGTTTCTATAAACCTGACGGCCTGTGTTTCAAGATCTGATCTTTTAGCTTCGATTATTTGTATACTCATGCTTTTTTACTTGCGCAAGCCATAGACCAAGCGCTTAAAAGTGCAGATATTATAGGTTATTTGCTGTATGATTTATAACTTGATGAAAAACAAAAGCAAAATTGGCGGTAATTTTTTTATTCTTCTCAACTTAAAAAAATGGGTCGGACCACTGCCCGTAGCCGACCCATAACGAACCTCTGCTATCCTTTACAGCATGATCTTTACGAGAAGTCGTGCAACTCAAATTTGCCATCTTTTATGATTGTGACTCGCAGGAAGTCAGGTAAGAAATGCTGCACGACTATGATCTCGCGCGGTACGACTTTGATAGTTTTCCTGAAGTTCTGCGGGATCTTGTCTTGATCATAACCTCCATTGCCGGGAGTGATCGAGAACGAGATCTCGTAGGATCCTTTCTCGTAGAACCGAAAGATCAAGCGGTCATTGATGCCCCGTACATAATTCTGCCTGTACTCAATGACAACGGCACCGTCGAAATACGAACTCTTGGTGAAGTATTCCGCTGGACCGCTGTATCCTACTAGAAACGTGATTCCAATGCATCCCGCAAACAGCGACAGATTCCGAAGCATTGTTGCCTCCTTTCGAGGTTCAATTTTTGCTGTCACACTTTGCAACAGCTGTTATCGGATGTGATACCGATAATGAGTAATACTAGCATAGCCACATCAGCATATCAAGGATCAGCATCGAGCCGCTTCTTAAAAAAATCTTATAAAAAACCTCTTTTGCCACTATTGACCCTTCGATTTTGATCAGGGTCAATCCTAGGCCCGTCGAATGGATTGATAGATCCATTTCCTTTTCGACAAAAAAGCTCTTTCAAATCCTAGCCGAGCGGCGGCTTTACCGCTACGAGACTTCCTTTGTCCACTTGCGAAATCCTGACTGGCGGTGTCTGTTTGAAAATATCCGAACGGAACTGGTGTGTATCCGCGCAATGTATTATAGTGCTTGATTTGCTGCTATTCCTTAACGATTTTGAAATTAAACAAAGGTGTTTTGAGCGCACCCCACAGTCGCAACCAAATCGGCAGGAGCATTTCGGTGCCGCGCGCGGTGGTGATATCGCCGAGATCAATAATATTCTTCCACCCGTAGCTTTTCGCAATCTCGGCAACCTTGGCTTTTGCGTCAGCATCATTACCGCATATAAAAAGATCGTGGTCTGCCTTTGCTAGTTGCGCTGGATTCACTTGCAAATACGCGTTCAGTGTATTGAATGTCTTAACAACTTTGGTATCCGGCAGGGCTTTTTGGATTTGCTCGCCTAAAGAATCAGTGTTGCAAACTGAAAGAAACGGCGGCATACCTTGAGAGAAATCTAATGGATTGGCAATATCAACAAGAATTTTACTGGCAAGCTCGGATTTGAGCATAGAAAGCACAGATACCGCCACCTCGCCTTTGAGCGCATCAAACACTATATCGGCGTCTTTTGCCACGTCTCTAAAAGTAGCAAGTGTTATGTCTTGGTGATCTTTGTGCCACTCGGCAAACGGTGGATTGCCCATGGCATCTTTTTTAATGTTGGCACGCGTCTTTTCAATATCCTGTGTGCCGAGCATGACTGTGTGACCAAGCTCCGCGAGGCGCGTGGCATGAATCCTACCTACCATCCCTGTTCCTAAAATTCCGATTTTCACAAGATTATTTTATTTACTGCTCCGTTGTTTGTCCATTAAAATGCTCTTCTTTTTCTTCGGCTTTGGTTGTATGAATCGTACCGTCTTTATGTTCAGGCGGAGAATACACCGTATATAGTTTCAATTCCTTATTGCCGGTATTTATGATGTTGTGCCATGTTCCTGCTGGGATAATGATGGCGTAATCATCATGAAGCTCGTACTCTTCAGAATTGTTCAAAATAGCTTTTGCATCGCCCCGCTCTATGCGAATGAATTGATCAAGCTTATGCATCTCGTTACCTATTTCATCGCCAGGCCGAATATTCATCAAGACTAGTTGTGAATTTTTCGCGGTATAAAGTACGCGACGATAGTCTGTGTTTTTAAGGGTTTTTTCTTCAATGTTTGTTATATATCCCTTCATGGTGTTATGAATTTAATTTAACTATATGGACTCGACTTTTCCATAATTATACAAATCTTCTCATTATTTTATTAAATCTTTCATTGAACATCAAGTTTTTCTTTGGCGGAATACAGATTCGAGCGTGCGGAGCACGCACAGTAGTTCTTTGTAAAAAAAGAGTGGCGAGGATTTTCCTCGCCACCGTGAAGCGACTTCAGTCGCGGACTCGTCTGGCGCCGAGCCAAGGATCGTTCTCCTGCAAAGGATGGTCAAACCAAAGACGGCCACTAGCCACATCGCACATATGGGCGGCGCAAGCGAGCGGACCCATAACACGATGACGATTCGAATAGTCGTTCAATTCGCCCTCGATATACTTCATGCCGTTCTCCTGTTCGGGAGTAAATACGACACCGTATTCGGTGAGCTTCGCCATTCGGAAACGCTGATGGTCTTTCTTGTTCTGCATAGTTGCCTTGTAATGAAACTGACCATCATCGCGAAACTCGTATTTCCACGGCTTCTCGACATCGTGCAAATACACCACGAGAAGCAAATCCGAAAGGGAAAACGGCAGAGGACGAATAAAGCCCAACCGCTCATAAAGAACAACTGCAATGTTCATAATTTCCTGAACATGATCGAAGTAGCCGCCGGGCCAATCCTGGTGATTGTTAGTAGAACCCTGTACCGTCTGGAACAGTCTTCGATTGTCCGTGAGGATTCGAGTGCAGGCAGAACGGTTGGGCTCGTCAATCATTTCGAGCATTTGTTCTATTGTGTAGTAATTCGGCTTCATGAGACCTCCTTTTGATGACAATGAGCTTATTGTGATGTTATAAAAAAATGTTCTAAAAATCAAATGAAAACAGAACCCCCTTCAAGTTTCTATTTTTAAGAAATCATTCTGAAAAATTGCCCCTACAAAATATGCTTCGAGCCGATTTGTTTCAGGTTCTTTGGCGGTTTGTCTTTGAGGCTTTTAATGAAGCGTACTATCGAAAAGAATACCATTGGCCCAATAGAATCCGGTTTCGCCAGACGGCAGTATATCGTGTGTTGCGTCTTTACCGTAAGGAACGCGCTCGGCGCTTACAACAGAAACGCCATCGTACAGGTCGCCGGGCGCAAGATTGCCAACAGTGCGTCCATCGATGAGAGGATGTCCGGGAGAAACGAACAACTCCCGGCCATCATCAAGAACCAAGTGAACCATTTGATGATTTAATGCAACCGGCACCCTGCTGGTTTTAACGACAATTCCGGCGACACGCTCACCAGACTTGTTGATTGTCCAAACTGATGTTCCTTTCTGTAATTGTTGTACCGGAACCGCACCAAAAGGTGTATCAATCAATGTATTTAGAGTAAGACATATAGGACAAGGCCGAATATATCCTTTAAGTTGGCAGAAATAAGGGGGAGGGGGCTCGCCTGGATACCCAACTGGCGAACCACAACCTTGTACACATTCATAATCTGATGGACAACTTGTATCGCTTGGGCCATTACACTGCCTTCCAACCGGACTAGCACAAATATTTTTATGACATAAATTTCCTGCAACACAATCCAAATCTACACTGCACCGATTGCCTTCTTTCAATTTGCACTCTCCTTTTATTACAGTATGAGTGGGTACGCATGACGGGTCATTCTCTGGGCAAGCGGTTCCAATGCTCTGTGTTTCCTCGCAAATATATTGCTGGGAAGGACAATCAGAATCCTTTTTGCATTCAGTAACTGGTTGTGGATTTATTGCTGGGCATTTTGCAAATTCACAGTTTTCACCGGTACGGCTCACGTATGATCCATCAGGGCATTGCTTAACTTCTTGGGTACAGACAAGACCAGTTACTTCCGTCTCTACTTTAAACCCGTGAGATTCCGAAGGAATTTTATTTTTAAGATTCGGCAGATTTCCCAATTCTTTTTCGAGCATTACTTTAATACAAGGTTCTCCACCACATGCTCCAACTCCAACGCCGACAACGCCCGATTTATCAAGAAACGACTGCGACAAAAGCTCTTTTGCCTGCTCGATTGTTAATTTTTCAACAAAATGCCTCCCGTCCGGAGTCCAACATTGCCGAGGATAGCTTTCTGCTACAGGATATTCTGCTTTCACACATTCCTCAAAAGAGTTGATTTCTTTCGCGGGTTTTTGGAAGAAAGTTTGCCGAGTACCAATAAAGTAACCCGCTATGACAGCAAATATCACTATCCCAATAATTATTATGATATTTATAAATCCTTTTTGATTCATAAACTATAAAAAACTTCTTTTACCCCTCTAAAATATGGTTCGAGCCGATTTGTTTCAGGTTCTTTAGCAGTTTGGGATGTTCTCGGCTCCGACTTTCATTTTGTCCGCTCACCGAGAAAGTGATAGCGTTAGGAATTATCCGTGTATTTCTTTCGCAGGAATTCAGTAAAATTTCTCATTTCCTGTTGTGTGGTTTTCAAAATTTCTGGAATATGATCTCGTTCCTCCTTTGTTAGTTTATCCCGAAATTGATCTTTCCGATTATTCGGAATATAAAATTTCCCGCCTCCGTGAACACGAAAACCCCCAACACTTCTATCTGCAATAATACGCATTTCATCTGTCGCATCTCGCCCATGATAAAACTCCTGTAGTAAAGTCTCCACTTTTACTAGAAGTTTTTCGTTTTCTTCCTCCCATTTTTTGTACTCTGTAGTTTCCTCTTGTTTTATGATCAATCGGGTTGCCTCCTTCCAGGCCTCATCATTTTCCGCGTGTAATACCTGATCTACGGTTATTCCGTATTTTTTTGCAACCTGTTCGTATATTTCTTCTTCGTGTTCAAAGCGCCATTTCGGTTTGTCAGGAGCC
Organism: Candidatus Ryanbacteria bacterium RIFCSPLOWO2_12_FULL_44_26; assembly: GCA_001821765.1. Classification (GTDB taxonomy): domain Bacteria; phylum Patescibacteriota; class Minisyncoccia; order Ryanbacterales; family HO2-45-13; genus HO2-45-13. The sequence continues at coordinate 24,685 of MHOA01000008.1, forward strand.
TCCACTTCAACCCACGGAACTGGATATCCGTGTTCTGACTCGCTTTCAAAATGACCCTCACAAGAAGCAGAGGTGGGGATTCCCATAACATTATACATCGCTACGGTTTCCTTAATGCCTTCATCAACCCCCTTACCCAAGCGATCGCGCCAACTATTAACTTCTTTTATCATCGCTTGTAGTTTATTCAATTTTTCTGATTCTTGTGAGGGAATTTTTTTGTCTGTTTGCTCTGGTTCCTTGTTCTCAAATTGTGGTGGTCCTTCAGGTTTCATAAAATTATTCGCCAATACGCCGCGCGCGAGGAGCATTTCGAGACCTACGCCATCGTTCATTTTCTTCTTCTTCTTCTGCCATTTCCTAACTAGCGGTGTGTACTTAAAAAAATCCGAATTCTGAATTTTAAAAATTGGCGGAGAGGGTGGGATTTGAACCCACGAGAGACTTGCATCTCTGCTCGCTCTCCAAGCGAGTGCCTTAGACCACTCAGCCACCTCTCCACTCTAAAGAAAATTAAATTTTCGAGGATCCTCGATTTTGCTATCAAATGCTTTTGAATAAAATCGGGACAAGCGTGTGCACGAGACCACTATGCGACCATTCCGGTTTTCATCTCTTTTTAGCACGTTTCTGTATTGTTGTCGAAAGGGTTGACGTGCTTCAGTAGTTTTTAGAAAGTTTTCTCAACACCGTGCGCGTCGCTTGCGAGTAAGTAGTCCTCATAGCCAAGTATTGTGGCGGGCCGGTAATTCTTGTTGCCTTGATCTTCCCGACCATATGTTCACGCATCCTATGCTGTAAATCACCCGTTCATTCTTTATAGATAGCGCCATTAGCAAGGAAAAGCGCTAAACCACTGGAACTCTTGCCATATCCTTTTTATAGAATACACCTCTCATGATAACAAGAAGACCAGCGAGCACCAAAAATGTGGCAACCACCACCATCCAGAAACTTCCGCTCGGCGCGGCGATAAAAGCAAAAATAGACGCAAACATAAGAATAGCGATACCCGAACCAAGCCAAAACGAACGGCGCACCACAAAAACATCTTCTCTATTTTGAATGCCGTGTCCGATAAAAAGAAAAGAGGCCAGCCCGGCGGCAAGAACAGCATATACGCCCGTAACCACTCTCATCCATTCTGGGAACACCGGCCTCCAGTATGCATATTGGTCGAATAACTCCCGCACCGAAGGTTCAAAAGAAACAATGCGTCCGGCCAGAAACGCAATATTAAATAAAAGCACAAAAAATAAGATTTTCCTCGCAGTGCGTTCCTTGTTTGAAAGTAAAAAGGGAAAACCCATCATATATCCGATGCTTAAATAAAGGAAAAAATAAGATACAACGTGAAAAATTCCTACCGGAATAGCTCCCGATGCATCAATAAACAATAACTGGGATGTCGCGAAAGCAAGATAAAAAATCCCAAAATGAAGATAAAACTTCATAAAGTACTCCTGTGCAGCGCTTTTAAGTTTTTGGTAGGAAATATAAATCCGCCATGCGATAGCAAGACTTACAATAGCGTTTATCGTGCCAGTAACTGCAACGAGCTGAATTCCTCCGTCAAGCATACTGCTTTAAAGCGCAATATTTATACCTCAACATTCCGCAACCTCGCCACCCGCTCTTCCATTGGGGGATGCGTCATAAACAATTTGGCAAACCAGTGTGTTTTTTTCTCACCTTTTGTCGGGTCCGAAAACCACAGATGATTGGTGGCATTATTTACGGCACGAAGAGGAATAGAAACCCGTAAAATTTTTTCAAGTGCGGCCGCAAGCCCTTCAGGATAACGCGTCAGAAGCGCTCCCGACGCATCTGCCAGAAATTCGCGCTTCCGAGAGATCGCAAGCTGCATAAGCGAGGCAATAAGCGGGGAAAGAATAGCTAATGCAATTCCTAAGAGAATTACTATCCCGCCGGCGTTATTGCGATTACGGCCTCCAAAACCTCCCCAAAACAATGACCGCAAGAACATATCAGATAAAAGCGCAATAAACCCCACAAGAATCACAGCCACCGTTGAGACAAGCATGTCGCGATTGCCGATATGACTCATTTCATGGGCAAGAACACCTTCTAATTCACTCCTGTCAAGGATGCCCAAAAGCCCTGACGTTACGGCAACAACCGAGTGCTCGGGGTTTCTGCCGGTGGCAAAGGCATTCGGCGAAGGATCTTCAACAAGAAAAAGCTTCGGCATCGGGAGCCCGGCAGTGATGGAAAGATTCTCAACAATATTGTAAAGCTCCGGCACTGTTTTTTTATCAACCGGCTTTGCCTTTGCCATCTTGATCACAATCTTATCCGAATACCAATAAGAAGTAATGCTCATGAGAACGCTGAAAAGAACAGCGATATACAAAATGGCCGGGGATCTATACACATAGGAAAAACCAAAGCCAATGCCAATAACCACGGTAAAAAAAACAAAAAACAACAGCCACGTCTTGCGAATGTTTCTGTCTTTGTGCGTATATAAAGAAGGCATCGCTGTAATTTTTAATTATTCCAATTCATCTAATAAACTCCCCATCCTCAACATCAGATGACCTAAGACATAAGAACAATTGAACATGAGGTCCGTTGGGTTAATTCGGTAAAGTCTTGCATTCAAAACTCTACCTTTACCGGTTCTCGTTCAATTTCTTCTTCCGTTTGGAAAAATTCGGCTCTGTGAAACTTAAACAAGCGGGCAACGATATTGGAAGGGAAAAACCCAACCTTATTATTTAATTCCTTGACTACGGTATTGTAAAAACGACGGGCTGACTGGATTTTATTTTCGGTATCGGCAAGCTCCCGCTGGAGATCTAAAAAATTGGCATTGGCCTTTAAATCCGGATAATTTTCAGCAACCGCAAACAAAGTTTTTAGCGTATTGGAAAGCATATTCTCGGCTTCAGCGCGATCAGTGCCTGTTTTCGCAGCGGCTGTCTGGGCGCGTGCCGCTGTTACCTTTTCAAAAACTTCCCTTTCATGAGTCATGTATCCCTTTACTGTTTCAACAAGGTTTGGAATAAGGTTAAATCTGCGCTTCAGCTGTACCTCAATATCAGACCAGCCCTCCTCCACGCGGTTGCGAAGACGGATAAAAGTGTTATAGGAAAGCACAACCCATAAAATTAACACTACTACTACGGCAATTGCAATATAAAACACCGTCATAACATTATTTTAAGATTAAGCAATAATTGCTTTTCCATTATAACACTCCATTCGGCATCAAACAAACATCCGCGTCTACAGACGCGGATGTTTGTTTGATGTGTATAAGCCATAAACGGACAATCGCATCCGAGACTATCTTAGTACTCCGGCATTCCCATGCCCCCGGGCATTCCTCCGCCGTGGGAGCCTTCCTTCTTTTCAGGAATATCGGAAACTGCCGCTTCTGTTGTCAAAAGAATTGCAGCTGCTGAAGCGGCGTTTTGGAGAGCAGAACGCGTCACTTTTGTCGGATCAATGACACCGGCTACGACAAGGTCTTCATAGACGCCCGTTTCGGCATTATATCCAACGTTCCCCTTGTGCTTTAACACCTCTCCTACAACGACCGAACCGGATACCCCGGCGTTTTCTGCAATCTGCCAAAGCGGCCGCTCAATAGCCCGACGCACAATTTCAACCCCTACTCTCTCATCACGGTTTGCTTTATTGTCTATCTGTTCAATAAGGTTATCGAGCTTTTCAGCCACGCGAAGCAACGCAACGCCCCCACCGACAACAACCCCTTCCTCTATCGCGGCTTTCGTGGCAGAAACGGCGTCTTCAATGCGATGTTGTTTTTCTTTTTGCTCAACTTCAGTCGCGGCGCCGACATGAATAACCGCAACTCCGCCCGATAATTTTGCATATCGCTCCTGCAGTTTTTCCTTGTCAAATTCAGAAGTGGTATCCTCCATCTGTTTTTTAATCTGCTTGGCCCGTTTTTCTATACCATCCTTCGGTCCTTTTCCTCCGACAATCGTGGTATTGTCTTTGGTGGCAATAATTTTTGATGCTTCGCCGAGCATATTGACATCGGCATTTTCAAGCTTCAATCCAACCTCTTCCGATATAACTTTTCCTCCAGTGACAACCGCAATGTCTTCGAGCATTTCTTTTTTCCTATCTCCATAACCGGGTGCTTTGACAGCAAGAGAGTTGAATGTTCCCCGAATTTTATTGACCACCAGCGTTGCAAGCGCCTCTCCTTCCACCTCATCCGCAACAATAACCAGTTCTTTCTTTCCCGCTGTTGATACTTTTTCCAAAAGCGGAAGAATTTCCGCAATTGCCGAAATCTTTTTATCGGTAATCAAAATAAGCGGATTCTCATACACTGCTTCCATCCGATCAGGACTGGTAATCATGTAAGGAGAAATATAACCGCGATCAAACTGGAGCCCCTCCACAATTTCATGAGATACCTCAAACGTTTGAGACTCCTCCACTGTTACCACGCCGTCTTTTCCAACAAGCGAGAGCACTTCGGAGATTTTCTGTCCAATAACAGGATCATTGGCAGAAATGGTCGCGACGTGTTTTGTATCTTCCTTTTTTCCCGCCGATATGGGGATGGAGATATCACGAAGATGTGCTATAACCGCTTCGGTAGCACGGGCAATGCCCCGTCGGATTCCCATGGGATTTGCTCCCGCAGCGATGTTTTTCAAACCCTCATGAATCATGCCCTGCGCCAAAACGGTTGCAGTGGTAGTGCCATCACCGGCAACATCATTGGTTTTGGAAGCAACTTCTTTTACGACTTCCGCGCCCATGTTTTCAACCTTGTCCTCCAGCTCAATATCCTTCGCAATCGTCACGCCGTCATTCGTAATGGTCGGCGCGCCAAAACCTTTTTCAAGAATGACATTTCTGCCTTTTGGACCGAGCGTAATTTTTACCGCATTTGCGAGCGCGTCAACCCCGCGTTTTAACGATTCTCGCGCTTGCTCATTAAACAATATTTTTTTCGCCATATTTGTAAGAAGTAATCACTACTATACGAATTCGCACGGAATCTTAGATTGCGTATATTCGCGACTACTCAATAATTGCGAGTATGTCCTCCTCTTTAGCAATTAAGTATTCCTTGCCATCGACCTTGATTTCATTCGGGCCGTACTTTGTAAAAAGAACTCTCTGGCCCGACTTTAGTGACATAGGGACAATTCTACCGTTTTCGGTTTTCTTGCCCTCTCCAACCGCAATAATTTTGCCCTCTTCGGGACGCTCTTTTTCGGCAGTGTCAGGAATGATGATGCCGGATTTCGTTTTTCCTTCGCGATCTTCTTTGGAAACCGGCTCAATTAACACACGATCACCTAATGGTTTGATTTTCATAATGATGCAACGCTAATCTGCTAATGCATGTAATAATACGAATGAAATGCCATCATGAGTATTTATTCGTATATGGGTATCATTATTTAGCAGTCTCGACCTAAGAGTGCTAATTTGCTTTATTATATGGATTTGAGGAAAGTTGTCAAGATCCTTGAACAAGCTTTAGATTGGGGTATGCCACAACACTAACGTGGATAAGCCACTTTTTCTTTAAAGCACTTTCTTTAACCACCGGCCGGTATAGGAGGTTTTAACGCCCGCTAACTGCTGGGGCGTTCCCTCGCCGACAATCTTTCCGCCGCCCTGTCCTCCTTCCGGGCCAAGGTCAACAATCCAATCGGCATTTTTTAACACCTCCATATTGTGTTCAATCACCAGCACAGTATTTCCCCTGTCACGAAGCGAAGCAAGCACGGTAAGCAATTTTTGAATGTCATCAAAGTGAAGTCCGGTTGTCGGCTCATCTAAAATATAGAGCGTCCTGCCGGTGGCTTTTTTGGCAAGTTCCGTTGCCAGTTTGACACGCTGTGCTTCTCCTCCAGAAAGCGTTGTTGCCGGCTGGCCTAATTTCATATAACCAAGTCCAACATTTATCAGTGTTTCCAACTTGCTTGCAACCGGCGCAATATCTTTAAAAAATTTACAAGACTGTTCGCAGGAAAGATGAAGCACATCAGCAATAGTAAGACCATTATATTCAATATCCAGCGCTTCTTTGTTATACCGCTTCCCGTGACATTCCTCGCATTCCACATAAATATCCGGCAAAAAATACATTTCAATTTTTTTTACGCCCTGCCCCTCGCAAACTTCACAACGCCCTCCCTTGACGTTAAAGCTGAAGCGGCCCGGCCCATATCCGCGGGATCGCGCGTCTCGGGTTGAAGCAAAAAGCTCCCGGATGGGACCGAAGATTCCTGTATAAGTCGCTGGATTGGAACGCGGGGTTCTCCCGATAGGCGATTGGTCAACAACAACAGCTTTATCCACCAACGCAAGGCCTTTTATGGTTCGGTATGCGCCGGGAATTTCTTTTGATCCGTAATAATGTTTCATCAACACCCGTGCAAGCGTATCGTTTATCAGCGTACTTTTCCCGGAACCGGACACACCGGATACACAGATAAGTTTTCCAAGCGGGATTTTTATTGTCACATCTTTTAAGTTGTGTTCTCTGGCTCCCTCCAAAATAAGATATTGCTGTTTGGGTTTGTTGTCTTTTATCAGTGGGCTTCTCTCAAGCGAGACTTGTTTCTTCCCTGATATATATTCTCCGGTGAGTGTGTTTGCTTTCCGCATCTCGCCGGGAGTTCCCTCAAATATCACTTTTCCTCCTTTAAGACCAGCGCCGGGACCCAGATCCACAATCCAATCGCTCTCCTCTATGGTTTCACGGTCATGCTCCACAATCAATACGGAGTTTCCGAGATCCCGCAAATGTTTAAGAGTAGTAAGCAACATGGAATGATCTCTGGCATGCAAACCAACAGACGGTTCGTCAAGCACATAGATAACACCGGTCAGTTGTGATCCTATCTGCGTTGCGAGACGCACACGCTGGGCTTCTCCTCCGGAAAGCGTTACGCTTGAGCGAAAAAGGGTAATATACCCAAGCCCAACGTTCATGAGAAACTGAAGGCGTTTTACAATTTCACCGATCAGGGGACGCATTTCACTCTTGGATTTTTTCAGAAGCGCAGTAAAAAAAGAAAGAGACAGTTCAACTGCCATTTGAGACACCCCCGCAATATTCTTACCTTCAATCGTGACTGCAAGCGCCTCCCGACATACACGATTACCCTTACAACTTTCACAGGTGCGCACGATCATATATTTTTCAATTTCGGCCCTCGTCCATTCAGAATCGGTTTCCTTCCACCTTCGCTTTAGGTTTGGAATAACCCCCTCAAATGCGCCACTATTTGTTGTGCGTACATCCGTTTTCTCTTCATTATTATTTTTATTTTTCCCGTTTTCTCCATATAACAGGATTTGGAGAATGTGCTTGGGCAGTTTTTTGACGGGCACATGGAGCGAAAAATGAAAACGCTCTGAAAGGTCTTCAAGCATCCACCAATACCACGATTGTCGTCCTACGCGGTGAGACGCGCGAGCCCACGGCTGTATCGCACCCTCGCCAAGAGAAAGTTCCTGGTTGGGAATGACCAGCTTAGGATCCACTTCAAGAACAGATCCAAGTCCGGTACAAACAGGACAGGTTCCATGAGGACTGTTAAAGGAAAACAATCGCGGTTCGAGCTCCGGAAATGAAACCCCGCACGAGGGACAGGCCAAATGTTCCGAGAATAACGTGTCTTTATCGCCATCATAGACTATAACAGTCCCCTTCCCTATGCTTAAAGCGGTTTCTAAAGAATCCCGTAAACGCATTCGCTCAATTTCCTCGTCTATGATCAAACGATCAACCACTACTTCAATGGAGTGTTTTTTCTTAGGATCAACATGCAAATCGTGCGCCTCTTCAAGCGTCATGATTTCTCCATCAGCCCGCACTCTTAAAAATCCCCGCTGTTCAATCTCCTGCAGCACCTTTTTATGCTCCCCTTTTTTATCGCGTATGACGGGACCCAAAAGCACCGCCTTCGTGCCGGGCGAAAATGAAAGTATTTTTCTTAAAATCTCGTCCGGCGTTTGACGCTTGACCGATAAATTGCAAAACGGACAATGCGGCTCGCCGACTCTGGAAAAAAGAATCCTTAAGTAATCGTAAATCTCTGTAATAGTGCCGACAGTACTTCTCGGATTTTTGGAAACGCTTTTTTGGTCTATGGCAATGGCCGGCGAGAGACCCTCAATCGACTCTACATCCGGTTTTTCTTTTACTCCAAGAAACTGACGGGCATAACTGGAAAGCGATTCCACAAATCGCCTCTCTGCCTCCGCGTATATGGTATCAAATGCGAGTGAGGATTTTCCCGATCCGGAAAGACCGGTTATAACTACAAACTTGTTGCGGGGAATATCGAGGTTGATGTTTTTTAAATTGTGCATCCGCGCTCCGCGAACTCTGATATAGCTGGTGGTGTTCTGTTTGCGCGGCTTCATAAAAATACACTATTGAAATAATGATTATAGTGCATTTTTTCCCAAATTTCAAGCGAGGAGCAAAAAGAAAAAGGGGATAAAAACAACTGCATCATAAAAAACCGACTGTGCATTTGTCACGCCAGCTTGTTTTGCTTACTATACAAACGTGCTCAATCTTAAAACCATTAAAAACATCCCGCCAAGCTCCGGCGTCTATATGTTTAAAAGAAAGAACGGGAATATTCTTTATATAGGAAAGGCCAATAACCTTAGAAACCGGCTTGCTTCATACCGGAACATTGGCTCCCTTTCGGCTGCAAAACAGCGCATGTTACAAACATCCCATGGAGTCGACATAAAAATAACCACATCGGAAGTTGAGGCGCTGATTTTAGAAGCGTCCCTTATTAAAAAACACCAGCCAACATATAACATTTTAATGCGGGACGACAAAAACTACGCTTTTGTCGTCTTCACAAAGGAACGCTTTCCAAAAATACTGGTCACACATCAACCCTTGCAAAGTCAACGGTCAACGGTCAACGGTCAACAATACGCCGGTGTTATCGGGCCGTTCACCGATGTCGGGGCGCTTAAGAACGCGTTGAGAGTTTTGCGCAAAGAATTCCCTTATTGCGACTGCGCGAGAGGAAAACGCGGGCACAAACGAATGTGTGTAAACGGTTTAATAAAAAAATGTCCGGGGATTTGTTGCGTAGAAGACAAGGTGAGAAGCGCCGTGCTGCAGAAACGAGGCATAGAAGAAAAAAATGCGGGGGCGGAGTATAAAAAAAATATAAGAGCAATAAAAGACGTTCTTATGGGAAAACAAACTTCATTGCTTAGAAAACTGCAACGAGAAATGAAAACGCTTTCCGACCGAAGATTGTATGAACAAGCAACGACAATGCGCGATCAGATACAAAGCCTCGAAAAAATATTCCGTCATAGTCCATACATTAAAAAAGATGAGATTTCAGACCGTGCAAAGGCTCTCCGGCTGTTAAAAGAAATAGCTCAACTTCCCACCATACCAGAACGCATAGAGGGTTACGATGTTTCCGACATCGGGGGTAAATTCCCGGTGGGCAGTATGGTAGTATTTAAAGACGGGGTTCCGGAAAAACAATCATACAGACGCTTTACAATTAAACAGGTGGCTGAAGCAAACGATCCCGCTATGATTGAAGAAATGCTGAACAGACGATTTGCACATACAGAGTGGCCTTTGCCGGATTTTATACTTATTGATGGAGGCAAACCGCAATTATCGGCGGCGCGAAAAGCGCTTATGGCCAGGTACATACACATCATATTCGGCGCAATCGCAAAAAAAGAGGAAGAATTATATCTGGAAAAACGTAAAAAACCAGCGAAGCTGAAAGACTTATCGCCGCAATTATTGCATCTCTTACAGCATATTCGAAATGAAGCCCATCGCTTTGCTGTTTCGTTCCATCGTGTAAAGAGAAAAAAATCATTACTGAATATATAATATATAACCTGCAATCGTCGCGAGCAAACAGAAAAACGAATGCGATACTATAGCGCAATAGGCAATGATATGATATATTCATTGGTATGCAATTATTGATTTCTTATCTGCAGATAGCTGTTTCGGTTCTGCTTGTTGCTGCTATCCTGCTTCAGCAGGGCGGCGAGGGGCTTGGAAGCGCATTTGGAGGCGGAGACAGCATGCACCATACAAAACGAGGCACCGAGAAAACACTTTTTATCGCGACAATTACACTGGCAGTGCTGTTCATTCTTCTAGCACTCGCGAACATACTTATATAGACAAGCGAATTTTTAAATTGCCCACATGAGCAGTAAGCGGCGTTTTCCTTCAAAACAACAATTTAAACTGTTGCCGCGCCTTATGAACCGAAAGGAAAGAATCCTGCTTTTTACGGCATCCGCGCTGTTTATACTGTCCGGTATCGGCACGCTGATTATTGCTGACAGAAATTATTCAACTCCCATCCCTGCTGAAGGCGGCTCCATAAAAGAAGGCCTGATAGGAACACCGCATAGAATAAACCCGCTCCTTGCGGTTTCCAGCGTGGATCGCGATCTCGTTGAACTCATCTATGCAGGTCTTATGCGGGCAGACGGGAAAGGCGGCCTCGAAGTCGAGCTTGCCGAGTCATATGAAGTTTCTGAAGATGGTCTTGTGTACACGTTCTGGCTGAAAAAAGATCTTTATTGGCATGATAACGATGTTCACGAAAACGAACGGGTTGATGCTGACGACGTTATTTTTACCATCATGGCCACAAAAAACCCTTTAATAGACAGCCCCAAAAGGGCAAACTGGGAAGGGGTCAGCGTCGAAAAAGTCGATGAATATACTGTGAGATTTATTTTAAAGCGCCCCTATACGCCGTTTCTTGAAAATACTACGCTTGGCATCATACCACAACATATATGGGGGAAGTTGACGCCAGAAAAGTTTAACTTAACGGACCTTAATATAACGCCGATAGGCGCCGGGCCTTACAAAGTTGAATCATTTAAGAAAAAGCCGGACGGCGAAATTGTAGACTATAACCTTGTCGCACACAAAAAATATAAACCAAGATCGCCATACATCAATGAATTATCGTTCTTTTTCTTCCCCAGCGAGGAAAGAATGATTCAGGCGTACAAAAATGGAGATATTGACACTTTCAGCATTTCATCGGACAACGCCTCCCAGATAACCAACGATAACACATACAAGTTGCTTAGAATTACACTGCCGAGAATTTTTACAATATTTTTGAATCAGTCAAAGTCGAAACTCTTTGAAGACGAGATGGTACGATTAGCGCTTGAATCGGCTTTAGACAGAAACGATATTATAAATACTGCGGTAAACGGCTACGCATATCCGCAAGACGCTCCGATTTTTTATACAACCAGCAATAAAACATCCATCAACTCAAACGCCATACCGAAGAGCGAGGTAAAAAGTAGGCTTCTTGAGAATGGTTGGGAAGAAAATGAGAATGGCATACTGCAAAAAGAAACGAAAAAAGAAGTAATTAGCCTGTCGTTCACATTAAGCACATCAGACGATCCGGAACTCATCCGTATCGCGGAGGCACTGAAACGTCAATGGAAAAAAGCGGGTATAACAGCAAACGTAGAAATTTTTGAAAGAAACGACCTAGAGCAAAATAAAATAAGGCCGCGCGAATACGAAGCCATTTTGTTTGGGCAGGTTGTCGGATTCCGCCCAGACCCTTTCGCATTCTGGCATTCATCACAGCGTAATGATCCCGGTTTGAATATCGCGTTATACACAAACCCAAAGGTAGACTCACTGTTGGAGGAGATACGAGTGAACACAGACAGAGAAATATTAAACGAAAAGTACGGCGCATTTGTAAATATAATAAACGAAGAAAAACCGGCTATTTTTCTCTATAGCCCAGTGTATTTATACTTTGTAAAAAAAGACATCCAAGGAATTGCGCTTGAGCGCATTACATTAACTGCTGAGCGCTTTACAAAAGTAGAACAATGGTATAAAAATGTAAGTAACGTATGGAATATACTGCTGAAATGATAGAAGGCGACGCTTTTTTTATGAGATGATCCAAGCTGTTAGGGTTGACAATAGGATAAAAATGACATACAATTGGGATATCTTTACTTAAAAAACGATCCGACCCATACAAACCTGTTTTGGTATTTGGCGACGGATGTTATAATAGCGTTATACACTACCACTGCCTTATAATGGCTATATAACTTCAACCTTTTTGCTTACATAAGAACCACTCGTAAGTTTCCGGACCAAATCATATTAAAGATCAAAGAACGAACAATTGCGCTGTATGAAGCCGTTGCGTACTATCCTTAAGCATGCGATATTTATGAATTGATGAAACCCCGCGCCACTACACCGTGCTTCGGCGGTAACATGAGCAAATGTGCGGTGTTTATTGCATGAGATGAACATAGTATTATTTATAAAGTACACCAATAAAGAAGCCGAGGGTGCGTGGCGGAACTGGCATACGCGTACGGTTCAGGACCGTATGGAGCAATCCATGAGGGTTCGACTCCCTCCGCACCCATAAGATCGTGTACTATCGCGTTTTGTCATCTATTCAAGGAGCATATAAGACTGACGGGATCGGTGTCCTTAGAAATTCAAAAAGGATATGCATTTGAAAAAGCGCGCACTCGCAACAACCGAAGCCGCAACATGCTTACACAAGAAAAGAAAGTAAAATATTGCCAATACGGCTTACTATGAAATTGTTTTTAGCAAAAATGTTTCAGCAACATGTATCTTATAGCAGTGCAACTGCAACAAAAAAAGCATGATCACAACATATAAAAAGAGGATAAGAAAACCCGTGATGAGGGGGAAGGTTTTGCTCGCCCCTAAAACGATTACGGAAAGACGACATCCGGTAAAGCCGCATACTGTAAAACCGCATGTGCGCATTGTTCCACTCGGCGGTCTTGAAGAGGTTGGGCGAAATATGATGTACATAGAATATGTGGACAACACGTCTGCTCATCATGGCGACATCATTATCATTGATATGGGACTTCAATTCCCGGAAGAAAATATGCCGGGTATTGACTATATTGTTCCCCAAGTTGCTTCGCTTATACCAAAACGAAAAAACATCAAAGGGGTCATTATCACACACGCCCACTACGACCATATAGGAGCAATACCGCATCTGATGCCGGAGCTTGGAGCAAAGATACCGATGTACGGTACAGACATCACCATCGCTATAATAAAAAAACGTCAGGATGACTTTAAAAACGGGAGACACGAACTGAACTTAAAAGAAATCAACAACAACACAAAACTGCAGTTGGGAGCGTTTCATGTTGAATTTTACGGCGTCTCACACAACGTTCCCGGGTCCGTTGGCGTTATCATTAATTCCCCTGTCGGGACATTGATACACACGGGGGATTTTAAACTGGACCTTAAATCCGACATTGCCGGCCATACCGAGATTGAAAAAATAAAAAGTCTGGGGGAAAAGAATGTATTGCTCCTTATGTCGGACAGCACCAATGCGCCGCAGACTGGACATCAGTTTTCGGAAGTTGAGATCCAAACTGAAATTGAAAAAATCATGCAAAACGCCAAAGGGAAGCTGTACTTTGCGACATTTGCTTCGCTATTGGGACGCATTAACGAAATCATTCAGCTTGCACAAAAATACAAAAAGAAGGTTGCAATTGACGGGAGAAGCATGAAAACAAATATCGCAATAGCAACGGAGCTTGGTTACATGAAATATGACCCGAAGATTATCATTCCAGTAGAAAAGGTGAAAGAGTATCCTGATAATAAAGTGATCATTCTTGTAACCGGAGCTCAGGGGGAAGGTCAGGCAGTCCTTATGCGAGTGGTAAATAAAAGACACAAGTGCCTCAGAATCGAGCCCGGGGACACAGTGGTATTTTCCTCTTCAGTCATTCCCGGAAATGAACGTTCCGTACAGGCGCTTACAGATAAACTGTACCGTGACGGGGCGGAAGTGGTGAATTACAGAATGCTCGACATTCATGCCGGAGGACATGCAAAACAGGAAGATTTAAAATTGATGATACAATTGATAAAACCGCATTATTTTATGCCGATTGAAGGGAATCATTCATTTCTTAAAATTCATGCGCGGCTCGCCAGCGAGCTGAACTTAAAAAAAGAACAAATACTGGTCGCTGACAACGGACAAGTGGTTGTTGCCACCAAAGATTTGGTGACATTAACGGATGAACGTGTTCCTGCAAACTATGTGATGGTTGACGGCCTCGGGGTCGGCGATGTTCAGGAAGTAGTACTAAGGGACAGACAAGCCATGGCGGAAGATGGAATTTTTGTCATCATCACGGTTGTTGACGCACAAACCGGAAAGGTGCGCGGATCACCGGATATCATATCGCGCGGGTTTGTATATCTTAGAGAATCAAAGGAGTTAATATTTGAAACCAGAAAACGCATAAGAAAAACAGTGGAAGACATCACCCAAGAAATGCATCCCATTAATTTCCAATACATAAAAGAAAGCCTCCGCGATAAAATCGGGCAGTTTCTGTTCCAAAAAACAGAACGCCGCCCGATGGTGCTGCCGGTTATCATTGAAGTCTAGTTTGCCTAGCTTGATGAGCCGCTTCAGCAAATGAAGAAAGCATGTCAAAGCAAGTATTATTAACGGGAATGCGACCAACTTCGCATCTGCATGTGGGGAATTATTTTGGCGCTCTTAAAAATGTTGTTGAACTCCAGAAACAATACAAAACTTTTTTGATGATTGCTGATCTCCACGCACTCACAACGTTAGAAAACACGAAAAATATTGCAGAAGATACTCTAAACATTGCCGCATTGTATATCGCAGGGGGTATTAATCCTAAAAAAGTTACGCTTTTTATACAATCCGCTGTCCCCGAGCAAGCTGAACTGGCAACGCTTTTTAATATGATAACACCGGTCTCTATGCTGGAGCTGAACCCCGTATATAAAGAAATGCTTTTAGAACACCCAAAAGCCACAAATCTTGGACTGCTCGCCTATCCGGTATTACAGGCCGCCGACATACTTGCGTATAAAGCAACAGTGGTTCCTGTTGGAAAAGATCAATCGCCTCATATTGAACTGGCCCGGGAAATTGCGCGGAGATTTAATTACCACTATGGAAAACTGTTTTTGGAACCAAAGACATTGCTGCAAAAAGAGCTTAAAATTCTATCTCTGAAAGATCCTAATAAAAAAATGTCCAAATCGCACGAAGCACAAACACATATCGGGCTTCTTGATTCACCAAAAACAATCCATAAAAAAATCAAATCCGCCGTTACCGATTCCGGAAAGGAAATCGTTTACGACCCTTTCAAAAAACCGGCAATTTCAAACCTTATGATGCTTATGCGCCTCGCATCGGGTACGAGCATCCGGTTGATTGAGAAGAAATTTCAAGAGAAGGGGTACGCAGTATTTAAAGAAAGCGTTGCGGATGCGCTCATAAAACTCCTTGCCCCCATGCAGGAGCGTTACAACACGCTCGCAGAAAACAAAAAAGCGGTACAAAAACTTTTGGAAACCGGCTCTAAAAAAGCCCGTATTGTTGCCGCTGAAACGCTCAAAGAGGCCAAACAAAAAATTGGTCTTCTTTAAAAAAGATACGGATATCCCGTCGCCCAATCGTACTGCGCCATACCATGCCTACGACTTTTCAATCAGTCTTTTTAAGTTTTCTAAATTTTCTTTTAAAAGCCATTCATTATCCGCTTCAACATTTAAGCGCGCAACTGGCTCGGTATTGGACATACGCAAGTTAAACCACCAATCATCATATGTTACCGTAAGGCCGTCAAGCCAGTACAACTTCTTTGCGTCTTTAAAATGAAGGGCGATTCCTTCAAGAAACGTTTCTTGACTGCCAACCTGAAAATTGATCTCTCCAGAAGAAACATACGCTCTGTAAGGAGCAACAACTGAACTGAAGGGCATTTTTTGTAAAGACAATATCTCTAAAAAATATAAAAACGCAAAGAGTGCGGAATCAGCAAAGAAAAAATCCTTGAAATAATAATGGCCAGACAGCTCTCCTCCAAAAACAGCGTTCTCCTTTCGCATCAGCGATTTTATAAATGCATGCCCAACTTTTGACTCAAGCGCCGCTCCCCCATTTGAGGCAATCGTTTCCGGGACAATGCGGCTTGACCGCAAATCATATACTATCTTCCCGCCTTTGTGTTTCTTTAACATAGAATCAGCCAAAAAAGCAGTGATAAGATCATTTTGAACAATCCTGCCGTTTTCATCCACAAATCCGATCCGATCGCCATCTCCGTCAAACGCAATTCCAAAGTCGGCCTGCACTTCAAGCACCTTTGCAATCAAATCTTTCAGCGTTGACGTATCGAGAGGGTTTGCTGTGTGATAGGGGAAACGCATATCAATATCAAAATAAAGAGGAAACACCTCAATAGGCAGTCTTTTGAGAAGCAATGGGAGCACATGCCCAACCATGCCGTTTCCAGTATCAATCACAACGCGAAACGGCTTAACGGACGAAACGCTGATATGTTCTAACAGAAAATCTATATATGGCTTTTTAAAATCTTGTTTGTGTGAGAGGTTTTTTTCGCTTCCTTTTTTATCTTCTTTATCAAAGATGCCGCGGAGCGCAATTTGCTTTATTTCCTCCATCCCGGAATCCTTGCCAATCGGCACTGCCCCTCTACGAGTCAATTTAAAGCCGTTATATGATGCCGGATTATGAGAAGCGGTTACCATAATGCCTCCGTCTGCTCCAGCATGATTGACAGAAAAATAATGCATGGGAGTAGTGGCAAGTCCACCGTCAATAATATTGATATGCTCTGCAATAAGACCCTCTATCAAACCGTTTTTAAGCCGCGGGGAATGTTCCCGGGCATCGGCCTGCACCACAACAGCAAAAAGCTTTTTGGACGGATGAGTATCCTTCATAAATACGCCGTACGCACGCCCGATAATATAGGCGCCTTGCTCGTCCAATTCTTGTCCGACAATCCCGCGAATATCATATGCCTTAAATATATTCGCCTTTATCATATTACTGCATCATATCATAGCTCATCTGAAACCTCACACGCATTTCATGTATAAAACACGGCATAGCGCCCTCAATATGTTGCCATTGACCATGCAGTATTTTTCTGATACCATCATAAAATGGCACAAGAAACCCAATACTACGAATTGAGCTATCTGCTTAAACCCACGCTCGGAGAAGAAGAGATAAAAGAGTTTAAAAATGAACTGAAAACCGCAATTGAGGAACGAAATGGGATTGTTGAATCTTCGGATAACGCCCAGAAAAGAAAGCTTGCATACGAAATGAACAATTTTCATGAAGCACATTTCGGTGTAATGCGGTTTACGATTTTTCCCCACACCGTTGAAGGACTCCAAGAACTACTTTTAAGTAAAGAACACCTGATAAGACATATGGTTGTGAAATGGCAAAGGCATGAACTTAAAAAACCGCCAGCCCCAAAGCCAACATACACACCAAAAAAGGAAGAAAAAGAAAAAACGACCATAGAAACAATCGACAAGAAGTTAGACGAGATTTTACAGGATGAAATCTAAATGGTTTCCAACCGATGTAAATATATCAATGTCCCAACATACTATTGAAAACAACGATAATGAAGTTTGGGATTCTCAATCCTTGTGTGGATTGGGAAATGCTCATGAGACAAATATATTTGTATCAATGGCATTGATGAGCAAATAAGTATTATATCAATCATGAATGTAAACAAAGCATTTATCATCGGAAATCTCACACGTGATCCGGAGTTGCGGTCACTGCCTTCCGGACAAGCGGTCGCAACCTTTGGAGTCGCAACAAATCGTTTTTGGAAAAATCAAAGCGGTGAACGCCAACAACAGGTAGAATATCATAACATCGTTGCCTTTGGCCGCCTTGCTGAAATTGCTGGTCAATATTTAAATAAAGGGAAAATGGTGTTTATCGAGGGAAGAATGCAAACCAGGTCATGGGACGCACAAGACGGAACAAAAAAAACGCGAACTGAAATAATCGCGGAGCGAATGCAACTCGGGCCGCGTTCCTCTGGCGACGCCGCACGACCACAAGGCACAGAACAACCCGCGGAAGATATACAAACCGTGCAATATCCCGATGAGGTAATTAATCCTGACGAGATACCGTTCTAGTCCCTGTCTTCCTTATATGCTTTCAAAATTCCAAATAATAATGAAACCATCAAACCAGTAACAAGATGAGACAGTTGACAGAATAAATCAGCTAAAAAACCATGAGCGAAGCTCAAAAACAATGTCATTTCTGCACCAACAACGCAAAAATCATTAACTACAAAGACAGCGAGTTGCTGCGAAAATATATGACGCCGCAAGCCCGAATTATGCCCAAACGCCGTTCAGGAGTTTGCGCAAAGCATCAGCGAATACTTGCCCGGGCCATCAAACGCGCACGAACCATGGGACTTGTTCCATTTACGATACGATAAGACGAGTCCGAAGTTTAAAATTCGAAACTATATAAATCAAGCGCTGAACGATTGAGCTAAAAGTGTATCTGGCTCTACTAACTTTTCTCTTTCATTGCCTCTTTGAGCGCCTTTTCAAGTTCACCGCGCACTTTCTTGTTCTCTTTTAAAAACTTGCGTGCGGCATCATACCCCTGACCGAGTTTTGTCTCCCCAAACGAATAGGAAGCCCCCGAACGTTTTATAAGCTCCCACTTAAGGCACAAGTTAATCAAATCTCCTTCAAACGATATCCCCTCGTTATAAAGCAAGTCAAACTCGGCTGTTCTAAAAGGAGGGGCGACTTTGTTTTTCACTACTTTTGCGCGCACACGGTTTCCAATGATTTCGTCGCCTTTTTTAATCTGCGCCGAGCGGCGGACTTCAATCCTGACGGATGAATAAAACTTTAATGCCTTTCCTCCCGGCGTCGTTTCCGGATTTCCAAACATAATACCGATCTGCATGCGTATCTGGTTTATAAATATAATAGCGGTATTTGTCTTTGAAACCACTGATGTTAATTTCCGAAGCGCGTGGGACATAAGCCGTGCTTGAAGACCAATATGCTGCTGCCCCATTTCACCTTCAATCTCCGCTCTCGGTGTTAAAGCCGCCACAGAATCCACCACAATAACTGAAACTTCACCGGATCGCACCAAACTCTCAACAATCTCAAGCGCCTGCTCTCCCGTGTCTGGTTGAGATATGAGAAGCTCGTTGGTGTGAACGCCGATTTTTTTCGCATAATCGGGATCTAAAGCGTGCTCTGCGTCAATAAAAGCACACAAACCACCGCTCCGCTGGGCTTCACGGATAATGTGAAGCGCAAGGGTTGTTTTACCGGACGACTCCGGGCCGAAAATCTCAACAACTCTTCCTTGCGGAATGCCGCCGACCCCAAGCGCAAGGTTTAATGAATAGCTTCCAGTTGAAATTGATGGGAGGTCACGAACTAAAATGCTGTCAAGTTTCATAATAGAACCCTCCCCGTACTTCGCCTCAATTTCCTTAAGTGTTTTTTCTATCTCGTGTTTTTTGGTTTCTTTTGCCATATGTTCCTCATTTCCCTAACTTGTTAGTTTCACAAGTTTCTGTAACTTTTTCACTGTACCGGTTTTCTGGCGTTTATTCCCAACAAACTTATGAAGCTAACAGATAAGAAGCTATCCTATTTTACCACAATTGCGCGCGTGACGCGAGCCTCTTTTTGAAACCGATTCCTCACCTCAACAATAATATCATGATAACCCTTGGTGAGCGGAAGGTTTTCAGAAAAAAATCCATCATCATCGCTATACGCCTCAAACCCGTTGATAGTTAACCGTGTATTGGGGTCAGTTTTTCCGCTGATAAACACATTCCCAACAACTGTTTCACCGTTGATTGGATACTCAACAAATAACTGAGGTCCAAATAGAAAATCACTTGCCTGAAAAACAAAATAACCAATTAAAAGCAGAATAAAGAAGTTCACTATCATAAAAAACGGCACCCGCCTTCTCGGCGTAACTGCAGTTTCTTTCATAATATGAAAATCTTCAAACTTGCCCATGTAAGTCGGCAGGTTCATCGTTTGTAATCAATACCTCTCGAGGTTTTGCCCCGTCTCCAGGCCCGATAACACCGTTTTCCTCCAGCAGGTCAAGCAAGCGTGCGGCGCGCGCATAGCCAACCCTAAGTCTCCGCTGAAGATATGACGCAGACGCCTTTTGGGTTTTCACAACCATGTCATACGCAGTTTGATATAACTCGTCATCCATCTCATCTTCCTGTATGAAGCCGGGATGAGACTCCACGTCATTAAAACTTTCGGCATATTCCGCTTTTCCCTGCCGGCGCACAAAATCGGTCACGCGGCGCACTTCTTTCTCTGTAATAAAAGCGCCTTGTATTCGGCGCGGCTTTGAGGCGTCTCCCGACTGGTATAACATATCGCCATTGCCAAGCAGTTTATCAGCTCCCGCGCCATCTAAAATGGTACGAGAATCCACTTGTGATGCAACCTGAAACGCGATGCGGGAAGTAATATTCGCTTTAATAAGCCCCGTAATAACCTCCACTGAAGGACGCTGGGTAGAAACCACCAAGTGAATACCCACAGCTCTTGCCATCTGCGCGAGACGTACAATGGATCCTTCTATATCGCGAGCGTTGGATGCCATAATATCCGCAAGCTCATCAATAATAACAACAATAAATGGAATGGGCTCATCAGTTTTCTCATTATACGAACGGATGTCCCGAGCGCGCATCTCAGCAAACATTTCATACCGCCGTTCCATTTCCAAAACCATCCAGCGAAGCGCTTTTATGGCTCCTTTAGCCGTTGTCACGACTGGAGAAAGCAGGTGAGGAATGTCATGGTAATGCATCAGTTCCACCCGCTTTGGATCAATTAAAAGCAATTTTAAAACACTTGGAGCGTTTTTGTATAAAAGGCTCATAATCATAATATGAATGGAAATCGACTTTCCGCTTCCGGTACTCCCCGCGATCAGCAGATGCGGCATGGTCGTTATACTCGCAAATACGCTTTCACCGCGCACATCTCTGCCGAGGGGAAACAGTAAAGGTCCTCCATTTTTAAAAACATCCTTTTCCAATAAACTTCTAAGTCTTACAAGCGCAATGGAACGGTTTGGAATTTCAATTCCGACAAGCGACCTTCCCGGAATCGGCGCTTCTAAGCGCAATGGATGCGCAGCAAGAGCAAGGGCAAGGTCATTTTGCAAAGCTGAAATTTTCGAAAGTTTTACTCCTTGTGCGGGTTTTAGCGTATATTGTGTGACTGACGGACCAACACTGACTTCACCCATTTCAACAGGAATGCCGAATTGCTCAAGTGTCCGCTGGATAATATTGGCATTCGCCTTGATATCGCCGGATGAAGGCGTCCCTTTATCATCTTCCAACAGCGCAAATGGAGGATGAACGTACTTTGGATGCGCAGATAAACCGCTGGATAGCTTTTGCCCCATAACATAAGCTTCCTCACCCGGCACACCTCTTGCATCGCGATAAGACGCCGGCGATACATCGTCGACGACGCTGTCTGGAAGAGTTTTTGACGCTTGCTCTTTTCCTGACACCTCTTCGTTCTTATCATCTTGGGTTTTTGCATCCGTATCCAACACCTCCCCGGAGGTTATTACCCCTGTATCTACAGCAACAGCTTTGTTCACTTTCCCGTCAGACATTGCTGTATCCTTTTTGCGGACAAGCGGGACGTTAAATGCAACTAAAAACCCGACAACAAGCACGACAGCCAACAAAACACCCGAAGCCCAAACATCCAAAAAACTGATCAGTGCTGAGGATACAATGTTGCCAATAAAACCAGCCGGGCGCTCGGCAACATCCGTCCCTAAAATATCAACAAACCCAAGGGTGCTTATAAGTATTAAAAATCCACCGAAGAAAACCGAAGGGAAAAAACGGCGTTCAATGGAAAATAGAAATGAGAAGGCGAGTAAAAACAGTACAAGCGGAAAGAGCAAAAACGCATGCCCAAAAAGAAGAAACGCCGATGCATAAAGAATATTCCCCCCCCATCCTGCTTTCCCAAACCAAGCAAGAACGGAAAGCGCTGCAAACAAAAACATAAGAAGCCCAATGATACTCTCCTTTGTTTCCTGATTTAGGCTGCGATACCAGTGGACAGGGAAACTCCCAAAAAACGAGAATGCCCACCATCTCCTTTTTCTTCTACTTTTTCGTGCCACATTCCTTATTATAAAGCAGACCTTATAAAGATTGAAACAAGGAAGCGATAACGCTGCCAAAACGTACCCAAAAAATAATACACGCGCCGAAGCACAGATAACAAGATGCAAACAGAAGAAACAATATCCCTTACTGTTTTATTTTTTTCGATGAAAACCTGTGCCGGCGGGGATTAAACGCCCGATAATGACATTTTCTTTAAGTCCTAACAACGTGTCTTCTCTTCCTTCAAGCGCTGCACGTATGAGTACTTTGGACGTTTCCTGAAACGACGCGGCTGAAAGGAAACTTGTTGTGGTTAAAGCAACTTTTGTGATACCCATAAGGATTTCCTCAGCGGTAGACGGTTGGCCTCCAGCAGCTATGATCTTGTCATTTTCCTCCATCCACGTGCTTCTCTCAAGAATTTCCCCTTCGGCATATGCGGTATCGTTTGGTTTTATAACACGCACGCGAGAAAACATCTGCCGCACAATAATTTCAATATGTTTCTGATTAATCGCGGCTCCCTGCAGGGTATACATTTTTAATACCTCATTTAAAATGTATCGCACTACAGCCGACTTCCCCGCGGTTTCATATAAGATCTTTAATTCCAGCGGGCCGTCAGATAAAGCGTTTCCTACTTTGACGGTATCTCCTTTTTTTACAGCCACCATTCTTCCAAAAGGAACGGCATATTCTATAACATCATCCTTCGCAGCCGTTCCGCTTTTCTTTGAACCTCCGCCCGTTTTCATCACTGACACAACCTTTTCTCTGTTCTTTTTCACTGTAATGTCTAATACCTGTCCATCAATTTCGGTAATGACAGCACTGTTTTTAGGGATTCTTGTTTCAAATATCTCCTGTACACGCGGCAGACCGAGCGTAATATCAGTGCCACCCGCACCAACAGCGCCACCGGTATGAAATGTGCGCATGGTAAGCTGGGTTCCAGGCTCCCCAATAGCTTGTGCAGCAACGACCCCTACGGCCTCTCCAAGGTTCACAAACTCATTATGTCCAAGGTCATAACCATAACACTTCCTGCAAACACCTCTTTTGGTTTGACACGTGACCGGAGAACGCAGAAAAACTGATCGCACCCCCATGTTATCAATACGCTCAGCATCTTCAGGAGATATAAGATGCCCTTTTTTAAAAATGATAGAGTTCTCATGTTGGTCCCTCACCGCTTCCAAGAGCGTCCTTCCAAATATACGCTGTCGAAACAGCACACCTTCCCTTTCAAGATCTTCACGACATACCTCAACTCCTTCCTTTACCTTACAATCTTCTTCAATTACCACAACATCATGGGAAACGTCAACCAACCGGCGTGTCAAATATCCTGCGACTGCAGTTTTAAGAGCGGTATCTGCAGTTCCTTTTCTTGCTCCATGAGTAGATATAAAATACTCAAACACCGAGAGTCCTTCCTTGTAACTGGAAAGAATAGGAAGTTCAATAATTCTGCCAGCTGGGTTCCTCATAAGCCCCCTTAAGGCCGACATTTGTGTAATAGAGCCCCAGGAACCGCGCGCTGAAGAGTTGACCATATAGTAGACGGGCCCATCCTTATCAAGGGTTTTCGGAACGTCGTCTGAAATCTCTTTGGTTACGTTACTCCACACCTCAACCACCTTTATATATCGTTCATCCTCAGTCAGGAATCCGTTGTTATACTGCTCCTGAATAGTATGCACTTCCTTTTGGCCTTTTTGTATCAGATCGTCCTTCCGTACAGGTATGGTAAGGTCCTCCATACCCCAACTAATACCAGATCTGGTGGCGTACTCAAAGCCAATTTCTTTAATACGGTCCAAAACGTGGCACACCTCACTAGACTCGTATTTTCGGAGAAGTATATCAATAAGACTAGTCAACTTTCGTTTATTCAACACTTCATTAATGAAATCATAACCATCCGGTAAAACAGCATTAAAAAGAATCCTCCCCACCGAAGTCTCCAACAAAAATGTAGATCCGCTGGATTTTCTGTCAACGATCTGCACCCGCGCTCTCAGCGCAACATCACCTACGTCGTGAGCAAGTACTGCTTCATTTTTTGAAGAAAAAATTCTTCCCTCTCCCTTTGCTCCACCTTCAAAATGTGTGAGCCAGTAACAACCAAGCACCACATCCTGTGTGGGAACCGCAATGCTTTCTCCGGTGCCAGGTTTTAACAAATTACGGGTTGCGGTCATAATGTCACGAGCTTCTTTCTGCGCCTCATCAGTAAGTGGAACATGTACAGCCATTTGATCACCGTCAAAATCCGCGTTGAATGCCTGACAAACAAGCGGATGCAACTCAATGGCATTGCCTTCAACCAATAGCGGTTTGAACGCTTGAATACCTAAACGATGAAGCGTCGGAGCCCTGTTTAAGAGCACGAATTTATCCTCAATCACCTCTTCCAATATTGCCCACACTTCCGAAGTAGCCTCATCAATGAGTTTCCCAGCACCCCGAATATTATAAGCAAGCTCTCTGGCAACAATTTTCTGAATCACAAATGGCCTAAAAAGCTCCAGCGCCATATGCTTGGGAAGCCCGCATTGATGCAGTTTGAGATCTGCTCCAACAACGATAACCGAACGTCCTGAATAATCCACGCGCTTCCCTAATAAATTCTGCCTAAAACGCCCCTGCTTACCCTTTAACATATCCGCGAGTGACCGAAGAGGTCTTCGCTGCTCATGTGCATTGACCGGCGAACCTCCGCGACGCATTGAATTATCTAAAAGAGCATCAACAGCCTCTTGAAGCATCCTTTTTTCATTCCTTGTAATCACTTCGGGGGCACCCAATTCAAAAAGTCTTTTTAAGCGGTTGTTACGGTTGATAACACGGCGGTAAAGATCATTCACATCCGAAGAAGCGTGTCTGCCGCCATCAAGTGGAACCATTGGACGAAGATCCGGGGGTATCACGGGGAGCGCTGTGAGAAACATCCATTCAGGCTTTGACCTCGCTTTCAGCAACGACTTTATAAGACGGAGACGCTGGAGTATCTTTTTCCGAATGGCCGGCGAAACATTCTTGGCTTTTTCTTCAAGTTCATTCCCCAACGAGAGCAGATCGAGACGTTCTATAATCTTTTTAAGCGCTTCGGCGCCTGTTTCTGCTTCAAAAACGTTGCCATATTTGAGAGACAATTTGTGATACTCAACTTCGGAAAGAACAGTATGGGGTTTTAGGATTTTGATTTCATTTCTGGCTCTCTCCGTTGCTTCTCTTAAGGCGCTCTTAGTAGTTTCCTTTGCTTTCAACTTACTCTCGTGCTGAACGGCTTTGAGAGCAGCAGCGCGTTCTTTTTCATTAACAACTGTCACAATATAACCGGCAAAGTAAATAATCTTTTCCAAATCAGCGATTGAAAGATCAAGCAAAAGTCCAATTCTACTGGGAATGCTCCTTACAAACCAGATATGTGCGACGGGGGAAGCAAGGTCAATATGAGCCATGCGCTCACGTCTGACTATTGAACGAGTAACTTCTACCCCGCATTTATCACAAACCACGCCTTTATACCGAATACGCCGGTATTTCCCGCAATAGCATTCAAAATCTTTCGTCGGGCCAAAGATGCGCTCACAAAATAGGCCGTCTCTTTCAGGGCGCTGTGTTCGATAATTTATCGTTTCCGGTTTCAAAACCTCTCCACTGGACCACGAGCGAATAGTTTCAGGAGAAGCAAGACGGAGTATTATTGATTGAAGATCATCTGCGCGTCTTTCCATAAGCGTAATTATGCTGCACGTTGTTTTTCTAAAACTTTTCCTGACGCCTTAGTTGTCTCCTTTTCACCCGTTTCTTCCTCTTCTTCACGAGACTGTTCGGAGTAATTTATAACAACGTCAAGCGCAAGACCTTTTAACTCGTTCACTAATACATGAAATGATGTTGGAATATGAGGACTTTTCCTTCGCTCACCGCGCACTATTGAATCATAGATAGATGCGCGTCCGCTTACATCGTCAGACTTGATAGTGATCATTTCCTGAAGTGTGCTGGCCGCTCCATATCCCTCCAGCGCCCACACTTCCATCTCGCCAAAACGCTGTCCCCCTCCCTGTGCTTTCCCTCCAAGCGGCTGCTGGGTGATTAAAGAATACGAACCAATAGAACGCATATGGATTTTATCTTCCACCATGTGATTTAATTTCATCATATAAATATATCCAACCGTAACTTTCTGACTAAATACCTCACCTGTTCTGCCGTCATACAACCGAACCTTTCCGTCTTTCGAAAAACCGGCGTGTTCCAGTTCATCCCGAATTTCCTGCTCGCTTGGACTTGTCAGCGCCGGACACACCGCACGATACTTAAGTGTATGCGCGGCCAACCCCAAGTGTGTTTCCAAAATCTGTCCGAGATTCATACGAGACGCGACTCCCAAAGGATTCAATATCATGTCAACTGGCGTTCCGTCCTCAAGATACGGCATATCCTCCTCTGGTAAAATTTTAGAGATAACACCTTTATTTCCATGTCTTCCCGCAAGCTTATCCCCAACAGATATTCGCCTTAATTGCGCTACTTCCACCTGCACCTGTTTAATCACTCCCGATTCCAAGCGATCACCCTCTTCTCTCGAAAACACCTTTACACCGACAACCCTGCCGTGCTTGCCGTTTGGAAGCTTCAGCGACGTATCTTTCACATCACGCGCTTTTTCTCCAAAAATAGCATGCAACAGGCGTTCCTCCGGCGTAAGATCAATCTCACCTTTTGGAGAAATCTTCCCCACGAGAATATCCCCTTCCCGCACTTCCGCACCGATACGCACAATACCATCTTCATCAAGGTCTTTAAGCTTTTCTTCTCCCACGTTTGGAATGTCTGGAGTGGTTATTTCTTCTCCTAATTTGGTGTCGCGCACATTCACAGTGAATTCTTCAATATGGATAGAGGTAAAACGATCGTCTTTTACAAGGCGCTCTGAAACAATAATTGCGTCCTCAAAGTTTGCGCCTCTCCAAGAGAGAAAGGCGACAAGCAAATTCTGTCCCAAGGCCAAGTCTCCATCCTTGGTTGATGAGTTGTCTGCCAAAAGATCTCCGGCACGCACTTTCATTCCCTTCGCCACACGTGGTGTGTGGTGAAGAACTGTTACCTGATTGGAACGCATAAAATTAATCAGAGGATACTCTCTGCTTCTTCCTCCAGACCGAACAACAATGTTCTGTGCATCCGCATGCACCACTTTGCCGTCCTGTTCGGCGATAATGATTTGTCCGGAGTCCCTCGCTGCCCTGGACTCCATACCGGTGCCAACGAGGGGAGGGTCGGCTTTAATACATGGAACTGCCTGCCGCTGCATATTTGAACCCATAAGCGCTCGATTTGCATCATCATGGCCAAGAAATGGAATAAGACAGGTCGCGATACTAAACGCCTGTTGCGAAGAAACATCAATATATTCAATCGCTTCACGGGGCACAAAACCAAAACTGCCTTTTATCCTCGCCTCCACTTCCTTATCAAGAATCCTGCTATCATCGTATTGGACACTCCCATGGGCAATGATATGCTGCATCTCTTCAAATGCAGTCATAAGACGTATCTCATCTGTAATGACGCCGTCAACAACCTTCCTATATGGAGTTTCCAAGAGCCCAAATTCATTAATTGACGCGTATATGGAAAGGTGGCCAACGAGACCGATATTAGGACCTTCTGGGGTTTGGATAGGACAAATCCTTCCATAGTGAGATGGGTGAACGTCACGCACTTCAAATCCAGCCCGCTCTCGCGTCAACCCTCCCGGTCCAAGCGCAGAAAGTCTTCGTTTATGCTCCAATTCAGCCAGAACATTGACCTGATCCATAAACTGCGAGAGCTGGTTTGTCATAAAAAAATCTCTCAACACCGTCATAAAGGGGCGGGAATTAATAACCTGCAGAGGTGTTAAGGTTTCGGCGTCTAAAACAGACATGCGGTCTCTTATATGCCGCTCCATGCGTGCAAGACCG
Organism: Candidatus Ryanbacteria bacterium RIFCSPLOWO2_12_FULL_44_26; assembly: GCA_001821765.1. GTDB lineage: Bacteria > Patescibacteriota > Minisyncoccia > Ryanbacterales > HO2-45-13 > HO2-45-13. The sequence continues at coordinate 52,800 of MHOA01000008.1, forward strand.
ACCCGAAGACGGTTCTGCAACATTTCTCCCATTCCGCGAATTCTTCGATGCCCAAGATGATCAATATCATCAGGAAGTTCATCGGGAGTATTGTTTTTCCTGATAATCTCGGAAATAGTACAAACGATGTCATCAAGCGTTAACACACGAACATCCGGTTTGGGCACTTTAAAGTGAGCGAAGCGAATATTTGTTTTATACCGTCCAACCGGAGAAATATCATACCGGGCACTGGAAAAGGTATTTTCAATAAGATGCCGGGCATTATCAGGAGTTGCGAGATCGCCAGGCCTTATGCGTTTGTATACCTCCACATACGCATCGTCCGCTGTCTTCGCGAGATCCTTGGAAAGCGTCTTTTCCATAAATGATATTTCTCCATTATCAATATCACGGAACCGCTCCTTTATGGCACTTTCCTTTTCAAGGCCGAATATGCGGAGCAATGTCGTTGCGGAAATTTTTCTTTTTCTGTCAATCTTCACCCAAATTACTCCTTCAGCGTCTGTCTCAAACTCAAGCCATACACCACGACCCGGGATAATCTTTGCGCCAAATAACTTCTTTCCGCGATGATAATGAAGAGTAAAATATACTCCGAACGAACGGACCAGTTGTGAAACGATAACACGTTCTATGCCGTTAATAATAAATGTCCCCCTCTTTGTCATTAACGGAAAATCGGCAAAGAAAATGTCCTGGGTTTTTATTTCTCCAGTATTTTTATTGGTCAATCGTGCTGTCACTCTCAACGGCGCTTCATAAGAAAGATTATGCGCTTTGGCGTGATATTCATCACGACTCACATCATCGAGAGAAAAATTAACAAAGTCCAATGCAAACTCCTTCCCAGTAACATCTTCAATGGGGCTAAACTCATCAAAGACCTCCTTTAATCCTTTTTTTAAAAGCCATGCATACGAGTCGAGCTGGACTTTTGCCAGATACGGCAGTTCAGTAAGAGGTTCCTTATACTTAGAAAAATATTTTTTTTGCATGCTTCAACGCTATACATGAGCGCATACTGCCTGCCTGCTTGGCTTTAAAGCAATAGCGACTCAAAAAAATATTAGTTTGCTAAAAGTTGTTCACTTGTAAGAAGAGAACACTATTGGAATAACTCCTCGTTCTCAAACCACAACCGAAAAGGAATAAAGACAACATCAAACAAAAAACCCGTTTGTCTTTGGGTCTTTTTTAGTTTTTACCGATTTTAGAATACAAAACCTTTCAGGTCAATTAAACCATTTATAGATACTCATGGTATACTTTTCCGTGTTTTTCGTCAAGAAATTGTTTGATGTCGCTGTGGATATTCCAATCATAACACAGATTAATGATATTGTCCAGTCCAAAAGTCCTTACCATACGTCTAAAGAGCTGTTTACAATAACACAAAGTGAATGGGAACAACACCTGATAAAAATCACCGACTTCACTTCAACACTCGTGTGTTCTTTTTAAACCCCTCTAATGTCACCAGCAACGGGCTTGCAATAAAAATAGATGAGTAGGTGCCGAAAAAAATACCCAACACAAGAGCGAGCGCAAAATAGTGTACAGAATCTCCGCCAAAGAAAAACACCGCGAGCAAGACAAGCAGCGTGGTAAGGGATGTATTCACTGAACGCACGATTGTTTCGCTAATACTGCGAGCGGTCACATCAGAAAATGAGAAATGCTCGAACTTTTTTAGATTTTCTCTCACTCTATCAAAAACAACGATGGTATCATGGATAGAAAAGCCTAGTATGGTAAGAAGCGCCGTCACAAACAACGCATCAATCTCAACTATGCCCCATTGCCCAAGAAATGCAAATATACCAGTAGGAATAATAATATCATGGAAAAGCGCAACAAGCGCCACCATTCCATATTTCCAGGAAGAAAACCTGTGTGAAACTTTTCTAAAAGCCCACGCGATGTATAAAAGTATAAACACCAACGCAAGGGCAAGCGCAATCAACGCCTTTCTGCCAAGTTCCTTTCCGATCACAGGACCTATGGACTCAAAACGCCTCTCTTCAAAATCACTTCCTTCGAGTCTACTGTTCTGAAGCGCGGCTATCATTACTTGATGCTCTTGTTCTGAAAGATGCCTTGTGCGTATCAGTAGCCCTTTGTCGCCGATAAATTGTACCCGCGCATTATGAATACCTGATGTAACAAGTGCATTGTTGACAACAGCAACCGACGGCCTTTGTTCCGTATATGTAACTTCGAGCAGCGAACCTCCCCGAAAATCTATACCAAGCGGAAGACCCCAAACGATAACTGCAGCAAAACTTGCTGTCACTAACAAAAGCGAAACCGCGTAAAAAATATTTCTGTACTTTATAATAAACATACCTTCAACGGTGTAACCCAGAAAGCATAAGTGAACGCATGGCCGAAGTTTCCTTTACGCCAAGCGCTTTTAAGAACGTTCTGGTAACTACTATTGCAGAAAACATGCTTATTGCCACCCCAAGTCCGAGAGTCAGGGCAAATCCCTTCACCAGACTTGTGCCGAACCACCAAAGAATAAATGCGGTCATAAGACTTGAAACATTTGAATCACGAATGGAAGTCCATGCGCGCATAAAACCATCTTCAACAGAACCGCGAATGCTTTTCCCCTCTTTCAGTTCTTCTTTCATCCGCTCAAAAATAAGAATGTTTGCATCCACTGCCATACCAACCGAAAGAATAAACCCCGTAATCGCCGCAGCGCTCAAGGTAACCGGAATGAGCTTAAAAAGAGCCAACATAATAAAGATGTAAATGCTTAGCGCAATAACAGCAAGGATTCCCGGCAGGCGATACCAAAGCACCATAAAAACAACGACGGCAATCGTGCCAACAATGGCAGCCGAGAATGTTCGCCGCAATGCTTCAGCGCCCAGCGATGCTTCAACAGACTGCTGAGTGATCAGTGTAATCGGAACAGGCAAGGCACCGGAATTAAGACGACGTACAAGTGTTCTCGCCTCCTGAGGAGTAAAGTCACCGGTTATTTGCGCCCTCCCGCCGGTGATCTTTTCTCGTACTACAGGGATACTGATGGGAGTTCCGTCTAAATATATTGCAATGCTTTTCCCAATGTTTTTTTCTGTAAGTTCAGCAAATAATTCAGACCCCTTATCATCAAACACCAGCGCGACCACCGGCGAACCGAATTGGTCAAATTGTAACTCCGATCGCTTGAGAAACTGCCCCGTTAATTCAGTCGGCTCAAAGGAAATCTCGGCTGCAGCCAATGCTTCGCTTGTAGCTGTTGATTGCTCAATGCCTTCGCGTTCCTGCTGAAACTCTAAATAGGGTGTATCCCCAATTATTCGTATGGCCTCACTTATATTAAACACCCCTGCAAGCTCAACGATGAGGCGTTCGTTGCCTCTGCTCCCAGCAATTTGCACAACAGGTTCGGAAACTCCAAAAAGATTCACTCGCCTTTCAATAACATCTCTAAGCCCTTCAAGTGCCTCGATGCGATTTTGCGAAAGCGCATCGGATTCTTCAAGTTTATAAACAAGGTGTGCTCCGCCGGCAAGGTCAAGTCCCAGCCGATACTGCACATCAAGAAATTTGAGTATTCCACCAAATGGGTACGCAAAATATCCAAGCGCTATTCCAGTAATGAGCAAAGAAAATGCCAGAAAGCGAACTTTTAACATACAGGGATAGTGTAACGGGGTTCTAAACAGTTTACAAGATAAATTTTTCCTCCACCGTTTCCCAAATGGATCTTGCCACTGCCGCTCTTGACTGATGAGCATTAATAATTACATGATTTTCTGGATGTGTCTGCGCAATTTGCAAAAAACCTTCTCTGACACGATGATGAAAGAATATGTTTTCTCGCTCAAAAATTGACAGCGCTTCCTCCCCACGCAACTGCGCGCGTTTAAATGCCTCTTGAGGAGACATATCCAATATCAAAACAAGATGAGGTGTTACCGTTATTCCTCCCACCAAATGCTGTTCGTGCTCAATGAACTCCAAAGACAAACCTCGTCCGTAATGCTGATAAGCGAGCGTGGAGTCAGAAAAACGGTCCGAGAGCACTATAGCTCCATCAGAAAGCGCGGGAACAATCACGTTCTCAATATGAACCCTGCGGTCTTGAAGGAAAAGTTTCAGTTCCTCTTTTGGGGAAAGAGTCCCGCTTAATATTTGTTCTTTGAATTTTTCTCCTTGGGGAGTTCCACCAGGTTCTTTTGTGACAACAACCTCTCTGCCGACTGCCCGCAGTTTTTCGGCAAGGAGTTTTATTTGTGTTGTTTTACCGGTAAATTCACCGCCTTCAAACACAATAAATACCTTGCTCCCTTTCATATCTTTTATATTGTCAAATCGTTACAATCGCGATGAATTGACAAACAGTTACCTTTGGGCAATGCAGTATCAAACATCAATGCCTTTAGGTTAAGCAGTGCTATCAATGATTTTTAAGGCACGATGTCGATGCCCATTGAGCGAGCCGTCCCTTTAATGGTTTTCATTGCTGCATTTATATTTGATGTATTAAGATCCACAGCTTTTTTTTCAGCAATTTCTTTTACTTTGCCTTCAGAAATCTTTGCCACTTTATTCTTAAGCGGATTTCCAGAACCCTTTTCAACCCCCGCGGCTTTTTTAAGAAGACTAGAAGCAGGAGGGGTTTTTAACACGAAATCAAAAGTTCGATCCTCATAAACCGTAATCTCAGCCGGCACAATATCATCGCCCATTTCTTTGGTGGCTTCGTTAAACTTATTCACAAAATCTCCAATATTTATTCCGTGCTGACCAAGCGCAGGTCCGACCGGCGGAGCAGGATTGGCTTTCCCGGCAGGAATTTGTAATTTTAATATTGTTTTTATTTTTTTAGCCATACCAATTTCATACGAGCGTTAGCGAGTTCATAAAATTGAGCGCCCCCACACGCAAAATCATGATATGTTCCGTGTAACCCGCATTTCCACCAACCAATAAACAAAGGGAGGTCTTCGATTTGCCAGGCGTGGGTCTTGAAAAAATGTTGCACATCATAATTTTGAGTGTGGTGATTGTGATTTGGTACCGAAAATGCTACACCTTCGGCTTGAACGTTTCAGCTCAATCTACAACTTCTTTGCCTGCAACGGGTCAAGTTCAACAGGGGTTTCCCTTCCAAATATCGAAACGAGAACCTTAATTTTTCCGCGCTCCTCGTCAACAGCGTCAACCCTTCCCTCCATATCCTTAAACGGCCCGTCAACAATTCTTACCATACTTCCATTCGAAACATCAATCTTATGCTTGGGTTCCTCCTCTCCCATCCGTCTCATAAGCTCATTGACCTCTTCCCTTGAAAGGGGTATGGGAGTGGTTCCAGACCCAACAAATCCCGTCACCCTCGGCGTATTTCTTACAACATACCAGGAATCATCTGTAACAATCATGTCAACCAATACATAGCCGGGATAAATTTTTTCCTCGACTATCTTGCGCTTTCCTCCCTTAATGCGGATTTTCTTCTCAACAGGAACCAACACCCCAAAAATTTTATCCTCCATTCCCATTGATTCAATACGCTGACGCATGTTGCGCGCGACAGCGTCTTCATACCCTGAATAGGTGTGGACAGCATACCAATTCCTCCCAAATTCCGATGTTTGCTTAGGCATGCCACATTAGCATAAACTTGTAAAAATGTGCGGTGCACTCATATATCAAAAAGTAAAACGAAAAATTGCGAAATGGTCAAAATATCTAAGAAAAATTTTAACATCTCTATGTTGATATTTGATTTTTACATTTTGCATTTTTACAGCACAAACGTCCGCAACAAAAACTGGAAAAACACGTCAAGCGCCCCGAGAAAAGCAGCTACCCCCAACGAAATACCAATGACAATCGCGGTCGAGATGAACGTTTCGCGCCTGGTGGGCCAATTCACCTTCACCATTTCGCGTTTTGACTCCTTAATGTATGCAATCAATCTGGACAGCATAAATAAGCAACATAAAAATTTATACCATTTTTAAAAGGCCTTTCGGCCCATTGATGGTTTCAACTTATCACAAAGCCACTTAAATGTCAAGATTTTTCACGCCCTTTGCATGGGTTTGTATAAAGTGTTTCCTTGGAGCCACATCCGCGCCCATCAGAACATCAAATACGACATCGGCCTCTTTCGCATCCCTTATGCTTACCTGCCGCATATGGCGCGTTTGCGGATCCATAGTTGTTTCCCAAAGCTGATCCGGGTTCATTTCTCCGAGCCCCTTATACCGCTGGATCGTTATACCTTTTATGCTTTCTTCCTCTGCGGTCTCTTGAGATATTTCCTCGGAAGGCAACTTCGTCTTTATTTTGCTTAACTCCTTGATAATGATGTCTTTCTGCTTTTCAGTGAACGCATACTGCACTGATTTCCCTTTTTGGACTCTATAAAGAGGCGGTTCCGCAATATAAAGATACCCACCCTCAATAACTGGCAGGAAATAGCGATAAAAGAATGTTAGCAGAAGCGTCCGGATATGCGCACCGTCAATATCAGCATCGGTCATGATGATAATTTTATGATACCGCAGCTTTGCCAAGTCAAATTCATTTTCTATCCCTGCTCCGAGCGCGATAATAAGCGCCCTTATCTCCTTGAAAGCAAGCATCTTATCAAGCCGGGCGCGCTCCACGTTCAGGATTTTCCCTTTAATAGGAAGAATGGCTTGAAATTCCCGCGACCGTGCCTGCTTCGCTGAACCGCCAGCTGAATCTCCTTCTACAATGAAAAGCTCCGTAGCTGAAGCATCACGGGATTGGCAATCAGCAAGTTTTCCGGGAAGAGTCATTCCTCCAAAGGCACCTTTGCGTAAAATAGTTTCCTTAGCGGCTTTCGCCGCCCGGCGGGCTTTCGCCGCTAAAATGACCTTCTCGATGATGGCTCGTGCATCTTTGGGATGTTCTTCAAGATATGCGTTAAAAGCTGACGAAAAGACAGATTCCACCGCGCTCCGTGCTTCCACATTTCCCAACTTTGCCTTTGTTTGTCCTTCAAATTGCGGTTCTCTGATCTTTAAAGCAATAATGGCAGAAAGGCCTTCCCTGACATCCTCGCCAGTAAGGTTCTCGTCGTCCTTCTTTAAAAATTCATTTTTCCTCACATAATCATTCAACACTCTTGTAAGTCCGGTTCTAAAACCGGTCAAATGCATCCCTCCCTCGGGCGTGTAAATGTTGTTCGCAAACGCCATTTCGTGGACCTGTAAATCATCCACATACTGCAGTGCAACCTCAACCGATATACCCTCATATTCTTTGACAACGTAAAACGGGGTTGGATGTAATGGAGTAAAATGGCGAGTAAGAGACGCAATATATGAGAGAATACCACCCTTAAAGTAGAAGGAGTATGAGTTTTCTTCCCCTTTTTTTCTCCGGTCCTCTATGTGTATGGTAGTCCCGGCAGTCAAATATGCCTGCTGCCGTAAGTGTGAAATAATGGTGTCCCAATCAAACTCCGGCATTGCTTTTAAGTCTTTTTTGCCAAAAATATCCTGGTCCGGCTCAAAAGTAACAGTCGTTCCATTATGGGAACATTTGCCGCTTTTTTTTACTTTTGTTGTCGGGGTTCCCCGCTCGTATTCCTGCTCGTATAGACTCCCGTCTTTGCAAACTTCCGCCTTCAGATAACTGGAAAGCGCATTGACCACGGAAACACCAACACCATGCAGCCCTCCGGCTACCTTATAAGATTCGCCGCCGAACTTTGCTCCGGCGTGCAGTGTGGTCATCACGGTTTCAAGAGCGGATTTTTTTGTTTGTTTGTGCAGATCAATCGGGATGCCCCGACCATCATCAGCCACTGAAACTCGCCGACCCGGCAAAAGCCTTATCACCACCCTCTTCGCGTATCCCGCCATCGCTTCGTCGATTGCATTATCAACCACTTCCCAAATAAGATGGTGCAAACCACTGCTGCCTGTTGAGCCAATATACATGCCTGGACGCTTTCGAACTGGTTCCAAACCCTCCAGCACGTAAATATCGCTCGCTGTATAGCGCGGTTCTTTCACGATGTTTTGTTTTTTTAAAGACTTCTTCATTGAAGATTTTTTTTATGCCAGTGTAGTATAATGCCAATCAATTGCAAAGAATATCATGAATGATGCACGATATTATTTACCTCACCTCCCATTCATTGTTCTTCTCAAGATTTTTGATAATCCTTTTCATAATGTTATCAACCTCGCCGTCCGTGAGCGTGCGATTAGGCGACTGGAACATAAGATGGAAAGCAAGGCTTTTTCTTCCTTCCTCTATCTGTTCTCCCTCATAATAATCAAAAAGGTCAGAATCTATAAGCAAAGAACCTCCAGCGCTTTCTATAATATTTACCACCTCATATACCCGCGTCTTGCTCGAAACCAAAACGGCAATATCCCTCACAATGGAAGGATATTTTGAAATAGGACGGTATTCCTTTTCTGCCTCGACAACTTTCAGGATGTTACCCATGCAAAACTCAAAAGCTACAACACGGCCATGAATCCGCAACTTTCTTAATACTTCCGGATGCACTTCGAAAATCGTCCCGACCGTTTCTCTCCCGACATACACATATGCATTTCTGAATGGATGATAAAACTCAAAAGGCGTCAGCGGCCATTCAATGGAATCCGTCGGGTGCAAATCACCAAACCAATAATCTGCTATGCCAAACCGCTCAAAAATGGCGCTCACAAATCCTTTCGCCTCTAAAAAAAGGTTTCCCTTTTCCCCTTCAATGCCTGCCCCACCGCTCATCACCGCTGTACAATGCGTGGTTTCATCAATCTTCCCCTGCAACATGCGGAATACATGACCAATCTCGAAAAGCAGCACGTCTTTCGTATGCTCAATATTCCTTGCGACATTTTCAAGTAACGGAACTAAAAGACCGTTTCTTAAAAACTGTGCGTCTTCACTTATCGGATTTTGAAGAACTACCAGCGTGTTCGTATTTATTTTTAAATCCCGCACAAGTCTTCCGCTTTCAAAAACATAATTAATCTGTTCTATAAAACCGAGATGGGAAAACGTATCGCGCAATTCTTCCGTAAAAAAAAGATCATCGTCGCGCCCCGCTCCCGCTAACATCCCGTGCGGAGGAGCTGTTTGTATATTGTCATATCCCCATATCCTTCCTATTTCTTCAATAACATCTTCCTTATTGAGAATATCAAGCCGAAAAGGCGGCGGAGAAACAACCACAATCTCTCCGTTGTTTCTCTTTTTCAGTATTTCAAACTCAAGACGCTTTAATATGTCTGTTGCGGTTTTTTGTTTTATCGCCGTGCCAAGAAGATTATTGACGTCGTTTATGGAGAACATGATTTTTGATGATTTTGCGGGTTTTTTCGCCATATCTATGATTCCGGAAGATATCTCTCCGCCAGCCACTCGTCTGATAAGCACAGCAAGACGGTCAATCCCAAAAGACACGAGATCCGTATCAAGCCCGGAAGAGAATCGCACCGAAGCATCTGTTATCAAGCCAATGGCCCGACTTGTGCGGCGAATCGATGTTCTCGAAAAATTCGCCGACTCCAATATGATGCGCCTTGTGTTTCCCGTAACCCCCGTTCTTTTGCCTCCCTTAACGCCGGCAATGGCAATAACGCCCTCTTCGTCCGCGATGACAAGAGTCTTGTTATCCAACACATAGCTTTCTCCATCAAGTGAAACCATTTTTTCGCCTTCCTTGGCGCGCCTCACAATAATGTGAGCGCCTTTCACTTTATCGGCATCAAAAATATGAAGCGGCTGGCCTGTTTCAAGCATGATATAATTTGCGGCATCTACGATATTATTAATGGGTTTGATGCCGCAAGACACAAGACGCTCCCGCATCCACAAAGGCGACTTCTTCACTGTAACATTACTCATATAACGGGCAGCATAGCGCGGACAGTCCCTGACGTGTTCTACAGTCACGCGAAGAACATCGGCGGTCCGTTTTTTTCCTTCCAGAACGTGCGGCTTTTTGAGATATGCGGTTTTTTTTATCACCGCAGCAATCTCACGGGCAAGACCAATGTGCCCGTTGCAATCAGGCATTCGGTTTGGCAACACATCAATATGTAATACCGTATCTTTGCCGACCTTGTTTATGCTTTCAACCTCAAATGAATGGAACGTGATAAGCTCCGCAAGCTTATCAGCCGGCGGTATCCCTTTCACGATACTCTTTAGCCACCTGTAAGAATATTTCATGCGAATGTGACGTATCGCCAATCAGTCGCGAATGACGCCGCGAATGATTACAAATAATGAATTAGCAGTTAACACGGACTGATGCATATGATTTATAAGTATTCAAGTGGCATATTCGAAATTCATTCGTAATACATTAAAACTGTCTCAAAAAACGCACATCGCCGCAGCGAAAAAGTCGGACATCCGGTATTTTATATTTCATCATTGCAATGCGATCCAAACCAACACCGAATGCAAAACCTTTCCAGTGCCCGGGAATGTATCCCGCATTCTTCAACACCTGCTGATGCACCATACCGGCTCCGAGCATCTCAAGCCATTCGCCTTCCGCAGTTCTCATATCAACCTCAAAACCGGGCTCCACAAAAGGGAAATAGCTTGGACGCAATCTGATAGCAACCTTTGGAGAAAACATTTTTTGAAAAAACGCCGAGAGCGTGTGTTTGAGATGCGCCACTGAAACATTTTTATCAACAAACAGACACTCCAGCTGGATAAATTCGGTATCATGTTTCGCATCCGTGGCCTCATACCGAAAAGTTTTTCCGGACGCAATAATGCGAATAGGCGGCTGATGTGATTCCATGTGCCTGACCTGCACCGAACTGGTGTGGGTTCTCAGTAGTACTTTTGAAGTTGGAACTCGAAACGCAGAGCGACCTCGCGCTTTCCTTTTTTGGTCTATCACTTTTGAGCTTCGGCTGCTAATCCAAAACGTATCCCATAAATCTCTCGCCGGGTGGTCAGACGGGATATTTAAAGCATCAAAGTTATAGTATTCAGTTTCCACTTCCGGACCACCCGGGATAACTGAAAAACCCATTGAAGAAAAAATCTCTTCTGCCTCAAGGCGAATGTGTGTAAGCGGATGAAGATGCCCGCGAGGTCTCTTGGGCGGAGGAAAGGTAATATCAACTGCTTCTTTGCTAAGTATTTCCTGCATTGCATGTTCAGCAAAAATATTTTTCTTTTTATTGATCTCTTCCAAAAGTTCCAGCCGCAGTGTATTTGCCTCCTGCCCGATACTCATACGCTCTCTGTGAGGCAGCGACCCAAGTCTCCGTAAAACGGCTGTGAGTTTTCCTTTCTTTCGCCCAAGAAACTCAACCTCGAAAGAACGAAGTTCCTCCTTATGTTTAATACTCCTAAGGCGCCGCAAAGCTGACTTGCGCAAAGCATTTATTGACTCCATGTATATACATTTTACCTTAAAACACAAAGCGAAACAAGCCGCTTCAGCCCAAAAAACTATAAACCGATTGCTTTATGCGATAAGTCCTTCGTGTTGAAAATAACTGTTTTGATGCTGGCAGACTATATAAATAAAAAACTGTCAAAACAGACGGCGCTGACATACACGGAGCATAAAAGTTTCTTTGTTGTCATTTTGTCTTTCCCGCGTTACAATTTTTATATGATCCGAACACATAAGACATATGAAAAAAATCCTGCTTATTGAAGACGACAAAAGCTTATCAGCGCTGATCCAAGCAAAATTCGAAAAAATAGGATACAAAGTTGCGATAAAGGGCGATGGCGAAAATGTCGTTAAAGAATTGAACAAAGAACATCCGAACCTTGTGTTGCTTGACTACGACCTGCCGTTTAAAAACGGCATCGAGGTTTTGGATGATATTCAAAAAGAAGAAAAATATAAACATCTCCCTGTCATTGTAATTTCCAATTCAGGCGATCCAATAGACATCGGCCAGTTTGAACGACGAGGCGTCAAAGACTATCTTATCAAAGCCGAATTCGACCTTGATGAGCTGGCAGAGCTTGTAAAACGATATTTTTAAACGTTTGCGTTTACAGTTCCTCTATCTCTTTTTTCGTAAACGTAACCTTGCTTCCCCGTTGAATCTCTCCGCTTAATAGTTTGCGGGCAATAACTTGCTCAATTCTGCTGCTTATCGCGCGCCTCATCGGCCGAGCTCCCATCACCGGGTCATAACCAATTTCAGCAATTTTTTCCACAACATCGTCGTTTACAATAAATATTATATCTTCTTTAAGTAATTGTTCTTTCAGCTCATTCAGCAATAATTTTGCAACCTCTTTTAATTGTTCCTTTTTCAGTGGATGAAAAACTACAATCGCATCGAAACGATTGAGAATCTCCGGGCTGAAAACGCCTTCTTTCCTTATCTCATTTATAACCTCCTCCTGGAGTGTGCTCGGATCTATCCCTCTTTGAACCAACTCCCAAATAAGATTGCTTCCTGCGTTTGATGTAGCAATAATCACGGTTTCCTTTGCTGAAATTCTTCTACCAAGGGCGTTGGTAAAAAATCCCTCCTCCAAAATCTGGAGGAAAATGTTTACAACGCTGGCTGATGATTTTTCAAACTCATCAAAAAGTAAAAGACCAAATCGCTGTTTCTGCAGAGCGATGGAAAGAACCCCTTGTTCTTTTGTCTCAAAGGAACCTATAAATTTTTCGATCCCATCACCGCTTTGAAACTCAGACATGTCAAACCTCATCATGTTGTCCTCTGAACCAAAATACACTTTGGCCAGCGCCTTTGCTGTTTGGGTTTTGCCAACACCGGTTGGGCCAAGAAAAAGAAATGACCCAATCGGACGCTTCCAGGCATGAAGGCCGGAACGCACCCGCCGAATGGCATCGGCAATAGCACGAACTGCTTCGTTTTGATTAATAACATAACTATGCAGTTCCTCCTCAAGTTTTAGTAATTTTTCAGATTCATCGCTGGTCGGTCTCATCAACGGAATTCTTGTTTCACTCTGCAAAACTTCTTTCACATCATCAGCCAAAAGAGTTTTCTTGCCAGCCGCTTTCACAGACACTGTTGCTCTATCCAAAAGATCAACGGCCTTCTGGGGCATCGTTCCTTCTGTGATATATCGATCACTTAATTCATATGCCGCAGCAATGGCACCGTAGGTAATTAATATGCCATAGATAGATCCGTACTGCGTGGCAACATCTTCAAGAATAAGCATCATCTCCTGTTGCGCAACATCCCTGACCTCAACCTTCTCAAAAAATGAAGCGAGTTTTTGATTGAGTTCTGTGTTGCTATAGAACGAAGCGGTGTTCGCAAGCGCAATAATCTGCAATGAAGAGCTTTTTAAATACGGCTCCAGAAAACTTCCGAGGTTCACCCCAAGAGCGGCAGACGATTCCAGAAATTCCGGAAAGTTATCAATAACCAAAATGATATTGCCGGCATCCACGGCATCGTTCATGATTTTAATCATAAGTCCCTCAAAATTTCCCTTGGTTTTTGTTTGGGCGGTAACAGAAACCGTGTCAAGCCGCGCCATACGCTTATACTCAAGAGCAGGCATAACCCTTCCTTCTCCAATCATGCCTGCAAGTTCCTTTAAAATCGTGTGTTTTCCTTTTCCCGGCTCCCCAATGAGCAGCACATTCGCTTTTGCTGAACGAGAAAGAATTTCTTCTATAGCAAGCACTTCAGACTGATGGGTGAAGTAATGCACGGGCTTGCGCAACGTACCTTTACTTAAAATATCACTTGAATACGAATCAAGCGTATATGTAAATCCAAATCCAAAATCCTTGCCGATGCCCTGAATTCGCCCCAGCACGCTTTTTTCCCACCATCGTCCTCTTTGCCGGGACCCCTCAAGCAGCGCAGTAGTCCATTCAGAAGCCCCCATCAGTTCCTTTTTATGGACTTTATATGAAAATAAAAACTGCTCAAAAAATTCATCATGACGAAAAAGAAGCAACAACACTTCCTTCGCTCCGATTGAGTTGGAATGAATACTGTCAGCTTCTTCTATCAGTGCGGACAAAAATTCCTCCTCATTGAACTTCATGGATTCCGTCTGCCGTTCGGCAAATTCAATAAACGATTCCCACGGAACGGCAAGGCGCGCAAACAATACACGCGTAAAATTACTTTTTTTGAAAAAACCGTAGAGTTTGGAAAGCTCAAATGAGGTTCCAAAAAATGACTGCAGATAAAACAGCCTCCGAGCGCCGCCAAAATTCAAATAATAAATTTTTTCTTCCTTGCCAGACCCGGTTTTGAGATACGGTATTGTCCGGGAAGTCGCAAGAAAGTAAAAATCCAATAAAAAGAGCCCCCAAAGAACGGATAGAAAAAAAATAATCAGGCCAAGAAATGGTTTAAAGTCTGAAAAAAGATTTGCTGCAAAAGGATATTGAATTTCAAAAGATGAAAAAAACGGCGCGGAAGCCGGCAATTGCTTCAGCACTGCGATCATAAACAGCATGAATGCCAGCAGCGCCAATACCATGGTGATTTTTAAAAATTGAAGCCTTTTAACTCGCGGAAAGAAAAACTCAACCCGTACTGCCCGGTAGAGCGACATGCTGTTGCTTACTTTTTCAAAAGCAGCCATACCTGTAACTTACAGAAACAGAAGCGCCAATCCAACAATCAAACCAATTGGCACGAGAAGTGGGCTTGCAAGGTAATAAATAAAAAGTAAAACGCCAAAAACAAAAGCGCCGAGTTCCGCCGCTACAGCAACAAGAAGCAGCGCTCCTCTGATAAATGCTCCAACAGCGCGCATAATAATGTTCACGGCAAGTGTTTCGGCAACCTTCCCCGGATCAAAACCTCTGCCGTATTCCTCGCGAATTCTGCGAAACGGTTTAAACAGAGTGCGCAAAAGAATGTTTATGGAAAAAAAATGATATAAAAACCAGTGAATGTTTTTCCACGCTTTAAAAACTTCCTTTACGCCTTCGCGATAGTGCCACGATATGTACTGGAAAAATATGACCGGTATATTCATGTTTTAATGATTATCTGCGCTCTGTATACGTATATTCATTGTATCTGTTCTCTCACAAACCTTCCACGATCTGCGAAGCAGTACTCTAAAAATAAGCATTATGTTCCGCCACCTCCCTTTTCCCATTGAACAGAGGAAAGAAAAGGATAATAAAGATCCTCGCTCTCCTCAACTTCTAAAGATGCGAAAGGTTTATCAGAAGGCGCTTGTGACTCTCCAAAAACAACGAAAGAAACATCGTCAATAACGGCAATCGGAGTGCTTTCACTTCCTTCTCCCATCACAAGAACAGCGCAAGCCGCGAGAGCGTCTGCGACGTTCGTCTGTGTTAAAAGCAATTGCTCGCCGAAAAGGTCTTCTTTACCGCGATAATCGTTCAGAGGAGAAAATCCGAAGTATCCAAGAGCAACACCAGTCACACCGCGTCTTAAAGGAAGAGTGCGCGAATCCGTTATAAGCACCCCCATCTCTCTTACCCTATATTGGACTTTTAACCGCTGACAAATTTCCTTTGCGTCCTCTTTTGGATTTTTGGGAAGCAGCACATAAAAACCGTTTGCATTACTTTCATCAATGCCGGCGGCGGGCATTAAAAGATGATGCTTTATTGTATGCATCGTCCATCTATTCGGGACGGCATCGCGCGGTAAATACTTATCGGCTTCATATTTTATCAAATCGTCCTTGCTTGGATATGCATCCTTTGGAACACATCGCCCCCTCCAGATACTCACCACTTTTGACGTAATCGCAATGATGGACTTTTCCTTAATGTGATCAAGCGACTCTTTCATAAGAGCGAATAAATCATCCTTGGGCGGGGTGCATATTCTTGTTTTAATCTGCAGGACATTCATACAGATCATTATAAGGCATTTTCTCTTTTGCTTCCTTATGTATATGGCAAACAGGTATTTAAGGAAGAGATAAATGAAATTATTAAAATGCCCGATTCGTCAGAAACAAAAGAAAAACTTTGTTTTGCAAAAGGAGTTAGCAGTTCAGAAGATGAGGCATGGGAAGTTGTCTATGAAAAAGAGGATACTGTTTATAAAATATTAACGTTTTATCCCATTATAAAATAATATGCATGTAGAATACGATTCCGAAGCAAACATACTTTCATTTGAACTTGGCGGGGGAGATATTACGTATGCAAAAGAGTATAGCGGAACGATTATCCATTTTACCGAAGGCAATAAACCTGTGCTTATAGAAGTGCTTCAAGCGTCACATTTTATTTCAAAACTAGGCAAACTGAAAAAACGAGGCGTTGTCATAAGCCCCGCCTCGTCACCAACGACATAGCTTAAAAAACGAATAGCTTTGGAACACAAGAGCATTTCTGATATAAAAAAGTATGCTATAATATTGAAATATGGAGGGGAATCAAACAGCCCAACAGCCGCAGGACCTTAACCCTGAAAAAATTCAATCAGACAAAAGCAATAAAAAGTTATTTGTTATTATTACAATTGTAATATTTTCTATATTAGTCGGAACAGGCCTTGTTTATGGTTACTTTAAGTTTATTAAAATTACTAATAATGAAAACGGAATAGTCAATATAGAAAATAAAATCAGTTCAGATAATGCACCAAACAAAACTTTTAACCTTGCTACAATGAGGTTAGCAAAAATTCCAGAAGGTTATTTTTTTAGTGAGGGTTTTAGCATTGATGAACCTTTTCATTTTGATACTCAAGGAAATTGGACAAGTTTTCTTGTGAAAAATGATAACGAAGAAGTAAAAACAGTCGTTGGCTATTCTGATGGAAGGCAATTGGAATTTGATAATATTGCAATTGTTAATCCTAACGGAACTAAAATAGCAAACTTAACAGAAGATTTGGGGAGTAATGGAGATTTAATAATACTGCATGATTATTATAATAACACTGAAGTTAAGAGTAAAATATATGATAGTATTAGCCAGATAAAATTTTTTGGTGAGAATGGGCATAGATTAGTATTCACCGCAAAAAAAGAAAATAAGAATTATGTGGTTATTGATGGGATTGAATATGGTCCGTATGACCAGTTATATAAAGGTGGAAGATTATTCTTTAGTGATAAGGGGTCTAGAATAGCATTTATTGAAGAAGAAAATAATAAATTTTTTGTTATAATTGAGAATATTAAAGAAGGTCCTTATAATTCAATTAAAGATAATATTAAATTTAGCCCTGATGGAAAAAGAATTGCATATGTTGCTGACGGTAAAGCAGTTATTGATGGCGTTAAAAATGAAAATTATAATATAACGAATACCGTTGTTTCAAAACTTACTTTTAGTCCTGATAGTACTAAGGTTGCAATCGTTGCTGTCAATAACAATGATTTATTTTTCCCCAAAAGCTTTGTATATGTTTTCGACGGAAAAAAAATTATAAAATACAAAGAAGGTAATGGTGATATTCTTAATTTAAGATTTAGTAATGATAGTAAACAAATTGCTTATATTGTAGATAAAACAATTTCATATCCTTACCAATCAGAGGAATTTGTTATGGTTGGTAATGTTAAACATAAAACATACGATCGTATAACATCGTTAGATTTTAATACCACAGGCGAACTATTTTATGAAGCTCTTGAGAATGGCCAATATTTTTTAGTTATTGATAATGCAGAACAAATAAGACATGAATCTGAATTACTGCCAATTATTTCAGGTCCACATGGCAATCTATTTTATGTTATTGGTGGTTCTATACCTATAATAGATGCTGTTCCTCAAAATAATCCTTTAGAATTTATACCATCTGCTGAATTTTTCTTTAAGGCAAGGTTTGGAGATAAAATAAGTAAATCTTATGATTCAGTTTATTCTTTGAGGCCAGCATTTAGCAATGATGGCACAAAAGTGGCATTTATTGTAAATGAATTGCGTAAAGAATTTGTGGTTGTTGGTGATTATGAGGGTGCTCAGTATGACGCTATTATAAGTGATATGATATTTAGTAATGATGACACCAAATTAGCCTATGCCACATTAATTGGAAATGAGATATGGTGGATTGTTGATGATATAAGTAATGTAGAGTTTTCTTCATGGGAAACAGCGCCAATAAATGATATTCCTGTGGTGGAAGTAAATCCAAGTTGCGATCTTAATGATAAACCGAAAGGAGATCCGACATCGCTTAAATACAATCGTAATTTTGAAACAAATTCTAATTTAATACAGTTTAAATTAGAATTTATAGGTTGTTTAGAATCAAAAGGACTAGTAACTGTCTATATTGATGATAAAAAGATCGGGTCAATTGATGAGGATCAAACCATGAGAGGAGAACAGTACTATAGTTTTTTATTTGAAGAAATATTACCAGGAACTCATCAGATTGAATTTAGATTAGATGGACTCAACAAAGATGTTAAATCAGTAATGAGATTAGAGAATGTAAGATTTGCGCTTAAATGAAATTCACAATAAATCTACAGTTGTATTAGGTTAGAAATATAGCCTCCCCACCTCTTTACGTAAAAAGGTGAGCGGTAAATATACCACTGTTTTTTTATACTAAATTTGGATAGTCTCTAGGATTTTCCATAGTTTTTAGTATCGTTAATTTTGATTATTATGTCGTTTACTATTGTCAAAACTGTATATATGGTATATACTGTCGGTTATCTTAATTTTTGAAAATTCTTAATTTTTTTCGGATTTTCCGTCCGAGGCGGATTTGTCTCTAGCATTACCTATTCGGATTTTGAATTTAGCATAAATATGTCCCAAAACATTGTTATTAAAGGAGCGCGCGTTCATAATCTTCGGAATATCTCATTAGAGATACCGCGAGATAAGCTTATTGTCATAACTGGACTTTCAGGGTCGGGGAAAAGCAGTCTTGCGTTTGACACGATCTACGCTGAAGGTCAGCGTCGATATGTTGAGAGTTTGTCAGCATACGCGCGGCAGTTTTTGGGACTTATGGATAAGCCGGACGTTGATTTGATTGAAGGACTTTCGCCGGCAATTTCAATAGACCAAAAATCAACCACGCATAACCCGCGTTCAACAGTTGGCACTGTAACTGAAATTTTTGATTACCTCCGGTTGTTGTTTGCACGTATTGGAGAACCGCATTGCCATCAATGCGGACGGCCGGTAAAAAAACAGACAGTTGATCAGATTGTAAAACAGATTTTTTTATTTCCGAAAGGAGCAATGGTATGGCTCCTTGCGCCGATTGTGCGTGATGAAAAGGGCGAACATAAAAAAATGCTTGAGGAACTTTTTAAAAACGGCTATAAACGGATTCGCGTTGATGGTGAGTTTATCTCGCTTGATGCAGAACGTTTGAAAATAGACGGAAAAAAGAAACACACGATAGAGGTGGTTATTGACCGGCTTCAGGTTGACCCGGATGAGCGCACCCGATTTGTTGATTCGGTTGAGCAGGCGCTTGAATTGGGAAATGGTCTTGTCATGCTGCATTTTCCTGACAGCACAGAAGCGGATAGAATGCTCTCCCAGCATTTATCGTGCAGTTTTTGCAATATCAGTCTTGAAAAAAATGATTTACCCTTTGATAAAAATCAACAGGCGTTTCACCATGCAGCCCCTGATCAGGAAAATAAAATTCGGATTTATCGTTGTGCCCTAACGCATCCATGAGGCGTTCTCCGTGTGTAATGGAAATTTGCTCGTCTTGTCTCGTATGAATAAGAAAGACCGGAACATGCACTTTTTTAGCGGCGTTAACAGGCGAAACAACGGCGGGCGATTCTCCAAATAAGAGTCTGGCCCAAATAAGCATAGAACCGACCAGCGGTTTTTTGAATATCCAAAAACGCGAATAGGTTTCTTCACCAAGCGTCTTTACATCGGAAAATACCGCATACCCTGCAACGGCATCAATGCGATGATCTTCAGCCGCGGTGAGCAGAGCCACTGCGCCACCAAGCGAAAATCCAAATACACCAATGTGCTGATATCCTCTTAACTGGAGAAAATCAAGGGCAGAATAGAGATCCAGCCGTTCTTTTATGCCAAGTGTCGTATATATGCCCTCACTTTTGCCAAAGTACCGAAGATCAAAAAGCAACAGATCAAAATCGGGGTGCAGTTGAGCGGCAATGCCGAGCATATCCCCTTTTTCAACGGGATACCCATGAATTATTATAATGGCTCTTTTTACCGAATCTTGAGTACCTTCTTTCGGTATAAACCAGCCGGAAAGTTTTAAGCCGTCTTGCGTTACAAGTGTGACATCCTCACTTGGCAAATGATAGTCTTCGGGCGATTGCCGTGCTGTTATTTTTGGAGGCCGTATGACAGACCACAACACAACTAACGTAAGAAGAAAAAACGCTGCCGGATAGACTGCAAGCCGGAGCAGTATTTCTTTGAGCATCTTATCGGCATTGTATCATTCCGATGTTTAAACCAAAAATCACCGAATGGAACGCCCTCTCCCGGGACTTACCACAAAAAAAACCGCCAGATGGCGGTTTTTTTTGTGGTACTTGCTGCGAGGGTGTGACTGAATTGGAACCAATTATTGTTGGATTTGCGAGAAATACTAGTATTTGCTTTAATAGACTTGGAGTTAAGGAGACTGAGATAAACATGCTTGTGGTAACAGAATCTACCAAGAATGGTCATGGTTGTGTTGCAATGGGCAAAAATCAAGAGGAAATCATGGAGTTTCTACGCAAGAGAATAACCAGTGAGATTTGTGAAAATAACTCACACATAGTTCGAAGTGAGACAGAAAATAATCTGTCTCTTGAGTGGGATTCGGATGTCATCTGCGTGCGGTGGCCAACAGAAGCTCTTGTTGCTACAAAGTTGGATTCACCCCATTTCTTTCAAATCCTCACAGTGGAAAGTCCTCCATTTGTCACTCATTAACTGATTGACCGCCCTCACCAAGAGCGGTTTTTTTAGTTACTCAAATTAATTAACTTTAATTTCTTCTCTTTTCTCCATCCCTTAATTTGTCGTTCACGCTTGAGGGCTCCGCTTTTTGTGTTGTGTTTCTCGGAATAAAGCAGCTTTCTAGGTTCATGCGAACTCGTATAATGTCCGCCCTTGCCGTTTCTGTGTTCAGAAAACCGCCTTTGAATATGATCCGTTATACCAGTATAAAAACTGCCGTCCTCGCATTCGAGAATATATACGAACCACATGATTTCATCATAGCCCTTCGGCAAGCTCGGGGCACTTCGCCTCGCTCGTTTATTTTTGCTTGCACTGAGCGAGCGAAGCGAGTCGAAGTGTTGCGGGACCGGGATTTGCACCCGGGTCTGGAGGTTATGAGCCTCCCGAGGTACTACTCCTCCATCCCGCACAAACATTATAAAAAATTTTTATGAATATTTCAAGTTAAACAACAATTTCCATTATATACTAAGAACGGGACAACAAACGGTGAAAGATGAATGGAAAAATTAGTGAAATTACTGCCTTTCTGAAAAAGAGTTTTTTATTTAAGCGATTGATTTTCCTAGTTAATTCTCGTACACTTTTATTATGCGGCGATAGACAGCGGTCGGTAATATCATCTCACCTAGCTATATGTATGCCAGGGTAGCTCAGTTGGTCAGAGCGGCGGACTCATAAACCGCAGGTCATGGGTTCAAATCCCATCCCTGGCACCAGTAGTAACTTGTTCGGAAATGACTGCTCCGCGCGGCGAGTACGCCGCGCTCCGCAGGGCAAATTCCGACCCTTCGACTTGGTTCAACTTTGCTCACCACAAGTCGCTCAGGACAAGCAAAGTTAATTTTGGTGCTGTAATTATACACTTCGCGCGAACTTTTTTTGAGCGGAAACTGAACGAATGAACCGTCCCGCCACCGCC
The DNA here is from genome assembly GCA_001821765.1 of Candidatus Ryanbacteria bacterium RIFCSPLOWO2_12_FULL_44_26. GTDB lineage: Bacteria > Patescibacteriota > Minisyncoccia > Ryanbacterales > HO2-45-13 > HO2-45-13. Next base: position 74,576 of record MHOA01000008.1, read on the forward strand.
TCGCAAAGCCTCGGCGGGACTAATGCGGACTCGGTTTTGCGAAAACTATTTTTTGGGGAAAGGATTTCGCAAAACACTCGGCTACTCTTTTTTGAATTCGGAAGTCGCAAGTGGAGGAGGAGGGGTTTGGGAAGGAATCCTCCTCTTGCTCCGCTGATTTCTTTTGGCGAAATTCGGGCGGGATTATTTTTTCTTCCAAAATTTAAATTTATCAAAAAACAAAACTCGCACACCTAATAATTCAAGACCAATAATTGCTAGCCAAGAACCGGGAGTAAGTGGGGTAAAAAAAACGGTAAGGCCAACAAGAATTAAAATAACGCCGACCGCTTTTTTGATTCTCGGTCTGTTATGGATATATTCCTTAATGGTTTTAAGTAAGTTCATATATTTTTAAATTAACTTTCTTCGATAAAAGAATTTGCGTATCTCCTCGACCAAAATAATTGACCCGGCAATCGGAATAATAATAAGCCATTCCGAAAGCGAGAGTGGTGTGGTGTGTAGGATTTTCTGCAGAAATGGCGTATAGAGCGCGGCAAATTGTAGAAATATGACTATCACTGTGGCGCCGACTAGAAACTTATTGGATAATGGATTCATTTGAAAAATCGATTTACTTTCCGATCTGCAATTCCAAGCATTGAACCATTGAAACACTGCAAGCGTTGTGAGCGAAATTGTCAAAGCTTTGGTAATGTCAGTTTCAAAGTACCCTTTGAAAAGATAGAGTGTTCCAATGGCCATCGGTAATGCCATCAAAAACATCCTTTGCGCCATAAGTCCATCCACAATCCATTTTTTAGGTC
>MHOA01000009.1 GCA_001821765.1 Candidatus Ryanbacteria bacterium RIFCSPLOWO2_12_FULL_44_26
TTCTTTTGCGCGCGCCCCCTGAAAAAAAATTCAAAAAAGGAAAGGGAAATTTCTGCTCGGTTCCGCCCAAGAAGTTTCTGGGCGGTGCGGCGGGGCTTCCACGCTCGGACGGATCGGCATTCCTCCCCCCAACCCCCTCCTGTCGAGCCGTCCTCGCTTCGGGGAGCGGGTGGGCGGTTATTTACAATAGCGTAATAATTTAGTATCATTTTAGTAGTGATTAAGATTATCACTCATACCTATTTTAATACTACTAAATTATTAGTCAAATGGCAGACATTGCTGACAATGTACGGAAAGCCCGAAAGAAAGCGGGGTTATCACAGGACAAGCTCGCCCGCGAAGCGGATGTTGCCTACAATACTGTTGTAAAAATCGAGTCCGGGGAGAATAAAAACCCGACCATTGAAACTTTGAGAAATATCGCAAAGGCGTTGGATGTTTCCGTTGATGAGTTAATAAATTAAGAACTATGAGCCAGAAAATATTACCTCCAAAACTTGATAAGAGTAAGAAAATCGGAATCATCGCTCCGGCGGATCCGGTAAGTGGAGTTTGTTCTGAAGATATAATTCAGCGCGGCTATACATACTTAAAAAGGAAGGGGTTTGACATTGTAGAAGGCGAGTCTGTAAAAAAGTTAACAAGAAAGCACGTTGCGGGGCCGGTCTCTTTGCGAGTTAACGATATTCATAACTTTGTGAAGCGACAGGATATAGGATGTATCATAGCTTTTTGGGGTGGGTTTAACGCCAATCAATTATTGGACTATTTAGATTATGATTTAATTAAAAAGAACCCAAAAATTTTCATTGGTTATTCGGACGTTACCGCTTTAACAACCGCCATAACAACAAAAACCGGTTTAGTAACCTTCTCTGGGCCTGGTGTTATATCATTTGCCAAGCCGGAACCATTTGAATATACCTGGGAGTATTTTGAGAAAATGTGCGTCAACCCAGAAAATAAATTGGCTGTTAAGTCATCTCCCGACTTCGCAGATGATTTGTATTTCCTAAGAAAGGATAATGATCATCGGATAAAAAAGAAAAATGAGGGAATAAAAGTATTTAAGAATGGAAAGGCAAAAGGGAGGGTTGTTGCTGGGAATCTCCAAACGCTCCTAATTCTTAATGCTACGGAATATCTTCCTGACATGACAGGAAAAATTCTCTTTGTTGAGGAAGACGAAACAAGCACTCCAGCACACATTGATCGATTTATATGCCAATGCAAGCAAATCGGTTGGTTTAAGAAAATCACCGGCTTGGTGTTCGGACGCTTTACAGAACAGTCACAATTTTCTCCAGAAGGCTCATTTGAGGATTTACTAAAAGAGTATCTCTCGGACGCATCTTTCCCAGTGTTATATAACGCCGATTTCGGACATTCCGATCCCATGATTACCATTCCAAATGGCGGCACTTGTACCATTGATGACGATCAAATTGTCTTTGATAGAGCCGTCTCGGGCTAAATCTTATGGTGAAATACACTAAGTCAGAAAACTTATTGCTAATTGTCAAAAAAATCCTTTTGAAAAAGGATAAATTTTTAAATTTAGCCAATAAGCACCCAACCCCCTTCTATGCTTATGATCAAGAAGGTATGGATGAAAGCATAGAATCATTCGTCGCATCATTTCAACGACATATTCCCAATTTTCAACCATATTATGCCGTAAAACTTAACCACCATCCGTTTATAGTGAACCGAGCTGTAGAAAAGGGCATGGGATTAGATGTTGCGAGTGTACGAGAACTCAATATTGCTCTGAAGGCTAAAGCAGAAAAAGTTGTCTACTATAGTCCAGCTAAAAGTGAAGATGATTTAAAATATGCTGTAAAGTACGCCAATAAAGTGCGAATTCATATTGATAGTTTTAATGAATTGCATTTACTCGGAAAGCTAACCGGTGAACTAAAAACCAAAATTGAAGTCAGTGTTCGCATTCATACGCCTGCGCATGGCTTATGGACAAAATATGGGATACCTCTTCAATCACTTAGAAAATTTTGGGGAGAGGCCAGCAAATATCCCTTTTTGAAATTGAACGGAATCCATTTCCATCAATCTCGGAACAAAACCGTTTCCTTTTATGTCATTATAATCCGTGATTTAGCAAGTTATCTCAAAAAAAATTTCACTTCCGATCAATTGAATAGTATTAAGTACGTTGATTTCGGCGGCGGGCTTCGGGTTTCGGAAAAATATAAAAAATGGTAGAATCATGAATATGGAAAAGCATCCCCTCCATCTCAAAAATCCCGAATTGCAGACGTCTCCAGAAGTCCAGCGAGCAGTGGAACGTGAACAACGGCACACAGGCGAGAAAGTACCCAACGATCCAACACAGCGCATTGAAGCCTACATGGATCGCCTCGAAAAGATATTCCTCAATCCGGACGAACGGAAGCGCGAACGCAATCTCGAGATGTTCCGCGACAAGATATACGACGCCCTTATCATAAAACGCGAGAATTTTCCGGACAGCTACTTTGAACTCCAAAAGCGCATCGCGCGAGAGCGCGGACAAGCCGTCGAAGAAATTCCGGAAAACGTCCGCGAACAAATGATGGACGTCGCCATCGAAGATCAGAAAGCGTCGCTCGACGTGTGGATGGACTATCTGACGGAGGAAGACGTTGCCTATCCACCGTGGTTTAAATTCTATGTTTGGAATCAAGTAACCAAGCTCTCGCAATTCGACAAAGAGCTCGGCAAATTCAAATCTCGCACCGAATCAACCGTTGCTCGTTTTCCCGACATCAACCGTGCCGCATTGGCAAAGGTACTTGATATTTACGAAAAAGTTAAAACCGACAATAAGAATCTCAAAGATCCGGAAATACGAGAAAATTTTTCCAAGAGATTCTCGAATCTGTACGCTGAATTTATTGCTGGTTCTCTGGCTTCCCGAATCGAAAACAAAGAAGAAATACGAGGGCAGTGGATAAAGTACGAAGTCAATGACCCCGCCGCCGCCGATAAACTATGGCAATCCGTGGAAGGCAAAACAGGCGGTGCTGGATGGTGCGTCGAAGGTAAGGCAACTGCACATAGCTATAACAAACAGGGAGATTTTTATGTTTACTACACCTACGACCAAGACAAGAACCCGACCCAGCCGCGCCTCGCAATCCAAATGACTGGCAACCAGATCGGCCAAATACGTGGTCTTCTTCCGCATCAAGGTGTTGAACCGGTCATGCAAGAAGCTCTTGACAATAAGCTCTCGGAATTCGGAGGAGAGGCGGACGCATACCGCAAGAAAAGTGAAGACATGCGAGTGCTTACCGCTCTTGAGAAAAAGCGTGAGGAAGGCGTTCCTTTCACCAAGAATGATCTTATTTTGCTATACGAAATCAACGGAACTATCGAAGGCTTCGGATATCAGAAAGACCCACGCATCGCCGAACTTCGTCAAGGAAGAAATACCGAGGAGGATATGCTGGTCATATTTGAATGCACCAGAGAGGAGATCGCTCACGTGCCGAGCCAAATAAATGAAAATACCAAAGCCTACGTAGGACAGCTCGAACCGGGCATATTCCAGAGACTGCTAGAAAATATTGAACACGTTTATACCTCGTTTCCCGATAAGAAAATCCGCAGGGAAAATATCGATATAGGAGGCAAGTCCGCAGAGCAACTCATATCCGAAATGGAAGCGGCCAGCATCAATATTTCCGACTACGCAAAATCAATGCTCAAAAATAGGGAATTCGTACCGGGCAAAAATCCGGAGGAAGCGACACTCATCAGACTTACCGTAGCCGATCTCGGATTCAAAAGCAGCGCTACCACTGATCAAATCTATGAGCGTGCTCAAATTCTCGGACTGGAATTGTGTCCTCCTGATACCGGTCCAAACTATCGTTTGAAATATCGAAACCAACCATTAAATGAGTGGATTTACATGGGCATGAAGCAGATCTCCGACTCTGACGGCTACCCGTGCGTCTTCATGCTGGGACGCGACGGCGGTGGTTTGTGGCTGATCGACGCTTGGGCGGAACCCGACAGCGAGTGGGATCCGGGCGACGAGTTCGTGTTCCGTCTCCGCAAGTCTGAATCTTAAAACCTTTGCCTCTTAATAATTTTTGACCCTTTGGCTCTTGGATTCTTTGATCCTTTTGTTTTCGAAAAATTTTTTGGTATACTGATTTCAGATCGGTTGCATTGAACGGCTACGGCTTTTCAAGACCCTTTCGGCTCATGCAAATTGAGAGCGCGGACGGCCAAGGTTTTCCGCGGAGGATTCGCATGTCAGTCAACAAAAAAGAAAATACTTGGTGCGACGCGTTAGTTGATTCTTGATCACGCATAAAATACAGTCCGGTCTCTTGCGCTTTGCGCACTAGATGGACGGTGTCACGGATGACGTGCCGCACAACACCGACTCTGACGGCTACCCGAACGTCTTCAAGCTGGAACGCAACGACGATGGTTTGTGGCTGAACGACAATTGGGCGAAACCCGACAACGAGTGGAATCCGGACAACAAGTTCGTGTTCCGTCTCCGAAACTCTTTTCTTTTCCGTGGCTTACATGTCGCGGTTTTTCTTTTCGGGATTGCCGAGATTTTTCTTCCAACCGCCGAACATCTTACCCGCTTCCTCGAGCTTCAAAGAAACGTCTTCGCAGTGTTTGTTGGAAATGAGCTTGCCTTCCCATGCTACCGAAACGAGGAATTTAAGCGTGTCTAAAACCAAGATGCAGTCGGAAATCTTTTCCGCTTTCTTTTCTTTTTCGGTAAAATAGGCGATATACGCAAACTCAAGCAGGTCAAGAAACTTATTTTCAATCCGCGCGCCTATCGTATAGCGCGCTCCCTTAGAAATATGCGGAACGATACTAACCCAAATCAAGTATCCCTCTTTGATCCGATTCAAAATCGAGGCAGAATCGAGAGAGAGAGAGAGAGAGAGAGAAATGCGGTCGTGTCATATCTACCATGATATCATTTCCACGGAAAATTTGCTCGCCGCGTGGCGTGAATTTCTCCGCAATAAGCGCGGCCGAAAGGACATCGAACGATTTTCGATTCATCTGATCGACAATATCCTCGCCCTGCACCGCGAACTTACTGGCAAAACCTATCAACACGGTCCCTATAAGGCGTTCCGGATCAATGACCCGAAGCCGCGCGATATTCACAAAGCGAGCGTTCGGGACCGGTTGTTGCATCACGCCATATACCGGATTTTATATCCTCACTTCGATCCCAAATTTATTTTCGACTCATACTCATGTCGGCGTATCAAAGGCACGCACCGAGCAATAAACCGCTTCCGCGACGACGCTCGCAAGGTTTCTCGGAATCACACGCGGACAGTCTGGGTTTTGAAATGCGACATCAGAAAATTCTTCGCCAATATCAATCATGAAATTCTGGGCAATATCCTTAAGCGACACATCAAGAGCGGAAATACGATCTTGCTTTTGAGTAAAGTGGTCAGGAGTTTCCATGCCAAAGACAGGCCGGACATCGGCTTGCCTTTGGGCAACCTCACCAGCCAACTCCTGGTGAACATTTACATGAACGATTTCGATCATTTCTTGAAACGGGAGATGAAAGTCACTCATTGCGTCAGATACGCGGACGATTTCGTCATTCTGCACGAGAGCAGAGAATATCTGGAAAAACTGTTGCCGAAAATTTCTTCGTTTCTGGAGACGCGATTGAAGTTATCCCTGCATCCGGACAAGGTTTTTATAAAAACATGGGCATCCGGCGTCGATTTTCTCGGCTGGGTGCATTTCCCTCATCACCGTGTGCCGAGAACATCTACCAAAAGAAGAATGTTCAGGAATTTGAAACAAAGCCAGTCCGACGCGACATTGGCATCATACATGGGATTGCTTAGTCATGGCGATACACATGAATTAAGAAAAATAATCGAACAGCACTTTGCGGATTCTTTTTTAGATTTTCGGCGGCGGATTTGAACCATACGAAAGTGAAGGGATTATTGTACGAAAAGAGTCGCATTGGCCGAAGTATAAGATACTAAAAACTCCAACTATTAAAGAATATGCTCAAGTTATTGGTCGTTCAATTAAAAAACATCTTGCTCCGATAATAGACACCATCTATTTATCAGAGCCGGGCCGATATATTTGCAACAATGCGATGCATATTGTTTTGAGTGTTGCGGATATTAAGGACAAAGAAAATTGTATATTGAACGGCGGCATAAATATGGTCGGTTGGCAAAGATTTGAGAAAGAGTATTTTCCTCTCGTGAACGTAACTCATCCGAACAAAGCAGAACGAAGATACAGAATGTGGGGAAATTTATGCACCACATGGGATATCTGGGGTTACTATTATCACGGCAGTAAATTACAGGAAAAAGATGTGATCGTAGTTCCTTATCAAGGAGCTCTCACGTATTCGTTAGCGCAAACATTTATCAATGATATCCCAGCTGTATATAGCCTAAAATAGATTTATGAGAAACCAACAGAAAATAACGCCGGAATTTATCAAACAACTTTCGTATACTGATTTTGTCGGTTTTGTAAATCAGTGGAATGTCTTACCCGGCTCGTACTCGACACTATCAAAATGG
>MHOA01000010.1 GCA_001821765.1 Candidatus Ryanbacteria bacterium RIFCSPLOWO2_12_FULL_44_26
GCTTCCGGGGTTGCCGAGTGAAGCCAGGCGGTGGCTGGGCATTCTCCGAGCGTACGATTTAGTTCCGAGCCACCATGTGCTCCGCGCGTGTGAAATGGGTTCGCGCAAAGGTTAATATGTCAGCACCAACAGTTGACTTTCGGAAAATTGACCGACTTTTTCGTAGGCGGCGCAAAGCGCCGCCCATTGATTTTCCCCCGATGAATCCCCGCACGTTTTTAATCCCTGTAATAAATGTTGCGGCTGACGTAGGCTCAACCTCGGGAATTGAAGTGAGTAATTCAATCCGATGCGCGCCTGCTGTTTGAAACAAGCAGCTGCTTGCAAATTTTACAGGGTTATATAAGATAGTTGAAGTCGTTCATTCACAACAGTTTTGATGTAGGAACTACTTCATGGTGGTGCCAAGGGGGTGTTCAATGGCAAAAAAGAAGGTTCGCGTGTTTACAGCTCAACTTGAAAAAGAAGGTATCGCCCAATCGCTTGCGCAGACTCTTCATAAAGCGGGAATACGGGAAATCTCTGATTTTAAGCGAGTATGCGTTCATGATCTTGCCGCAATTGGGGTGGATAAGAAAGCCCTTGCTTCTATTAGAAATACTCTTAAAGCGCATGATCTGCGGATCATTGGCGACGAGAAGCGCCACAAAAAAAATGCTCATGCTGATGAGAGGCTTTGCACGGTTGATATAAAGAAACTGCAAGAAGGGATGTCGTATGCCACCAGAGAAGAAAAAAGAAAAGCGCGCATCGCATTGTTAGCGCCATACGGTTTTCGTTTTTCTAACGACTTGCTGTGTCTTCCTCATCCGACTCAAAAACAGCAAAACAATGCCCGCCGTATATTGGGGGAAGAGCAGTTTGTGCTGTTTCACGCATTGCGTTGCGGGACGCGCGAAGAGCGCGAATGGGCGCGCAAAGAGCTTTTTAAGAAGCATTACGCACTGGTGTTCTTTGTATTGAGACGAGAGCGGTGGCTGCGAATCTCAAAAGGCACTGACTCGACATCAAGCCCTGAAGATTCTCTTCAGGAAGGAAGTATCGGCCTTCTCCATGTGTTTGAGAAATATGATTATGCGCGCGGCATACGGTTTTCCACCTATGCGATCGGATGGATTCGTCTGTATATGCGGCGTGAAATAGAACGAGCTAACACAATACGGCTGCCCGCGGGTTTTCAGGCGCTGCTTACACAATGGAACAAAGCGCGCAGAACGCTTATTGCATTGCACGGCAGAGCGCCTACAAGAGAAGAGATGAAGAAACAAACCAAGTTTTCAGACGCACAGGTGGATCGGTTTGAGGAAGTGTCATTATTTATTTTACAGCACCGGACAGCAATTTCTCTGCCGTCTCCCGGCATACATGAGAATCAGATGGATTTACTGCTCTATACTATTTCGCCGGCGTTGAAAGAAATGCTCCCTCACAGTAATTTTAGAGCGGAGTCGGCAGACCAGACATTTGAAAAGAAGGCGCTACAACTCACCATACTGCGGCTCATTGGAAATGCGAAGACATTAAATAGCAAGCAGAAGTATATTGTCATTAAACGTTTTGGGCTTGACGGAGAAGCGCCCAAAACCCTTGAAGAGATTGGTCAGGAGTTTAATGTCTCCAGAGAGCGGGTGCGCCAGCTTGAAAACCATGCGCTGGCAAAGTTGGCAAAACTGCAAAGTTGGCAAAACTGCTTGAAAGCAGTGATATAACAGCAGTTTAGGCCGCACCCAAATGACAGAAACCCGGAATTGCATTTCGGGTTTCTTCTTTTAATTTATCACTGCTGACTTTTTCATGGGCGGCGCACAGCGCCGCCATTGTTTAGCTGGCAAAAGTTGACAAGTGATAAAAAATTTGCTATGCTACTTTTCAGTTGAACTTTTTTGGGGCAAGAGGTGATAGATTTCAGAGCAGATTTGCCGAATTGGTGTTATAAACACCAAAAAGAAAAGGAAAAAGAAGACAATTTTTGTCCTGAATGCGGGATGGAGGAATTGCGGCAGTTGCGTTCCTTGGGCGATCGAAAGAAAAGCGGAAAGAAGCGGAAGCGCGAGCGCAAGGGAAAGTACGACATTGATTACAATGTCATAGCTCGCGCGCTCAAGACCGGCGTGATCAAGAACCGCAGAGTCACTTACAAGCAGCGCATCCTTTTCAAGAATCTCATCAAGGGTAAAGCCCGGTGAGTCAGGCGTTCTCCAAAGAGAACGCCTGAAACTTTATAAGAGCATTTTTGAATCGCAGGTTTTTATATGATACGATAACGGCGTCATGGTGCCTATGGTGTATTGGTCAGCACAGGAACCTGTGGAGTTCCAAGAGAGGGTTCGAGTCCCTCTAGGCACCCAATCTGCTGAAAAACTTCCGACTTTCGTCGGGAGTTTTTCATTTGCAGATTGGAGTGTGCTGGGAGAGAAGCGAGCAGTGCACCCAAGTTTCAGAATATTTTGAGAAATAGTAACTCTCTTTTTGGTGGAGACCTTATTACTTTTGCTACTCGAGTTGTGTTATAATGTGCGAATGGAAGTATCGTCTATAAACTCAAAGTTTATATTTAAAGTGCTATCTATTGGGGCCATGCTTTTTATAAGCTATGCGGCCAGTCTTTTTGTTCAGTCTGTGGTAAATGACCGAATTTTATATCAAACAGAAGCATTAAAAACACAATTGGGAGACGCCTCAAAGGTTCTTATACATGGAAAACTTCCCGGGTTTGATGAAGAGAGAATCAGTATATACCGCCTCGTAGACAGAGTACTAAAATATGCAATTTTATTTATTTCACTCACGTTCATTGCCTTTTTTCTTACAGAGGTTATCTATCAGTTAAAACTTCATCCAATACAATACTTGCTTGTAGGACTGGGGCTTGCCGAGTTTTACCTCTTACTTCTTGCGTTTATGGAACATATCGGATTTCTGCGGGCGTATATTATTGCGGCAGTTATGATTATTTTACTCATCTCGCTTTATAGTAGTTTTATTTTAAAGAGCAAAAAGGGTGGTGCTTTGATAGCGATTTTGCTTACGGTTATTTACTCTTATCTTCTTGCCGTGCTTTATCTTGAGACTTATGCACTTTTGTCCGGCGCGCTTCTCCTTTTTGTTGTTCTTTCTGGGGTCATGTTTATTACCAGAAACCTCAATTGGTATGATGCTTTTAGTTATGTTAAAAAATAACTTAGATTGGCAAAATCTTTTTCAATTCCAAGTTTATCCAAAGCGCTGAACGTGTCCAGTACACAACCCAGCAATAAAACAGCTTTCCCTTGTGGAGAATTATGTTATTGCGCAGATTTCTAGCTAAGAGGGGGGATCGAATGGGCATCTATGCTGTGTCAGCGGGATTTGCGATGGGCACATAGATTCACAACAACACCAAGTTATTGACACACCTTTGCAATATGTTATCCTTATAAATAATGTTTCAGCATAAGTCCCAGATGAATATTGGTCTTTATGCGCCTGTATGCGACAGGTTACTTTTTGCTGGGGCAATATGTGCATCTCAATCTAGCTAATTCCTTTATCATATTGTGTTGTAGAAATTGCCTCGGCATCCCGCTGAGGCAATTTTGTTCCTTGAAAGGAGGAAGCGATGTCAGGAGAAAGTGCGAAGCCAAGTTTCCTGATAGGTAAGAGTATAAATCTGCGACCGTTTTCTCGAGATGATATCCCAACACTTACTCGCTGGATCAACGACCCCGAGGTGCGAGTTTTCTTAACAGCAACGTTGCCTCAAACAGAACAGCAAGAAGAAGAGTGGTTTAATAAATTAGGCAGCGACGACAAGAATATTGTTCTTGCCATTGAAACGAAAGAAGGAAAACTTATCGGCTCAATGGGCATCCACAGTATTAATTGGAGAGACAGAACTGCTACCACAGGAGCATTGATTGGTGAGAAAGAGTATTGGGGCAGAGGATACGGCACCGATGCAAAGATGGTTCTCCTTGACTATGCTTTCAATACTCTCAATCTTCATAAGATTTGCTCCGCAGTCATTGCTTACAATAGGCGAAGTTTACAATATAGCCTGCACTGTGGATACAAGGTTGAGGGTAGACGCAGAAAACACATCTTCAAGAAGGGGAAATACTGGGATCTTATCGAGCTCGGTCTTTTCCGGAAAGAATGGTTGCCGCTTTGGAGACGGTACCGCAGCACTTGCAAGATGCGCTGACTCCAAGAGGAAGCCCGCATAAAAACGGGCTTCTTTTTGTGCATGAATATTCCTAAAATAAATCCCAATTCTTCACTGTGTTCAGGACGGGCATAATCCGCTAGCCCTCACAAGTTTATACTGAACACCCGACTGCGCTCGGTATAAACTTCGTTGAAGCGCTTAAGACAGGCTGCCTCGACACGCTCAATACAAGTAATGGAATCGGACTTTTGTACTTGCGTGAAATTAATCCATTGTATATACTGTGTATATATGAAGACCATGTTAAATATTAAAACCGATAGAAAGCTCAAAGAAGAGGCCCAGAAAACAGCCAAGGCTTTGGGTTTGCCGTTGAGCCTCGTTATCAATCAGTACCTGAAAGAATTTATTCACGAACGGAGAGTGGAGTTTTCCGAGCCTTTAGCGCCAAATGTGAAGACACAAAAACTCTTGGAAAAGATTAAGAAAGATATTCAAAAAAGAAAGAACCTTTCTCCTGTATTTTCCTCCGCTGATGAAGCAATAAAGCACTTGAACTCCTAATGCGAATCATCTTCCACGCAAGTTTTAAGAAGAAGTATAAGAAACTACCAAGTGCAATTCGGAAAAAATACGACGAGAAACTTCATGTTTTTATAAAAAATCCACTTGATCCCGTATTAAACAACCACGCTCTTCATGGAAAATGGAAAGAATATCGCAGTATTAATGTGACAGGCGATTTTCGTGCCGTATTTGAGATTCTTGAGAACATTGTTTATTTTGTAGATATCAATACGCACAGCAATTTATATAAGTAGAAGCGATGTTTCAATAACCAATAATGAAACACTACAGTGGCATGATACCTCTAAAAAAGCAAAGCGCGGATTTTGCGGCAACTGCGGCTCGCGTTTATTTTACAAACCGAATGATAAAGACCACATGCTGATATCAGCCGGAATGATGGACGATTTAACGAAAACCCTTTCTAGAACACATGTTTTTACCAACGAAAAGAGAAGCCATTGCCGTTTGTCCTAGTTTGGAATTCAAGCATTGTTGACAATTGGAACGCATTTCTCTATAATATATACCTATAAAGAAGTTTCGGGTTGAATGAGCGGTAACGCCATTTTTCTCAGAAATCCAAAAGGTCATTTAGCAGTATAATTGAATATAGAAAATGGCGTTTCAACAAGACGACAGCGGCTTTCGAAGACAGATGTTTCAGGGAGATTGGAAATGTTCAAAGTGCGGAGCGGATATAAAGGAGCTTCCTTTTAATCCTGATCCGGCTCGCATAGACCAGCTCCAGTGCAGAGATTGTCATCGAAAAAACCGCCCGCCTCAAAGAAGGTGGTAGGATAAAAAACAGCCCCGCAGTGATGCGGGGCTGTTTTTTTAAGATCGTCAGGCGAGTTTTTCTCCATGCCCGACAAAACAGCTTGTTTTTTAATATACGAAAGCCAACATTGTCCAGTTCTTACTAACTGCCGGTTAACACAGAAAGACCTTTCCAGTAAAGGTCTTTCTGTGTCTGAAGCATTTGAACCTGTAACTTTTTTATGACGATGTTACATCTTACAGTTAAGAGCAATGCGTAACTTATACGCGTTGCCGGAGAAAAAGCCTTGGGTTTGCACATTAAAAGCTTTAAACGGGGACAAGACATTATGAACAGGTTCTTTGTGAGATTAGCCATTATTCCTTTTTTGGGAATAATTACTGTATTTTTGGGGAATACGTCAGCCGCTGCAGAAATTCCCAAGGTGGATTGCAGTAAAATAAAAACCCTGTCGCCTTTTTACCATAACAACTCCATGCAGGCGGTGCGTGTTGAGCAGGAACTTCGCCAAAAAGGCGACATTGAAAGCGCGGATACGCTAGAGTATATATCATGCGTTCCTCAAGGAACGTGGTTTGTTGGCGGAGATAAAAGCGCCGTGAAATCTCGGGCATCGGGAATTGTTCGGGATGCGGCGGCGGAGGGAAAAATTCCGGTGTTGGTGCTTTATAATGCTCCTGCCGGAAATCGCAACGCATGGTTAAGCGGTGTTGGAGACGCCGGTGCATATAAAGAATGGGTAAGGGCGATTGCAGAAGGAGTCGGTTCGAACGAGGCGTGGGTCATGCTTGAGCCGGATGCGATTGCGCTTGCCGGAAATCTTAGCGGTCAAGATCAGAATGAGAGATTTGGACAAATCAGCGATGCCATATCTATTCTTAAAACATATGCCCCCCATGTTCGCGTGTATATTGACGGGGGACATAGCTCATGGAAAAGTGAACAGGCGCAAGCTGATTTTCTCCTTCGCGCGGGAATTGAAAAGGCTGATGGGTTTTTTACCAACGTGTCTCATTTTCGCAGCACTGCTGATGAAATTACCTATGGGAAATCGGTTTCCGGGCTTGTTGGAGGAAAACACTTTGTCATTGATACCAGCAGAAACGGAAAGGGGTCGTTGAACTATGAATGGTGTAATCCGTCCGGAAGAGCAATTGGAGTGCGGCCGACGTTGAATACCGGCGATCCGTTTGTTGATGCATATTTATGGATCAAACTGCCCGGAGAATCTGACGGCACCTGCAATGGCGGCCCGTCTGCCGGTAAGTTTTGGCTTGAATATGCGCTCGGTCTTGTACATGAGGCGCTGACACTGTCGTTATTTGAGGAACCGCTCACCATGGGAACGGAAAGCTCTCAAGCCGCTCCAGAAACGGTTCAAGAGGACAACACGGCACCAACCCCGATCACAGAATCAACCCCAATTCGAGAACAGTCCTTTGGTACAAATGAAAGCGAAACTCATTCGCTCTATAAAAATGAATCCTTCTTTAAGAGGAGAACATCCTATATTTCCGTAACGGAGCAATTGAGGTCGAGGTTTAGGAGCGGCACTTAAGCCATTTACATTTTCTCTGCGCTCAATGGTTTTCGGGCCTTGTTATGCACCTTGCGCGCTTGACAAGCCGGGACGAAAAACTCTACCCTAAAAGTAGGCAGCGTTCCGATAGGCATTCCGATTAATATTTCATACTACTGCGTCCGAATCGCTTCGGCCTGCGGGCTGTAAGCTGAGGACCAAACAATGGAGTTTTGCGGACATACCTTAAGAGCGCTGCCTACCCGTTGAAACAAAAATCCCCCGAGGGGGATTTTTGTTTTCTTATTTATAAGGGGACGGATAGTCTGTATTTCGCACTTTGAGAAAAATTGTTATAATCTTTAGGCATGAAAAAAGAAAATATCAATAACATTGTCGATTTTCTTTTTGAGGTCGGGATGCTCGCGAAGACCCCGAGAAGCGGGTTTTTCTTTTTGGGAAGCGGCGAGCAAAGTGTTGCCGAGCATGTAAACAGAACAGCGTACATCGGTTTTGTGCTGGCTTCCATCGCGAACGATATTGATGCTTCAAAAGTGCTTAAAATGTGTATTTTTCATGACCTCGCCGAGGCGCGGGTATCTGATTTAAATTATGTGCACCAAAAGTACACCGAAAGAAAAGAACACCAAGCCATAGAAGATTTAGCCAAGGCGCTGCCGTTTGGCGATGCCATTCGCAGCATTATCGGTGAATATGAACAAAGAGAAAGCAAAGAGGCAAAACTTGCTAAAGACGCGGACACCTTGGAATTTCTTTTGTCGCTTAAGGAGCAGGTTGATATCGGGAATGAACGGGCGAAAACATGGACACCGCCTTTGCTTAAACGGCTGTTGACCGATGAAGCAAAGGAACTTGCTAAAGTGATTGTGGAAACGGACTCCGACCGATGGTGGTATGGCAATAAAAATGATGATTGGTGGGTGAGCCGGGGAAAAGAACGCTAGCGTTCTTTTTGCGTGAAAGTTTTCTAGCGGCGGCAGCCCGTCCGATTTCTCGGCTGGAATATAGAAGTGATATACTACTATATAAATAATGTACTTTTCACATGAACTTCTGAACTTCAGAAAGGAGGCGATGGAGAGTGCGACTAAAGAGAACGCGAGAGATTCTTTTTAGAGAATTAAGTAATCGCGAGATCAGAATATTCCTTATTTTTATTGCGCGGGACTGCGGATTGCTATCTGTTCTTGAAAAATCCGTGCAGCAAAGAAAAGATCAGCGCGCTTTCCCTGCAATAAACGCGCATCGGCTTCTTTGCTGCATGTCCAGATTGTTGACCGGCATTCCCGTTCGTGAGGTCAGCGTTAAAGAGCGCAAGATGCTTGTTGCTTCCGTTGGATTCTTGAAAAGACGGTTAGAACGGTATTATCGCGGACGCATTTGGTCAGGCGTGCAGGATATTCATATCCTTCACCCTGTCTATGGAAAGATGTACGCGACACCCCACGCGATTGATCGCTTTTTCGAATGCGTTTCCCTCGAACTCTTGGTTGCATTGGCGCGTGACAGGAACGTATCAAGAAATATCATAAGCTGTTTCTGTGAATCTTTGAAGCGTTCGCGGCAAAAGGCCTTTATGGAGGGACGCAGGGCCGAATGTTCCATCGGCAGCGCCCGTGATGCTGTAAAGCATCTTCACGACGTATGGCTTGATGTGTGGTTCGCCGTCACGGAAAAAGGAGAAACGGTTGTTGCCGTCGAGCGGCCGTACTAAGTGATACGGCCGCTTTTTATATGCCAGAAAAGCTCTCTTATAGTTTATTGTGTCGTAAATGACTGCTCGGTTGACGTTGCGGTATTCCCGGCAGCGTCTTTAGAGATAGCGATGTAGTAATATGTTGTGCTTGCAGTGAGGTTTGGGAAATTGAGCAGATGGGAAGTAAGCAGGTTGATGTGTTCGTTGGCAAACAGCGTATTTGGCGCGGTGACGGGCGTTGACGTGCCCATAAGAACGTTTCCGGTTGCCTCTTCGTCGGTTAGCCAGCTAACGGCCGTTGAGCTCGCGGTGATATTGGATGCGGTGAGATTGCTTATGGCGGGAGCTGTGGTATCCGGCGTAGTTGTTGCGGTGCCGTTGTCATGATCACCGTCTTCATCCTCTTCGCAGCGGCCTATCGTGTCGCCGTGCCGAAGGTGTTTTGGCAGATCTCTTCGTTTGATTATTATGGTTTCGCGCCCGTCTTCATCCTCGTGTTCGTCATTTTCACTTTCGTCTTCATCTCTGTCGTCATCATCCCCATCATTTATATGGCAGATAGTAATTTTGCCTCTCTCGTCTCTATCGTCTCTTCTGTCTTTTCCTTTGTTTTCGTTGTCGTTTGCAGCTTCGTCTTCGTCATCTTCATCTTCATTCTTGTTTTCTTTCTGTTTTTCCACGTCATTTTTGTGTTTGATTTTAAGGTCTAGCTTTATATCGCCATCCTTCATCTTTAACATTTCCAGATTTTTATTGTTCTTATATTTAAGATCTGTCTTTGCGTCGTCATCATCTTGATCTTCGTCTTGCCCTTGAAACTGAAACATTACTTCCAGTTTTTCGGCTGATGTCTCTACCTTGATTTTTAACTTTTCATCGCTTGATGTGATTTTTACCGTTTTAAGGGTGAACAGATGTTTTTCAACAATAGAGCGCAACTCTTCTATAATTTCGTCTATAACGGCAGCTGCGAGCGCGTTGCCCCTGTTCAGTAAATCTGTTTTGTTGCGTTCTAAGTGTTCAAGCGCCGTTGTAAGCGCAAGCTCGGCGCGGTCAACATTTCCTTTTATCTTCGGCGGTTTTTCGCCGTCGGTATGCGGCGTGGTAGTTGCGGTTGTGGTTGCGGTAGCATCCTCCAGCGGGGTTGATGTGGCAGTTGCGGTAAGATGATCAAAATCATCACCTGCTGCGGTTTCGGTTAAAACAGCGGCCACAATAATTTTCGCCTCATCAAGCCGCTCTTTTGAAAACCGAATAATAAGCTCATCTTTTTTCTTATTCGATGCAAGCGCGAGCCGCACCCGTTCTGCCGCTATATCAATAGAGAAAAGCAAATCTCCGGGCTTTGCGTTATCGGCAAACGCAACGGTTGTTCCCGAAGAGATAAGAAATAATATAAGCGCAATCGCCGTTGCAGCAAATTTTATTCGCCGTTTCGCAAACAGCAACGGTTCAAATAAGAAATGATGCCAGCGTGCAGTTTGTTTTTCGTGGCGTGAAAGGCGTGTTTCAATATGCGACCAAAGCACCTGTTGCTCGACCGGTGATAGCGGTTTTGGTTTAGCCTTTTTTAGCAACTGTTCAATGTTTTGGCGCATATCGTTCGTTATCCTCGTTGGCTATCTGTTGTAATTTCGAAAGCGCGCGGTGGTGGCGTACCTTCGCAGTATTCTCACTTATTCCCATAACAGCGGCGATACCAGCGAACGAGAGGTCACTCCAGTAGCGCAGACGCAGCAACTCTCGATCCTGCTCCCCGAGATGTCCAAGCAGCCCCTCAATATATTGATAATCGGGATATAAGATGTCATAGGAATCTTTTATATGCTGTTCGTTGAACTCTACAACATCCGCTCTTTTTTTAAAATGTCGTGACAGTTTTCGTTTGAGGATTATATATACAAATCCGAGGAACTCCTCATCGCTTGAATACTCAAAACCGTCAAATGAGATCCATAAATCTATAAAAGTTTCTTGGAGGATGTCCAGCGCATCTTCGCGCTGTCGGGTGCGTGAGAGCGCGTACGCGAACAACCTGTCTTGTAACAGCGTTACAATTTCGTGAAAAGCCTCCGTTTCCCCATGTAGAGCCTTTTTGATCAATGGCTGCAGGTTATGCTGCGTACGCGTACTCACTGTAATGCTCTTTACCGTAAAATGTCATCTTACCGTAAAAAGGTTACATTTTGGAAGGAAGTTCGGCGTTTATAGAAACCGCGAAAAGTCTTCGTGCGGATCGCCGCAACATATTAACTTTTCCGATCAAGTAAGTTAACATTCTTACTGGCTGCTTCATTGAAAATTTTCATGTTTTTTGGGAGGAAGGGCGCCTATGCCGAATGATGAGGAACAAGTCAGTCAAGAATTACGCAGTTCCCTTGAAAAAGAATACGATGTAGTTGGAGCTGACTGGAGATTTCTGATAGGTACCAGATTCGCTATGCTGGCTTTTTCTATCACCTTAATTTCATTTCTGCTCGGTGTGTATCGTTACATGATTACTGCCTTTACGGATGTTGACTTGTCTGGATTATCAGCCGATCAAGTGTTAGACCTGATCAAACTGCGAAACGAAGCTTTGAGAGTAATCCCGGTCATCGGCGCTGTAACAGCGGGGTTGCTTTTGCTTGTTGAGTGGAGAACAAGAAATTTGTATCACCAAGGATGCGCGCAGAGAGCTGAAAAAATTGAGGAAATGTTAGGAATTGAAAATGGCCATTTCAGGAAGTTCGCCGATTCCTCGATTCCTTTCGGTTTTGGCACCCACCCTTTGCAATTGTAAGCGTTTACGTGCTCATGATATTCATTTGGCCTATATTTATGGTCGAGTGAATATTTAGACGCACAAAGGAGGTAATGTGATGCAGAAAAATGTTGAAGGTCACCACCCCGCAGTGCTCTGGTTCCACCGCAGGGTGATACCGGTTTTGTTCGGGGCTGTTTTTGTTGCATTCATGTATATTGCAGTGTTATACATAATGCGGCTCCTTGACTAGCGGCTCGTTAGCGAGCATCAAGATATGTCCTTGTGTGTCAGATATACACAAGGGCTTTCTTTTTCAGAAAAAATGAGTCAGGAGGCGGCGGTGAAATGCACTTGCTCATCACGCTTTCCTGTTTACACGAAGCGGCCTTTCTGATTGAATGAATGTGGATTTGCGAACAAGGAGGTCTTTATGACTGCCGATAAGATAAGAGAGGCGCTTTCAATCTATCAGGCAAAGTTTACCGCCGAAGAAATATCGAAATGGAGATTCCCAGACGACCAAAAAGCAGTGCCTTTCCTAAAGGCCACGCTTTCCCATGCGCACTGGATGATTGATGAGATATACGGTTTTCTTGCGGAGGGAAAGATTGAAAAGGCACACCGATGGCTCGGTTTCATACAGGGAGTTCTTTGGGCAACCGGGCAATATACCATAGAAGATTTGGCCGCACATAGCCGCTCTTTGTAAAGGTTCTTTACGGACAGTAAAAAACAGGCCCCTCGGATTTTGCATTTGATATAGGTGGGTAAAAAATAAACCTAAATGAAGGAGGCGAACCAATGGCACAACTTTCCGAAATGTTAAGCGCGGTGAACCAGCATTGGAACATCAATGATCTAAAACGGGTGTATCCGCACCTTAGCAGGAAACCCAGGTCTCGGCATCAAGCAGAATGTGTCAAACAGATCAGTCTTCATTTTGCCGAAGCCTGTGAAAGGCTTGCAGAGGCATGTGAGGAAGTTGGCCACGGGAATGTGCTTAACGTTCATAAGGTTCAGGAAGCGTTGCAACGTTTTCTTGTTAGTACGCTGCAGCTTGCCAACGTGTTGGGGTGCGGCGATCGCGACCTCGAGTTTCTGCTTAAGGAATGGGTAAAAAAACGAGCAGTGTTGCCGGACGTGCGGTAATACGCCCGGAGCATTACTAGTTCCAGCGGAACTATCCAAAAGAACCGCCCGCAAGCGTGGGCGGTTTTTTTATATAAAACTCGTGAAACTAAACAATTTTAAGAAGATCTAGTATGGACCGTATAACGAAGTCGGCTCTGGAGAAATCATCATTTTTCGAGTAGTTGCTAGGTAATACGGCACAACGCAGCCCAGCATTCTTTGCAGCTGAGAGACCTACAACCGTATCTTCCACAGCAAGAAGTTTTTTACTGGGAAGATTAAGTTGTTCAATAGCACATAAATATGTTTCTGGATACGGTTTTCTATGTTTGACATTTTCACCGGTAATCACTACGGAAAACATCTTGTTAAGCCCGGATCTCTTAAAAAACTTCTCAACAATTTCCAATCGATTAGTTGTAGCGATTGCCAATTTTTTCTTTTTAGAAGATAAACTTTGAATTATTTCTGGAATCTGTGACGGCACAACTGCCATTTTGTCCCATAGTTCATTATAATTTTTCTTGTTTTGTTCATATATTTTTTTTTGCTCCTTAGTGTCAATAATACTGCGTTTCTCCGCAAACAGAGGAATAAAGTCGACAGAAGATTTTCCCGGGATATAGGTTAATTCCGCAGCATCTAGGGGCTCACCTATATCTTCAAAAGTTTTTATGGCAGCTGATGTGTTGACTTTTTCAGAGTCAACGAGTATACCATCGAAATCGAATATTATGCCTTTAATGTATCGCATTCAATATTTATATAACTACCAATGAACATTGGGAAGAGCTTTACTTACAGCCCCGGATTTTTTATTTAGCAGAAGGGTCGTTTTGCAACATACCCAAAATGTTGCCTTCCGTACCTTTATAATACTTCAACTTACTGTTATCAATCCAGTTTTTTGAACTTAGACAAAAACAGGACCTCTCCTTAATTCCCAGGAAAGGTCCTTTTACTTGAGGAACAAATGAGGTAGTCCTATACCTCTACGAGTTCACCTCGCATAAGTTTTTTGTAGTCCTCTTTGGAAAGACCAACCCAGGAAGGATCTTCGTACCTGTAGGGATGTTTCGGGTCCAGTTCTCCGGGAAGGAATCTCTTTTTTGTGGAAGGGTTTTTCTTCCTTACTTTTACAGACTTGCGCTTCGGCCTACCCATGAGGGTCTCCTTTCATCTTTTATAAAGTTTAGCATTTTGATGTATGAACTTCAAGAAAACAATTACCGCATCAATCGGGCGCCATTCAGGTGCAAAATCTGCCCAGCCATGTACTCACAAGCCCTTGAGGATAAGAACAAAACTAGGTTCACGTATTCTTCAACACGACCAATTCTTTGGAGCGGGATGCGGTCAACAATTGTTGGGTCCTGAGAAATAGTTTCGCGGCCCATTCCAATATCAATAACGTGCGGCGCAATTGCATTTGCAGTAATCCCGAAGTTAGAACCCAGTCGCACATAAGCTCGTGTTGCAGCCTCAACACCAGCCTTAGCACAAATGTACAGAAGTTCGCTGGCATTTCCCGTGTACACACCGGCAGTCGAAATATTGACAATACGACCTCCGCCAGCTTGCTTCATCACTGGAAACACTGCTCGCATCATGTACAACGTACTGCGGAGCGTTAGGCCCATAATGGCCTCAAAATCTTTATCAGTAATTTCATCCGGAGATTGTCGATATATTACCGATGCATTATTCACCAATACGTCAATCCGACTAAACTCGCGTAAAGCTCTTACGCACAACTTACGACATGAAATAGCAGAAGAAACATCCAATTTATAGATACGGATATCGTCTCTTCTATCGGAAGGAACAACGTCCAAAAACTCCTGAGCCGAAGCGTCGTCCCGAAGATATGTGGCCACAACTTTCGCCCCTTCTTGAAGAAATCCCAGTGATATCGCTCGTCCTAAGTTTCTCGTACCACCAGTAATGATGGCGCATTTTCCTTGTAACTCTAAATCCATACCCACCTCCAATCCGAAATCATTATTTTCAATGAACCAAAACCAAAGTAGCAGATGCGATGCTATTTTGTCAAGAAAAAGCCCATCGCGCCTTCGAAGCCCCGCCTTTTTTGTAATTGAGAAGACATATTAATTATCATTTTAGGCTCTGAGATTCAACTTAATATTCTCTCCCACATTGTTACCATAAATGATATTTATTACGTAATAACCTAAATATAGGAAAATTTGTAATAAGACACGACAGATAAAAGAAGCCGTATAAACAGATCAGGCATCAGTGAGTTGATAGCCGCTACAAAATCGGATATTATAAAGTGGCATGAAAAAAGTGTTCATTATTGTCGCCGTTATTGTTGTGCTCGGTGTTGTGGGTTATGTTATGAGCCGATCCGGAGGGCCGGCTGATGAAGCCGCGCCGCAACATTTGCTGGGCGATGCGGTAACGATTTATGTGTACACTATAAATGGCGTAGCAACCGGCGGCGGCACGCTTTCAGTTCCGTTTATTGCTAACACAGACAAAGAGTGGTTTGTTAATGTGCTTGCCGATTTTAATAATGATGGAACATTCAATACTGACGAATGGGTTGCAAGAAATCAAGTCGCCCGGGTTTTTGAAAACTATAACAACAATTTTGTGCTTGACCTTTCGGATATTGCCCTAACAGAGGGGCAGCAAGTAAACACGCGCATGGTGTTAACCAATAACCGGCTTGAACAAACGTGGGACGGCGTTGCCCCGAAAAACAGCGCAGCACGAGACTCGCAGGCACTTGTTCAGACATATGAAATGGCGGATATCATCGGCATTAATGTTCCCGGCGCTTCGGAAGATTTGAAGCGCGGGCCCCTTGCGGCGTTCTTTGCACCCATTCCACAAACTGCCTACGCGCAGGACAGCAATATAAATACATTCCGCCAACCGCCGATGCCCGACATCAGACAGGATGGAATGGAATGCACTCCGACCGCAACTGCCAATAACCTTATTTCCCTTGCGCAAGAGAAAGGGCGCCGAAACGATTTACCTCAAAACCCGCAGGACATTATCAATGAGCTTAAAAGGGACATGCAGTTTCATAACGGCGTGCTCTTAAGGAACATTATTTCAGGAAAGGAAGCGTTTGCACAAAGACACAATCTGCCGATTCTTACCGAACGGATTGACAATCCAACCGCTCAAGATATTGCCTCTGCTATTAACAGAGGGTGTGTGGTGGAGTTGAGTATGGCTTGGGTAAGGTCGCGCAGCGGCCACCCGAATACCGGTCACGTGGTGAGCGTTGCGGGCGTAAGCACCGCAAACGGCGTGAATCAAATTCAGGTCCACGATCCCGCAACTCCGAGCGGGGTTGATACATATGATCTGTCGTTTGAAGTGCAGGCAGGAGAGAGAAAATTTGAGGGCGTAAACTATCCCATGTGGGATGGGGTGGCGTTTATAGATGCGATTTTTGTGCAGTGTTGGACGGGCGTTGAGCATGCTACAACCGGAACCACACCGGATACCAGCCGCGTTGAGGCGCTTGTTATAAACGGCGGTTATTATCCCAAAAGCCAGTTTCACGCGGCGAGTCCCGACAGGTGCAATGCTTCCCACTGGCATGCCGGCGGTACGGTCTACGGACTTAAAACCAAAACATCAACGGATATTGTAAACGCCACTGATCCAAATCCGACCTCGTGCGGATTTGGAAAAATTGGCGAGGTGCCGGAGGAATTTATTGACATCACTTTTGAACAGTCAACGGAACTTATAAAAAACATTCCGTTATAGAATACTATATAAAAACGCATAAAGCGGTTATTATAAAGACCCGGATAGCAACGTGTTTGCCGGCATTTGCGGGGGCGGGCAATTATTTTGCCGTTGATCCGGTCATCATACAGGTACTTTGGCTTTTAGTCGTTGTTCTTGCAGGCGTTTTCCCCGGAGTGATCATTTGTCTTCTTTTCATGTTTGTTATTCCCGAGAAAACGGCGAAGCACAAAACCGGCGGGCAGGGTTATCATATTCATGATACCGCGCCGCTTACGGCGCGATGGTTCATTACAGAATCGAAACAATAAAATCGGTTCAAGCCATTGAACCATAACGAAACCGTTGACAGGCTTCAGAGAGTGTGCTATGTTGAGTGTAGTTTTCACCAGAGAAATGGGAGGAAACGCAGTTGAGCGAAGAATCAACGGAAACCGGCAGCAGTAACGATGAAGATGAAAAACCGGCGCCTGAAGACATCCGCCTTGAATATCAAGAGTGCGCGACGCTGTCCAGATTCTTTGTGGGCATCCGCTTCAGTTTCTTTGCGTCATTTATCACGTTCTTTGTCATTTTAATAGGCGGGTATCATTATGTGTGGTCAGCGAGGAGAGCGGTATTCGGAGAACTCCAGCCATATTTGCTGTTCGTTGTCGCATTCTCCGGCCTCATTGTTGCAGTTGTTGGATGGCTTGTTGAGAAAAGAAACGTCTTCCTTTACCGGACGTGTGACGAGCGGCTGCAGGAACTGGAAGAGGAACTGCGTATTCCTATGGGAATATATCGCCGCTTAAGGTTTCCCACTGCGTTCTCAAGATTTCTTGGCATTCCCGCCCGGCACGTTGTTGCGATATACACGATGTATACGGCGATTTCAATTGTGTGGATTATCCTCGTGGTATACAGCGGTTACCGGGTTTGGGAAGTTTGGTAAAAAACCAAAGGAGGTAACAATGAAAGACTACAAACCTTCTCCATGGGTGAAGGGTGAAGAGGATCCATGGGAGCGCTTTTTCACACGCGTGGCAGAAGTACTTTTTGCAATCGGTATCCCGATAGCGATCATCGGTTTCATCATGTGGGCAATCGGGATTTTCAGCATCCCACTGCCAATCCATTAGCAAGGAGGCGACATTCCCGCCTTCGGAGCACGGCACGACTTCGGTCGTGCCGTTTTTTTATTTTACTTTTTTATCCAAGCGTCCTTTTCTCCGCATTTGTTATTCCCGAGAAAACGGCGAAGCGCAAAACCGGCGGGCAGGGTTATAGACTAGCGCCATTCTTAGTTTCGCACAGCGTTTTTTATTCTTCAACGGCGGCTTGTTTTCTGGTGGTGAGGCGATCTAGGAGCACTGCAATAAACGGGGAGAGGATAATCGGCAAAGCCCCGATGTATACAAGCGCCCATATCGGGTACCCTTCGTACGGCGTTACGAATTCGTTTTTGAGGTTTATGATGAGCAGAATGGTAAGAAAAATCGGTGTTATATATTTAATGGCAATATTCCAACTCACGCCCAGTTTGACGGTTGAAGTTTTATTTACAAACTCAAGCAGTTTGTTCCCTTTCCATGCCCATCCCACGATTACGGTTTCAAGAATGCCCATGATCACAAGCCCGTAATTTACAATGAAATGATCTGCGATATCCAAAAAATAAAGGCCGGCGTGCGTGGTAAACAGTAGCCCTCCGGCGATGCCGACCAGTGAAATAAGAAGGGCAATCTTTTTGGTTGGCGCGGCGGCGTATCTGTCTCTAAACGCCGCCGAGAACGCTTCAAGGAGCGAGAAAGCGCTGTCTATGGCAAGTGTCAGCAGCATGCCGAAAAACAGCACGGCAATAAGCGCATTGAAGGCAGGAAGAAGCGAAATCGCCAGAGGAAATATCATAAATACCAATGCAGGACCTCCGGTTACCGCCTCCGTTACCGGGACTCCCTGCTGCGTTGCCATGTATCCTAAAGTTCCAAACACGACAAGTCCCGACATGAAGCTTACAAGAAAATTCCCGACCGCAACCCAAACTGCGCTCATGGTTATTTCTGTTTGTTTGGGGTTGAAACTTCCGTACGCAATCATAATTCCGAACGCCAGTGATAAACTGAAAAATACCTGTGAGAAAGCGGCAATCCAAAGATCGGGATTTGCCAGCGACGACCAATTTGGAACAAGAAACAGCGAAACCCCCTCTCCCGCACCTTCAAGCGTCAGCGCCCGCACGATGAGTATTGCAAGAATGACAAAGGGCAGTGTTGCAGTCCACACGACCACTTTGCTTACGCTTTGCACCCCTTTCCATACGGAAAAATATACCAACGCCCATGCAAACAGAAGTCCGGAGAGTACCGGCCACGAAATACCGCCGATGTCGTTCACTCCCCCAGATAAATTTAATATGTCTCCCAAGAAAAAATTCACCGTATCATCTCCCCACGCAAGGGTAAAGGCAGAAGCAAAATAATTAACGCTCCAACTCATTACTGCCATATAATAAAACAACACCATCATCCCAAGCGTGATTGCAAGCCATCCAAGGTAGCGAAATCCTTTTCTTATTTTTCCCATCGCATCAGGCGCGGCGCGCTGCATCATTTGTCCCAGTCCAATCTCAAGAATAAGCAGCGGGATGCCTATGACGATGTTCGCGAGCACAAGGACTAATATGAAAGCGGCGCCCCCATGTTCGTACGCAAGAAAAGGGAAGCGCCATAAATTTCCAAGGCCCGCAGCCGAGCCGATTGCCGCAAGTATAAAAACCCAGCGGCTTGGCCAATGCTGTCTTTGGAGCATAGTATGAGTAGTAAAAAATTGAGTATAAGCGACCTCGTTACTATTATATGCTTTTCGGGCGCTGGTTGCTAAATACAGAAAAGCGCTTTTTTACATGTGTTTTCAATCATACTGGACGACGCCCACTTTTCTTATTATACTGAAGGCAGTGTTGATTATTCGTTAAAATATTATATATCAGTACATCATGGACCCTCTTTTAAGAGAAATCGTCTTTATAACAGGAAGGATTCTTTTTGGCGGATTTTTTCTTATGAGTGGCGCTAACCATTTCATGAAGTTATCAGCAATGACCCAGTATGCCCAATCCAAAGGCGTCCCAAGTCCAAAACTCGCTGTGATGGCAACCGGCCTTTTGCTGATGCTCGGAGGCGTTGGATTTATTTTGTGGAGGTATCTGCTTATTGCATCACTGTTGCTTATTGTGTTTTTAGTGTTCGTATCATTTATCATGCATCGGTTTTGGAAAGAGGAAGACCCGGGAGCAAAGATGGTAGAGATGACAAATTTTATGAAAAACATGGCGCTTCTTGGCGTGGCGCTTATCTTTTTTGCGTTTGAGATGGGCGGATAACTCATTACAAACTCCTTGTTTCAAACCCAAATCATCCACAGATAAAATAGCGCTGCACTTGATTGGACGCAGGTTGTCGGTTATTCTATAATCAGAAGTTGATCATTGTTTCTTGCGTGGAGCGGTTCTCCATACTACTGCATAGAACGATTGAAATGCTTTCCACGAGAGTGGAAATCCCCTTTCAATCGCTAGACACATCAGAAGGAGCGAGAACCGCCCCACGCAGCCAGTTTTCAAAGAAGGCCATCGGCCTTCTTTTTTTGTGTGCGGGAATTTGTGTGGGGGGTTTGGGCGTGATTGATTTCTTTTTTCTGTTGCTATAAAATG
This sequence comes from Candidatus Ryanbacteria bacterium RIFCSPLOWO2_12_FULL_44_26, assembly GCA_001821765.1. Taxonomy (GTDB): domain Bacteria; phylum Patescibacteriota; class Minisyncoccia; order Ryanbacterales; family HO2-45-13; genus HO2-45-13. The sequence goes on from MHOA01000010.1 coordinate 20,044, forward strand.
GTTATAGCCATACGGCTTTGCTGGAGGGATCATATGCTCAATTTTCGGTGGGCAGGACTGCCCAAACAAACCGAACAGAGGATCTGCGCAGCGGCATATGAAAACCACAGAGCAGCTCTGTTTGCAATGAAAAAGGAGCAGGCAATATCGAGCGTGAGGACAGAGCTCGGAAAGTACGTTCTTACTCGTTGGCATTGCGGGAGGCGGATGGCGCAGGTAAAGGTTTTTGTGAGCCGTTCAGATCTCCTGACCCCCCCGTTGATTCAAGAGATCAGAGTTCCGGACAGATATGTATGTATACGGTGTTGGAAAGCCGAATGCTAGGAGGGTGGTAGTTTTATATGGGCTCTTCGTTTCGGAGAGCCCATTTGCTTTCCCGCAGGTGCTGTTGAGGTTATTATATAAGTATGGTGCAATGTATAAAGAAAAATGACGGAGCGCATTTTGTATGCGAAGTATGCGGTTTAAAGTATCAAAAAAAAGAATTGGCTGGGAAATGCGAAGCATGGTGTAGGGAGCATAAAAGCTGTAATCTTAAGATTATACAATACGCGATCAAGGAATAACGAGTTTTGTGTATAGAAGGTTGCCCTTTGCCAACAAACGCACAAACTGTTACAATGACATCACTTTTGTATGACAAACGAACAACAAAATAATACAGGGCGCGCCGAAGAAGAGTCCGGTGGGACTGTAGCCGACTCAAATTTTCACCAAAGCCCGTACATGATTCCTATATCCATAATCATTGCGGGGTTGTTCATTAGCGGCGCTATTATGTATTCTGGCGGCAGTTCACAGAAATCCCCCGCCAGCACAGCAGATGCCGTGGATTCCGAGGAAAAGTCCGACGGCGATGATGCCGCGGGAGCCGCAAGAAGCGTGGACAATATACGGCCGGTTGGAGCGGGAGATCATATTCTTGGATCACCGGATGCGCCGGTAAAGATTGTGGAGTATTCAGACACCGAGTGCCCGTTCTGTAAGCGTTTTCATCTTACATTGAAACAAATTATTGATGCTGATGAATATGGAAGAGCAGGGAAAGTCGCTTGGGTGTATAGGCATTTTCCGCTCGCCGCGCTTCATAGAAAAGCCTTTAGCGAAGCACAAGCGACGGAGTGTGCTGCGGAACTTGGAGGAAACGAGCAGTTTTGGCTCTACTTGGACCGCCTTTTTGAGGTAACTCCGTCAAATGACGGTTTGGAGGAGGCGGAACTGCCCCGCATTGCTCAATATATTGGACTTGATCAGGAAGCTTTTGAGCGTTGTTTGACAAGCGGGAGGCATGAAAACATCGTGAATGATGACTATGATAATGCCGTTGCTTCTGGGGGCACCGGAACGCCGTTTAGTGTTGTTATAACAAATAACGGCGGGAAATATATCATTTCGGGAGCCCAGCCGTACGAGACCGTAAAAAGAGTTATAGATCAGGCGCTTTCGTCAAATTAGCTTCGTTGCCGGTATACATTAGAACATACTCACGTTGAAGCTAGGGCGAACAAAGCCGACAAGTTAGAGTAATGACTCCACACACGCTTCTTTTCACGCTTGCGGCCATTGGCATCAGTGAAACCGCATATTTGATTCGCAAACGCAGGGCGCTTGAGCAGCCTATTTGTCCTCTTGGCGAGGATTGTGTGAGCGTTTTACACAGCAAATATAACCGGATTGCTGGAGTGTACAATGATGTTTTAGGGTTCGGCTTTTATGTTGTCCTGTCGTTTCTGGCCGCTTTTATTGTTTTGGGGCTCGAGCCATTTTCAACGCCGGTGTTTGCTACAAGATTGCTTCTTGTGTTTGGGACGATGCTCTCACTTCGGTTTATATATTTGCAATGGAGGGTTATTCAATCCTGGTGTTTTTGGTGTCTTATGTCAGCTGTTACTATTTTTGGCATGACGGTCATTGCCTTTGTAAGCGACTTGGCAATGCCGTAAGATAATAAATATATGAAAACTGCGGCATTTCATATCTTGCGTGTTGGTATAGCCATAACATTTATATGGATAGGGGTGTTGATACTTCGGGAGCCGGAAGTTTGGGGGCTGGGATATATCCAGCCGTGGGCGCTTAATCTGATGCGTCTTCCGGTAAAGGATGCAATGATTTTTACCGCGATTCTTGATATTGTTGTCGGGTTTTTGCTGCTTGTGGACGTTGGAACGTGGGCAGCTTCGCTTGCGGCCTCCTTTCATCTTATGGTTGTCTTGGTTGTTTCTGGTATTAATGAAATCACCGTCCGTGACATTGGACTTCTTGCCGCTGCGGTGTCACTTTTTGTCTGCACTGTTCCTTCAACGGTTGTTACCTTTGTCTTTCGAAAAAACCCTGAAACGCGACAGTGATCTATATTGCGTGTTGGAGTAGTGAGCTGAATTTTTCGTATATGCGCTCTTATTTGATTACTTTCATAATGCGGGCATGCTGACAATATTTTGGTTTGTAATTTTTGTACTTAGTTTTTTTGTGCTTATTCAGGCCTCGCGTTATTTCGTTGAATCGGCTGAGCGTTTGGGACTGAAACTCGGAATGCCTTCGTTTATGGTCGGCATTACAATTGTTGCCGTTGGAACATCTTTTCCGGAGCTGGCCGTTTCAATCATTGCTGTTGTCAGCGGTGCAACAGAGATTGTTGTCGGAAATGTTATAGGATCCAATGTCACCAATATTTTTCTTATTCTGGGCGTGACCGCCATTGCCGCCGGGAGGATTAAAATTACAAGGGAACTGTTAAGCGTTGACCTGTCTTTCCTTGTCGGATCCTCGTTTCTTTTGGTCGCAGCGCTTTTAGACAGGCAGTTTACAATTTCAGAGGCGCTTTTATTCATTGCCGGGTTTATCGTGTACGTTTTGTATGCGCTTACGATTGAAAAAGAGGGAAAGCATGGGAAAATGGTGGCCGGTCGCCTTGATCATAAAGGGATAGAAGGGTCGCTTATAATGATTTTGGTAGCAAGTCCCGTTGTTATGTACTTTGGGGCGGAATACACCATTAAAGCCGTCCTTAAACTCTCTGAATTTTTAAACGTCGGAGTCGAAATAATCGCCGCAAGCGCCATTGCTTTGGGAACGTCACTGCCTGAACTCGCCGTCAGCTTAAGCGCAGTGCGGAAAGGAAAGGCTGAAATGGCGATCGGGAATATTCTCGGTTCAAACATTTTTAATACATTTGCAGTGATGGGAATCCCGGCCCTTTTTGGGACGCTGTTTGTCCCGGAAAGCATGATTGTGTTTGGTCTTCCCATGTTGCTTATAGCAACATTTTTATATTTCTTTGCCATAAGGGATAATATGACAACAAAATGGGAAGGGTGGATGCTGGTCATTTTCTATTTCTTTTTTATCAGCGAGCTTTTCAGCGTTTGACGCGGTGTGCAGCCGCCCTATTTTGTTCTGCGTTGCTTTTTTGACAAACGTTGATCAGATGGCTTTCATAACTATCAATGTGGTATCAACTTTCGCTTGCCGAAATCGCTCGTAAGCTCGATACGAATCTCGAACAAGGCCTTTCTCATCAGGAAGCAGAAAAGAAACGGGCCGTTTTTGGTTTTAATGAGCTTCCGCAGGGAAAGAAACTGCGTTGGTGGCGGCTGATGCTTCGGCAGTTTAACAACCCAATGATTTATATCCTGCTCATTGCAGCGGCGATCACGTTATGGCTTAAGGAGTTTATAGATTTTTATGTCATTACACTCGCCGTTATAGTAAACGTCGTTATAGGGTTTTGGCAGGAATTTCGATCAAGCAGAATTTTTGAACAGCTTAGAAGTCTTGTGGCGATAAGAACCCTTGTGAAGAGGGATGGAAAGATTTTTGAGATTGACAGCAAAAATCTTGTCCCCGGGGACATTATCATTCTTAAAGGAAGCGCGAAAGTTCCTGCTGATGGGCGGCTGATAAGCGCAAGGAAACTTACCGTTGATGAAGCGTTGCTTACCGGAGAATCCGCCGCTGTTGATAAGAAGGCAAAGGATATGTCCGGCACAGTCGCGATTGGCGATCGTGTAAATATGGTGCACACAGGAACGATTGTTGAAAAAGGGGAAGGTGTTGCGGTGGTGGTGGCGACCGGATTGAAAACGGAACTTGGGGAAATTGCGAGGTTAACGGCAAGCGTTGGGGAAGAAACAACGCCATTGCAAGAACGTCTCCGGTATCTTGGAAGGAAACTTGCGATCTACGTTACGATTATCTCGATCATTATTTTTGTTCTTGGGAGTCTGGAAGGCAAAGGGTTTGTTCAAATGTTTACGGTGACGGTTGCGATTATCGTTGCTGCCATTCCAGAAGGACTGCCCGCCGCCTTAGCCGTTGTTTTAGCGGTATCAGTACAGCGGATCTTGCGGAGAAACGGGTTAGTAAAAAAACTTATCGGAGCTGAAACGCTCGGTTCCGCTTCCATTATTGTAACCGATAAAACCGGCACTCTGACGGAGGGGAAAATGGAGGTAGAACAGCTCATCGGCGTTCGCGATACAAGACGAGCCGCCCTTGTCATGGCGCTGGCAAACGAAGCTATTGTTGAAGAAGGCGGCGAGAAGCAAATCAGAGGAGAGGAAACCGATCGCGCCAAAATACGGTTTTTTCTGGAAAGCGGCGGTGATATCCGTTCAGCGCTTCATGAATACAAACGCGAAGCGCTTCTGCCGTTTAATCAGATAAAAAAATATGTCGCATCGTTTCACACCGCGTCAGACGGGAACTCTTTCGTGTTTGTAACAGGCGCCCCCGAGATGTTGGTTTCCATTTCTAAAATTCCAAGAACTCAAAAGGAGAAAATTTTAAAAGATGTTGAGCAAAACGCGTCACGGGGTTTTCGGATGATAGGAATTGCCGAACGAACGCTGCCCCGTGAGCAAAAAGTGGACTGGGATGATGATGCAGCGCTGGATAACATGATATACGACCTTTCATTTGTCGGTCTTGCCGTTATTCGGGATCCGATTCGGGACGATGTGAAAGAATCAGTGTTTATGACGAGAAAAGCCGGCATACAAATTGTCATGGCGACGGGCGATCATCGGCTTACTGCTCTTACAATAGGAAAGGAATTGGGGTTTTCCGGCAAGCCGGACTCGGTTGTAAGCGGTGAAGAGCTTGAACGGATGTCTGATGAAGAGTTTTTAAAGAGAATCGGGGAAATTGAGATTTATTCGCGCGTCAGCCCTTCCCATAAGATGAGAATAGTAAACGCACTTCGTGAAAAAGGAGAAGTTGTTGCCATGACGGGAGACGGCGTTAATGACGCACCAGCGCTGAAAGCGGCCGATATAGGAATTTCTCTTGCCTCGGGAACAGATGTGACCAAGGAGACTGCGGATTTGGTTCTTTTAGATAACAGTTTTTCTGTTATCACAGAAGCTATCCGTCAAGGCCGTATTGCTTTTGATAATATTCGCAAGGTTACTGTGTTTTTGTTTACAAACTCTTTTACGGAGATTATTCTTGTGCTTTCCGCACTCTTATTTAGGATCCCATTACCGGTATCAGCTGTACAAATTTTGTGGGCGAACTTTGTAGAAGACGGTTTTCCAAACTTCGCGCTTGCATTTGAACCTGGCGAAAAAGATATCATGAGACGTAAACCCTTGCGCCGCAACGAGCCGATTCTCAATAAGCAAAGCCTTATTATCATTTTTATTGTTGGTATCATTTCGGATTTATTGATGGTTGCTATATATTTGTATCTTTACTATTACACCGATTTCTCATTCCAATATATAAGAACCATCATGTTTTCTATGCTCGCCACCGATGCATTAGTATATGTGTTTTCCATTAAATCGCTGGGCCGCTCCATACTTCGTACCAATGTATTGGATAATGTTTATCTGTTGTTTGCGGTGTTTTTTGGATTTTTGGTGATGGCGGCTTCTATTTATGTTCCAACCCTGCAGCGGCTTTTAAGCACTGTTTCTCTTAGTTTGCCCGCAATACTTTTTGTTCTTGGCAAGGGTCTCTTGTTGGTGACGCTTATTGAGTTGGTGAAGTGGTTTTTTTATAGAAAAAACACTTTCCAATTGGCAGCAGACAAACAGATGTGTTAAAATGGGAAAGTCGGCTTCGCCGGCCGATATTATTGGTTTAATTATCATTTTTCGTATGGGTTTATTTGATTTCTTAAAAGGGAAAAAAGGAGAAAAAAACACTTCCGTAACAGGGGAGCTGCAAGAAGAAGCATTTACGTGTGCGAAATGCGGAAAGGTGAAAAAGGAGATTGAAGGGAACTATGTGCTGGAGGGGAGCGCTTTTTGCTGCAAGGAATGCTGCGGTGATCCCGCGAAAGGGGAACACAAGCAAAAAACCGATAAAGTCTGCGAGTTTTGTTGAGTATGTTGCATAGCAAAATCATTCATATACGAATCAATCAAATATCCGAATAACTTTTGGTATCAACTCGTATATTCGTGGTTACTCCTTAGTTTTTTGAGGACTTCATATGCCCCCCGTGCGCCATTGATGGCACGGTGCGGGCTGGGCTCTACTGCCAGGTGAAGATGCGTTCTTATACATGAAAGCGATATTTTTTCTAGGTCAACTCCCTTTAGCAGTTCCGCGGCAGCGGTCCAGATGTCGTAGCGGTGGTAATCAAAAGGATCTTTCGTGCCCGTTTTTTTAAAACCTTCCTCAAGAAATGCCCAGTCTGTGGTGTTATTCCACGCGGCGAATACCGCATCGGAGTTTCCCAGAAATGACACATACATTTCAAGCGCTTCTTTTAATGGCGGAGCCTCTTTCCACAGGTCTGGTTCGTAGCCGGCTATTCTTAGTGAAACCGGATCGCCGGTTTCAACATGCGCGGGTGTTACCTTACTCTCAAATATTTTTATAATATCCATGCTTTCCTGATGCACAAGGAGCGCTGCGATTTCAATTATTTCGTGTTTTCGAACATCAAGCCCTGTAAGCTCAAGATCGGTGATCGCTAAATATTTTTTTATAAAAGGAGTTGCCATAGTGAAAGTTTATTATAATATGGTGAGCAGTCTATAGTCCATGGTCTGTAGTTTATAGTTTGTGGCGCGGGGCAGTGTTTTCGGATTATAGTATAGTAGCAGTACACATGGATAGCCTCGACGGGATATGGGATGGCGGTAATCCGCACACACTTTCCCCGTTAGAAACCTTACCAACGGGCCGTAGTATAGTGGCAGTACGCAAGGCTGGGGGTCTTGTAGCGGGAGTTCAATTCTCCCCGGCCCGATAAAGCAGATTTTTAACGCGAGGGCGTTTTTTAATTCTCCTAAGAACAGAAGGTTTTTATTTCTCCGTTGAAGGAGTCGCAAGGTGTCTTGCAAGCGCCGTGAAGAGTCTTACCCCTGTTCCTTTGGCGCCCTTCGCAAGCTTATCCGAGTCAATTGCTGTCATGGTTGGAGCCATGTCAATATGCACCCACGGATAAGAAACGAATTGGCTAAGAAACATTGCGGCGGTGATGGAGCCACCATAGGCTTCTGTCTTGCCTACATTGGCAACATCGCCGAACGTTCCCTTGATGTCTTCTTCATATTCATCCCAAAGCGGCATTGGCCAAAGGTAATCACCCGAAGATTCTCCAAGGGAGCGAAAAAGTTCCTCTAATTTTTCATCTTTTGTAAAGAGCGCCGAAACCCGTTGGCCGAGCGCAACCATCGCGGCCCCGGTAAGCGTTGCAATGTCAACAACGAGACGAGGGTTATATCGTTTTGCATATCCAAGCGCATCGGCCAGAATGATCCGCCCTTCGGCGTCGGTGTTGAGCACTTCAATAGTCCGCCCGGTAATTGAACGGAGAATATCTCCGGGGTGGTAGCTGGAGCCGGAAGGCATGTTTTCCACTGCCGGTATCAACCCGACGACGTGAATGGGTATGTTAAGGCGGCTTATGGCGGCAACGCCATGTATGACAGCGGCGCCCCCGGACATATCCATATGCATTTCATGGATGGCTTTGTCCGGTTTTAAGTTTAAGCCGCCCGTGTCAAAGGTTACACCCTTTCCCACAAGCACCAGCGGAGCTTGTTTGTAATCAGGATGCTTATATTCCATTATGATAAATCGCGGTTTTTCGCTACTGCCGCGTGACACCCCGATTACTCCGCCCATGCCGAGTTTTTTAATTTGCTTTTCGTCTAAAATTGTTACCTTTACTTTCGTTTGCTTTCCCGCTTCCTCGGCAGCGGCGGCAAGTTTTTGGGGGGTCATGTCGCCGCCGGGCATGTTTGAAAGCCGGCGCGTGTGGTTGGTTTCCTCTCCGATAATAACTCCATTTGCAACGGCTTCCAGGAGCCGGCGTTTTTCGTCTGCAGAGTAATCGGTTGCCAGTTGCATTTTGTGTATCGTCGGCCATCCCTCTTTTGGTGTTTCTTTATATTCATTGTGCGCATAATCTGCGATGACAAGCTCGGCGGCCGTATTTTCAAGCAATTTCGCCTTTTCGGCCAGAGTGGCGGTTTGAGCAACGGATTCCATAATAAGTGTTCCTTCTTTGAGATTGGCTGTTTTCATACTCTGTACGATCCTTCGTACAAGGATGCGTGCTTTTCGGTGATTCCAGTTTTTTTTGTTTCCTTTGCCGAGTATCAGTATTCTTTTCGCGTTGCCGGGAAGCAGAAGAGATTTTACATTTTCTCCGCGCACTTTATCTCTTTTCAGATAGAGACGCAGGAAATCTCTGTCTTTTCTTGAGAGCTGCCTACGGGCAGATTCGGGGATTTCCTCTTTTTCAAAAAGCGGAACAACGAGGTCCCCCGTTTTTCTTGTTTTTGTCACGAGTTGGATATTCATAGTATTCGCGAATATACGAATTTATGTAATGTGCAAATTCACGCGGTCATGTATTCGTATATTTGTATTTGGTTGGTGTTTTGGTATTACCCCAAATGTTTGTTCGCTTTTAGACATCTTGTGCAGATTTTTATTCGTTTTCCAGAAGGGATGTTCGCCCATTGCAAGTTCGGATAGCGTATCCGTTTTCCCGTTGGATTGTACTTTCCGCGTAATTTCTTTCGCTTGCCGCCGAATTGCGGTCCTTTATTACAAATTGCACACGTTTTCATTACAAGAAGTATACTTAGGAAACGAGTGAACGTCAATTGCCGATGAGTTTTTGTCGTTTAAGGACAGATTTGATACAATGTGATGTATTGTTTTATGGAAATAGCAACGTTTATATTTCTCATCGCAATTCTCATCATGTCTGTTGTGGTGCATGAAGTTTCTCATGGTTTCATTGCGCTTGCGCTCGGAGATTTTACTGCAAAGTATGCGGGGAGATTAACGCTTAATCCGTTAAAACATCTTGATCCGGTTGGTTCGTTTCTCTTCCCGGCATTGTTGGTGATGCTCGGGGTGCCGCCTTTTGGCTGGGCTCGTCCCGTTCCTTACAACCCTTATAATTTAAGGGATCAAAAATGGGGTCCGGCATTGGTTGCTGTAGCCGGTCCGCTGTCAAACATCCTCGTCGCTTTTGTTTTCGGTATGATGTTTAGGTTTGCGGCAATCAGCGAGGTTGCAGCGTCTACAGCATTTCTGACCTTATTGGTTGTTGTTATTTATATTAATATTTTACTGGCGGTGTTTAATCTCATACCGATTCCCCCACTTGATGGATCAAAGATTCTTTTTGCAGTATTACCCCATCGTTATCTTGCAATTCAAAGATTATTGGAGGCCTATGGATTTTTTATACTTTTAATTCTTATATTTATTGGCCGGGGCATTTTAGGACTCGTTATTCTCCCTCCAACATTTCTTCTCGCACAGTTACTAACCGGATTGTCTCCCCAGGAGTTGCTGGGCGCCTTGGCGGCGTTTTTCTAAATATGTTCATTGACAGGTTCTTACTGGCGTGATATCTTTTTGATGTTTAACAGATTGTCTTTGCTTTATGCCCACGATCCAGCAGTTAGTGCGAAAATCGCGAAAGCGTTATACAAAGAAACCGAAAGCGCCGGCGCTTCGGTATGGTTTCAATTTGAAAAAAAACAGGCCAGTACAGTATTCTTCTCCCTTTAAACGCGGTGTGTGCATTCAGGTAAAAACCATGACACCAAAAAAACCAAACTCCGCTTTAAGAAAAGTGGCGAGGGTTCGGCTGACGAATGGCGCAGAAATTACCGCATATATTCCCGGTGTCGGGCACACTCTTCAGGAACATTCCGTTGTGCTGGTAAGAGGTGGGCGGGTAAAAGATCTGCCGGGCGTTCGATACCACGTTGTGCGCGGTGTTCTTGACGCCCCGGGAGTAGAGGGAAGAAAGCAGGGGCGATCGAAGTACGGAGCGAAGCGCCCGAAAGAATCATAAATGCAACCATGCGGAGAAAGAAGAAATTCAAACGGGCTGTAAGACCGGATTTCAAGTACAACAATGAACTTGTGGCGTTGTTTATTAATCATTTGATGTGGGGTGGAAAGAAATCTATTGCGCGAAGCATTATGTATAAGGCGCTTGAGGATATAAAACAAGAAGAGAAAGGAAAAGACCCCATCGCTATTTTTAACACCGCCGTGAGCAATGTTGCTCCGATGCTGGAGGTAAAATCGCGGAGAGTCGGTGGAGCAACGTATCAGATTCCTTGTGAAGTGAGAGGAGACCGCCGCAACACGCTTGCTATGCGCTGGATTATTGGAGCGGCACGTGCAAAGAGAGGTCGTCCGATGCCAAAGAAACTTGCAGAAGAAATTCTTCTTGCTTCAAAGAATCAGGGTGACGCGGTGAAAAAAAGGGAAAACACCCACAAAATGGCTGAAGCAAACAAAGCGTTTGCGCATTTTGCGTGGTAGGTCTCTCGCGACTGTCCGGTCAAGATCAACATTCAAAGTGCAAAAATTAAAACCAAAGAACAACAGTCAAATATTATCAACTCCAATTCTCTTTTAATTTTACTGCGTCGTTTCGGGGTTTGATTTTTTGTTTTTACATTTTTATGCGCGAATACCCTATAGAAAAAACACGGGACATCGGCATTATCGCCCACATTGACGCCGGGAAAACGACTGTTACCGAGCGAATTTTGTTTTATACTGGTGTTTCTCATAAAATAGGCGAGGTGCATAAAGGAGAAGCAATCATGGATTGGATGGAACAGGAACAGGAGCGAGGAATTACCATTACATCTGCGGCGACGACCTGCTTTTGGCGCGATCATCGTATAAATATCATTGATACTCCGGGCCATGTCGATTTTACCGCCGAAGTAGAGCGCTCACTTCGTGTCCTTGACGGCGGGGTGGTTGTTTTTGACAGTGTTGCCGGTGTTGAGCCGCAGTCGGAAACCGTTTGGCGGCAGGCTGATAAATATGTTGTTCCTCGCATTTGCTTCATTAATAAACTTGATAGGATGGGCGCGAGCTTTGAAAAAAGCTTTCAATCCATTCGTGAACGCTTAACACCCAATGCCATTCCCGTAACGATTCCTGTTGGAACCGAATCCTCTTTTGAGGGCATTATTGATCTTTTTTCAATGAAGGCATTGTATTTTGAAGGCGCGCACGGAGAAACAGTCGTAATAAAAGATATCCCGGATTCCTTAAAGAAATCAGCCAGTACGTATAGAGAAGCGATGGTTGAAAGAATTGCTGAAACGGACGACGCACTTGCTGAAAAGTATTTAGAAGGGAAACCCATTGAAACAGATGAGATGAAAAGAGCCTTACGGAAAGCATGCATTGCATATCGTCTTGTCCCTGTTTTTTGCGGATCAGCTCTAAAAAATAAGGGAGTGCAGACGCTTCTCGACGGCGTTGTTGATTATCTGCCGAGCCCGTCCGATCTTCCCCCTGTAGAGGGTATGAATCTGGCTACGAATCAGGCAGAACAGAGAAACGCGGATGACGCCGCTCCATTTTCGGCGTTGGTTTTTAAACTGCAAACGGATCCGTATGTCGGGCAGCTTTCTTATTTTCGTGTGTATTCGGGGATGCTTCGCGCGGGTTCTTATGTTTTGAATGTAACAAAAGATAATAAAGAGCGTATAGGAAGAATTTTGCGCATGCATGCGAATCATCGGGAAGAAGTAAAAGAAATTTATACGGGGGAGATTGGCGCTGTTGTTGGTCTTAAGAGATCTTCGACGGGGGATACCATTACAGATCCGGATCATCCGATTCTGTTGGAGAGGATAGAGTTTCCGGAGCCCGTGGTTTCCATGAAGATTGAACCAAAAACAAAACAAGATCAGGAAAAGATGGGTATTGCGCTGCACCGTCTTTCTGAAGAAGACCCGACGTTTCGTATAAGTACGGATCAGGAAACCGGAGAAACTATTGTGTCCGGAATGGGAGAGTTGCATCTTGAAATTATTGTTGACCGCATGCGCCGCGAATTTAAAGTTGAAGCGAATGTTGGGCGCCCCCAGGTAGCATATAAAGAAACTGTTACGCGGGAAGCGGAAGCTGAAGGACAATATATTCGCCAATCCGGTGGACGAGGACAATATGGAGATGTAAAAATTCGAGTTGCGCCAAGAAAGAGAGGCGAGGGGTTTGAGTTTCTTAATAAAATCAGAGGAGGAATCATTCCGCAGGAATTTATTCCTGCGGTTGAAAAAGGCGTCAGGGAAGCTATAGACAAGGGAGTGCTTGCAGGGTACCCCGTTGTTGATATTTCGGTTGTGCTCTACGATGGTTCTTACCACGAAGTAGATTCATCGGAGGCCGCGTTTAAGATTGCGGGCTCCATAGCATTTCAGGAGGCTGCAAAGCGCGCAGGGCTGGTGATTTTAGAGCCGATTATGAATGTGGAAGTTGTTGTTCCTGAAGCGTTTCTCGGTGATGTCACCGGGGACTTAAGTTCAAAACGCGGAAGAATAAACAGCATGGAAGAACGCATGAATGTACGGGTTGTAAATGCCCTTGTGCCGCTCGCTGAAATGTTTGGATATGTCACTCATCTGCGTTCCATGTCGCAAGGGAGAGGATCATATACTATGGAATTTGATCATTACGAGGAGGTGCCACGGAACGTAGCGGAGTTAATCAAAGAGGGTAAAAAGTAAAGCACATTGAGCAGATGCTTCTTACCAGGCACATAACATATTATGTGCCTGGTAGTTCATGGTTTTTAGGCGTAGGACGCAGGATGTGGGATGTTGGCAGCTTATGTATTAAACTTTGACATTGCTTTTTCAGGGCCTTCTTGTAGAAATGAAAGAATGGCTTTATGGGTTTTTAAAAAAACTTGCTCCAGTTCTTTTTGCTCTTTAGATGAAAGCTTCATGAGCACGAGTTTTTCTGCCGGAATGCGTTTTTTCTTTTGAACGCCGATACGAAGCCGCCAGACATCGCGGGTTTTAAACGCTCTGAGCGCCGATTCGACTCCTTTATGACCGGCAGCCCGCTTCCCGAATGAGAACTTTATGCGTCCTAGTGGCAGATCGGCATCATCATGAACCAGCAGTGCCTCTGCCGGCTTTATGTTGAGCGCTTTTATTGCTGTTCCCGATTTATTCATAAATGTTTGCGGCAGGACCAATATTATGCTGGTTTTCCCAATAACTCCTTTTAACATCAAAGACAAACCGTCGGAACTTTCCTCCCAGTTCTTCAGTTTTTCTTTTTTGGCAAACGTGAAAGCGGCATTCCGACCGGCATTATGGCGGGTGTTTCCGTATTTTTCTTGCGGATTGCCCAGTCCGATTATTGTTTTCATATGGTTAGTGTAAGTAACATAGCCCCTGTTTTCAAACAGCAGTTATTGCAAGGTCGAGGGAAAAAGCGTATAATCTTTACACATGGAGGAAAAAGAGGCTGCGGGCACTGAAAAGGAAGAGAAAGCAAACAGCTGGCTGAGGGAATTGTGGGGCTTTGTTAAGATTATTATTGTCTCTCTTGTTATTGTGCTTCCAATCCGGGCGTATATTGTGCAGCCATTTATTGTTCGTGGGGACTCAATGAAGCCCACCTACTATCAAGGCGAATACCTTGTGATAGATGAGTTTTCATATCATATCCGTGGACCGCGGCGGGGAGAAATTGTCGTGTTTCGCTACCCTCAAAACCCTTCTCAGTATTTTATTAAGCGCATTGTTGGTCTTCCCCGGGAGCGCGTGGAGGTAAGAAACGGCGAGGTATATATAGTAAATGAGGAATATCCGGACGGTATAGTGCTTGATGAGCCGTATCTGCAGGAAGGGGTGTTTTCCAGTCCGGACACAATACTCATGCTGGATGAAAAGGAATATTTTGTCATGGGTGATAACCGCTATCAAAGTTCAGATTCACGGTTTTGGGGCGCGCTGGACAGCCGTTTTATTGTTGGAAGGGCGTGGCTTAGGCTTTGGCCGATAGCCCGCGCATCGGTATTATGATCAAACGAGCAAAAAAAGAGCCTTTAAAAACGTTAAAGGGGATGCACGATATCCTGCCGGATTCGGTACCCTATTATGATAGGGTGATCAGGGAAACACGCAAAGTCGCTGAATATTACGGATTTCAGACAATCAGGACTCCGCATATTGAACGCCTCGAGCTTTTTACCGCATCGCTTGGTAACACCAGTGATGTGGTTCAGAAGCAGATGTATACGTTCCGCGTCCGCGGTGGTACTCCTATTGTATTGCGCCCCGAAGGGACGGCCCCATTGGTAAGGGCATATTTTGAACATGGCATGCAAAGCTGGCCGCAACCGGTGCAGTTGTTCTACAATGGGTCATTCTTCCGCCATGAAAACCCTCAAGCAGGCAGAACTCGGGAATTTCAGCAGTGCGGCCTGGAGGTGATTGGGGAAATGGATTCAATCCACGACGCCCTTGTTGTCAGAGTGTTATATTCAGCCCTTGAAGCGCTGCACTTACGTGATGTTATTGTGCACATCAATAGTATTGGGGATAAAAACTGCAGACCCCAATATCGTAAAGAAATTAGCGCATATTTCCGCCGCAGACAACAATCCTTATGCCGTGATTGCAAGAAAAGACTTCGGGAAAATCCTTTACGGATCCTTGATTGTAAAAACGAGGATTGTGTTGCGATAAAGGAAGGCGTGCCGCAGATGATTGATTTTTTATGTGAGTTTTGTAAAGCTCACTTCAAGTCAGTGCTGGAGTATTTAGACGAAATTGCTGTTCCCTACAGCCTTGACCCGTACCTGGTGCGCGGCTTTGACTACTATACGAAAACCGTTTTTGAGTTCTTTATGACGGACGTTTCCAAAAGCGAAGTCTCGGGAAAAAGCGATGGTGAAGACGAACATACCAAGAAAGAAAAAGATACTGTTCCAGCAAACCAGGAAAAAGAGAATAAAAGACCTGCTGCTATTGCAATTGGATCAGGCGGCCGGTACGATGACCTCGCTAATATGTTTTATGGGAGAGCTGTTCCGGGAGTTGGTGGGGCGTTAGGTGTCGATCGTGTGGTTGCTGAGATGAAAGCAAGAAATTTGAAGGTACGGCCGGAGATATCTCCAAAAGTTTTTTTGATACAGCTCGGTGGGCATGCAAAGAAAAAAAGCTTTCTTATCACCGAGGAATTGAGAAAGGGCGGCATCTCGTTTACTCATCAGTTGAGCAAAGATTCTCTTCGGGGGCAGCTCAAAGCCGCTTCCCGCCTTGATGTGCCTTATGTATTGATCATTGGCCAAAAAGAGGCAGTTGATGGGAAAGCGATACTTCGTGAGATGACAACAGGTACGCAGGAGATTATACCGTTTGCAAAAATCGTAAGCGTGTTGAAATTAAGATTAAAGCAATAATAGATGTAAAATGAAGTATGCACACCACAGTTGATATGTTCGGAAAAGAGACGGATACATTTATTCTTTTTTCTGCTGCCAAATTTGGAATTTATTGGTATAATTCGGTTACTATTTAATTATTTTGTTATGGTGGAAGTTCGAAGAAGGGATAAAGAATCGTCAGGTGCGCTGGCGCGGCGATTTTCGAGAAAGGTACAGTATAGTAGCTTGTTAATCACCGCAAGATCGCTGCAATTCCGCGCCCGGAAAAAGTCCAAGGCACGCAAAAAGAAACAGGCGCTTCATAGGGAAATGAGAAAAAAAGAGTTTGAGCACCTCAAGAAGCTGGGAAAATCAGACAATGTATGAATCTCTTGAACGTTCTTAGGGAAGATTTAAAAAAAGCGCAATTGGGGAAAAAAGAAAGTGTCAGCACAACGCTTCGAATGCTCCTTTCCGAAATTCACAATCTTGAGATTAAAGAGCGCAAGAAAGAAACCGGCTTAACAAACGAAGAGATTATCGGAGTAGTTCGGAAAGAAATGAAGAAAAGGAATGACGCGATAGAGGAGTATCAGAAGGCCAAAAGGGAAGATCTTGTTGCGATTGAAAAAGAGGAAATTACCATACTTGAGCAATATGTACCGCCGCAGCTGCAGGATGAAAATATTCAACGGGTCGTTGAGGACAGCATACGGGAGGTAAACGCGTCAGGCATGCAAGACTTCGGCAAGGTGATGAAGGTCGCGATGGCTTCACTGAAGGGAAAGGCTGCCGGCGAGCGTATCGGGGAAATTGTAAAGAAAATGCTGGGTAACTCCGCTTCTTAGTCAGGGCGAAACATGGCTAGGGCAGATTACATTGCTGGATTGGATATCGGATCTGAAAGCACCCGATTTGCATTGGTTGAACGAAAGGCCGGAGGCGCTTTTCATGTGCTTGGTGTTTCTGAAATTCCCACGGAAGGTGTTAGGAGAGGAGCCGTTTTAAAGCCGGAACAGACCGCCTTGTCTATTCGTGAGGCGAAGGAAGAACTGAAGAAAATGACAGGCGTTGATCCGCGCGATGCGTATGTTGGGATAGGGGATTTTCGTGTCGCAATGTACCTTTCAAAAGGAGTAGTCGCGGTTTCCCGCGCAGATGGACAGGTTACCGCAGAAGACTCAAAAAGGGTGATGTTTGCCGCGGAGGACGCGCTTCCTCGGCTTCAAAACCGGCAAGTCATACATCAATTTCCAAAGTATTACCGGGTGGATGGTGATACACCAGTGCAGGATCCGGTTGGGATGACCGGAGTGAAACTCGAGACTGAAGCGGTGTTCGTGACAGTCTTTCTTCCTCATTATAAAAATCTTATGGAGGCTCTTGATATAGCCCGCGTATCAGCTGATGATATTGTGGTTTCTCAACTGGCCTTATCTGATCTTTTGCTTTCAAGGAAACAAAAAGAGATCGGAGTTTTATCGCTCAACCTCGGTGCTCAAACAACAGAAGTATGCGTGTGGGAAGAAGGAACACTGCTCTCTTTAGAGGTGTTTCCTATTGGTTCTGCGCACATCACGCATGATATAGGGCTGGGCTTCCGTGTCGGTGTCGACGTTGCGGAAAAATTGAAACGGTCCTACGCTTCAGTTATTGAGGGGGGAAAAAGGGAAATTAAGTTTTCAGGTTTTGATAAAGATCTTGAGGCGGTGTTTTCACCAAGAAAACTCAAAGAGATTGTGGATGCACGCTTGGGAGATATTTTTGAGTTAACGCAAAAGCATTTAAAAAGAATTGGACGTTCAGGCTTGTTGCCGGCCGGAGCAGTGATAAGTGGAGGGGGAATGCAGCTGCCCGGCATTGTTGATGTGGCGAAAAACGAGCTTTCCCTTCCGGTGGAGTTAGCCCGTATATCGGGGTTTACAGGAAAAAGAGAATTATCAGATACGCCAGAATGGATGACAGTGCTGGCGCTGTGCTATTGGGGAGCTGAGAGCGAGAAGAGTGAATTCCCTGTGTTTCTTGGCAAATCTGTGCCCAAGAAAATCAAGCGGTTTTTAAGGTCGCTTATCCCTTAACATCTCATTGACGGGAACCGTCCGGCAAGCTAGTATATGGTATATTTTCTCATGGCGCAGTTTTAATGATGTTGCTTCTTGAAATGTAAAGGAGCGAACTACGCCATTGAAACGCTTTTAATGCTATAGTTTTCTCTTGATAGTGTTTTCTTTTATTTTATTAAGTTTCACCGCAGCATATGCCACATATTAAACCAGACATTGAATCCTTTGCCCGTATTAAGGTAGTTGGGGTTGGCGGGTCTGGCACAAATACCGTCGATCACATGATCCGGTCTAAAGTGCGCGGCGTGGAGTTTATTGCGGTGAATACAGATGCGCAAGACTTACATAACGCGCTTGCAAAAAGAAAAGTATTTATAGGAAAAAATATCACAAAAGGGCTTGGTTCAGGCATGAACCCGGAGCTCGGTCGCGAGGCAGCAGAAGAATCTCGGGCAGAACTTACGGAATCGTTAAAAGGCGCTGATATGGTTTTCATTGCATGCGGATTTGGAGGAGGGACAGGAACGGGTGCCGCTCCCATCATCGCCAATATTGTAAAAGAGACGGGCGCTCTTGCGGTGGCCGTCGTCACCAAACCGTTTTCTTTTGAAGGTTCAGAACGCGCGAGAATTGCGGAGGAGGGGTTGATGCAGCTGGTTGGAGCAGTTGACGCAATGATTGTTATTCCGAATGACCGGTTGTTCGAAATTATTGAAAAGCAGACGCTGTTCCTTGAGGCCTTCGCTATGTGCAATGAAGTTTTGAGGCAGGCTGTGGAAGGCATATCTGATCTTATCACTGTGCCGGGCATTATCAACGTTGATTTTGCGGATGTTAGAGCTATTATGCAGAACGCTGGCTCGGCTTTGATGGGCATTGGATCGGCGAGTGGCGAACGGCGTGCAGTTGAAGCAGCTGAACGCGCGATTCGTTCTCCGCTGCTCGATATGTCGATTAACGGCGCCCAAGGAGTACTTTTTTCTATAGCTGGGGGCCCTGATCTTACAATGTGGGAGATCAATGAGGCAGCGCGCATTATTACCGGGCCTGTCTCGAAAGATGCCAAAGTGATTTTTGGCGCCATGCGTGATGAAAAATTAAGAAAAGGGGAGATAAAAGTAACTGTCATTGCGACAGGTTTTTCCGGTGTAACCTCTGAATCTGCCGTGGCAGGCTCTTCCATAAACCTTTTTTCAGGAAGCACCCTACCCACACCAAAAACATATACCACAAAGCAAATGAATCACGAGAAAACTGACGAAAAGAGAGAAGAAGGAGAATGGGACGCAGTCCCTGCTTTCTTAAGGAGAAAAAAATAGAGTAGTTTACATTTCGGGCGTTTTATTTGTATGTTTTGACTCCGGCAGTGGAGCTGCAAGTGGGTCCTTTTGGGCAACAGTACGGTGGGGCTGATCGCTGTTTGCTGTGCCCAGCAATGTTTGTTGCGTGTTTTGTTTTTTAAAGCGTTTCAGGATTTGTTTTCCACACATGCAGCTTCATTTCATATTGAATTTTTTGTTCATATGTATATAATAAGAAGCAAGGCCGAAGAACGTAAAACATATTCGGCCAACAGGACATAGATCATATTACATACTGGAGATAAGGGCATAAAATCTCGGTAACCAACCGAGATTTTATGTTTTTTTTTGGAAATTATAGTCCAAGCCACTGAGGTTTTGAGGCAAGCGGGTGCGTTTTAAGCAATCCTGTTATAATGTCGTTTTTCGTTTTTCGTTTTTGCTTTCCCAGTTACAAAGTGAACACACCGGCACTGTTTTGTATTCTTAATTTCAGGAAAGCTATTAGTTTTAGCTTGTTGTGTATTTCTTTAAAGCCAATATAAACGTTTATTGCTTTTTTTGACGCTCTTGATTTTCTGTAACTATTATGGTAATCTATTTTTGGAATGTATCGTGTAATCGCCCCCTCACCTAAAAAGCGTTATTTTTTTGATTGCTCCTTGGGACGCCTTCACCATTGATATGCTTTTCAGCGGTAAGGTCAACAATGGTTTTAGGAATCACAACATATGTTTAAAGCTTTTTAGGTGAGGGGGAGGAAAGTCCGGGCACCGCCGTGTGTACTTCGCACACAACTAATAATAAATAACTCATAGCAAATAGCTTTTGTCGATCGCTGTTATTAGTTGCGGGCGGGGTGTGCACGGGAGAGGTAGTGGCTAACGGCCACCCGTCCCAGCAACAATAATAAAAAATTTATTGTAGCCGGGATACGAGAAAGTACCACAGAAACTATACCGCCCTTCGATACGCTCAGGACAAGCCGCTTTTTGAAGGAGGCCTCTAGTTCTGAGTCCGCCAGATGGCGGATCGAAGAGTAAGGGTGAAAAGTGTGGTGTAAGAGACCACGGCACAATATGGCGACATGTTGTGATGGAAAACACTTATCACATATTTTATCAAAGATGTGTGATCCTGCGTTTTGCAGGACCCGGTGCAACCCTGTGCGCATCTCACTACCGTTCGATGCAGAGTTATGAATAACGAATTATGAATTTAGGGTTTACATTGATTTTCTAATTCTTTATTCCAGTTTCTTATATCGAGCTGTGGCGAGGTGCGAAGGGGCTTGAGTCCGGAAGCAATCTCGGACCTAGACAGATGATTACGCCAATTTTGTCTGGCGGAGTCGAAAACAACATTGAGCGTTCTGCTATGAGCGGGGGCAACCCCGCAATCCCGCGGGATCCTCAATGTCGCGGCTTTATCGCTTAGGTGAAATTGGAACAGAACCCGGCTTATAGATACGTTCTCAATACAACAAAAACCCCGCTTTAGCGGGGTTTTTGTTGTATTGAGAAAAGCAATAAAACCGACTCGGTGCTATGCTTTGTTATTCTCCTTTCTCTTCTATTAGGGCAACCTCTATTTTTCTTGGTATATCCCTTCTTCTCTCGAGTCTTTCTAAAATTTCCTCTATCTGATTTTTTTTATAAAGACGGTAGTTATTAAAGGGGTGTCTGTAAGGAATAAGTTTGCCCTGTTTATCCCAGTTACGAAGTGTCAATGTGGTAACGCCCAACAAAGAAGCGGCAGATTTTATTGTGTAGTATTCGTTTTCCATATGGTTTATTAATGTTTTATACAGATGTTTATTAATGTTTTGTATAAATCTTTAACTTTTGTTGGTATACAAAGTGCTCACTGGTTCCTGTGTGTTTTAAAATGAAATCTTTTTTCATTCCTGCTTTTTTTATAATTTTTATGATAGTTCATGCATGTGCTTAGTAAAATTTTTTTTATGTAAACTTTTGCCTGAATTTTTTTTTGCTCATTTCTAGCCGTTTTATTTTTCCACAGGAATGCGTTTTATGGAGCGAGTTTTATCTTATTTCCTTATATTCATTGTTCTATAATGAATATAGGTTCTATCCGATATTATATCGGATAATGATATTTTTATCTAACGACTTCTGTGGAAAAAAAACGCAAGGACAAGTATATTCCAATATCAAAACTGGCGGATGAAACCCCTTACAGTGCGGAGTATTTAAGCTTGCTCGCGAGACTAAAAAAGTTAGAAGCAAAAAAGCTTGGACGTAATTGGTATAGCACTCAAGCCGCTATTAAAAAATACCTTGCAAGACAGGCTGAAAGAAAAACCGTTCACGGAAACTTATTAAAAAATTATGCCGGCATTGAGGAACCAAAACACGAAGTTCATGCCGCTGTCGCTCCTTTTTTGGACGCCGATGCAGGCAGTAGCGAAATTTTTAAAAACCAAAAGGATACGAAAACTCAAGGAAGGCCTGTTTTTACCAGCGGACAATTTAGTGAAATAAATAACAACAGTGAACAAAAAAATAAAGGCGATGCGTTGTTTGAACGGTTTATAGAACGGTTCATCAAATTTTTGGATCTCTCTATTGAATCGCATTTTGGAATATTCCACAAGGTTTGGCGAACATTTAAAAGAGAGGTTAAAAGAATAGCAAAAAATCCTGCTAAAACCCTTATAGCCCTCATTTTAATTATTTTACTTACGCTTTTCCCTGCGAGTAAAGTGTTTAGCGATTTTAATGATGTTGTGTTTTATGCATATCAAAAAATAAGAGATGCAGAAACGTTAATGGGTCATCGCGCAGGAACGAGTCCCGGGGATGTGTTGCTTATTGATAAGTTTGGAAATATTTCTATAAGAGGTCATATTGAGACAGAGGGGCAATTGCGCTCCTTTATAAAAGATGGCGTAGCGCCCATAGTTGTTGACTCTCTAACGAAAGTTGAAAATTTAAACGTTGATTATTTGGATAATTTGTCTTCGGAAGATTTTACGCTGGCGTTTGTTACAAAAAACGGAAACATTACGTACGAAGATGTGTTTTTGGAGGGAAATGTAGAAGTTGGGAAAAAATTGCTTGTGAGAGGAGCGACAGAGCTGATGCAGGAGTTGACGGCACATGGGAAGTTATATGCGCTTGATGAAGCATTCTTTTCTAAAAACATTACGGTGAAGGGCGCCGCTGGCGTGCGCGATCTCTTGGCTGAAGGTTTTATTGTCGGCAAAGCTATACAAGGGGAAACCATATTTGCAGAAAAGGAAATCGCAGCGCCGGTGGTTACCGGCACAACTCGTGTTGAAGGAAAGTTTATAAGGGCCGGGAATCTTACTGTTGACGGGCAAAGCGTCTTTGGAGGAATGACCATGCATAACGGGGGGCTTTGGGCTACGCATGGTTCATTTAGAGATTCGCTGGAAACGGGCGGGAATTTTAGCGCATTTGGCGATGATATAAACTTAGGAAAAGCGGCAAAGAGTAAAATTGTCGTATATGGACAGAGTTTTACGTTTAATGGAAGCACTGTTTGCACCAAATCTTCATGTCCATCTGCAAACGACAGCGGCTGGACCGACGACGGAACAATAGTTCGGCTTACTGCCAACACCGACATTGTTGGAATTGGCACGACATCCCCGTGGGATAGCGCCGCTTTGGCAATAGAGCAAAACGGCTCCGCGCCGTCATTTGTTGTTGGTGATGACGGCACCTCCACGCCCCTTTTTTATATTGATCCAAAAGGAAATATCGGTATCGGCACCACATCCCCAGCGCGGGATTTTGCTGTGTTAGGAGCAACATACCAAACCGGCACATCAACAGTTGGAAATCTTATAAAAACCCTTGGCACGGGAACATCTACCATTGCCGGCCGACTGGAGGTTACCGGAAGAATACTTGCCGATGGCGGAGGCAGGGTTTGTACGTCAGCGAATGGGGTGTGTTCTGCCTCCGCCGCAGGCGGCTGGACCGATGACGGCACGGTGGTGCGGCTCACGACCGCCACCGACCAGGTCGGGATCAACACGACCACCCCGTGGGGGCAATTCTCCGTTGACCAGCTGGATGATCAGGGACGGCGCAAACCCATCTTTGTTGTCGGCGATAACGGCACCTCCACTCCGCTGCTGTTTGTCACACAGAAAGGCATCGTCGCGCTGGGGTCCACCACTCCCGGAGCCAATCTGCTCAAAGGAAGTCTGGTG
>MHOA01000011.1 GCA_001821765.1 Candidatus Ryanbacteria bacterium RIFCSPLOWO2_12_FULL_44_26
CCTCCAGGAGATGATACCGGGGATGACACGGGGGATGATACGGGGGATGTTGCAGAGATCAGCAAAACACCGATTATTTCATCCCTAGACCCGACCACAGGGCTGATCGGGGACAATGTGGAAATTGTCGGAGCAGGACTTGATGATATAGATAACACTGTTCAGTTCGGATCAGTAGCGATAAGCAATCTCCCCTCTGGCGTGAATACGGATGGGCAAAATGTCATAGAATTTACGGTACCTGTCGGTGTAGCTCCGGCGGAGCATAGCGTTTCGGTTAGTAATATAAATGGAACAAGCAACATCTTACCGTTTCAGGTTGTTGTGGCTCCCGTCGAGCCCGTTACTGCCCCGGAAATTCTGACCCTCACTCCACAAACAGGACCGAGTGGAACAGTGGTAACGATTCAGGGAAAAGGGTTTCATAAAACGGAAAACACTGTTTATACCGGATTTGATATGCTCACCTTGCCGTCAAATGATGGTGAAACAATACAGTTTACCGTTCAATATAACTTTTTCGGCGGAGAGGTGACGGATGAGTTTCGGCAAATTTTCCCCACAACACCGCTGTATATTCTTGTGGAAAATGAAAATGGGCTAAGCAATGAAAAAATATTTGACTTAACCTATTGATTAATATTATGGGAAAGGTTATAACACTGGCGATTATTTCAGTAGTTGTCGTAGCGGCAATGATTGTTGGCTCGCTTATTTATAAGGTTGAACTTGCGTCAGCAACTCCCCCTCTTAAACCTCATTTTGGAGGGCGAGTTAACGATTTTCTTCTTTGCTGTAACGGCATTATGTACGCCATTGGCCCACCGCGCGGGGGGAGCTATCTTGCTGATCAAAACACGAAATTTTTTAAATACTGGCAATCACAAAGGAAAGGAGTGTGGTTTTTGGGAATATATAACCCGGGCGGGGCATGTATCATTCCCCCGAGGTGTAGAAGAAGCACGCCGGTTAACGGCGTTATTATCCATGTCGGCACGTCACTTTTCTAAAACATCTTAAAAATAAACAAAAACACCCGTAAGGGTGTTTTTGTTTGCGGACTTCGTATGCGTGAGTTGGAGCCAGATTATTATTTTTCTGCATCAGGTTCAATCTTTTCAATAGAGCAGCCGATGTACATTTGCTTTTCTGGATTTTTGCCAGTTTTCTCCTGATACATTTTATCAGCTTCAAGTATATCCTTCGCAACACATTCAAATACAACTTCGCCTCCCGCGGAGTTATCACGGTAGATGTATTTCCTTAACTCCCCACTGTTTTCTATTTTTGATTCCGGTTTTTCTATAGACATATGCAGATACAGACAACTTTTTCGGCAAATCTGAAATGGTGGACCCAAGGAGAATCGAACTCCCGCTTGCGCAATGCGAATGCGCCGTTATGCCACTTAACTATGGGCCCGCTGAAGAAATCGAGGGTTCTCGATCTGGGGCCGACCAGCTGATCGGACGAATACGGTGTATTATCACTATATTATGAGCTCTCTAAATCATTTTGCCTGAAGCGTTTCGGCAAAAGCGCTTTTACTGGAAAAACAAAACCTTTCTTCGGCTCAATTATACTGTAAAATCTTTAAATTTCAATAATACGCTGGCCTCTGCCAAGCGTTTCTTTTTTGGCAGCGACTTCTTCCGCAAATGCAATGTATGCAAGAACAAACGCCACAAGAAATATGAGTCTGAAAAGAATAATAAGCCAACTGCCGATGATTCCCGATACATCAACAAATCCAAACAGAAGGTATAGAGTTATGGAGAAGGGCGCGAAAAACGCAAACCACGGTTTTTGTTTTTTGAAAACACTCAAAAAATTTTGTGCCGATTCCTTAAGGGTAATAAGAAACAATATCGCTATAAGTGTGATGGTTAAAATTAATGTAAATGTATTTGGTTCGTATTCGGTTGCATAAGGGGTGGCGGTTGTGAGTGTGCTTCCAAACCATATAAGCCCCGCTGTTCCTGCAAGAGCCCCAGCGATGTAAATGTATTGCGCGATTGTTGTAATGAGCCTGTTTTCAAACGCTTTGTTAAACAGGTAGGGCGCAAGAAAAATTCCGGAGATAAACACGAAGCTTTGTGTAATGGCGAAAAACAGCTCATCTATTTGCAGAAGGCCGATTGCCGAAGAGAACTGACGAACGGAAGAAGCAACCCAAGCCCATCCTATAAAAAACCAAAAGTAGCCGAGCTGGTTAAACTCCCTCGTGATGGTTTTTGAACGAAGCATGGTGAAACCTAAAAAGAGCGCAGTGAGCGAGAGCGCCAGAACCACAATGCCGTTTAAAAACCTCCCGGTAAAAAACTCTCCCAAGAAAAAATCCATAAAAGTTACAGGGTTTCTTGATGTACTCTATATAGTACTCTGTTTGCCGCTTTTTATGAATGTGGTGATTGATTACATGCGTTGAACTTGCCAATGAGCACGGCGCTGTTTTTGAAGCAACAAGACAATAAGGAGATAATAAGGGATAAACCAAAGCCAACTGACGTTCTGTATGCTGATACTTGAAAATGGAAGGCGGGCACCTGTGTCGATAACTGTAGTGATGTATAGGAGCAATACATAGAGCGGGAAGGAAAGCACGGTTCCAAGCATATTGCTTACAAGACCGAAAACCGTCCCCAGAAACCCTGCCAAAAGCACCATTCCAAGAAGCGGCACGACGAGAATATTCGTAAGAGGCGTAATGAGTGAGATGCTGCCGAAATTGTATAAGAGAATTGGCATAGTATACACTTGAGCGGAGAGCGTCATTGCTACCATACGCCGCAGCGTCTGCCATGGCAGAAGAGGCGAGGACCACATAAAGAACGATTCTGAAAGTTGTGCAATGCCCAACACTGCAAGAAATGAAAGTTGAAAGCCGACGTCTCGCGTGAGAAGAAATGGATTTACAAAAAGCATGACAGCTGCTGCAAAAAGAAGAAAACGGGTGGTGTTTGCCGGCCTTCCCATTTTTTCCGCAACCAAAAGCAACCCCGCCATAATACCGGCCCTTACTGCCGAAGGGGGAGCTCCGATCATGATGATATATAAAAGCAATATACATATCGCGGCATAAAATGCCTGACCCTTCCAGAGCCCCATTCCAATAAGTGCAAACATCAAAAGACCGGCCAGGATGGTGATGTGCATGCCTGAAATTGCAGTAATATGGCGCAGTCCCGTCTTGTTGAGCTGCTGCTTTAAATCGCCAGACATCTTTCCTTGATCTCCCAGCATCATTGCGGCAAGTATGTCGCTTTGCGGTGCGGGAAGTATCTTATAGAGCGATGTGCGCAGTTTGTTTTTTGCGGAAAGGATGTAGGACACGATAACATTTCCATTGTTTTCTGAAATGCGTGTTACTTCCGGAAATTTCATCACAGTAAAAATTCCGTCTTTCTGTAAGAAATTTTTATAATTAAAATCTGCAAACACGTCTGGTGTTTGCATGGCTCCTTTTACAAGCAGTTTATCTCCGTATTTATATTGAGGGAATCTTGGAAGTTGAAGTAAAATCTTATGGTCTTCGTATTTCATAAGAAGCTGTGTGGTGCGTTCGCGGATTTCCGGCTCTCGCAACACAACGCCTGTTACGGTAACGGTTTCTTCGGTGTCGCGAAGAGTGGAAAGCGCATCGGGTTTGTTTAAAACGTATTCCATGCGCACGATTCCTATAAGGGCAAAGAAACTCGCTATAGCTATAAAACCGTACCATTTTTTATGCGATGCGATGTGGGCCGCGATTGTACATGCAACAATAAGCGACAACACCCAATACATAAGAGGGGACTGTGTAAATGAGCGCATTGCAACCCCGGCAATGTATGCAAGCAGCCACCAAATGGCGCCGTCAGTTCTCTCCATTTGGAGCATTGTACGTTTTATGGAGAACCATTGCAATTTTTCACGCACATTGCTATAATAATTGTTATATTAGGTAGCCAAAGGTCAAGTTATTAATCCTAACTACCGAATGTTTCATGACATATTTTGATGTGATGAATTTTCAGGAAGAGGATCAGCCGATGGGCGATGGAGGTGAGGACAATACGCCTTCAGAAGAAAGCGATACAGGTGGAGATGATAAGCCGTCAGAGGAAGAAAAGGGCGGAACGGAGAATGAATAATTTATAAACCCAAGGACAATCCCGGTGTAGACCGGGATTGTTTTTTTTACAACGCCACTTCAGCATTCAATGTCGAAGTGGCGTTGTCATTATGCAATAAGGAGTCTCTTTGAATGTCTTTGATCTTAGCCAATCGTAGGTTGCAAAGCTCAACCCCCGTTTGTAAGGCCAATGACACATATGCGGCGTGTGTTTTGAATAAGTTGGAATGCAATAGAAAAAGTCCCGGCTGTTGCTGCCGGGACTTTTTCTTAAAAGTGAGGAGCGGCGCTATTCGGCAGATTCCTCGTCCGTATCTGTGTCTGTATCATCGGAATCATCGTCGGAGTTTGTATCGTCCTCCTCGTCCTCATTAAAATAGGCTTTCGTCATAGGTACGTTGAATTAATCTTTTAGTTCGACCCCCCCATTTGATGAGGTGAGAAAATTGTACCTCTGATAAGTTGGCAGTCAAGGTTTCGCTGTGGGGAAAAGTAACCTCTCTGCGGCCATAGAAAAAACAAGCCTTTCTCAATTTATGTAAGATAAAGCATCTTGGGCGGTTCCCATGCTCGTGGAGCGAGCACGTTTGTCGAACACCCGCCCCATTTGGACATAAAACTGCGCGATTGATATGCTTGCTTTTTCCTTATGCAGGACGTCTCGCCTGAAGCGCGGACGAGCCTCATCAATTTTACTTTGTAAAATTTGCACTTTAAGGGAATAGGCCAGAAACTCTCTAAAGGCTCTGATGGATCCGTTATTATTTAACATTGTAGCATCTTGGGGATGATTTTACATACCCAAGAGATCTGCCAGACGCAGTTAGAAAGCAGAATATTGATATTTTGAAGGATACTGTCCGTCTGCGATAGAGCCCTGCTTAGAGTGCCCAACTTTTAGCGACCGTACCCATCCGCAAATGTTCACAATAGTCACGAAGTTCACACATTCATTTACGCGCCTTGAAAACATTATTCGTTGGTGTACTATTGAAATACTATGAAAAACTTAGCAATTTTAGGGCTGGCGTTATTACTGGCACTACCAGTCGGTACATCTACATCTTTTGCGGCAGTTAAGCCACAAAATGACAATCTTAATCGTGTACTTATTGCTTTCGATAAGCCAGTTGGAACAGGCGAGCAGGCACTTATCCGTGCCTATGGCGGGAAAATTAAATACAGTTATTCAATCGTGAATGCGATTGCGGCTCAAGTCCCAGCGTCTGCATTGGATGGGTTATCACACAATCCTCATGTAACTTCGGTTGAAGCGGACGACACTGTGTACGCTGTTGATATTGAGCTTGATAACTCTTGGGGGGTGCGACACATTCAAACTG
Organism: Candidatus Ryanbacteria bacterium RIFCSPLOWO2_12_FULL_44_26; assembly: GCA_001821765.1. GTDB lineage: Bacteria > Patescibacteriota > Minisyncoccia > Ryanbacterales > HO2-45-13 > HO2-45-13. Next base: position 5,458 of record MHOA01000011.1, read on the forward strand.
GTGATGTGCATGCGACTCCATATAGCAACAAAGGAGCTGGAGTGAAGATCGGCATTATCGATTCCGGTGTGAATTACTTTCACCCAGATTTGAACGACAACTTCGATCCTCTTAATCTTGGTTACGATTTCTATTACTACGACTACGACCCGATGGATGTGTATGGACACGGTACTCATGTTGCGGGCACTGCATGTGCGGAAGATAATGACATAGGCAGCATAGACCCCAAACTTGGAGTTGTCGGAGTCGCACCGGAATGCAATCTCTATTCACTTCGGGTCTTAAATGAAGATGGCGCTGGTTACTGGAGCGATATCATTGCGGCAGTTGAGTGGTCTACTGGCGCCACAATGCAAATTCAAAATGTTTTTACTAAAGAAATGCTCACAGTACAGGGGCTTAAACTGGATGTAATCAATCTTTCTCTCGGAAAAGATCGGGATCCGGGTAGTACCGTGAAACAAGCGTTTGATAATGCCGAAGCACAAGGTGTTGTCATAGTTGCCGCCGCTGGAAATTCCGGAAATGTTGGAGGTAAGGGCAACAATGTTATTTATCCTGCGAAATATGATTCGGTTATTGCGGTTGCGGCAACAGATTCAAACAACAATCGTGCGAGCTTTTCAAGCACGGGCGATAAGGTAGAGATTGCGGCACCCGGCGTGAATGTATACTCAACATGGAATGATAATGCAGGATATTACGACCCCCAACCTACCTGTACGGGTACTCCTCTTGATATAAACGGTGACGGACAACCGGATGGAGAATGCTACAAATACGGTTCGGGCACTTCAATGGCTTCTCCCCATGTCGCAGGGGTCGCGGCATTGATTATTGCGGCAGGATATTCTGATTATAACGGCGATGGGGCTGTCAATAATCGTGATGTTCGAGCGATTTTGGATGCTTCCGCGACTGACTTAGGATCAAGTGGTCGTGACCCACAATTCGGATACGGTTTAGTGAATGCTCTTTTTGCGGTTCAAACAGCAAGTGCGAACATTATTCCCACAGCAAATGCCGGCGCTGACCAAACAGTAGTCGATTCTGACGGAAATGGCACTGAAGATGTCATGTTAGACGGTTCAAGCTCTTCGGATTCCGATGGCTCAATCGTGTCGTACGAATGGCGTGAAGGAGCGACACTTCTTACTACAGGCGTGTCACCAACACTCTCATTCGCTCTGGGCAATCACACAGTGACTCTTACGGTGACGGATAATGATGGCGCGACAGCAAGCGATTCCGTTCAAATAAACGTAGCGGCAGAATCATCTGGTGTAACTCTTGCAGCTGTTGGTTACAAGATTAAGGGACTTATGAAAGCCGATCTCTCATGGAGCGGTGCAACTTCTGGAAATGTTGATGTGTATAGAAACGGAAGTGTTATCACTACAACACCGAATGATGGGACTTACACTGACAACATCAATCAGAAGGGGGGTGGAACATTCACTTATAAAATCTGCGAAGCGGGAACAAGTGTTTGTTCAAATGAATCGATTGTAGCGTTCTAATCTTAACAATAGACGAGACAGCAATCTGGCGACGAAAGTCGTCAGTTTTGTTTTTGCGTGTGCGATGTTTCTGCGATGGCTTCACTCGTTTTTGAAGTCGGGAGTGACAGGTAAAGAGATTGAGCACATCGTGCATTCTGGGCTTTTTATTAGAACCCCCGCCTAAATCTTAAAAAGCCGTTTTCTTTTCAGAAAAATTTATTTTCCCACACAAAATTCCAGTTCCCTGTATGGGCAACGAGACGATGTTAGAACCTGCAAATTTTCTGAAATAGAAACGGCGATTGATGCGCTGGAAAGCTAAAAGTCCACTATGGTGCGGGCAGGGAGAATCGAACTCCCATCTACTGCTTGGAAGGCAGTCATTCTACCACTTAACTATGCCCGCATACGCCGCCTTCGTCCCCCTCCCCGCTTCTGAAGCCGAGCCCATTTATAAAAGGACTGCCCGAAGTGTTCCAAAGCCGGTGGGGCGACAAACTCGTTTACAGAAGTGGGAAGGGGTTTACAGCGGCACGGATATTGTATCAAAGAATCCGAAATTCTGAAAATGTTCCCGTCGGCTCGCCCCACGTGTAGTCAATACTTTCAACTTTTGCGTGCCTTGGTCCTTCCCGCGCCCACTGAAGCAATTTTTCTAAATTATCTCGCTTGCCTTCCGCGACAATTTCAACAGAACCATTATCCATGTTCTTTGCACACCCCGAAAGTCCGAGCATTTCTGCCTGTGCTTTTGCTGAATGCCTGAACAACACTCCCTGCACCATTCCCGTGATGTTCATTGTTATTCGGCAGCGCTGTTTTTCTTTCGTCATAAAGTGTTAGACATCGGACGACATATGAAACGCTACCAAATATGTTGCATAAACGCCAGCGAAGCTGCGCACTTAGGATGTTTGTTCTGTTTTTGCGCAAAAGCCACCGCAAAAAGCTCTCGCATAAAAGATAGCTCCCGCCTTTTTAAAGGCGATGAGCTATCCACAGGGGAGAATCGTGAAAGTTGTTGTCTTATAAAGATTTTGCTAGTATAAATGCGTCTTTTATTAGTGCTAGCAAAGGTCGATCATTGGACCATTAAATTGATTTAGCATATGAACAAAGCGGATCTTGCCGAAGCAGTCTTTAACAAGTTGGGTGGCACCAAGCGAGCATCAGAAGATGCTGTTGACACTGTATTTAATACCATTACCGGTGCACTCTCAAGAGGCGATGAAGTCTCCGTTTCGGGATTTGGAACGTTTCTTGCCAGAAAGCGGGCGGCCCGAACTGCGCGGAATCCGAGAACAGGAGAGTCTGTTGAAGTTCCGGAGATGAGAGTTCCGAAATTCAGAGCGGGAAAGGGCTTGAAAGATGCGGTGAAATAAGATTTTGTAACGCTAAAAGCCCGGCAGTCTTAGAAAGACTACCGGGCTTTTGGTTGCAGGGATTTTGAAATGGAGACGCAAGATGTTCAAGTCCTGTTATTTCGCATATTCAATTGCCCTGTTTTCCCGTATTACAACAACCTTGATTTCTCCCGGGTATCGAAGTTCCCGTTCAATGTTTTCTGCGATTGATCTGGCAAGTTTCTTCGCTGCCGCGTCTGTAATTTGGTCCGGCGTGACGAAGACACGCAATTCTCTCCCGGCTTGTATAGCGTAAGATTTTTGCACGCCCTCAAACGAATTCGCGATTCCCTCAAGGTCTTCTAAACGTTTTAAATAATTCTCCAGCGTGTCGCGGCGCGCTCCCGGACGGGAAGCGGAAATGGCATCGGCTGTTTGCACAATGACCGACTCAAGCGTTTCATAAGGATACTCCTCGTGGTGTGACTGCATCGCTTTTATAATTGCTTCGTCTTCCCCGAATTTTTGAAGGATCCGTCTCCCAATTTCCACATGCGTTCCTTGGACCTCATGGTCAACCGCCTTTCCGATGTCATGAAGCAATGCTCCTTTTTTTGAAACCGCCACGTTTCCACCAAGCTCCGACGCCAGCATACCGGAAATATGCGCCATTTCCACCGAATGCTGCAAAACGTTTTGGCCATAACTGGTGCGGAAGTGCAGGCGGCCTAACAGTTGCAGCAGTCGCGGCTCAAGATCAAAAACCCCCACTTCATATGAGGCCGCTTCCGCAGCGTCTTTCATTGTTTTTTCTATGGTTCCTTTTGTTTTCTCAACAACTTCTTCAATGCGTGCCGGATGAATGCGGCCGTCTATGATGAGCTCCTCAAGGGCGTTTTTCGCAATTTGCCGCCTGACCGGATCAAAACTCGAAATCATTATAGATCCCGGTGTTTCATCGACGATGATTTCAACCCCTGCTGCGCGCTCAAGGCTTCTGATATTACGGCCCTCCTTGCCGATAATCTTTCCTTTGATGTCGTCCGAGGGTATGGAAACCGTTGTTGTTGTAACCTCTGCAGCTGTTGATGTGGCGAGACGCTGAATGACGGACGCAAGAATATCTTTTGCTTTTCTCTCGAATCGTTCTTCCCCCTGTATTTCCAGTTTGCGGATACGTTCAGCGAGATCCGATTCTATTTCTTTTTCCACTCTTTCCACGAGTTCTTTTTTTGCGTCTTCTGCGCTGAGCCGTGAAACCTTTTCCAATTCCGTGAGCTGTTCTTTTTCCTTTTCTCTTAGTTTGTTTTCAAATTTTTTCAGTTTCTCGACATTTTCGTTGAGGGTTTTCTTCTCGTGCTCAAACTCCTCCGTCTTTTTGTCGAGATGTTCTTCCCTTCTGGAAAGACGTTCACTAGTTCTTTGAAATTCCAGTTCTTTATCCTTTGCCTCGTGTTTTGCTTCTTCAATTATTTCCGAGGCCTTCTCTTTTGATTTTAAGATTACCTCCTGCGCCTGCGCTTTCGCATTAAGATGGAGTTTTTTGATTTCCAGCTCTAGAGAGCCTCTGCGCTGTTGTGTGATAAGTTGGCGGATGATGTATCCCATTCCGATTCCAATGACCAAAAAGCCAACCCCCAACACAAGCGGTTGAGTGAGTATGTTCATATAAGACTATGGGCGCACTATGCATAAGTGAGGAAAATGTAAGTGTGATATGATACGCGCTTTTAGTTTTTTAATAATATTATAAGACCGAATGATGACATCATCATATAACGCCAACCTTTTATTGTCAATTTGCGTATGATTGACAATGCCATTGATGTATTGTGTGATAAACTGTAAAGAAAAAATATCTTCAGTTGCCCCACGGCATTGACAATACCGTTGCAAAAACGGCCAAATCGTGCGTGGCGCAGGTTTATGTAAATCAAAAAGTCCTTCATGTTCTGTGTTATACTGTCAGCATGATAAAGCGGCCCGTTATACTTGTTATACTGGATGGTTTCGGTATTCCGCCCGCCACCACTGCGTCCAGCAGTCCTTTTAAGGCGGCGAGTTGTCCCACGATTCATGAGATGGAAAAACATTATCCGTTCACGACGCTTCAGGCATCAGGCATTGCCGTTGGGCTGCTCATGGGGCAGGCCGGCAACAGCGAGGTTGGCCATCTTACCATGGGAGCCGGTCGGACGCTCTATCATCATCTTCCGCGCATCATAACGGCGATTGAGGACAGATCTTTTTTAAAAAATGAAGCGTTCTTAAGCTCCATATCACACGCCGAAGAAAGAAAAAGCACCCTGCACCTTATGGGTCTTTTCTCAAGCGGCTCGGTCCATGCCTATCGGGATCATTTTTACGCTCTTATTGAGCTTGTTGGGGGGAAAGATATTCCGGTGAAACTGCATCTTTTCTCTGATGGCAAAGACTCCCCAACTCGTGAGTTCGCAGAAAACTTACAGGAGTTGAAGCAATATCTCAACGAAGAAGGATATAGCAACGTGGATATAGCTTCATTGATCGGAAGGTTTTATGCGATGGATCGCGATGCGCAGTGGGAACGGATTCACAAAGCCTATCAGTGTCTTATTGGCGAACAGGCGCTTTCATTTTCGAATCCGATTAAGTATGTTGAGGATTCTTATCAAAAGGGAGTGGAAGATGAATTCATAGAACCGGCGTGGCGGATGAATGAAAAAGGAGAACCGTCCGGAAGGATCTGTGAGCATGACGCTGTGATTATCTGGAATTTTCGTGAGGACAGTATGCGGGAAATTATTCGTGTACTGGCTGACGAAGCGTTTGACGGTTTTGCGCGCAAGATGGTAAACGATCTTTTTATTGTTACGATGACGGAATATGTGAAAGGTCTTCCTGTAAAAGTTGCATTCCCGCCTCTTGATATCATTCGTCCTTTGGCGCAGGTTATTTCGGAGGCGGAGAAGACGCAGGTACACATTGCGGAAACCCAAAAATACGCGCACGTTACGTATTTCTTTAACGGCGGTATTGAAGAAGCATTCAAAGGGGAAGATCGTGTGCTTGTTCCGTCGCTGAAAGTTGAACATTTTGACGAAAGCCCTCAAATGGCAGCCCCAGAGATAACGGAAATTGTGCTTGAAGAATTTTCCAAACACCATTTTACACTGGTGAATTTTGCCAACCCTGATATGGTGGGGCACACGGGCAATTTTGAAGCAACCGTAAAGGCGGTAGAGGTTGTTGACGCGGCGCTTCGGAGGATTATGGACAAAGTATTAGAAGTGGGTGGGATTATGATGGTAACCGGGGATCATGGAAACGCGGAGGAGAAATATTACGGCCTTACCGGCAGAAAACGAACGAAGCATACTACGAACGTTGTGCCGTTTTTTATTGCGGGGGAAATATTTAAAAGAGATGCGGCAAGAAGTCAGGAGGAGATTGAAGAAGAATATAAACATACGAAAGGCACGCTTGCCGACGTTGCTCCGACAGTGCTTGCGGCAATGGAGATCAACCAGCCGGGAGAAATGTCGGGAGTGAATTTGGTGCCGAAGATTTTGCAGTAAAGAGATGAAAAAGCCGGTACGCTGGTAGCGTACCGGCCTTTCATTGCCGCGGAAATTGCACTGCAATCCGAGGACCGTGAGGCCGGTGTCACACCAGACGATCAGAAATGCAATACGTCTTCTTCGCAGTGAAGAATTATTTTTTTACTTTTTTCTCGTTTTCAGTATCTCATCAATGAGGCCGTATTTTTTAGCCTCCTCGGCGGTCATAAAAAAGTCCCTGTCAGTATCTTTTTCCACTTTGCTTTCCGGCTGGCTTGTATGGTATGCGATGATTTTGTTTAGTCTCTGTTTTACTCTGAGTATTTGTCTTGCCGTAATGGCGATGTCGCTGGCTTGTCCTTCGGCCGCTCCCAACACCTGATGAATCATCACTTCTGAATTCGGCAGTATAAAACGCTTGCCCTTTTTGCCTGCGGCCAACAGAACCGCCCCCCCTGACGCCGCATATCCAACGCATATTGTTGCGACATCCGGTTTGACGTATTGCATCGTATCGTATATCGCGAGTGTTGCGCTCACCGATCCGCCCGGCGAATTGATATAAAATGAAATATCTTTCTTGGAATCTTGCAGTTCAAGAAAAAGAAACTGCGCGATGATGGTGTTCGCGGTCGCGTCGTTAATCGGTCCCCCAATGAAAATAACACGATCTTTCAGAAGACGCGAGTAAATATCATAGGCCCGTTCACCATATCCTGATTTTTCAATGACTGTTGGAATTAACATGATATGCTTTGCCGAGATTAAAAAATAAAAGAGAACATTAACTGCTTGTAAACAGTATTCTTAGGGTTTAGTCGCTCTTTTCCAAGATCTGGAATGTTTTTTCATTCATGATAATACCGTAAGCATACTCTCTCACATGGCCTTCGTCAATCTTTTCGCGCTGCGCAGGAGCATACTGTTCAAGTATGGCATTCGCTTGTCGCCGTACTTCTTCTTCGCTTGCCAGGATATGTTCTTCTTTCGCGATTGCCCTTAAGAGCAATCCGTATGTGACGCGGCGCTTTGCGTCTTCTTTATAATTATTTTTTATATCTTGCTCTGATTTCTTTACCTTCTGTAGATAATCATCCCACTGCAGTTTCATCTGTGTTACGGTGTCGTTGAGTTCCTTAAGCATTTTATCCTGTTCCGTTGTAATAAGAACGTCGGGGATTTCCAGATTTGTTTTCTCTGCAATTTTCTCCAGTATCGCAACCCTGATCCGTTCTTTTTCTTTTAGTTTTTTATCAAGCAGGATATTTTCCCGCAGATGTTCCTTCAGCGCATCAATGGTGGAGAAATTTCCCATGCTTTTCGCGAAATCATCGTCCGGTTTCGGCGACGGCTGTTCTTTTTTTGCTTTGGATGTTACGAGCCACTTGAGCAGATCGTTTACTTCTTTTTCTTCCACCGTGATGGTTTTTCCGCTCTCCGCGACAACAACATCCTTTGCTATGCTTTTGTAATCGGGGAGGGAAACCTCCGGTATTATTGCAAATCTCGCCCGCCACACAAGCGGATTTCCGCGGGCAATTTTTATAATCTGAAATTCTGGATGTCCGATCACCTCGAATTTTTTTTCTTTTAGTATATTGGGCCACTCGCTTGAGAGCGTGAGTTCCGCCGCGCGTTCCAGTAAAGCGCTTTCCCCAATCTGTCTTATCACCAAATCTTCCGGCGCGCGGCCTTTTCTGAATCCTTTGATTTCCGTTTCTTTGATAAACTGCGTTGTTGCCTGTTTTATGAAGCGGCTAAACGTTTCTTGAGGGGTTTCGGATTCAATTTCATAGTATGGACCGTCCAGTTTTTTTGTTTTTATATTGGACATTATTTAATAAAAGGAACAATGAGTAGCGCCACGATATTCATCACTTTAATCATCGGGTTAATTGCGGGTCCGGCGGTGTCTTTATACGGGTCGCCAACCGTATCCCCCGTTATGGCCGCTTGATGAGCGGGGGAGTTCTTGCCGCCAAAGTTTCCTGCCTCAATGTATTTTTTTGCGTTGTCCCACGCTCCTCCTCCTGAGGTCATAGATATAGCCACAAAAATGCCGGTTACAATACTGCCTATTAACAAGCCGCCCAGCGCGACTGGTCCGAGAACAAATCCCACAATGATGGGGGCGACAACCGGAATGAGCGCAGGAAAGAACATTTCTTTAAGTGCGCCTTTCGTTACGATGTCAACCGTTTTTCCGTAATCGGGCTTGGTGTGTCCTTCCATAATTCCTTTTATGTCTCTAAATTGTCTTCTTACTTCATTTACCACAAACCCCGCCACTTTCCCCACGGCCTGCATTGCCTTGGCGCCAAAGTAATAAGGCAAAAGTCCGCCGAGGAACAAACCAGCGATGACATTTGGGTCGTTCAGCTCAAACGTAAATGCGCTTCCAATTTCTTCAATATATGCGCTAAAAAGCACCAAAGCCGCAAGGCCGGCGGAGCCAATGGCGTATCCTTTCGTGACAGCTTTTGTTGTATTTCCAACCGCATCTAACGGGTCTGTAACGCTTCGGACTTCTTGAGGGAGTTTCGCCATTTCAGCAATGCCGCCCGCATTGTCGGTAATCGGGCCATAGGCATCTATGGTAATAATAATACCTGCGAGCGAGAGCATCGCCATTGAGGCGACGGCGATGCCATAGAGGCCGGCGAAATGAAAGGCGATGAGGATTCCAAGCGCTATGACAATAACCGGCAGCGCCGTTGCCTTCATGGACACGGCAAGCCCCGCAATGATATTTGTGCCGTGGCCTGACTGTGATGCAGTTGCGATGTCGCGAACGGGTTTGAATTTTTCTGATGTATAATATTCGGTGATGAACACCATCAATCCCGTAACGACCAAGCCGACTATTGAAGCAAGATAAATGCCTGTTGCGTTGGCGGTTTCGCCGAGCAGTGTGCGAGTAATGGGGTAAAAAGCGGCTGCGCTGAGGATGCCGGCAACGAGAAGGCCCTTGTAGAGAGCGTTCATAATTTTTTTGTTTTTTCCAATCTTTATAAACCATGTGCTGACGATGGAGGCGACGAGGGCGGCGGCGCCGAGCACGAGCGGGTAGAGGATGACGTTTTCTGTTTTGCCCAGAGTAATGCTGCCCAACAACATCGTAGCTATCGCTGTTACGGCGTATGTTTCAAACAAGTCGGCAGCCATACCAGCACAATCGCCAACGTTATCCCCCACGTTATCAGCAATAACTGCTGGATTTCTTGGATCGTCTTCCGGAATACCCGCCTCAATTTTTCCCACCAGATCCGCACCGACATCAGCCGCTTTCGTATAAATTCCTCCGCCAATCCGGGCAAATACGGAAATTAAACTGCTGCCGAACCCAAGCGCAATAAGCGCTGAAATATCGCCGGTAAGCGCAAAAAATCCCGTTACCGCAAGCAATGCCAACCCCGCGACAAGCATTCCTGTAATAGCTCCGCCCTCAACAGCGACTGAAAATGCTTCACTGAGGCCTTTATGAGCGGCAAAGGCAGTGCGCACGTTCGCTTTTACGGATATATTCATTCCGATATAGCCGGCAGCGGCTGAGAAGAATGCTCCAATAAGAAAACCAATTGCCGCCGTGGCGCCCAAAAACAGCAGCGTTATCAGAAAAAGCACCGAAGCGACCGCCGTGACTGTTGTTGATTGCCTTTGTAAGTATGCCTGCGCGCCTTCTTGAATGGCTGATGCAATGGACTGCATTTCACTCGTGCCCGCCGGAAGCGTTAAGATATGACGCCGAAGCCAAAAGCCATATATAATCGCGATGGCGGCGGCAAGCAATGGGTACAGAAAATTGATATTCATATGTTGTTGTTTGATTATCTGCCGTTTATTCGGCTTCTGACTGATTACTGTTCTGTTCGTTCGGCATAATCTCCTGATCATCTGTGGTCGTGTTGCCTGCAGTGTCTGTTGTTGTTATCTTCCCCTCCTCTGTTGCCGTTGCAATAGATTCCCCTTCCCGTGACTGTACATCAATTTTCCATCCGGTAAGCTTAGCCGCAAGCCGCACGTTTTGTCCCCCTCTTCCTATGGCAAGCGAAAGTTGTGACTCATCGACAGTGACCACCGCTTCTTTTCTGTTTTCGTCAGCGTCAACGCTGAGCACTTTTGCCGGCGCCAGCGCGTTGGCAATAGATCGGGCCGGATCGGAAGACCATTCTATAATATCGATTTTTTCTCCCCCCAGCTCCGATATGACTGTCCCAACGCGCACGCCCCGCTGTCCAACAAGAGAACCAACGGGATCAACGCCGTCTTCGTGTGAGATCGCAGCAATCTTAGAGCGCGATCCCGGCTCGCGCGCGATACCTTTTATTTCCACTATTCCCTGGCCGATTTCGGGCACTTCAATTTCAAACAACTTTATTACAAAATTGGGATGTGAGCGCGACAAGTAAATCCCCGGGCCGCGCGGGTTGTTTTCTGTAAAGAGGATGAGAGCCTTGATGCGCTCGCCGATGCGGTAACGCTCATGCGGCACTTGTTCTTCATATGGAAGGAGCGCTGTTGCACGCCCCAGGTCCAAAAAAACGTTCTTGCCCTCGATGCGCTGCACTGTGCCCGATATAACTTCTCCTTCTTTTTCTTTAAATTCCGTCCATATAGCTTCGCGCTCTGCTTCCCGAATGCGCTGTATGATAACTTGCTTGGCCGTTTGTGCTGCAATGCGCCCATAATCTTTATGCACCTTGAGCGGGAATTCCAGCTCATCTCCGATCGCCGCATCCTTTTTCAGCTTTTTTGCTTCATCAATCATAATGTGGCGCTCGGGATTAAAGCGCACTTTTTTTATTTCTTCGGTTTCTGCTGTGGGCGGCTCCGGGACGCTTTCCTTGCTTTCAGCGTCTTTGCCTTTCTTTTGCGGTTTTGTTTCCTCTCTTTCTCCAAGAGGTTCTTCTTCGCTTTCCTCTTCTTTCAACATTGATTCATCGACAACGGTTTTTGCCTGTACAAAGGAAATTGCACCGGTTTCAATATTAAAGTTTGCACGGATAATTTGGCCGCGCTGACCGTAGTCTCTCTTATATGCCGCGGCAAGAGCCATTTCAATTGTTTCTATAATTTTTTGCGGAGCTATGCCTTTTTCCTCCGCAAGCTCGTCCAGTGTAAGTTTTATTGTTTTAAGGTCCATATTGAGGAAAAGTTCAGTGGTTTATGTTTATGACCACTTATGTGTTTTGAAGTATTTAATAATAAAGCCCGTATTTTACACGGACTTGCAACGATAACCATGATGATCGTATATATTCATAGTATCTGCTGTGTAATTATTGTCAATAGTATATATAATGGAAGGAGTATAACTGTCTTTGAATCGGAGCTTTTTTATGGCGCATATTCCGGATAGCTTAAATGTAGTCGCTCAATGTCGTCACTATCGGGTGGGCTTGTGGCTTTGTCCGCAGTTTCTTTTCATTATAATGGGTTTTGTCATTGTTGTTGCAATGACGGTGACATTTATGGTGGCGAGTCGTTATTCCGGCGACCCGTTTGTCGCTGTCGGGAGCGTTGCGGCTGTTACGACCATTTTTTTTACAATCGGCCATGTAGTTATTAATTCATTCGAGCGGCTTGCCGGCGCTTCTCGGGCGCAGGCCGAATTCATCAGTGTGATATCTCACCAGCTCCGCACCCCTCTTTCGGCAATGAAGTGGCAAATCAGCACAATGAAGGAGAAAATGGGAAAAGAACATACGAGTATCATTTCCATCCTGAACGAAGTGGAGAATGAAAATGAACGGGTCATTAAACTAGTTAGTTCTCTCCTTGAGGTAAACCGTATTGAGGAGGGGCGTTCCTTCATCCGAAAAGAGAATGTTTCGCTTTGGGGGATGACCGAAAAGATGCTTAGGGAATATAAGATATCTGCCGAATCAATGCATATTGATGTAACAGCGGAGCGGACTCCCGCAGATCCTTTTACGATAAGCGTTGATGAGCTGAAACTGCGCTGGATGTTGGAAAATCTTATTGATAATGCCATTCGCTATAGTCACAAAGGCGGCAAGGTGCATATAAGGCTTTCAAAGAAAGATGGAAAAGTGCGCTGGGAGATTCAAGACGAGGGTGTCGGCATTCCAGAAGTTGACCAGAAAAAAATATTTCAGAAGTTTTTCCGATCTGACAATGCCTTTACGATGAAAACGGAAGGGTCGGGTCTCGGGCTTTTTATCGTGAAATCATTTGCGGAAGTGATGGGCGGCAAAGTGGGTTTTGTTTCAAAAGAAGGAAAAGGAACGACGTTCTATCTTGTCTTCCCAGCGGCAGAATCCCAAAAAAGCAGGTAATGCGCATTATTAATCATTAGTTAATGGTTTATATAGTTTTATGGCGAAGATTCTTATCGTTGAAGATGAATCGGTTCTGCAAAAAGCGCTCAATGACATGCTTGTTGAGAGCGGTTATCAAACGGTTCAGGCGATGGACGGCGATGAAGGGCTTGCGCTTGCTCTAAAAAGCGCCCCCGACTTGATATTGCTTGACCTTGTGCTTCCTAAAAAACACGGTCTTGAGGTGTTAAAGGAATTGAAAGAGAGCGAACAAACCTCCTCGATTCCGGTAATCGTGCTTACCAATTTGGAAGGATCCGAGGATATTATGAAAGCGCTGGATCTGGGAGCAAAAGCGTATCTGGTAAAGGCGAATTACAATGTCAGGGATGTGCTGGAAAAGATTCAAAATATTCTTCAATGAAGACTACTGAACAGCAAATCAAGGATTTTCTGTTGGACACCAACCTTGTTACAGAGGGTGAATTTGAACAGGCCTTAAAAAAAGCCAAGAAGTCCAAGAAAAAAATTGACGACGTGCTGGTTGAACAGGGTATTATTTCTCCGGAGGATATAGGAAAACTCAACGCGTATATTTTAGGCATACCTTTTGTGGGCCTTGAGGACGAGAAAATTCAAGATGATATACTGCGCCTTGTTCCCGAGCCCATAGCCAGAAAACGAAACATCGTCGCTTACAAAAAACAAGACAGAAACCTTGAGGTCGCCATGTTGGATCCGTACGATCTGGAAACCATTGAGTTTATAAAAAAGAAGTCCGGTCTTAACGTTAAATCTCGTCTGACAAACAAAGCGTCAATACAGCATGTGCTCAAACAGTATCAAAAGAGCCTTCAGGCGGAGTTCGGGGAAATTATTAAGAAAGAGTCGCAAACATTTACGGAAGAAGGCCTGTTTGCGGTGAAGAAAGAGAGAGGAATTGAAAAGAAGGAGGAAGACCTTAAAAAAATGGCCGAAGATCTTCCTATCATAAAGATTGTAAACACGCTTCTAAGGCACGCCATTTTACAGAAAGCATCCGACATCCACATCGAACCTCAAGAGAAAGAAGTGGTGGTGCGGTATCGGATTGACGGGATTCTTCATGACGCAATGGTTCTCCCGCTCCAGGTTGCCGCAGGGATTATCGCGCGCATTAAGGTGCTCTCAAATCTCCGGCTTGATGAACATCGTCTGCCGCAAGACGGCAGGTTCAGCATTGAGACGGAGAATTATAAAACTTCTTTTCGTGTGTCAACTTTCCCCGTTTATGAGGGGGAAAAAGCGGCGCTTCGGCTTTTGCCGGAAGAATCTCATGGTTATACGCTGGAAAAACTGGGATTCCATGGTCTATCGTTAGAGCGCGTGCACGAGAGTATTAGAAAAACAATTGGATTGGTTTTGGCTACAGGCCCCACGGGATCCGGGAAAACCACCACGCTTTATACGATATTGGACATTCTCAACACACCGGGAGTGAACATAGCGACCATTGAAGATCCGATAGAGTATCATATGCCGCGCATTAACCAGACACAGATCCGTCCGGATATAGGATTTTCGTTTGCCAACGGCCTTCGATCTCTGGTGCGTCAGGATCCGGACATAATTATGGTGGGGGAGATTCGGGACAATGAAACGGCCTCTCTCGCTATCAACGCGGCGCTTACCGGACATTTGGTGTTTTCCACTCTCCACACGAATTCTGCAGCAGGGGCGCTGCCGCGGCTGATTGACATGCAGGTGGAGCCGTTTCTTCTGGTTTCAACCGTTAATTGTGTGATTGCCCAACGGCTTGTCCGGAAGTTGTGTGATCCGAAAGAAAAATATTTTTTAAAAAAAAGTGAATTGGAACAGCTTTCAAAAGAAGTAGACTTAAACCGGGTGCTCGAAACCCTAAAAGAGGAAAAAGTCGTGCCGACGGGCGCCACCCTATCGTCCATCCCGTTTTATAGACCAAAGCCTTCTGCCAACTGCCCTGACGGCTACAGCGACCGCATCGCCATACACGAAGTATTGATCATGAGCCAGACGCTGAAGGAATTGGTTATGAAAAACGCGTCCATTGATGTAATCAACGCACAAGCAATGAAAGAGAATATGCGAACAATGCTGGAGGACGGCATTTTTCTTGCCGCTCGGGGAATTACTTCTATAGAAGAAGTGCTCAGGGTAACGAGAGAATAAAATATTCGCGGATCTGAAGCATAAAGCGATATAAATCAAATAGTTGGCATTATGAAGCATATTTCCACGATTTGATATTCGGATTTCAAGTTTTAAAAAATGCTTTTTAGCTACAGGGCAAAAAATTTTAAGGGGGAGGAGATTAGCGGCGAACTCGATGCGGACAGCGAGCGCAGTCTCGCCACAAGGCTTGGCAAAGACGGCTATGTGCTTTTGGAGGTTAAGGCGGTGAGCGGCGGGAGGAAGGGCAAAGCGGACATCAAACAGTTTCTCCTCGGAGGGTTATCCTCCGTTTTGCTTTTTCGGAGAGTGAAGCTGGTTGATAAAATGGCTTTCTCGCGCAACCTTGCGGTGATGATTAAAGCGGGGCTTCCCATCGCGAGGGCGCTGGAGGCGCTTAGCCGTGAGGCAGCGAATGCGTATTTTCGAATGGTGATTGAATCTGTTGTTGATCAGGTAAGAAAAGGCAAAACCTTAAAAGAGAGTTTCGGCGCGCACGGCAAGGTTTTTTCTCCTCTCTATGTGGCGATGGTGGAAGCGGGCGAAAAATCCGGAAAGCTTGATGAATCGCTCAACATTCTTGCTTTGCAGATGCGCTCTGATCATGAAATTATAAAACGCGTAAGAGGGGCCATGATCTATCCGGCAATTGTTCTTGCGGTGATGGTGATTATCGGTATTGCCATGCTTGTGTATGTTGTGCCCGTTCTTGTCGGAACATTTGATGAGCTTGGTGTTGAGCTGCCTCGCACGACGAAAACTATTATCACCATAAGCAGTTTTATCCTTGCACATTGGGTCAAACTGCTTTTTGCGCTCCCGGTGTTGCTGTTTTTAGCGGTGACATTGATTAAAACGCGTCGGGGGAAAAAAACAATTGATCTGATCACGGTCAATCTGCCGATTGTCGGTTCTATTAACCACCAGTTTAACACAGCGCGCACCGCAAGGATGCTTGGGTCGCTTCTTGCTTCCGGTGTTGCCGTCTCTGACGCTTTGGAGATCACATCCAGAGTTCTTCAAAATCACTATTATTCGGATATTCTGCTTGAAGCGAGGGAAAGCATCCAGAAAGGGGCCACTATGTCGTCGGTGTTTTCAAAACATCCGCGCCTTTTTTCGTCGCTTTTAAACGAGATGGTTTCTGTCGGCGAGGAAACGGGCGAGATGACGTCTTTGCTTGAGGAAGTGGCGGTGTTTTATGAAGGCGAGGTTGATGCGTCAACCAAAGACCTTTCCAAAGTTATTGAGCCTTTGCTTATGGTGGTTATAGGGGCAACGGTCGGCTTTTTTGCCGTTTCAATGATCCAGCCGCTGTATTCGGTGCTCGGCACCCTTTAAGCCCCCTGGCCTATGTTGTATATGATCATGGAAGGAGAAAAACCGCCCAAAGTTCAAAACCGCAATCCCGTATATTCGGAAGGGTTTACCCTTGTTGAGTTTTTATTGGCCCTCGCAATTACCATTATACTTATTTCGTTGATATTTGTTGCGTTCTCGCGTTTTTTTGGAGAGCGCCAGCTGGACAGAAGCACGCAAGAAGTTATTGAACTGATAAATGAAGCGCGGAGTCTCACGCTCTCTTCGCGGGAGTATAGCGGAGGTCCGGCGCAGTATTATTTGAGGTTGGCTATCGATCCTTTAAACATAATATACATACTTACGTCTCCCGGCGATGCTATAGTGAAAACCTTGCGGTTGGACTCTTCGGTGAAAATTACTAATGTGACAGCTCCTCCGGTTTGGTTTTTTTATGATATTAAGTTTGAACGCATCACAGGCGAAATAGTCGTGAGTTCGCCGCTTCCCCCATATACCATAACGTTGCAGTCAACAAGGTCCGGCGCGCAGCGGGTAATCAGGATTTTAAAGACCGGCGTGGTGGAAGCGCAATAAGGGTTTTTTAACGAATAACGAATGACGGATAACAAACAACGATGACCAACGGCGGCACGAAAAAAAAACAAAGGACACATCATCCGCGAATTCATAAAGGCATCGCCCTTATGGAAATTGTCGTTTTTGCTTCTCTTTTGGCGATTGTATTTATCGCGCTTTTTAATGTCGGGGTGATTGCATTGAGCGCCGTTTCGGAATCGCATAAAAAAACCCAAGCCGCCTTTCTTTTAGAAGAAGGGGTTGAAGCGGTGAAATTTTTACGCGATGGCAGTTGGTCAAATATGCCGACTTTCTTCATCGCCACAGATAAATGCCTTACCTTTAACGGTAGTACTTATGTTTTGAGTGTTCCTGCTCCCAATTGTGCTAAAATAGATGGCACCTTTGAGCGCGTCGTACACTTTTGGTGGGTGTACAGGGATGAAAATAATGATCTTGCTCCGCTTGGTTCCGGGTCGCTTGATTCAGGAACACTATTGGTGATTGTTGAAGTAAAGTGGGAAGGAAGGCAAGGAACAAAAACTGAAAGCGTGCAATTTTACGTTACCAACCTTTTTGGCGTAGGACTGGGAAGCTAAATATGTTTCTTTGGAGGAAAAATTTATATAAAGGCGGACGTTCTTTTTTGGTGCGGACTCGGCACGGTGCGGGCTATACGCTCGTAGAGATAGTTATATACGCCGCGATTCTTGCCGTTATCTCGGCGCTCGTGGTAACGAGCATTCTTCGCATCGGAGGAGCGTTTGCAAAAGCAAAAGCGCTTCGGGAGTTAAACGTCGCCGCGAACGTTGCTATGGAGCGGACGTTAAGAGAAATCCGGCTTGCTTATTTTGCTTCTAACATTCTTTTTCCATATCAATTATTATTGAATACATACGCAGATCCCCAATCTCAAACACTCACCAGTGCGATTATTTTCAAACCGCTTGGAGTTTCATCAGAAGAATTAATGATATTGAAACCAAGTTCCGGAAGTCAGGTTTCTTTATTGCCGGATGATGTGAAATTAAATAACGGCGCAAGCACGCTCAAATTTACTGTGGATATAAAAGCCGATCCAACGAAACCCGCATGTAATAATTTTACTGTTGAAAATTGTACCCCCCAAGGAGTTCGCGTGGAGATGGAGTTGGCTACTACGGTTGGGAGAGAAAAGGTGACGGCAAAGTATTATGGTTTTGCCGTTATGAGAGGAAGTTATCCGCAGGATTAATATGTTTGGTTTGATGTTGAAAGCTCGGTTTCGTATGTTTGCCCATCGACAACGCTCGGGACAAGCCCTTCGATATAATTCAGGGCAGGCGGCGCTGACGCTGGTCATTTTCTTTCTTGTCGTAATGCTTGCGGTTATTTTTGGATTTTCGCGCGTTGCGCTTACTGAAGCGGCAATGGTGAGAGAACTTGTCAATTCAAAGAAAAGCTATGCGGCTGCGGAATCGGGCGTTGAAGATATGCTATACCGTATGAAAAATCCGAGCATGGTTGTTGATGATGTTGAAGCGCTTAGCGTCGGCGGCGTTGGAGTAACAACGACAAGAACCGACACGGGAGGCGGGAGTTTTGAACTCAATTCCGTCGCCAATGCTGATCGCGCAATTAGAAAAGCAAAAGTAACAGTTAGCGAGATCATCGGCGCTTCTTTTTACTACGGCATGCAGGTTGGATATTTGGGTTTGGAGATGTCCAATTCGGCCGCGGTGAAAGGAAACGTATTTTCCAACGGTTCTATCAATAGAACAGGCGTAAGTGGACAGCCGAGAATCACCGGAGGCGTTTTCGTGGCGGACGGAATTGCCGGCACTGCTGATGCGAAGGCGAAGTTTCCGCTTCCCCAGTGTTTAAACCTTATAAACGACGACGGCGTTGGAGGGACCGATGCTTCAGACGCCGATTGCTACAATCCGTCCTATAATCCCTTTGGGAAAGACGAAGGCAGTGCGGCCGCCGGTTTGGTGCCTCACGAAGTTCATAAACAGAGGGATATACTTTGGAGAAAATTTCTCGCGCAGTCGTTTGTGTCGTCTGTTACGGCGGAGCCGTTTGAGATAAAGCTTTTAGGAAGGAAATGCGGAAACCCCACCAGCGGCGGAAACATCAAAATCTTTTCGTATGGCGACGGCGAGTTTCTTAATACCGGTATTGTTATTGCGAATGCCTCCTTTGATGAGAACGACTTCAATCTTGCGAACTGCGCGGATGCTAATGACGGCTGGAGGGTTATATCTAAAAATTTTACCACCACCGGGCCCATCAACGCTGATACGCCTTATTGGCTGGTGATCAGCTCTTCTTATTATGACTCGGGAAAATATTATGAATGGGCGGGCGGTGATGGTGGAGACGCCGGAGCAGGCGATAATTACATACAATATGTGGGAGCTACGCCGTACGGCAAGATCAGATACACGCAGGATGTTGACTGGAGATTGTTTGATAATGAGGGATATTTCCAACCGCAAGACCCCGGGGACGACATCTTCTTTGAGCTTTTTATGGGAGAGGAAAGCGCTTCCACGAAAATACAGGATATTATCATCGGAGAAGATTGCGCTGACGGCCTTGACAATGACGGAGACGGGCTTATTGATTTGGCCGACACAGCAGGGTGCGCGAGCGCGACTGATTTAGATGAAACGGACGGCAGTGCCCCGAATGCATGCCCGGATGAAGCGCATGCCCATAAAATTATTAATGTAAACTTATATGCCAACGCGTATGTGGATCCGGGCGGCAGAACCGGAGGATCGCTTGATCCAAAATGCACGGAAAATCCCTATACAACCGTCCTTCCCGCCGACCCGCCCATCACTGACGCGCAGGAGCAAGCATGGGTGGACGAGGCGACAGCCGGCGGCAATTGCCAGAATTTAAGTTGGTGCAGTCCCTATCTTGACGTGAATGGAAATTTTATTCTTTCGGGGACCGTTCCAACGGACCCGGTGGTATTTCAGGGCCCTGTGAAAATAAGCGGCGACTTTACGGTGCAGAACCAGCGAAAGCTCACGATAGGAGGGGCTGTTTATGTGACAGGGGCCATTCTTATACAGGATTATGCGGAAATTCGGGTGGACGAATCGTTCGGAGAAAAAAGCGGGGTTATCATATCGGATGGAACAGTGGAAGTTCTCAACCGGAGCGGTCTTTTTGGAACGTCCGATCCAAAAAGTTATTTGGTGGTCTTATCGCGCCATCCGTCTCTTGGAGAGGGCGAACCGGCTGCGGTTGAGATCCATGACAGAGCCGAAGGAGCGGTTTTTTATGCCGCGCACGGAGCGGTAGAAATTACAAACACAGTAAAACTGCATGCGGTGTACGGCCACAAAGTCATCATAAAAGACAATTCTTTGATTGAATACGAAGAAGGCCTGAAGAATTTGCTGTTTAGCGAAGGCCCGACCGGAAGTTACGGCATTGATGACTGGCGGGAAGCTCCCTAACGCCTTACAATAAACGTATGAGAATTGTGCCGCGTCTTCCTAAAAGTTTGCGTCTTCCCGTTGTGGGTTTGGACATTTCCGATCGGACGTTTAAGTTTGTGAAGTTTAGAAAGGAAAAGAAAAGATTCAGCATTGATTTTTACGGCCAAGGATCAATTCCCGACGGCGTTGTGGTTTCGGGCGAGATTAAGGATGTGGAAAAACTCTCGTATGTGCTGGCCCAGACGCTGCAGTCGCATCTTAAAAAAGGCCCCCTGCCTGTTGCCTATTCGCTTCCCGAAGAGAGGGGGTTTGTGCGGCTCGTTGAGCTTCCGAGCGTAGAGGAGGAAGAAATAAAAAGCGTTGTAAGACTCCAGCTTGAGGAAAACTTCCCTCTCTCGCCCGAGAATACCGTGTTTGATTATGAGATTTTGAGAATGGCAGGAGGGCAAAAGCATATGGATCTCGTCATTTCTGCCTTTCCGCGGGAGATTGTTGAATCGTATATGGTATCTCTCCAGGGCGCCGGTCTTAAACCCGTTATTGCCGAGACGGAGTCCCAAGCCCTTGCGCGCGCCGTGGTGCCCTCTTATGAACGAGGGTCTGTGATGATTGTGGATATCGGGTATACACGCACCAGTTTTTTCATTGCGCATCGGGGTATTGTGCGTTTTACCTCAACGGTAAATTTTTCCGGTCAGGAACTTATCCGTTCAATCATGATGGCATTGGGCGTTGATGAGAAAAAGGCGGTGAGGTTGAAAAATGAGTTTTCGTTCTTTCGGGAGGATCAGCGAAAAATCTATGAAGCGATTACGCCGTCTATCGATGGGCTAAAAGATGAGTTGAAAAAAAGACTTTTATTTTGGGAAACGCATGAAACGGAGGCCCCTGGTCACCGGAACATAACGGTTGTAGAAAGGATATATTTGACCGGAGGCGAGTCGCACATGGTCGGTCTTCCGGAATATTTGGCATCGGTTCTGAATGTTTCTGTTGAGCGCGCCCAGCCGTGGGAAGGCATTTTCGATCTCGAAACATACATCCCTCCCATCTCTGCGCACGACGCGCTTTTGTATGCAACCGCTTTTGGGCTCGCGTTAAGGCACGAATTATAGGTATGGCGATGAACCTTTTACCGGATTCCTACAAAAAGACGCTCTTTTTTGAGCGCGCCAGGAGATTTACGCGGTTTGCCGGTTCGTTGCTTACGCTGGTTGTTATTACAGGCGTTGTGCTTTTGCTTCCGTCTTATTTCTTTCTTTATTTTCAGGAAGCAGAACTTGCGCGCGCTGTTGCCGCTGTTGAAAGGGGCGAGCGGTTAGTTGAAATAAAGGAGTTGAAAAACCGTCTGGCCCGGTCTAATGAATTAATGGAGCGTTTGGATCGGTTTCAAAAAAAACAGATCCCGATTGTTGCAATTTTTGAAGATATTATTAATCGGACTCCTCCCGGAATTGTTTACACCAGCATCAATTACAGTAAAAGCCAAAATTTGATTGCCATTAACGGGAAAGCGCCAAGGCCCGTTGATATTATAGCGTTAGATGCGGCTTTGGAAAAAAGCGAGTTTGTACAAAGCTCGGTGTATCCTTTAACCAGCTTGCTTGGGGACAGAGATATTGCCTTTACGCTTAATATTACCGTGCAGTATTAAATTATGAACCCCGCAAAAAGAACGTTCCTTTTTACGCTTGGCGGTGTCGTTGCATTTAATGTCGGACTCATCGGTATGGGGATTTGGTTATTTGTCGGTGAGATTAACTCGCGCTATAGTTCCATAAGGACATTACAGATGAAGTTTGACGCTTTTGAACAACAACAGCAGTCGGCTGGTTCTATAGAAAAGGCGCTTGAGCAAGTTGAGCCGGAAGCCGAAAAAATTGAAAAAGCGTTTTTTGCGTATTCTGAGGATTCTTTTTTCGCTCTCACCGAACTCTTAAGGGAAATGGCCAGCCAAAGCAATCTGGTGATCAATTTGCGTTCGGTTGATATTCCCCTACAGCCTGCAGCAGGCGTTCCATTGACGTTTACGGTTTCTCTTACGGGAAAGTTTGAGAATGTTATGCGATTTATCATGCTTGTAAAAAACGCCCCGATATTCATGGAGCACGGAGATATCGGCTTCAGCGCATCAGGCAGCGAAGGCGTTGTTTCAGCGACGTTGACCTTAGTTGTGGGAAGTTTATGAAATTGAATTGGGGTTTAAGGGGCTTGATCAGGAAAATTCGCGTTTCGCTGTCGCGTTTTTCGTTCCAAGTCGTGTGGAGTGTATTTTTCTTTGTGTTGATTTTTTTGGCAGCGCTTGTCTTGCTCTTTGATGTGTATGTGTTTATGGTCTACGGAAGCGGCTGGCAAAAAGAACTTCCGCAAGCAAGAGGGCATGCAACGGAGCCAAGCGAGAAGCTGTTGGAGTCGGTGAGATTGTATCTAAGAGAGCGCGAAGTATTGTACGAGGAGCTTCGGGAAAACACGCCCGCCATAAAAAATCCGTTTTTCTCCCAATAGAGAAACCACATCCGTTGAATTGGTTCCTGTTGCTGGTATTTCACTTGCATGGGAAGTTTTTTTGCTCTATGGTAGCATATCCAAGTGTTATCTTTTTGTTTCTTTTACATCCCCTCGTAGTTCAATGGATAGAACGGGAGCCTTCTAAGCTCTAAATGGGGGTTCGATTCCCTCCGAGGGGATAGTGGTGTAGCCACACATCTCCCCAACCGATATGCCCCGAAGGGCGTTACTGTAAAGTAAGGTAAAGAATGAGCATTGTTGCTTTATAATATAAAATATGACATTAGCGACACATATCGTTGTAGCCGGAGCGGTGGCTTCCCCGTTCCTGCCCAACCCGCTTGTTGGTTTTCTTGCCGGGTTTTTGAGCCATTACGTGGTTGATGCAATCCCCCACTGGGATTGGCCTTTAAAATCGATACGGATAAATCTGCAAGGAAGAAAATACAAGACAAACTTTTCTTCAGGGACGATTATTTTTGATACAATGATGATGTTATCTGACATGGCGCTTGGTTTTTTGGCTTTGTTTCTTGTTCTGCAGGTGAATTTCAGTATTAATGCCGCCGTTGCGTTGTTTGCGGCTGCTGTTGGAGGCGTGCTCCCGGACGGCATGGAATTTTTTTATCATGCATTCCGAAAAGAGCCGTTTGTGACCCACCATCGGTTCCATAGCTGGGCTCACACAAGAAGGATTATACCTCACCGAGAAACACTGAAAGGAATTTTTATGCAATTGCCTGTTGTGGCGATTCCTCTTGGTTTTTTGATGTTCATCTTCTTTCGGTAATGTTCTCGTATTACATGAGCGATGATGGGCAGAGCTTTTTGAGCGGGCATTTGACGCACTTCCTGTTTTTTGCGGTACAGACGTTTCGTCCGTGATCAATGAGGCGGTAGCTAAGCATTCCCCATTCTTTTTTTGGAAACAACTTCATCAGATCATGCTCAATTTTTTTCGGATTGTCGGTATTTGAAAAACCGAGTCGTTGTGCGATTCTCCCGACATGCGTGTCCACGGGGATTCCTTCCACAATCCCGTATGCGTTGATAAGAACGACGTTTGCTGTTTTTCTTGCCACACCAGGAAGTTTCAGCATTTCTTCCATTGTTTTTGGCAGTTTCCCTCCAAAGCGTTTTTCCAATATCCGGGTCGTGCGGACAATGTTTTTCGCCTTTGAGTGATAAAAACCCGTCGGCCGTATGAAGCCCTCAAGGGTTTTCATTTTTATTCGTGCGTAATCTTTGGCGGTTTTATACTTGTTGAAAAAAGCGGCTGTTACCTCGTTTACTTTCTTGTCAGTGCATTGCGCGGACAGCATCACTGATACAAGTAACTGCACAGGCGTTGCATACCGAAGGGTGATTTTGCTTGTTGGGTAGTATTTTTTTAAAATACTATGCGCTGTCCCTGCTCTCTTTTTCTTGTTCTGTTCGGATTCTGTGTTTATCCAATGTTTTGTGTATTGTCTGTATGTAGCGGGCATGATACCATTAGTCTATATGAAACAGGTGACCATTTATACAACCCCAACGTGCGTTTACTGTAAAATGACCAAAGACTTTTTTCAAAAAAACAACGTGCAATATACAGAGCACAATGTTGCAGCAGACGCCGCAAAACGGGATGAGATGATTGATAAATCCAGCCAGATGGGAGTCCCTGTGATAGATATAGATGGAGAAATCATCATCGGCTTTGACCAAAAAAAACTATCACAACTTCTGGACATTAAAAGCTAGCCGCCCGTTTTAGCCCTGCTTAGAAGGATATTCCGCGACTTATAGTTTCTAAGTCATACATTGACTGTCGCCGGTGTGTGAACCAATGTGTATAAGAGGAGGCGTTTTATCCCCACTCTTCAATAGTGAGTGATTTCTTTTCTCTTTTTTCGCCGCGCAGCAATATAAGCGTTACTTTCTCGCCGGGGGAAACGCTTTCTAAAATATCTTCCAAGGTTCGTCTCTCGGTGATATGCTCGCCGTTACAGATGAGAATAATATCGCTCTCCTTGATGCCGGCTTTTTCTGCCGCGCTTCCCGGTACGACCGCGTGGTCGCCGGGAATATTTTCTCTTACGATCATTGCTCCATAGTTTTCGGAAAAATTGAATTTTTTCTGAAGTTGCTGATTAAGAATAATATACCGTACTCCAAGGAACGGGCGGCGGATGCGGCCATACGTTTGGATGTCTTTTACGTCCCGTATTGCTTTTGCGATAGGAATTGCAAAGCCGATATTCTGCGCGCCATACACCACTGCGGCGTTTATCCCAACAACATTACTGTCCAGATTCAATAAAGGCCCTCCGGAATTTCCGACGTTTATTGCGGCATCTGTTTGAATCAATCCCCTCAGCCGTTCCTGGTGTCCGGAAAGATCTGTGATTGCTGTTACAAATCTGGAAAGACCAGAGACAACGCCAGTGGACACAGTGCTCTCATACTCTCCAAGCGCGTTTCCTATGGCTATGACGGTTTGTCCGAGGCGAAGCGGTTTTGGGGGCTTCAGTTTTATAAAGGGAAGTTTTTTGTCCGTTTCAATTTTAAGGATGGCAATATCAAAAATAGGATCTCTCCCGAGCACCGTTGCTTTACGTCTTTGACCTTTTTGATCAAAAACGGTGTAGTCTGCTTTTTCATCCATAACAACGTGTTTGTTGGTGAGGACAAGACCGTTATCAGAAACAAAAAATCCGGACCCGCCTCCTATTTTTACCTTTCCATCTTCATCTCTCGGAAGCGCAAGCTCCGGCACGCAGATGTGTTTTGACGTTAACACGTGTTCGGCAAAATCCGCTTCTTTAGTGATGATCACCGACACAATGGCAGGAAGCACCTTGTGAACGGCGTCTATGACTTTTCTCTCATGAGTATCCATATATTGGACAGTGTATCATAATCTGTTTTGGTGAGATATGTGAGTGGTGGTTTGGCATCCACGGCAGTTGGGCGTTTCGTTTAAGGCCGTGATATGATAATGGTGTTACTGTTTTAAATAAATATATGGTCTTTCCCGAAATGTTTCCAATTGAGGAACACCCCAAAAGGAAACGCATCGTTTCTCCATCCGGCGTTGTTATAAGGCGAAAAAAAGCCGCGCCACAGGAAAAGAAAAAGGAGCCGCTTTTAAAGGAGCTTGAACGCGCGGAACAGATGTTCATCGCGTTATATGGTGATCTAAGAAGAGCAATAAGAAAAGAACGTTACAGCGGGGAAATGTTTGAACGGAATGTGCTTGGCGCTCCGGATGCAGACCCTGTAATAAAGGAGGGTATAACCCGTGGGGCGCTCAAGGAGAAAAAGACTCCGGAAGGGAAATCGCTTTATATCATCAAGTACGGAAACGAAGAAGCAGTTTTTGACATGGTCAAGAAACATCAAGGAACAAACAACCCGCAAGCCCCCAAGAAGCTCTTTCCCCGGGCGCTCAAACGCATGCTCTCGGATAAGCTGGGATATGCTGGCGCAGAAGAAAGCAGGAAGGTTCAATATTATTCAAGCATCGGGACGCCGCTTGATCACTCGTTAGGGATAGATTGTTTTTTTGAAATTATTGACAAAGACCAAAACAGGGTTACCGTAACGCTGGACACTTCTTTAAGAGAAGAAAAAGGAGAAGGGGTCAAATCTGATGTCTATCTTTCAGAAGATGATATCTGGTCTTTACATGAAGAATTGCTGGTAAGGGCGATTGAAAAAAAAGAAAAAAATGATAATTTAAACGAGAGGGAATCACTTGCTGTAAATATCTTCGAGCTTCAGGTTGAAGCTGTTTCGGAAAAAATGCTCCAAAGCATGGAGCACAAAAAGAGAAGCCAGTTTTTTTAAAGATTGGAAAATATAAAACGGTGTGATACAGTAATAAAAAATTTCACTGCAAACTTCCTATTTTAACTTGTCCATGCCACACTCCTATAGTTCAATGGACAGCAACCCCGCACTAAAACAAAGTTTAGTGCGGGGCAAGCAATGGACTTTTACCCCGCACCTTGCCCCCATAGTTCAATGGATAGAACAAGGGACTCCTAAGCCCTAGATTCAGGTTCGATTCCTGGTGGGGGCACCACGTAGGAAAAGTCAAAGAGTTTTGGTTCGCCTCGCGGAGTTTATCCTGAGCAAAATCGAAGGACTCGGCGACTAATTCGTATTCAATTTTGGGGGTAAAAACGAATTCACGATTTCGCATTTTGGGGGAAGAAAAATTTTTATGAAAATTGATACAATCTACGACAAGGGTGTCAGTCAAGTTAACGAGGACGCCTTGTTGATAACAGAGCAAGTATTTGGGGTATTTGACGGAGCTTCTGGTTTGGAGCCATATAAAAATGAACAGGGACAAACCGGCGCCGCTATTGCTTCTTCTATCGCACGCGAGGTATTTTTTTCTGGTACAAAATCTCTCGTGGAACTCGCACATGATGCAAACGATGCAATCGGAAACGCGATGAGCGAGAAAAAAATTGATACCTCTAGAAAAACTGCTTTGTGGGCTACTACTGGCGCCGTTATCAAACTCAACGATGGAAATTTCGATTGGTTGCAAATTGGCGACAGCCTCATATTGACAATATTCCATGATCGCTCTTTTCGATTGCTTATAGACGACTATGACCATGATTTGGGAAGCATGATCATGTGGCAAGAATTGGCAAATCGAAAGACGGAAAATATCAGAAGCATGCTTAACGAGCAGCTTCTTAAAGTACGAAATGGAATGAATGTAAACTACGGCACTCTGGACGGAGAAAAAGAAATGGAGAAGTTTCTGAAACACGGAAACGTCGCGTTGAATGGAATAGCGCATGTTGTTCTTTTTACTGATGGTTTGTTCATACCAAAAGAAAATCCGCGACAGCCAGACGACTTTAAGACTTTCGTTGATCTCTTTTTGGAAGGAGGGCTTAAACGGGTACAAAACTATGTACGGGAACAAGAATCCTCCGATCCTAAATGTTGGAAGTATCCTCGTTTCAAACAACATGATGATATTGCAGCAGTTGCATTGTCTTTTAATTAAATGCCGCCACTTCGATAAACTCAGTGCAAGCAAAGAAAAACTTGTGGTTCGGCAGACTTGCCATCCTGAGTTTATCGGAGGAAAATTGTCAGCGGTGCGGTTCCGCCGCCTTTCCGAATTTTCGCGGGGGGATTTTTTCGGAAAAATGCGTTCGGACTAATTCAAGAATACTGCACAAAACACAAAACTCGCAATAATTGCGAGTTTTGTGTTTTGTGTATCTTTACAATAAGGCGCGAACCTATTTTCTGAAAAATTCCTGACCGCTCGGGTGCGGCGGAAGGAGGAGGTTGGGGGGAGGATCCTTCGGCAAGCTCAGGACAAGTTTTCGCTGCGCCCTCACTTTGATGTTCGTAGTTTCTCGTGGTGTTACTTATATTCTACTTTACTTATAGTATACAAACCGATATTATAATATCAACAGTTATGAATGGTTTATATAAACAACTTGGCAAAAAAGTTAAAGAAGCAAGGACTAAAATAGGATTTACTCAAGAAGAACTGGCCAAAAAAGCAGGCCTACATCGAACATATATCGCAGGCATTGAAACTGGTCGCAGAAACATTTCTGTAAAAAATCTTGAGAAAATAGCCAAGGCATTGGATGTCAAAACAAATTATTTATTGTAAATATGGATAAAGAAAAACAAGACCAAAAATTATCACTTTCCGTATTTCGAGAAATGTTGGGAAACAGCGTACGACTGAGTGCAATGATATGGAAAGAAAACAAAGGTAGCGTAATCGCGCTCGGCCTTGTTTTTCTAATTGTTTCTGCGGCCCCATTTTTGCAATCGGGGTCGCGAGGATTACTCATAAATGAATTAGTAAAAATTGCAGGAAGTGGTGGAGTTAGTAATTCTCTTTTTATCCTTGTCGGAGTATTAATCCTCGCGACCCTCATTCCATCAATTCTCTTTACAATTCAAAATTATCTTTCAAAACTATTTTACTTCTTTTTGGAAGAGAAATTTGACACTCTCGTTATCCAAAAGAAGGGAGAAATTGATGTTGCTATCCACGAAGACCCCAAACATAAAGATTTATTTAATAGAGTAACTGAAGAAGGAACATGGCGCGTCCGTAATTTTGTTGACAGAGAGTTTTTTATTTTTCAAAACGTGATCGAGGTTACTATCGCTTCAATAATTTTGATTTTCTCCCAGTGGTGGGTATTTCTTGTAATTCTCATCGGGACACTGCCCGAATTAATTGTAGAAGCTCGATATGGTCGCATGGTTTGGGGTATTCATTCAGGACGCGCCGAAACCAAAAGAAAATACTGGGAACTTCATGGTCATTTCAATGCCTTATCTTCTCTTGTTGAACTGAAACTGTTCCAAAACACGCAATACTTTTTATCTGCCATTAGAGAACTGTTTCGTAGTTTTCAGTTAGAGGAAAAGAAGAACGAAAGGAAAAAACTAACCCACCAGTTAATCGTGCTCTGTTTCTCACAGATAGTTATAGCTTTTGCGATAATTTATTTTACCTTGCAGGTGGTGAAAGGAAACTTACTTATCGGTACTTTGACTTTTATTTTGGCCTCCATTGGAGATTTGAGGCAATCTCTGTCCGGCTTATTTTCTAACCTTGGCAGACAATATCAGGATAGTCTTTTTGTTACCGATATTTTCAAAATGCTGGATATGAAGTTGGTAGTGAAGAAGCTCGAAAAAGGCATTATCCTTGAACAAAATAAAACGCCAGAGATTATCTTTGAAAATGTTACCTTTTCATATCCGGGCACAAAAAAGAAAGTCCTCAAAAATTTTTCCTTGAAAATTGCCCCCGGAGAAAAAATTGCTCTTGTTGGTATAAACGGCGCAGGAAAAACAACTTTTGTGAAGCTGCTCTGTCGTTTTTATGATCCTGACGGAGGAAGAATCTTAATCGGCGGCCATGATCTGAAAGATATTGATTTGGAGGGTTGGTATAATCAGTTGGGGGCAATTTTTCAAGATTATGCTCGTTATCATTTCGTTGTGAAAGAGGCTATTGCAGTAGGTAGAAGCGGTAACGCTTCATCGCTCGAAAAAGTGAAAGAAGCTGCCAAAGCGAGTGAAGCTGATACGTTCATTGAGGAGTGGGAAAAGAAATATGAATCAATGCTCGGAAAAGAATTTACCGAAGGAATAGAGCCGTCAATTGGACAATGGCAAAAGCTCGCTTTGGCTCGTACATTTTATCGCGATCCGAAAGTGCTGATTTTGGATGAACCAACATCTTCAATTGACGCAGAGGCAGAAGCAAAAATTTTTGAGAAGCTTGAGTTGTTGCCGAAAGACCGGACGGTTATTCTTATCTCGCATCGTTTTTCAACAGTGAGGCAAGCAGACAACATTGGGGTTATTGAAGATGGAGAGTTGAAAGAATCCGGGACACATGAAGATTTGCTAAGGTTAAACGGAACATACGCAAATCTTTTCAATCTTCAAGCAAAAGGGTATAAATAGGGAAACTACGCATATCAAAGCGGTAGCATAAAGTCCACAAAGAATGTACTGCCAATTGTACCAGTGTTTTTTCAAAAATTTGAATCATTGACCGAAGCAAGAAAAATGGAGTATAAGATAAAAAGAATGAACAGCCGAAAAATAGTCGCAAGAATAATTTCGGATGGTTATATTAGATTGCGGGCCCGTAGCTCAATTGGCTAGAGCGCCACAATGGCATTGTGGAGGTTGTCGGTTCAATCCCGATCGGGTCCACCAAACAGAATTTGAAGAAAATTTTTTGATATAAGTTTTTCACTTGTTCGGTTAGCGCTTCCTCGTTATTCTTATAAGAAAGAGGTGCAAGGTCGACCTTCTTTGAAGAAAATTAATAATATAACCAAAACTTATAATCTTATGACTGTAAATTGGAAAATATGGGCGCCGCTCGGCATTATAGCAGTAGCGATTCTTGTCATGGTCGGTTTTTATCAGTCCGGAATAAAACCCTTTCAAGCGCCAACTGCTGAAGAAGAAATGCAACCGCTGGTTGCCGTAGAAAAGCAACAAGAACAACCGATTGTGGTAAAACCTGCCACTGGCAATGTTGATGACGCGGTGAACGCAATCCTTGTCGGCATTTCTGACGACGAAGCGTTCTTTGCCGATGCGGTAAAAGACGCCGAATTGATTGCCGCCGACAGTCAGGCGATTAGTGATTTTGGTCAATCATACAATGAAAATGAATTCTAAGAAATTATTTACCGGTATTCTCGGAATGGCGATGACAACAAATCTTCTCTTGCCTATTGCCTCGTTTGCCCAAGAAACTCCGGCTGCAAATAGATTCTGCTCAAGGATCGATCAAATTTTTTCTCCGATTGACCAACGAATTGCTGATCGGGAAGCAATATTGCAGGCAAAGCGCCAAGAGCGATCGGATAATCTTACAGAGCGAAGGAGCGAACGGGAGGAACGTCGATCGGAAAATCGAACTCTGCGGGACACAAATCGCGAGGAGCACTACGCTAAATTAGAAGCGCGGGCAACCACTGACGCGCAAAAGCAGGCAGTCGCTGCTTTTAAAGCGGCAGTTGAATCGGCGGTAAGCGCGCGAAAAAGCGCTGTTGACGCGGCCATAAGTGCGTTTAAGCAGAGCGTGGATCAAGCGATTGCATCGCGAAAGTCAGCAGTTGACGCGGCAATAAGCGCGTTCAAAAACTCAAGGGCTGCCGCAGTTGAAAAAGCCAAGGCCGACTGTGCGGCAGGCGTTGATTCAAAAACGGTTCGCGAGACATTCCGAGCGAATATGAAAGCGGCACAAGATAAATTCAAAAGCGACCGGCAGGCGATTGAAAAGTTAAAAGATTCGCTTGAACCGATTCGTGCCGCAAAAAAAGCAGAGGTGGAAAAAGCAATTGCTGATTTCAAAGCCGCAATGGAAAAAGCGCGCGCTGATCTGAAAGCCGCGTTCCAGCAATAATGAAAAGAAGGATATCACGAAAGAAATTAACTAAAATCCGGCTTACGCCGGATTTTAGTTTATTGTCGTTGTTCTGAAAATTTGGTAAGATAATATTTAATTAAGGTAGCACACCCCGCCTTGCGAAGCGGGAAAAGTTGCGGCAGCGAAGAAAGAAACGGCGAAAGCGATGACGGTCAAAAATTCCTTCCCCCAGCCCCATTCTTTTTGTCAGCCCGAGCGCTCAGTTTTTGTTTTACCAAGCTTCGTTCGGCAATCAGTCGGGATTTTGTTTAAAATGAGTTATGACTTTTTCCAACAAACACCATTTACTAAATTAGATTCTTTGTTCACACGTCAACTAAGTTTAGAGAAAGTATTTTGCGTTGGTTTGACGTCGGCGTGCGCTTTCTGGCGGCAACATGTGCCGCTCTTTTATCGATTCAGATGAATCAAGTATAATAGGAATATGCTTTTTGGGCGTTCGGGGTTTCCATGGAACAGATCAGTTGGTTTATATATCACTGATGAAGTCGTTGAAGTTGCTGAAGTGGTCAGCGTTTTTGGCAGAAAACGGGTTACAAGCCTTGGTGAGAAGCAGTTGCAGGAGGGCATTGTTCAAAATGGCAGAATCAAAAACGAAGCGGCGCTCACGGAAGCGTTAAGAGAAGCTTTTTCGAACGCCCGTCCGCATCCGATACATGTAAAGAGCATTATTTTTGGTTTGCCGGAAAGTCAGGTGTATATTCATACGTTCAGCGCCTATCCGCATGCTTTAAATGAAAGGAGAGAATTGGTTTTAGAACAGATACGCAAGCAAATCTCGGCACCGGAAGATTCATTACTTTTTACATATAGGACTATTCCCCGATATAGAGGCGGCTCAAAGCGGGCAAACAAAAAGGATGTTGAGATTATCGTTGCCGCTACCACAAGAGATGTTATTTCAGAGTGGAAGGGGTTTTTTAACAAACTGCATATTAATGTGGAGATATTTGATATTGAGCCGCTTGCTACTTTCAGAGGGCTTTTTATCAAACCCCCCGCCTCCCCGGTGTGTATTATTGATGTTCGAGATGATAAAACGATCATTTCCGTTTTTGATCGTTCAGGAATCCGTTATATCTCTGCCGTTGCCGCAACGAGCGATGCGCTTTCTAAAATGGTAGAACACGTTCTGCCGGAAACGGCGAAAGAGGATGGATCATTGGAAGCATTGAGTTCTTTAAAAAGTGAGCACATAAAAGTAGCTTCACTGCCGCATAAAACCGTTGAGCTTTTACTTAAGGAAGTTGAGGCGGCGCGTTCGTACATAAACGACACGACAGGTAACGATATATCCGAAGTAATTTTTGTTGGTGATGCGGAGAAGTTTAAAGTCTTGTTAAAACGCTTTCGCGTTCGTTTGGAGCTCTGGGTTCGTGTTGGAAAGCCGGCGCTGCCTATGAAGATCGCTGAAGATGGTGAAGGTTCTGTGACTCCGGAAGAAGATGAGGAGATACCGCCGAACCGGCGTCCTTCCGGAGCTGTGCAATACATAGAGACGATCGGCCTTGCGTTTAGAAAATGGGAAGGCGGAGATCTGGGGTTTTATTTGCCGTCTGAAAAGCAGAAGCCTTCTTATAACCTAAGCGCTCTTAAAGAACAGCGTCGAGTGCATCGCCCGACTTTTAAGGAATGGGTGGAAGGAAAAAAAGAAAGTAAAAAAGCCGCTGATGCGCTTGTTATTCACCATATAGAAATTACAAAGCCGCTTTCTTTTAGAAAAAAAATATGGATCGGCGGAATTGCCTCGACGCTTGTTGTGATTGTGGCGATAACGCTTTGGAGTTTCGGAGGCGGTTTTGTTTTTAAACGGGATGTTCAGCGGGAAACAACCCCCAACAGCAAGCTTTCTGATATTGTTGTTCCAAGCGATGGAGCAACCGATGTCCCGCTGAAAAATGTTCCTTCCGGACCTGCAATATTGGTTAAAGAAACAGAGACCGGCTGGCTGAATGTGAGGGAGGAGCCAAGCATCTCAAGCAGGATACTCAAGAAGATTTTGCCGGGGGAAACCTATCCGCTCATAGAAAAAGGAGAGAAATGGCATAAAATTAAACTCCCCGATGGCAGGGAAGGGTGGGTATATAATTATTACGTGCAGGAGATTGAGTAATCCGCGTTTTTTATGAAACCCTTCTGAACATAAAAGCAGTATTGCGTTTCGTGACATTTTTGTTGAATGACACGCTGCGCAATATTATTTCATTGCCCTTAGAAGGAACATGGACGGGATATTAAACGGTATAAATCGCACGGAAACACGCGGAAAACATTTTTCAAGATAGCGTTTCATAAGGGGAGAGTATTGATACACCAGAAAAGAACCGCCTGCTCGCAGTACCGAGTGCGTTGCAGTTACTATTTCGGCGCGCGTTTGTTTATCAAGCATTGTAAAGGGTATTCCGGAGATGACGTAATCAATTTGCTGTAAGTCATATTTTTGCGCGATGTGCTGAATGTTGCGCGCATCGTTTTGTTCGATGATAAGTCTCGCATCTTTTATTGTGTTAAGGTGCT
The DNA here is from genome assembly GCA_001821765.1 of Candidatus Ryanbacteria bacterium RIFCSPLOWO2_12_FULL_44_26. GTDB lineage: Bacteria > Patescibacteriota > Minisyncoccia > Ryanbacterales > HO2-45-13 > HO2-45-13. The sequence continues at coordinate 39,618 of MHOA01000011.1, forward strand.
TTATAAATGTTTCGTTTGTTTCTATTGCGATAAACTTGCTATGTTCGGTCATTTTTTTTAATATCGGCCGTGTAAAAACGCCGCTTCCCGGCCCATACTCAACTATCGTGCAATCGTTGGAAAAATCAATTTGTTCCAGCGCTTTTTTTACTACATAAAGAGACGTTGGCGCAACCGCACCAACATATTTGTCTTTTACAAATGTTTTTATAAAGACAATTTTCTTCACCTGCTTCCCACTTTAAATTCTTTACCGATTTATATATTATAAGGGCACTTGCCGCTTGATGGAAGCGTGGCAGAGTGGACGAATGCGCCGCACTCGAAATGCGGTAGGTCCGAAAGGGCCTCGGGGGTTCGAATCCTCCCGCTTCCGCCAGTTAGGAAATGAAGTCATTGGCTCGCCCGTCTTCGACCCTGAGGGTCTCAGACCCGAATGGGCTACGCGGGCTCGCCAGCCGTTTTTCGGGGAAATTTCAAGCCGTTTTGAATT
>MHOA01000012.1 GCA_001821765.1 Candidatus Ryanbacteria bacterium RIFCSPLOWO2_12_FULL_44_26
CATGTCGCCGCTTCAAAAGTTGAGTTTATTGAGATATACTTCAAAGGCGAAAAAGAGAATGAGGATCGCGAGCGAATTAAAGAGTATTTGAAAAATCAAAATCCCACCCACCACCCAAGTTGAAGTCCCGCCATCCGAAAAATCCGCTGGGGGTTTCCAGCAGGCGGGCAAAAAGGAAGGGGGTCTGGGGGAAGGAATTTTTGCCCGCCTGCCATCCCGCGAAGCGGGACTGGGGTGGGAACGGCTCCGCTCTCTTGCTCCGTCAAGAGAAGCAAAGCAAAACATTTTTCAATTCCTTTTAGAAGAAAAAGGGTCGCGCGCCAAAATTGAAAAAAGAGAAAAATGTTTTGCTTTGCACCGCCATCAGGCGGGCGGAGCCGCGGGGCGGGTCAATTCCGTTCAAAGTAGGTTCGCACTGCGTTCAGTAATTGCGACCAATCAAACTTGAACTCTTGTTTATTTTTTTATTACCATTAAACAATTCATAAAACCGTTTGTATTCGTAAATGGCCTCGCTTCATCCCCAATTAAAAAAGAAAGAGTTCGCTTATAAGGATATCACTCTTATCCCTCATCGTTTGCCTGATTTGGAAAGAGACGAAGTTGATTTGACGACTCAATTTACGAAGCGGATTAAATTGAAAACTCCCTTTGTAAGTTCGCCGATGGACACCGTAACTGAAGCGCCTATGGCAATCTTGATGGCTCTTTTTGGCGGCATCGGAGTGATCCACTACAATTTTCCGGAGATCGAAGGTCAATTAGCCGAAATTAAAAAAGTGAAAGGGTTCGAAGCCGCTTTTGTGAGAAATCCGATCTGTTTGGGTCCGGATAATACCGTGGGCGACATCTATAAAATAAATGAGGAGTATGGATTTTTCAGTACGCCCATAACCGAAGGCGGTACCTTGAAATCGAAACTGATCGGCATTGTTACTCGTCGCGATGTCCGCTATTTGGAAAAAATGGACACGCCCTTAGGGAAAATTATGACCCCGAAAGCGAAACTCGTGACAGCCAATCGGAAAACCACTCTTGACAAGCATGATATCTCCGAAGCCAATAAAATAATTAAAGCCCATAATTTAGACACTCTGCCCATCGTTGATAACAAGTTCAGATTAGTGGCATTGGTCACTGATAGTGATTTAAGAAAAAACGCGTCCTATCCATTGGCCATCAAAGACAAAAATAAACAGCTTAAAGTTTTTGCCGCGGTTGAATCGCGCTTGAGCCTGGCTAAAGAAAGAATTAGGCAGGTGGTTCAAGCTGGCGTATCGGGCATCGTGGTTGACGCCGGCATTGTTTACAAAGAGCAAATTGAAATCGCCAAATTCAGCAAAAAGAATTTTCCCGAAATCGAAGTTGTCTTGGGTAATGCTTGTTCCGGCCAAATGGTGAGATCGGTTTTGAAAGAAGGGAGTTGGTTAATCGACGGCTTAAGAGTCGGTGTTGGTCCTGGAGCCGCTTGCATCACTCAACAAGAATTAGGCACTGGTCGGAGCCAGGCCGCGGCTATTTATGATACGAGCCAGGCGGCAAAACGATTAAAAAGTAAATACGGCTTTATGCCCTTAATCGCTGACGGCGGTATCAAAGTGTTAGACACCGATTTATCAAAACCCGGAGACATCACAAAAGCCTTGGCTCTTGGAGCGCAAACCGTAATGATGGGCAGTCTTTTTGCCGGACTTGATGAGTCGCCCGGAGAAAAAGAATTTGACTATGATTCCGAGCGAATGGTCAAAAAATATCGCGGCATGGGATCTTTGGCGGCAATGAAATTCAGGCCATCGGCTATTCGCTACGGCATTGATAAGACCAAAGTGAAAGTCGCGGAAGGCAGAGAAATTAAAGTTCCGTATCGCGGCTCGGGTTACAATTTTTTACCCAAGCTGATCGCTGGTGTAAAACAAAGTTTTCAAAAACAAGGATTTCGAAACATCGCGGAACTCCAGAGAAAGGCTGACATCAGATTAATGTCACGGTGAAGGTCACGGGGTTTGACCCCGTACCTTTGAACCAACACAAATCAACATCTCCAATTGCTGATCTGTCTCACGTTGTCGGGATAGTATCTGAATTTTAATGCCTAAAAGCGTTTGTAACGCGTTGATTTTTACAATATTTGACAACCCTTAGAAGAAATGATATAAGTTTTCAAGAGTATGCTTCTCGTGAGAAATCCTTACGAAAGGCAAATGCAACTTGAAAGGAGCATTGTGCTCCAAACCCAGTCGTTCACGTACGAAACAAAAACGGAACGGAGTGTTCCAGGGGGCTGGCATGATTGAGTTTGAGTGGCCAATCAAAAACACTCGAATCGAGCGAAACATCCGGGTGCGATCCCACAACGACATACATCTCGATGAACGAGCCGCCCTTTGGCTTGTGCATAAATTCGCATCAGAGCAGTTCCTGCAAAAGTATTGCTCTGACGGAATACTTTACTTGGGCGTTGAAGAGGGGCCGTTTGACGACCACCGCTCGTCAAACAACAAAACGGAAGGGCATGAGGAATGTTGTACCACGCTCGTTGCCAAAGCTCTTGGCGTGCTGGGCAAGCCGGAGCTGGCGGACATTATTGAAGAGGTGAGGCGTTGTGATACGAAACGCGGCGTTCGGCCTCTTGAACTGGCCAGCATAGTCAAAGCCTTCAATTTGCCGTTCGTCCAAGGAAAGAGACAACAAGAGCAAATCACCCGATTCGTGTTCTTTGCGTTGGAGACGAAATACTGCGAACAGCGGCATTTTCACCAAAAAACCGCGAAAGAATACGAAAAGCGCCGTGTCGAAAAAGTAAAGACGGGACTTGATGGAGGTAAAACACTCAAGATAGTAACGGTTGAAAGCAGCGACCCTCTTATTCAGAAATTCTGCCGATCACCGTTTGGCGACCGAGCCGCAGTGCTTATCCAACGCTGGCCTGATACCGGCAATGTCCAGATCTTTACCGACATGGACCGCCAAAGAGTGTACTTGGACGACGTAGCGAGAATGATCAGACAGGAAGAGCGAGAGGCCAGAAATTCGGCAAAGGAAATCCTTCCGTGGAGCATGCTGGTAAATCCAGTTGTTCCGGGAGCAGGGAACTGGTACTACCACAAAGGAACACTCCTTAACGGTTCTCTGTCCCATCCAAACGTGAAGCCGACCAGGCTCTCGCTCAATCGCATTCAGCAGATAGTTCGGGTCGGCATCAATCCATCCTCTTTCCATCGTGACTTTGAAGGGGATTGCAGAAGAGGAATATGCGCTTCAACGGTTGCAAACCCCTGTCCACTGTACATTTTCGGGCTTTACCGCTGCCGCGAAATTCGCTTTAAATCAAAACAGCGAGAGCAGAAACTCCGAGAACACAGAGAAAGCGGCGAGGACCGGAACAAAGTACACCGAGACGGAAACCGCCACGGGGTACGCGACACGCGCGATATACGCAGATAGATTGAAAAGCCCCGCTCCAGCACATACATGCTTGGGCGGGGCTCTCTTTTTATGCGCGAATTTATGGGAAGTGTTTCTTTGTTTCCTCTCGCAGTTTTTTGATAATTTTTTCCTTCTCCTTTACCAATTCATCCTAAAAGACCTTTATACCAAAAAGAAAACGCCCCGATACTGTTAAGCATCGGAGCGAATGATTTTTGGTCCTACTGCCCCTTACAGGTACTCGGACCTTCTGTTGCCAAGCCGGTCATCACTCCGGCTCCGGAGATCATGGATCTGTAAGGAGATCTTCAAGAGCGGCTGCCCAGTCCTTGTCATCCAAGATTTTCGAATCCCGAATCCTTGGGAGCGCTCGAATGATCATGAAGATTGACCCATTCAGATCCATGCGACGTGACGGTTTGCCAAACTCTCTTCCTCGTCCGAACCAGTCCAGTTGAGCCGAGATGGGGTCGCCGTGGTGATTGTCGCGAGTGACAATCGCCACGTACTTCGCCCCCTCGAGCGTCGCCCGAATGGCGAAACTGAACCCAACTGGGAGGTCCTGGCCAACCCAGGACTTGCTGAAGTTGACGAGAGTGCCCTGCTCCTTCCCGAACGGGTAGCTAAAGGTAGCCCCTTCGAAGGCAGGAGTCTTGTCGGCGGGCATAAAGAGGTCTGTCAGAACAACATCGTATTGTCCGCTTGCGATCTGCTTCGCCGCCTCCACCGTCGAACCAACAATGGTGACATCGTGCTGGGCCTTCAGTTCCTCAGCAGACGCACGGTTCTCATGGCGGTCATCTATCACTAGAATACGCATGTCCTTCTCCTTCAAAGAACGTTTGGGCTCTATTGCCCGACAGGATAGAAATAACTCTATTTCTATCCTTCTTGATTCTGCCAGGAGTATAGCAGATCCTGATTAGAATGTCAATAGTAATTATTGTATCAACATATACTTTTCTCAAAAATACTTGATTTAATAGGTTTAAAATGATATATTTATTATTGACAAATATATGGAGTTAGGACAAGAACTCAAAAAGGCAGGGCTTAATAGTTCTGAAATAACTGTTTACCTCTTTCTTCTTACAAAAGGCTTCACCTCGCCGCCAGAGATTGCTCGAGGCACGGGTATCGCCCGGACCAACTGCTACAATGTTCTCAAAAGTCTAGAGGGCAAAAATCTTGTTGAGCGGCAAATACAGGGCAAACGACATGTCTATCTGTCTACAGATCCGCAAGCGTTAGTGGGAATACTTGAACGACGGGCGCGAGCTCTTTCTTCGGCGCTACCCGATTTGCGGGCACTCCACAAAGTGTCAAAAAATAAGCCAAGTATTCGATTTTTTGACGGCTTCGAGCAGCTTAAGGAACTCTACTATACAACCGCCTCCGCAGATGAAATAGTGGCTATTGGCTCAACAAAAAAGCTTGCTGAAGCATCCACTGATTTTTTTGAGGAATATCAAAAGAAACTAAAGAAAAACAGCGTTGTCTTTCGGGATATTTTAAGTTATGTTTCAAAAGACGCTATCCCTATTACGCGCGGGATTTTGGGGGGGCTCTATGAATATAGATTACTCCCGGAAGCACGTGGAGAAATCCCAACAGATATCCTTATCTGGGACGACAATGTCGCGCTCATCAGTCTTGACCAGCCGATATTTGGAACTATGATCACTAGTCCTTCGCTTGCACTCACATTCCGCGTGGTCTTTAACATTATATGGAACGCGCTTCCCCAAAACCATTCGGGAAATCTTTAGTCTAATTTGGGAAAAAGAAATAAAGTAACTCCAAAAACTTTCTTTTATTCTTCCCCAGAAAACCGACAATTCCATTTTGTGCCGAAGGCACCGTATGATTTGGTTGCCGAGGCGGCGCAAGCGGCCGAGGCGAACTTGACTTCTCTTAATTATTCGGAGTGGGGAGAATCGAACTCCCGCTACAGACTCCCGAAGCCTGCGTACTACCACTATACGACACTCCGTTGGGTTTCAGTGCTGGCAAAAACGCCGCCGTTGTTAGCCTGATTGTACCTCCCAAAATACTCAAACACAACGCTTGCATAAAAAACAGAACTCTTTTATCTTTCTTAAGGCGTTATATAATATATAGAAAAATCTATGACCATAAAACAAGAAGGCCAAAAACAAGTACAACATCTTGCAATAATTATGGATGGCAACCGCCGTTGGGCCAAGCAACAATCACTTCCTATCATAAAAGGACATGAAAAAGGAGCAGAAAAAATCAAACAGCTGGGAGAGTGGTGCCTTAAAAAAGGCATACGGACTGTTACGGTTTATGCTCTTTCAACAGAAAACCTCAAAAGGACAAAGGAAGAGGTGAGTTATCTTTTTAAACTGCTCAAAAAAGTGCTTAAAGAAGAACTCATATCCCTTCACAAACAAGGATACAAGCTTCGGGTGCTTGGCCGCTGGAGAGAATTACCCCAAGACATCGTAAAATGCTGTGAAGAAGCGATGAGCAAAACGGCCAGAAACACAAATGGCGTGCTCAATGTCGCAATTAATTATAACGGAAGAAATGAAATTGTGGACGCGGCCCGCCTGGCTATAAAGGAAAACGGCGGAGTCGTCACAGAAAAGGATATATCGGAATGGCTCGGCACGAATGGCTCTCCAGATCCTGATTTGCTTATAAGGACATCGGGCGAACAGCGCCTTTCGGGGTTTCTCCTTTGGCAGCTTGCGTACAGCGAACTATATTTTACGCCGACGCTTTGGCCGGACTTCAGCGAGCGCGATCTTGACCGCGCTCTTTTATGGTACGCGGCAAGAAACCGCCGCTACGGGCAGTAGCAACCTCGTAACCAAACAAGTACAAGGCCTCTCCTTGTACAGTGATCAATGGGTTATTTTACGTAATGACGCTTCTTGATGTTCTGCACTTGCTCTTCCTCAAGCGCAGAAGATTTTTGCTTTGCGCTATCCGCAAGCTTTTTTAGCTCACTGGCAGGAAGAACGCTGAGCGCTTGAATGCGTTTCAGAAGCAATTCCCTTTTATTCTTTTTAGGATCATCAAGCACTTCTTCCAATAAAATATTTAACAGAAACCCCACCTTTGGCCCGGAAGGAATACCTCCAACCTCCATCACATCTTTGCCGCTTGCCTGAAGCATGCGTACCGTGATGGGATCCCTCATAAGCTTTTCCACCATAAAACGGAAGTGGCGAAGTTTATAGGGTTCAGCTTTGGGAACTCCCGAACCAATGCGGTCGCACATGCGAACACGAATAAGATCTTCCATGTCCTCAGGGCCGACTTTCCTCATAAGCCGTCGGACCGATGAATCGGTTACCTCGTCAACGTTGTAGTAAAAAAGATGATAACGGACAAGCTTCGCCACCTTTTCACAAAACCGCTTCGGATACCGAAGCCGCGCAAGGAGCTCAAACGCCATTTTTGCGCCAACGACGTCGTGGTTGTAAAACGTGGAATCCGGCCCCTCACCTTCTTTCGTGCGAGGCTTTGCCACATCGTGCAAAAGCGCCGCCATCCGCACTTCCAAGCTCCACTTATTTTCAGCCGCATGCTGAACAGCCCGCAAGTTATGCTCCCAAACAGTATAGATATGATGTTTGTTCTGCGTAACTCCAAAACCCTCCTCTATTTCAGGGGCAATAAATAAAAGGAGTCCGAGGTCCCACAAAAGCTCCAGACCATATGAGGGTTTATCACTCGTCAAGAGTTTTGAAAACTCATCTTTTATACGCTCTTTCGCGATAAAACGAAGCAGTCCTGCTTCGCGCTTTACAGACTCTTGTGTTTTCTTTTCGATTTTAAAGTCAAGCTGGGCGGCAAACCGTACCGCACGCATCAGCCGAAGGGCGTCTTCAGTGAAACGTTCCTTAGAAGAACCAACGGCACGAATGCTGTTCTCTTGGAGATCTTTTTGTCCATCAAACCTATCAATCACTTCAATCACCCCATTCGCTGCGATTTTGGCAGCCATGGCATTTATCGTAAAGTCTCTGCGTTTCAGATCCTCTTGTAAGGTTGTTGCGGGATTTACGACATCGGGGTGGCGCTTGTCTGTATATTTTGCTTCGGCCCGATAGGTTGTCACCTCAATGACATCTGCGGGGGCTTCTTTTGCATCCTTTTCGGATATAGATTCCTTCATCCGCACAACACCAACGGTCAAAAACTCATTTTCATAAAATGTTTTAAACCCTGCTTTTTGCATGACTTGCTGGATTTCATCCGGTTTTGCGTTCGTCGTTACATCCCAATCAGCAGGTTTCACACCGCGCAAAAGATCGCGCACACAACCTCCCACGATATACGCCTCAAAACCAGCCCTTTCCAAGGATTGCGTGATGGTCTGCACTTCCTGCGGAATATGATATTTCATAATGTTTGTGTTTGAATAAATGTCCGCCCAGTAGGACTTGAACCTACAACCAACGGATTAAGAGTCCGCTGCTCTGCCAATTGAGCTATGGGCGGGGATTAAATACTGTTTAGTATAAAGCGAAAAATGAGATTTTTCAATTCATGAGATGCCTTCCAAAAAAGGCGTTTTTGTTCAATACTATCTTTGTTTGCTTATGAATAAAGAAAAAAACAATTTAGGCAAATTTGCCGCTCTCACAGATCCATTACTGAAGAATTTTTTCAATGAACAAAAAGCTGCGGTGCCCCGATCGCTTGCTTATGCCCGGCGCATGATTGATGTTGTTGAAGACTTTTGCATGCGCGGCGGAAAACGGCTAAGGCCCGCGCTTGTTTATTATGGCTACAAACTAGTCGGCGGGAAAAAAGAAAAAGATATCCTTAAAGCATCACTCGCAATGGAACTGGTGCACGCATTTCTCCTTATTCACGACGACATCATGGACGAGGACGAAATGCGCAGAGGCAAAGCCACCGTCCACAAACTCTACGAGAACGAGTACAAAACACGCCGCCAAAAACATACAAACCCAAAACACTCCAAGCATTTTGGAGAAACGATGGCGATTCTGGCAGGAGACCTGGCGTCGCAGCTGGCAACAACGCTCATTCTTTCTACAACGTTTGATGCTGAAATGAAAATACGGGCAATCAGTAAGCTTTCCGAAACGGTCAAAAACACCATTTTCGGACAAGAGCTGGATATTCGACTGGAAACGTCGCCTGCCCCGACACCCGCTGAAATCCTCAACGTATATCGCTTAAAAACCGCTCAATACACATTTGAAAGTCCATTGCATATTGGTCTTATATTGGCAAAAGCAACTCCAAAAAACATACAGGATATCTCCCGCTACGCAGTTCCAGGGGGGATTGCTTTTCAAATTCAGGACGACATTTTGGGAATATTCGGAAATGAAAAAAAACTCGGGAAACCTATTCTGTCTGATATAAAACAAGGAAAACAAACTCTGCTTGTTGCCAAAGCGCTTGAAATGGGTAATAGCTCCCACCGAAAGCAAATACTATCCGCGCTCGGAAGAAAACAAATCTCCAAAAGACAAGCAGAAGAAGTGCGCTTGGCGCTCAAAAACAGTGGCGCGCTTGCATATTGTAAAGATCTCGCAAAAAAATATGCCGAGCAAGCGAAGGATTCTCTCAAACAATTCAATCGTAAAAAATATAACCAAGAAGTTATAGAAACATTGAGCGGTTTGGCAGATCTCATTATTAAGAGAGAGGCGTAAGCAATCCAAAAAGCCGCCATGCGCCGCACAAAGCCCCCGGAGGGATTCCATCACTTCGCCACGTCACAGATGCGGCTTCGTCCCTAGAACCCGTCGTCCCTCGATAAACTCGGGACTCCTAAAAAACCACTCGGTTTCTTGCCTCACTCATTACATTCGCTCTTATTTTCCTCCACGGGGAAAACTGTAGTTTTCCCCGACCCCCTTTCGTGGGTTCGAATCCATTAAAGAACACCAGAACCATACTTTTCGGTGGCAGCAAAACCCCCTGCGATTCTGCGCAGGGGGTTTTAGATTGCTAAATAACTTTTTACACCCCGGCCGAGGGGAATATGCGCGGATTGCTCCGTCCTTACCAAAGATCACCGCAATTGTACTCTTGTTCTTGACCGTGTTTGTACTTATGGGTGGACGACAGCAATCGTGGAGGCGTCTTCAATGCTGGGGAGGCGCCATTTTGAATTTTCAATAACCGATCTATACCAACAGTTCCGCCGCGATCCAACAATGACTAAAAATCAAGGAACCAGACTTGTCCTTTATATTTCAAAAGAAATCGTTTTCGCCCACCACGACGAAATCTGGGCTGAGTCTGAAGGTCCGGGCAAAGGCAGTTCGTTTTTTGTGCGGCTGAAAAAGACACGTTGATTACTATAGGCTATTGATTTCGTATTGGATCAGATTTTCGAGTTTGCGCTGTTCTTTATTTGTCCTCCGGAATTGCCAATCGTCATTTTTGGTTAGTTTTTTTGCAAAGTACGTAGAATTCTTTTTTCTGTCTTTGAAGATGTTTAGCCCGACTTTCGCAAGCTATCTCTTCTGCGAAATCAAAAACGATGTCAGGTTTTTCAATTGCCTACCTTCTTTATCTTTCTGGAAGGCAGTTGATTGTTTCTCTTCCCACTCCAAGACATTCCAATCTTTGTAAGTCTCTTTTAGCTGACCGGGTGCGGGATAAAAATACTTCCGATTCCTCTGTAATTTATAAAAATCCCCTTCGGTAGTAAAGGCTGCAACAACATTCAATCCATAGAGGGCCGTGTGCCCGTTAATCTTTTCTAGTAACACAGGCACATCGTCTTTTATCAGATGTTGGAGCGCAAAAAGAACGACGATAACATCATATTGCTTTTCAAATTTAAAACCGTTGATATCGGCAATCTCCGTTTCAACGCTTAAACCATCTCTCGCAACACTTTCTTGGATTTTTTTAATACCTTCTGCAGACGTATCAATCGCCGTAACCTCAAAACCGTTCTTCGCAAGAAATAAACTATTTCTCCCCTGTCCGGCGCCGATATCCAGAACCGTGCCGGATTTTTTGTATTTCAGAATTTTCCGCACAAGCCAGTGCGGCTCGGTGCCAAATAGATTTTTATTTTTGTAAATACTATTGTAATCCATGCTTTCAATAAGAAGATAAAAGGTTTAGGGGTGGATAGACAAACTTCTATCCACCCCTTTAGCGACACTACTAGGCGTCACCGCCGCTGTTGCAGTCGCCCTCGCCGCAGTCGGGCGGACCGGAGTCGCAAGAAGCGTAATTCGCGGGTCACAGCTCCTCATTGAAGATGAGGCCGCGTCTCTGCATAAAAGAGACTGTCGCCTGCACGGTCACCTTCACCGGCTTGTCGTCGTCGCTCGGCGCGTGATGGATGAAACGTCCAGCCACACGCTGACAGAACTCGGCGTACTCCCTCGTATACATAAGGAAGGCGTGCCAACCGATGTCCACCCCCCTCGAAGGCGCGAAACGCTCCTTCGGGAAGTCCGCGCAGAGCTTGAGGAAGCAGAGCGCCTCGTCCATGATGGACTCGGCTTTCTCGCGCGTCTTCCCCTCGTCCTTCATAACGCGCCCGACGAGACGCTTCCAGAGCTTCTCGTCGACAAGCTTCTTATGCCGGAGATCCGGCAAGGTGCTGGCCTGCATTTCAACTTCTCCTTTCCAAAGGGCAATAAAACGTTTTGAGGTGACAACCGGAACACCCGGCTGTATTCTTGTCTGCCAACCTACCCCAGCTCCATATTGTTGTCAATTTTTTGTATGCGTCCACACCCTGAACGAAATCCGAACGCATTTTCGGGAAACCCCCGACGAATGAAGCCGCCCCGCCGCCGCTCGCTGACACTCGCCGCCAAGCAAAACATTCTTTGCTTTTCCTAATGTGTGCGCGCCGAACTTTTTCTTCTAAAAGGAAAAGAATGTTTTGTTTGGCTCTGCTCTGAACGAGCAGGCGGCGGGGCTGGCCTCTTTTTGTATTCGCTCGGACGGCTCGACATTCCTCCCCCCAACCCCCTCCTGCCGAGCCGTCCTCGCGTGGGCAGACGGATTTTTTGGCGGCGATTCCATAATCTACGATAACTGTTTTTGAAACTCACTATTGAGTTTTTGTAAATTTTTAGCCACCTCAAAAAACTCGCGAATTTTTGCACTTTCCTTACTACCAATTATGCTTGAACTTCCTTTGTAGTCTATCAGTTGAATTTGCGGATAAGAAAATCGAGCGTCAATGCCACGCCCTTTGTGAATTACATGAAAGTGTTTCGGGTTATGGTCTCCACTATAGACACGGAACTCATAGCCGTCCATTCTACCGACTATGCCGCGTAATAGCGGACCTCTCCATGCAATAACGTCTTTGTATTTTTCTTCTAGATCTTTTTCCTGCTTATCTTCCTCTGATTCTGAAAATTCTTCAAACCTCTCTTCTGAGTTTTTTAGTATCTCGAATACCCCTTCCAAAATTTCTATGTCGAAAACGATACCCTTTCTAATCTGTGATAACTCTTTATTATAATTCTTCCAATCTTCTTTCCTTTTCAGTACCTTCTTTACTGTGACTGAAAGTTTTTTCCTCAATTCCTCATGCTCGGAATCATAAATTTGATTCGTTCCCCCAATAATAAGTGGCAGAAGAAACCAGTGCTTGTTGTCCCCGCTTATTTCAATAACTAACCCCCGGGGATGCTCCGATGTTTGAAAGTAGCTTAAATCAACGTGCCCATAAAATCTTAATTTCTTTTTGAACTTAAAAAGAAGACCTGGTACGACTTCTGCAGATGGACCGCTCATGGGGAGGTCATTACCGTTAACATCCATCCAATCCATGCCAAATCCATATTTTCCATAAGACAACCATGATTTTGGTACCTTCCCAAAAACATCAAATTTTATCCCTACTACTTCGTAAGGTTTTGGCCCTGCCAACTCCAATTTATTCTCTCCTTTCATATTGCTGTGGATAACTAGCTCTTTTACACTTTCGATTTATTTTCTATAATATCACTATGGTAACAAAAAGGCAAAAACAAACCCTCGATTTTATAACCGATTATCAAGGGCGGAAAGGATATGCCCCCTCTCTTGACGAAATACGCAAGAAATTAAAACTCTCGTCAGTTTCAACGGCTCATTTTCACGTTTCTAAACTTCGCGATTTGGGACTTTTATCCAAAGAAGAAAACAAGCCGCGCTCTATTGAGGCGTTTGGTCGCGAGACAATGGTAAAAATTCCTCTTTTGGGGATTATTGCTGCCGGTCAGCCAATAGAAGCAATACAAACTAAAGAAATGATTGCTGTTCCCAAAAGTAAAATTCCATCCTCGTCAGAAGTTTATGCTCTCCGCGTAGTCGGAAGCAGTATGATTGACGAAAATATAAATGATGGTGATGTTGTTTTAGTCCGACAACAAGAAACGGCTGAGAACGGACAAAAAGTGGTAGCTCTGATAGATAATCACGAAGCAACCCTAAAGAAATTTTATAAAGAGCGGGGGCATATTCGCTTACAACCAGCGAACAAAAACATGGAGCCGCTTATTTTCAGAAATGGACGGGATGTTTCAATACAAGGAATTGTACTCGACGTTATTCGCGAAGAAGTAAGATCGCCGATACAATTTCCCGAATACAAAGAAACTCAAAAATATAACGAATTACCATTAAATAAAATTCTTTGTGGTGATGCGGTGGAAGTTTTGAAAAAAATTCCGTCAAATTCCATAGATTTAGTCGTAACATCCCCGCCCTATGACGATATTAGAACCTACAATGGCTTTTCACTCAATTTACCAGCTATCGGTAAAGAGCTTAATCGTATTTTAAAAGATGGAGGTATCGCCGCAATGGTTATTCAGGACGCGACCCGAAATTTTGGAAAAACCCTCACGTCATTCAAGACAATTATAGATTGGTGTGACAATGCTGGTTTTAAGCTTTTTGAAACCGTAATTTACAGAAAATACGGAACGGAGGGAGCATGGTGGACAAAACGATTCCGTGTAGACCATGAGTATATGCCCATTTTTCTGAAAGGAGATCGTCCTGCTTATTTTAATAAAGAGCCGTTGAAGGTGCCATCAAAACATGGCGGAAAGACAATGACAGGGAGCGGTAATCGCCGCACTGATGGAACGACAACTAAAACTATCACAAGAGAAATAAACGGAATGAAATGCCGAGGCACTGTGTGGGATTATCTAAATGCTGGAGATAAAAATCCATTAAAAAGAAAACATCCGGCAACATTTCCCGACAAAATCCCAACCGATTTTATTCAATGTTTTTGCCCACCCAAAGGAATTGTTCTTGATCCGTTTATTGGATGTGGATCAACTGCGGTCGCTGCCAAACAACTCGGCCGAAATTATATTGGCATTGATATTTCAAAAGAATATTGCAAGCTGACGGAAGAACGCATTAAATCAATACCAAGCTCGCTCTTTAACTAAAGCATTTTATCAGGTCCCTCAAGGGTATATTCGATGTTTTGAGTACTTGTCATAGCAAACGAGAGTGGATTTTTTGCGATAAACTCGTCAAAGGTTCTATTACTCAAACGAATTTTTGCCCCGACAAAATCTCCCTTTGTAAATTGAGATAATTGCCACCTACTCCACGACCAACTTTTTTCTTCATATTTCCATCCAGTCAATCTTGATAAAAGTCTCAAAAACCTTTCGGCTCGCCTTTTTGCATCCTCATTCAAGAGGTAAAAATTCTCTTCCTCAATGGTAAGGTTGTGCGGCGTGCCCTCTCCTCCTCTGAGAGTAATGGTAACTCTATCACCACGTTCGCGGGGGATGCTAATCGCATCTCGTTCTCGCAAAAAATCGTTCATAGTCAACATCAATTCGTGTAGAGAATAGTGCTTATTCAGAAAAACCTCATTAAGCGGAGTGCCTTCTTCATCGGCCCGTAAATACTTTAGCCAACTCAAAGAGTTTTCCGTATAACCAAGCAAATTCATCCATGTCCCATCCGTGAATAGAAGCGGAGCTATCGCGCTTTTTGGTATTTCGATTTTTTGCCTTGTTCCAAGAACGCCAATTAAAAAGTGGATTGTGCCAAATGGATATTTTAGTCGGAAATCATGATACCCATCATGACCGCGAATATTATTGATAGAGGCGCAGTCATCAAAGTTTTTCCAGTTCTCGGGCAATTGTCCTTTGTTAAACATAACCATATGCTGTCCAACACTTCTTATTCCTTTCCTAAAAACTTCCATATCTAGGAATATACAATCTTTGGGCTTAAATCCTTTTTCTAAAACTATAATTTTCCCATCGTAAAAACCGCGTATTTTCCAGTTTAGATAGTGAGATACAAACAACCCACAAAGCAGTCCGTCGCTATCGGGACTTAGTACGCAATTTTGATCTTTTTGAACTAGCCAAGGAAATTTTTTGATTACAGCGGAGTAATCTATAACATCATCTCTACCGGCCAGCATTTCTTGTATTCGTGAAGTCATATTATTTCAAAAAGTAATCAACTGGCTTTTTATAAATTGCTGCAAATTTCTTCATTTCGGCCACATCAAGTCGTCTTTCACCGGATTCGATTTTTGAGATGTAGGATTGTGGTTTGCCAAGTTTATCAGCTACCGCCTGCTGGGATAAGTTGGCCTCAATACGCGCTTTTTTCAAGCGTTCTATGATTTCCTTATAATCTTTTGAGTAAACCGACTTGCTCATACTTGTTTGTATCATATATCCTATTGTGGTATAATCCCAAAATGGGATATACTATATTCATAAATTTTATCGCCGCCAAAAAATCCGTCTGCCCACGCGAGGACGGCTCGGCAGGAGGGGGTTGGGGGGAGGAATGTCGAGCCGTCCGAGCGAATACAAAAAGAGGCCAGCCCCGCCGCCTGCTCGTTCAGAGCAGAGCCAAACAAAACATTCTTTTCCTTTTAGAAGAAAAAGTTCGGCGCGCACACATTAGGAAAAGCAAAGAATGTTTTGCTTGGCGGCGAGTGTCAGCGAGCGGCGGCGGGGCGGCTTCATTCGTCGGGGGTTTCCCGAAAATGCGTTCGGATTTCGTTCAGGGTGTGGAGCCAAATTGGATGATACGAGTTCTCCACCTCGGGGCTTCGCCCCTCGGCGGGCAAATCGGCAAGAATTTTCCACGACTTTTTGGGTTCAAAGCAAATTGCTTGTGAGCGCAAAACGTGGTTCGCCGCGCAAAGCGCGGAGTAAAAAAGGGGGCGGAAAGCAAAGCGATAATTTTTAACTGCCCAAAAGCGATAGTTCAATAAATTCACTACAAGTATGAAATACTTTTTATACATTAGAAAATCAACGGACGAGGACGACAGACAAGTTTTGTCGCTGGAAACGCAGGAAACGGAATTGAGGGAATTTGCCTTGCGGGAAAATCTTTTGATCGCCGCGACCTTCCGCGAATCGCAGACCGCCAAAGAGCCGGGCAGACC
>MHOA01000013.1 GCA_001821765.1 Candidatus Ryanbacteria bacterium RIFCSPLOWO2_12_FULL_44_26
CATTTCCAGGGCGAAGTATAACGCACTGGTGGCTGTAACCCCTCCAGGAGATGATACCGGGGATGACACGGGGGATGATACGGGGGATGTTGCTGTTGGTACCGGTCTTACCGTTACCGAAGGCAGCCATCCGTCCGCAACGCTTGCCGTACAAAACGCTATCAATGTTCCGTTCACTCGCGTGAAATTTACCGCAAGCAGTGACGGAGATGTTGTGGTAGATTCAGTGACGGTTGAGCGAACAGGTCTTGGTGCCGACAATCCGTTTTCCGGAATTGTGCTCTTGGATGAAAATGGAAATCGGGTAAACCAGATCTCAAAAACCTTAAATTCAAGCCATCAGGCGGTTATCACTGATGACTTTATCGTCAAAGCGGGTCAGACGCGTGAGATGACGGTTGCAGGAGATATGGTGGCGTCGCTCTCCGCATATGCCGGGCAGATTGCATTTCTCTCGGTTGTCGCGGTGAATACTTCTGCAGACTTAAATGCAACGCTCCCGCTTACCGGTGCAGGAAATACCATTAATGCCACTGTTTCAATTGGAGGCGTGACATTAAGTGACGGCTCGCTTGATCCCGGCACGTCCCGAACCAAGGAAGTTGGAACAACCGCTTATGTCTTTACATCTCTAAAGGCAACGGCAAATTCCAATGAAGATGTCTTATGGAAATCAATCTCCTTTAACCAATCAGGATCTGCTGCAATTGGTGATCTTGCCAATGTGATGGTTGAAGATGAGAAAGGAGTGAAATATAACCCTATCATTTCTTCTGACGGGAAATACTATACCGTGAATTTCGGAAATGGCATTAAACTTGAAAAAGGCAAAAATTTCGAAGTAAGCATTAGAGGCGATGTTAATGACGGTTCCGGAAGAACCGTTGACTTCGACATTTATCGCTATGAGGATGTGGTGTTTAAAGGTTTAAGCAATGGCTATGACATTAAGCCGTCTGCGACTGAAGTAGCCGTATCTGCTGATGACGGCGATTTCCATGCCACAAGCCCGCGGTACGATGCGTATCAGGTAGAAATCAGCAAGGGCACCCTTACGGTTTCTAAGTCAAGTACCATTGGCGCTGAAAACCTTCCTTCAGACGGAGACAGCGTCAACTTAGGCGCATTTGAGTTTGAAGCAAAAGGTGAACCGGTCTCCTTTACCTCATGGGCGATGAGTATCACCACGACCGATAACGATTCCGGCGGTGAAAACGGCAAGATCACAAATGTGACCGTGTATGATTCAACTGGTAAGGTGGTAGCAGGGCCGTTAGACTTCGGTGGTGGAGCCGCCGGTTCCACTGCGCCGTTCACAATGACGTTCACCGATAGTATTACAGTTCCGGTCGGCAAGAACATCTACAAGGTAAAAGGCGACCTCAACAGCAGTTGGGAGACGAATGATACGATTGCGCTTTCATTCACGCCTTCCACTGCTATTTCGAGTGTCACAGGAGGCGTTACCGGAAATACCATCACGCCATCCCCATCAAGCTCCGTTTCGGGTCCGACAATGACTATCAAGGCAGGATCGTTGACGATTTCTCCAGCAGGCACGTTTGCATCAACAACATTGATTGCAAATTCCACCAACGTAGAACTTGGACGGTTCACCTTAAGCGCGTCTGATTCCGGAGCCGACGTGGCTGTAACAGTTGGACGGGTAGTGCAAAGAACCAATGCGTCCGGCGCGACGGTCGCGAACCTCACATTCAGGGACGGAAACAGCCCAACAAGCCCGGCATTGAATACCGGATCAAACAGGGTGAATCCCGCCAGCTCTCCGACGGAAACACTGGTGTTTAACTTTGACAACGCCTTTGCTATTCCAAAAGGAACCTCAAAGACCATTGGACTGTTCGGAGACCTTTCCAGCACGGCAACGTCAACCAGTTTCTACCAGTATATTCTCCATAACGGAGGAACAGCCGTTGATTGGACGGTCAAGACCGTTGCGGACGCCAACGCGGTAACCGAGTCAGCGACAGATGTCGCGGGAGGAGGTGTAACCATTCAGACATCAGGCGGCTACAAGGTAGCGGCCGAAAACGTCATTCCGGTAAATGCCGAGCAATGGACGTATGCGGGCCAGAAAGGCGTAACGATGAATATCCTGAAGTGGTCAGCGACGTCTGAAGACTTGGCAATTACGGATCTACGGCTCCAGCTTGATGTTACCGGTTCGTCCACACGGGCAGAATATGAAGCAGTTGAGCTTTGGGACGGCGGACTCATGGTAACGAGAAAAATTGATCCGTTTGACGTAAACGGCATCACGGATATCACGCTTAATGTGTGCAGTGATACGGGCACCACGCCGACAGCAGGTTGCTTCGTTATTCCAAAAAACGGTTCTAAGCTGATGACCATTAAAGCAGACTTGGCGCCGATTGCAGTAAGCCAAAACGGCGTAGGCGGCGAGCTGTTGGGCATTGACTATGACGGAGGCGGCGCAGGAAACGGCAAAGGCAAGCAGAAAGCGCGTGGATTGCAATCCGGCGTGAGCGTTGAGAGTGAAACACACTCCGACGTGACCGGCACGGGCGTTATGGCGTTCCGCGGAATACCGAAAGTAAGGAAGTGCGAAGAGGCGTCAGGAAACTGTGCAGCGTTGTCCGGGTCTGCAGTAAACGGCGAGCAGCCGCTCATCCGATTTGCTGTAAAGGCGGAAGGTGGAGATGTGAAGATTAACCGAGTAACCTTTATTGTTTCAACCTCCAACATTACGGCAATGGGCACACAGTTGCCGGCCTTCAAGCTCTATAGCTTTACAAACGGCAATTATATGACGAACGCAACCGGAAATGCTGCAATATACTTTGGAGGTGCGGGTGATTACACCAAGAACTATGATTCGTCAGGCCGCGTGATTGTCCGCGCAATCGTTGACAACACTTCCAACTATACGGCAGGCCAGTATAAGATTACGGCGGGAGCTGAACACGTCTTTGAACTTCGCGGAATATTCACCGATGACGGGACCGCAGGAGGAAGCTTTACCACAACACTGCTTGGAGAGGGAGGTGAAGTGCGTCCGGAGGTCCTCGCACTTACCGGTACAAGCAAACTCCTTCAGGCAAGCGTGGCTCTGATTGACGCGGAACAGCGTTGCGGCGGCCCGAATGATGCGACAGAAGCAGGAGAAGTAGCGGCTTGCGGATATGCAAAGAAGCCGGGAACAGCCGCTTCGTCAACGGCGTTTATCTGGTCGGATATTTCCTCCGAAGCAACATCAGCAGGAAATACCAACACCATCAACACTGGCGACTGGATGAACGGCTATAAAGTTCCAGGACTTTCTTCAACAGGCATCTCGCACACCAAAGCCTACTAAGCGTAGAACGCTGTAAAATCCTAGATCCTTGTGCTAGGTACCAAAACCCCCCGCTCTTAGCGGGGGGTTTTTGTTTACTCTTTTTCCAAACTCCAAGGACAGTCCTTGGGAAATATGTGGATTGAGGGAAGACTTGTCGAAGGGTTGTTTTTTTTCTATACTACATACTCATGCAGCATAGGATTCAAATCGGCGTTATTGTTGTTCTATTTATGCTTATTGGGGGGATGGCGTTGTGGTTTGGCGGCTTTTTTTCGGGTATAAAGGATGTTCGGGAAAACACTGAAGCGGAAGACAACGTTTCATCCCCGCATCAAGACGCAGTTGAACATAAAGACGCGGTAAACACAGAAGCGGTTTCTGAAAACATACTGCCCCCCATCCCTTCCGATTTTGACGTTATTGATCAGGATACCGCAGAGTTAAAAGGGGAATTAAGAGAAAAATATACAGCATTGTTTGATGATATAGTAAGGAAAATAAGAGAAGGTTCTGCCAATGAAAATGACTGGCTTGACCTTGGTTCGGTGAAGTATACTTTTGGAGATTATAAGGGCGCAGAGTCGGCGTGGTTATATGTGCTGAAACTTGATCCTTTCAGGGCCGTAGCATATGCAGATTTAGCGCAGCTTTACTGGCACAAACTTCCCAACTACCCAAAAGCAGAGGAGATGTTCCTCAAATATATTGATATCAATATAAATAGCAATTTTGCGCTCCCTGCATACAAAGATCTTTCTGATCTCTATCGGTATAACTACAAAGAAAAATCACATCTTGCGGACGATGTATTGATTGAAGCGTTGGAACAGTTCCCCGATGAACCGGGTCTTCTTCTTGCGCTTGCCCGTTATTACGCGGATATTGCAGATAATGACTCGGCCATT
This sequence comes from Candidatus Ryanbacteria bacterium RIFCSPLOWO2_12_FULL_44_26, assembly GCA_001821765.1. Taxonomy (GTDB): domain Bacteria; phylum Patescibacteriota; class Minisyncoccia; order Ryanbacterales; family HO2-45-13; genus HO2-45-13. The sequence goes on from MHOA01000013.1 coordinate 4,225, forward strand.
CAATACTTTAAAAAAGTTCTTGAAGTAAACCCCGAAAACGAATCCGCCAAAGAAGAACTTAAACGTCTCACCAATTAACCCTTTTCCAAGGACTGTCCTTGGGATTTCATAAAATGTATCGCAATTTTCAGTTCTCTATCGGCGAGTTTTACCACGTCTACAACAGAGGTGCTGATAAAAGGGTTATCTTTTTAGATGACGATGACAAGCGCCGTTTTGCGAAGCTTTTGTTTCTTTGCAACAGTAATAATTCTGTAGTGTTCAAAGAGATTCCGATAGAAAATGTCTTTCGTGTAAATCGCAAGTCACGCTTAATTGATATTGGTTCGTATACGCTTATGCCAAATCACTTTCATCTCTTGGTTCGAGAAAAGGTTGAAGACGGTACTAGTAAATTTATGAAGAAGTTATCAACAGCGTATGCTATGTATTTTAATCTCAAGAATAAACGTACCGGTTCATTATTTGAAGGTCCATTTAAAGCACAATATGTTGATGGTGATCAGTATCTTGAATATTTATACTCCTATATTCACCTAAATCCTGTCAAGATTATAGAGCCAAAATGGAAGGAGCAGGGTATAAAAAATGTAAAACGGGCTAAAAGGTATGTGCAAGAGTATCCATATTCAAGTTACGCGGACCTTATCGGTCGGGAAAGAGAAGAAAGTGTAATACTGAATACAGAAGCGTTCCCCAGATACTTTTCTAAACCAAAAGATTTTGAATCATTAGTTCGCCAATTCCTGCAATATGAGGATAAATAAGTTTGGCATGAGAAAAGTTTCCTCTTCCAAGGACAGTCCTTGGAAAGCGGTTTTTGTGGTGTTTTTTTTAACGACCCCGCATTTTGTTTTGGCGAATGTCAGCATCAATGAAATTGCGTGGATGGGAACGGAAGCGTCACCTACCGACGAGTGGATTGAGTTAAAAAACACCGGCAGTGAAGATGCGGATCTTACCGGTTGGGTTTTAGAGGCTGATGATGCCCAACCGGCGATACGCTTGGAGGGCATGATTGCGGCCGGGAGCCTGTTTTTACTTGAGAGAAGCGATGATGAAACAGTTCCCGATATTGGGGCTGATTTTATTTATACCGGAGCTTTGTCAAACAGCGGAGAGATATTACGGTTAAAAAATGCAAGCGGGTTGGAGGTTGATGCAGTGCATGCGCTGGACGGCTGGCCGGCGGGAGATAATACCACAAAGGAAACAATGCAGTTAATTTCGGAAAACTGGGTAACCGCACCCGCAACGCCGAAACAGGAAAATCAGTCTCCAGCAAGCGCGGGAGATCCGGAAAACACAGGTAATAAAGAGCAAAACACGCCTGGTGATTCCGGAAGCGGAGCAATAACCTACCTGCCGCCGGAGTCTCAAAAATCAATAAAGGCGTTTTCCGGGGAAGACATAACGTCAGTAGCAGGGGCAATGATACGGTTTGAGGGCACGGCGCTGGGATGGGACCATGAGCCGCTTGATTATGCTAAGGTGAGATTTCTATGGAATTTTGGCGATGGTACGCTCAAAGACGGCAGAAATGTCAGCCATATATATTTATATCCCGGGACATATTCAGTAAAACTTACAGTCGTGTCCGGAAAAGAGACCGCCTCCGATGACATGAACGTTTATGTAAAAGAAAACCCTATTTTGATTAATGAATATATGGCAGGAAAGAACGGTTGGATTGAATTAAAAAATCCGTCCCCAAGCAGTGTTGATATAGGCAGGTGGATTATAAAAAGCGAAGACGGAGGTATTTTTGTATTTCCGGAAGGAACCGTTATTAAAGCAAAGGCCTTGGCGGTTTTTGCAAGCGATGTGACCGGTTTGGTGTTGCCGTCAAGTTTCCCAAAAGTTATCCTACAATACCCCAATAGAGCTGTTGCAGATGAAGCGGGTTATACAGGGTCCGTTATTGATTATAGCGCATCGCGTTTTGGCGAATATGTTGAAGAAGGCGTCCCAACCCCCGGCGAGGAAAATAAAAGAAAGGTTCAAAAAGAAACAGCAGCAAGTAACCAACCGCCCAAAAAAGAACCCGCCGCACCCATTCCGCATCCGAATAGTTTGGCCAAAACAAATGATGTAAACGCCGATATAGCGCAAGATAAACCCGTAAAGGAAAGTGCCTCGGATGTAGCGGGTCTAAAACCGGAAAACATAAACAGAGAAAACCGTTTGCTTGCGGCCGTTCCAGACAATGTGCTGTTGTTGATAGCAAGTATTGTCGCGGGGCTCGCCGTTGGTTTTGTCATTTTACTGGTAAGAAAACCGAAAAAATAATTGTTTGTCATGAGTACGCCCCGTGTTGCTATAGTTATCCCGACATATAATGAGAAAAACAATCTTGATGGGCTCGTAAAGGCGGTTTTTGGACTCAAACTGGAAAACTTGAGCATAATTATTGTTGATGATCATTCTCCCGACGGAACAGGTAACATTGCAGATGAGCTTGCCAAAACATATCCCATCCGAGTCATTCATAGGGAAGAAAAAAAGGGCCTTGGAACGGCGTATATGGAAGCATTTAAAGAAATTTTATCGTTTGAAAGCGAGAGTAAACCTGACTATATTTTTGAAATGGATGCAGACTTTTCCCATGACCCCGCAGAAATACCAAACTTTATTAAAAAAATGGATGAGTGTGATATGGTTTTGGGTTCAAGATATGTAAAAGGAGGAGGAATTGAAAACTGGGATGTTTTAAGAAAACTGGTAAGCAGATTCGGCAATATATACAGCCGCACGGTGCTTTGGCTGCCGTATCGTGATTTGACCGGAGGATTTAAGTGCTACAAAAGAAAAGTTTTAGAAAGCATTGATCTGGATACGTTCAGTTCGGTTGGATACAACTTCCAGATTGAAACCACGTACAAAGCCCATAAAAACGGATTTCACATATGCGAAATTCCCATTACTTTTAGAGAAAGAAAATCTGGACAGTCCAAGTTCAATCTGGCGATCATCCTTGAGAGTTTTGTGAAGGTGCTGTTTTTACGGTTTCGCGGTTGATTCATTTATATGTATCTTTTTTATTTTTTTCTTTTTATGACTGCCCTTTTATCATCTATAAACTCAACGTTGTAGTTTCCCGATTCAGTATAAGAGGAAATGTATGAGCGGAAGCTTTCAACAGAATCAAACCCAAACGGATCTCCGCCGTCAACAAGCAGGATATCTGCGGGCGTTGGTTCTGTGCCGAGCGTATATATGTATGTTCTGTTTGAAAGGTGGGGGACGAGATTTGTATGGGCCGAAACAATTGCCTCTTTTGGCACTGATATGACCATTTTACGCATTGATGCTTCGCGCTCTCCTGATTTGAATATGTAAAAAGGAAAATGCAGCGGGCTTATCGGGGACCGGGCCAGAAAGCCGAATATGATTGCTGCAAAAACGCCGTACATCAGAGATTTTTGAAGCGACGCCTTACGATGTATGATATGCTTTATCCCATATATCGTGCTGATGAATATTGCGGCAACAAGGACAGAGTCGTATTGGTAAAGTCCCGAAAATTGCGGTGAAAACGCTGTAAGCAGGTTTTCAGCAAGTCCCGGGATAAGCAACACCAATGCTCGTCCCGAAAAAAAGGAAACAAAAAGCACCGGGATAAAAAGCCATATAACATAGAGCGCTTTTGGGACCGTAAATATGGTTTCCACAATCAATGTCGGTTCAGTAACGGCGTTTATGAGTATTTCGGAAATGGAACCGCCCAAATTTTCGTATCGGTCCAGCCGCACCAGCCCCCCGCCAAGTGCGGGCATGATGATTTGTATAACAACAAGCAGGTAAACAATGGATGCGGCAATAATGAGTAATGCGAATTTCCTAACTCTTTTATATGTATCAGGCTCAAGTTCCAGCTTACCAGACAGGAGTATGTATAAGCCGGAAAAAAGAACGACGATTATGGCGTCTTCTCTGGTGGACGCGGAAAGAGTGAAAAAAAGCGCAGATAACGCATATTTTTCTATTTTAAAAAAGTAAAAAGCACAGAGCAGGAGTGGAACAAGAAATGAAACCGAATGAAAATCAAATATATTTATCCAGTGCAGTGATGGATATAAAAGGTATCCAAAGGCCACAACGCTTGCCCATGTGTTGCTTTTTAAAATCTTTCGCGCAAGAAGATATAAAGGAATTGCGCCCACCGCAAGAGCAATGGTTTGTGCTATAAGCAGGAAGTACGGACTTTTAAATAGCGCGTAAACGGGCGCCAGTGCAAATAACCAAGGGCTAAAATGAATGCCGAGATGATTGGGAATCTCTTCTATTGAGCTGGACATAATATTTCCTTGAGCAGTATTCCAAAACACCTGATCAAATATGCCCATATCCCACGCTTGTGTATGGAAATTATAGTGCCTAAACGATGTTACAAGCCCAAAAACAAGGATATAGAGCGCCACCATGCTCCACACCACTATTATTAAGTGGTTGGATTGAGTTTTCATACTTTTATCCTACTATACTAGTGTAGTAAGCAAGGATTGCCTATGCCAAGAACAAACAATCAAAGAATCGTCAGGTATTTTACACACGGCTCTTTTTGGTTGATTGCCGTTTTACTGCTTGCGATGCTGTTACGGTTTCCTTCTCTTTCTAAAGGAGATGCGATCACTGACGAAGTGTTATATGCTTTCCGCGCCATTGGAATGATGGATTTTGATGAAGCGGAAGATCAAACGACGCCGCTTGAGTGGTTTGATAAAAAAGCAACAAACAGTGAAACACCTATTCCGTGGTGGACGAATCTTTCATTCCACGATCACCCCCCGCTCGTATTTTTACTGCAGTATGTATCTATGAAGCTTTTTGGCGAGACTACATTTGGGTTTCGTCTCCCGTCAGCTATTGTCGGCGTCGCCTCGGTGTATCTCATGTATCTTATTGGCGCTCTGCTTTACTCGCGGACAGTGGGTATTCTTTCAGCGCTGCTGCTTGGTGTAACCGTAAACCACGTGTACATATCTCGAATCGGTTTACAGGAGGCGATGGTAATTTTCTTTATGCTGCTTGCCTCTTATTTTTTCCTGCGGTCTCTTGGAAAAGACACTTATTTTATTTGGACTGGCGTTGCTGTTGGACTTGCTGTTACGACCAAATATACTGCATTTATTCTTGTCCCAATATTCATTACCTATCTTCTGCTTTTTCAAAGAGAGTTTTTTTTAAATAAAAAATTCTGGGTTGGAATATTTGTCGCAATAATGCTTTTTAGTCCAGTGCTCATTTATAATGTCATGCTGTATCAGGCAGTGGGGCATTTTGATTTTCAATTTTCGCATATTTTCGGTCAGTCTCCGGAAGTCTGGAACATTCAGCCGGGAAAGGAAATCGGCAGCATTGCCGATCGGGCAGAGGCGTTTATTCCGCGTATGTACCGAAGCAATTCTTTTCTTGTCGTTTCGCTTTTTCTTTTAACCGTTGCGGCATTTCTTGCTTCTCTTTTTAAAAATCCGAAAAAAACGTTTCAGCCGCACGCCTTTCTTGCAATTGCGACAGCGTTTATTATAGCGCTTATCTTTTTTTTCATCGGTCCTTCGTATCGATTTCTCACACTGTTAACTCCTTTTGCCGCACTGGGCATTTCTCTTTTTTTGTACAAGCTTTATGATCGGTTCTTTTACAATAAAAAAAAGATCGCTTTTATACTCCTCGGTTTGTTTGTTGTTTTTGAGTTGTTTTATTCTATAAACAGCCACATACTGCCCTATCCAAAAGGAAAAGTAGTATGGGGGTATTCAGCCGTAAGCGCAGAACAATATCGGTGGGGTTTTAATCGTCTTGCGGACTATTTAGAAAAGGAGCTTGAAGGGAAAATGCCCGCCCAGGTCTTTTATATGAGATATGCATTTCTTGAGTCTTTACACGAAAAAGCGACTTCCAAAGCGCTTGCGAAAGGACTGCCGCGATATTCTGCTGTTATTGTTTATGATGCGAACATAAACAAAATGGCGCAGCTTTGGGTGTTGGATCGTTTAAACATTTATCACGGCTGGCCTGTAGTAAACACAGAACAGTATATTGAATACATGATTGAGAACGGTTTTGACGATATTGCCGGAAGCGGTTTTGAACATTACTATTTTATACGGCCAAAAAACGTCTTATTGATAAAGGAAGAGCATCGCACTCTTACGGGGCTGCAGTTTGAGAAAGAACTTGTATCGCGCGGTATAGAGCCGGTTTCTATTTATAACGATCGGGGCGAGGAGGCGTTTTTGATATACAAATTCTAAGAAGCATAGACCTTGAGCGTTTTTTCAAGCATCTTGTCAAATGTGAAGTTTTCCAAAACGGCATTTTTCGCATGCTGAATAAATGTTTCTCTTAGGTCTTTTTTGTTTATAAGTGTTTCTATCGCACCAGCTATGTGTGTGGACGATTCCGGCGGCACAATAATCCCCGATACATTGTGTTCAATAATGTCTGGAATTCCCCCGACATTTGTTGCAATAATCGGCACTTCCGCAAGGGCCGCTTCCAATAGCGTATAGGGAAGACCTTCTTTTATTGATGGCAGAATAAATATATCAAACGCTTTTAGATATTGATGGGCATTTTCCAAGTTTTCAATGAGAAATATATTATTCATGAGCTGGGCGTTTTTTATCTTTGATTCCAAATTCTTTTTTTCTTCTCCCCAGCCAATAACAATAGCTTGTAATTTGTAGTTTGTAGTATTGAGAGAAGCGAGTGCATCAATAAGATACGTAAGACCTTTATTTTTTGTATATTCCGCGATAGTGCCGATAACAACGGCGTCATTGGTTATAGTGGCTTCTTTGGCGCTTATTTTGGCCGATAAAGCCGATTTTGCCTCGTTTTTTGGCAAATAGTGGTAGTCTTTGGGATTTATGCTTATAGGTATAAAAACAAGCTTGTTGGGGGCTATAAGGTGACGGCGAAGAGCGTTTTTGTAGTCGAGGCGGGATATCGCTATTATGGTATCTTGAAAAAGGGCCGACAGTTTTAATGACAGATAGATGAGCAGTTTTTGCCACTTGGGGCGTTTTTCAAAATAGGGCAGACCGTGAGTGGTAAATATAATCTTTGCTTTCGGGCACGCTATCGTTGATGCAATTGATCCCAAAACACCGGCTTTTGATCCGTTCAGATGCACAATATCCGGAAGGATATTGCGGCAAAGTTTTAAAAGCTCTATAAAAACAGAAAACTCTTTTAGTATCCGTACATCGCGTTCAAAGTTTTTTACCGCGATATACCGCAGTCCCGCTGTTTCTATTTTTTCTTTTAAAGGGCCGCGCCCTCCCGCCGCGACGGTTACATGAAACGCTTCCTTCGAGAGATGCGTCGCCAGATCGTACACATATTTTTGTGCACCGCCCCACACTGATTTTGTGCTAATAAACAGTATTTTTTTTCTCATTTAACTGTAATAATAAAGTATCTATGGAGACAGCTCAACGAAAGCAGGTTATAGTATTTTCAACAGCCTATCTGCCTTTAAAGGGGGGAGCAGAAATAGCTGTTTATGAGACAACAAGAAGGCTTACGAGTCTGGATTTTATTGTTCTTACAGCGCGCTTTTCAAGAAAACTGCCAAAATATGAGGTAAAAGGCAATGTACGGGTTATTCGGCTCGGCGGCGGGTTTGGCGTTGATAAATTTTTCCTCCCTATTCTAACTTTTATAGAGGGCTGGAAGTTACTTAGAAAAGAGCCAAAAGATTCACTTCTTTGGGGAGTGATGATTTCCTATGCCGCAATCGGGGCTTATTTTTTAAAGCTCGTTTGTCGGCGCATCCCATTTCTCCTTACCCTGCAGGAAGGGGATTCCGAAGTTCATATCAAACGCGGGCGGCTTGGTATCATCGGGATTGCATGGAAAGCTGTACTCAATAAAGCAAATGAGGTTCAGGCAATTAGTACATATCTTGGTTTTCTCGCAACCTCGTATGGGTTTAGAAAAGAAGTCCATGTTATTCCAAATGGCGTGGATTGCGAACAATTTTCTCGGGAAGTGAGCGAAAAAGAAAAACGTTTTATAAAAAAGGAGCTCGAAATAGTGGCTGGGAAAAAAGTAATAATCTCGGTATCACGTTTGGTTACAAAAAACGGAATAGGCGATATTATAGAGGCGATGAAACTTCTTTCGGATCATGTTTTATTACTCGTTGGCGAAGGAGCATTACGGAAATCACTTGAGGAAAAGAGCAGGGAGTTAAAAGTGCGCGACAAGGTGATTTTTGCCGGGAGTGTTCATCACGAAAAACTCCCCCTGTATTTGGGTATTGCGGATGTTTTTGTGAGACCCTCATTATCAGAAGGGCTCGGCAATGCGTTTTTAGAAGCTATGGCTGCTGGTATTCCGGTGGTTGCAACTCCGGTGGGCGGTATCAGGGATTTTGTTGAACATGAAGAGACGGGGATTTTCGTTTCTGTGCACAGTCCAGCGGAAATAGCAAAGGCCGTCATGTTGTTGGATTCCAATAAGAATATGAGAAAGAAAATAACAACTGCTGCAAGAAAACTGATCAAAGAAAAATATGATTGGAATGATGTTGCCAAAGGCATGCAGCATGTGTTTGATAAGCTATGAAGATATTGATAGCAACAGGCATATTCCCGCCGGATATCGGAGGGCCGGCAACATACAGCAAAACAATGAGTGAGGAATTTGCGAAATCGGGACATGGGGCAATGGTGGTTACATATGGCGATGATGGAGAGTCAAGAATCAAAGGTCAAAAGTCGAAACAGTCGGAACCGCGAATTAAAAAAGTTTCCAGACGCTACCCGAAAGGTTTTCGGCATCTTGTGTATTTTGGGAAGGTGCTTTGGAATGGAAGAAATGCGGATATTATTTTTTCACAGGATCCTGTAAGTTCGGGGTTCCCCGCAATGATTGCCTCTTTTATTTTGAGAAAAAAGTTTGTTGTGAAGGTTGTCGGAGATTATGCCTGGGAACAGGGAGTTTATAGATATGGGGTAAAAGAGCTGCTCGACGCCTTTTTGAAAAAAAAACAGAAAGGAATGGTGCGTTTTTTAAGTAAGGTGCAAAAAGCTGTTGTCTTAAGGGCTGATCGTATCATTGTGCCAAGCGCATACTTAAAGAGCGTTGTAAGACAGTGGGGTATTGAGGGGTATAAAATCACCGTGATTCCAAACGCTCTCTTTTCGACGTTTAACGTAAAAAGGATCGGGAAAAAGAAAGCCGGCACCGTTTTTTTATCTGTTGGAAGACTTGTGCCATGGAAGGGGTTTTCCATGCTTATTGAGCTTATGGACGATTTTCCCGAAGCTACACTCATCATCGTCGGGGATGGCCCGGAATACAAGAAGTTAGAAGCCGAAAGTCAAAGGCGTAAAGTCAAAAATGTTTTATTGGCAGGGAAAAAGAGCGTGGAGGGGTTAATGGATTTATATCAAAAGGCGGACATTTTTTTGCTTAATACCGGATATGAAGGTTTTTCCCACCAAATTCTTGAGATTATGGCTGCGGGTATTCCCATTATTACTACGGATGCAGGAGGAAATAAGGAGATTATAAGAGACGGAGAAAATGCGCTTATTGCTTCTTATAATGAAAAAAGAGAGTGGAGATCTGCGATTGAGAGATTACTTAAGGATACGGATCTTCAAAAAAAAATAGAAATGGGCGGCATGGAAACAGCTTCTCATTATACGAAGGAGGAAATGGTCAAAAGAACAGTACGGTTATTTGGGAGTTTATGAACATTTAGCAAATTTGCACATGAGATTTAAGTTGTTTGGCATTATATGGTTTTACATAGTTCCAACATGAGAGGAAAATCAGGCGATGTTTCCAACGGGGTGAAAGTATTGATGATCAGTGTGGACGAGAGAATATTTATAGAAGGCAGTTCAGTAAGAGAGCGCATGAAATGGATAAGCGGTGCATGCGACGAGCTGCATGTTGTTGTGATATCCTCAAAGAAGTTTTTTAACAATAAGGTGGATGGTTTTTCACTTTGGATTCATGCAACCGGATCAGCGGTGAAGTGGATTGGATGGTGGAATGCTTTTCGGCTTTCCGGGAGAGTATTGCGCGCGCGCGGGAGAGGTTCATTTATCATCACCACGCAGGACGAACTTTCCGCAATAGCCGGATATTTAGTGAAGAAAAAATATCACATTCCCTGGCAGGCACAGGTACATACGGATATTGCAAGCCCTTTTTTCCGCGGACATTCGTTTAAAAACAAATTACGTGTTGCGGTTGCGAGGTTCTTATTTCCAAGCGCAAATTGTCTCAGAGTCGTTAGCAAAAGAGTTGAGAAAGGAGTCGGCAAGTGGCGCGGTTTGGAAAACATTCCTATTTCAATTTTGCCCGTCTTTACGTCTTTTAAACATTACAAAACTGACCGTCAAAAAGAAGCAGTGTACGAGAAACCGTATGATTATATGGTTCTTATGGTTTCTCGTCTTGCATCTGAAAAAAACATCAGTATTGCTCTTCAGTCTTTAAAGGATTTCATTAAAGAATTTCCAAACGCAGGTTTGGTCATTGTGGGAGATGGTCGGGAAAAGAAGAAACTTCAAAAAAAAGTTATAAAATTAGGCATTGTAAAACATGTTTCATTTGAAGGATGGCAGGAAAATATTGCACGATATCTCAGAGCTGCCGATGTATTTCTTGTAACGTCGTTATACGAAGGTTATGGCGTAAGCGTTATTGAGGCCATGATTGCGGGAATACCGGTGGTGATGACAGATGTTGGGATTGCAGGAGAGGTCGTTGAGCACAATGTATCGGGGATTATTGTGCCTGTTGGTTCTATGGAGTCTATTACAAATGCGCTAAAACGTCTTTTTTTAGATAGCGCTTTAAGAAAGACGCTGTGTGAAAACGCCTTTTTGTCAATAAAACACCTTTCCAATAAAGAAACGTACATAAAAGAGTTAAAGGCGTCGTGGAACATATGCCTGCCCACAAAAGCAAGTTAGTGTATATTCTTCCGGAGTACAATCCAGATATTGGAAGCCATTTTTATCATGTCTCGGAACTTCTTGAACAAGCTGCAAGTTCGGTTGATATTTTTTTGGTGATTGAAAAGGGAAAAGTAAAACCCGACGTGCCGGAGTTTAAAGGAATATACCTTCAAAAATGTTCTTTTTTTATTTTTCGGTATTTTGAGCTTTGGCTTGTGCTTTTTTGGCTTAGGTGTAGGGGATGGAAAACGTTTTGGGTCCATTATTCCATTATTGCCGGTATCGTTGCCCTTGATATAAACTCCATTCTGGGCGGGAGGAATTTCTACTGGCACTGCGGGATGGCGTGGTTATATAAAATGAATCCGCTTAAGCAAATGTTCTTTCGGGTTGTACTACGATACTCAACGCTTGTTACCGGCACCGAAGGCATGAAACAGATGTATATAAGAAGATATGGCTTGATTGAAGAGAAAGTAAAGGTGATGCCAAACTGGATTCATTTGGAACGATTTGCCCAATGGAAAGAGAAAAAAGAAGAAGCAAGAAATATGCTTGGTATCCCGAAAGAGAAGAAGGTTGTGCTTTTTGTGCACCATCTCTCAAAAAGAAAGGGGGTTCATAGGATCGTGCCGGTTGCCCAAAGACTTCTGGATATTGCGGACATTCTTTTTTTGGTTGTTGGTTCCGGGCCGGAAGAGGAATATTTAAAATCTGAAATAAAGCTTTTGTCCGCAGGGAAAGAAAAATTGGAGAACAGCATTCGTCTTGAAGGTTCCGTCCCAAATAAAGAAATACCAAAATACCTCGCGGCTGCAGACATATTTTTTATGCCATCTGATGAGGAAGGATTTCCCCGCTCTCTTTTAGAGGCAATGGCCATGGGTGTTCCGTTTGTAGCGAGCAATGTGGGCGGCATTCCGGAAATTATTCCAAGCGACGCACAAGCTTATATCACTAACCCCGAAGATATAGAAGGATATGCAAATAAAATAAAAGCGCTCCTCACACAGGATAGCAGTATTGCAACTATGTTTAAGCGTCATGCAGAGCAATATGGCATCAACCGTGTTTTGCCGCGTTTTCTCAATATCCTCAAATTTTAAAAAATGGAAGTCAAATTGTTTCTACCCGATAGAGCGTCAGGAATAACCCCTCAAATAGCGTTTGAGTATTGCGGCTAGAGGGATCATTAAGCTGGAAAAACTTATTCTCAAGGGCATATTGGGAGACGACGAGGAAGCAGGGTTTTTTTAGCATTGTTTTTTCTGTAACGATAATGGGTTTTTGAGGATTTCTGTAGTAGTTTATCGTTTCATGTGATGGCCAAGAAAATATATACACTGGTATTGCCTCCGATTTTATAAGTTCCCCAATAATTTTTTCTTCCTCGGCAGATCTGGTAAGACTAGATCCCATAGGCAAAAGCATTGTGCCATGTTCAGTGGGAAAGAAGATCTGTATAACCGTTGCAGTGAAAGCAGTTATGACGAGAGCGGAGACAGTAATGACAGTCATATACGGCCACCTTAACTTTGCCTTTCTGATCAGTGGTATGCCTGTACTTACTATAAAGAGCGCCATAAACGGAAACAGCGGTGCAATATAGAAAAAAAGTTTGGACGCTGAACTTCCAAATAGAAACAACATAAAAAGCGCGATGGATAAAGTTGTCAATTGAGCTTTCCTGCGAAAGAAATTTCTCCAACCAGTAAGCAAAAAAGCTATAAGTACAATAACAAAAACGGCTGTCCACGGTTCAACAAACTTGATGAGGTGTTTGGTATAGTAAAACGGTATTTGCGTTCCTATAACAGGGTTTGCGTAACGGCCTACTATGTTGCTTATTAAGTGGTTCCAGAAACTTTCTCCGTATAGTATGTGTTGCTGAATAAGCCACGGGAGCAATATGGCGGTCATCAGCAATATACCAAACCAGAAATATCTGCTTAAAAGCCAATCCCACCTTTGATATATCAGTGAATGAATGAAGAAAAGTGGAATGGCAAGAAGACCAATAACGCTTTTAAGCAGAACTCCAACGGCAATTCCCATTCCAACGCCAATGTACCATGCCGGCTGATGCACACCTCTTATAAATGCGTAGAAAGTAAAAAGAATTGCTGTAGTGACAGGGATATCCATACGTACTTGCCTGCCGCTAAATATAAAAATGGTTGTGGTAAGCAGAATAAAAGCGGCCCCTAAAGCGACTGTAGGGTCGCGGAAAAGGCGTAGCCCCATAAGCCATGTAAGAATGATCGCTAAGACAATGAAGAAAGCAGATGGGAGCCGGAGCGCAAGTTCCGTCTCGCCGAATATTCCCACGCTTGCCGCCATCATCCAGAACAGAAGTGGCGGTTTGTCGAACCACGGCTCTCCGTCTTTTGTAAAAGAAAGTAAATCTTTTCTCTGCAGGCTTTCATGGAGCACCTGCGCATATGTGGCTTCGTCATAGTCGATGAACGCGGAGCTGCCCAACTGAAAAAAAGAAAGAAAAAGTGCAGTAAGGAGCAATAAAGTGAAGATAAACCTGTAGTGAGTTTCATTTGCTATGTTCATGTCAGTCATCATTATGGGTGAATCTGTCTAAACTGGCAAATTGCATAAAAAATGAGCGGCTCGTTTTATGCCGCAATAGTGGCGTAAACAGAGGAAACCTGCTATATTTTTATTTACACGAATCTCGTTAGAGTTTACAGCCTTATGAATTTCGTTTATCAAATAAGCAGCGCACATCCAAGAATCATGTTTACTGGTCATTATAATGTACGGAAATGCATTCAGCATTTCCTATCTCTAACGGGATGAATATTTTAGGAATTTCTGCTTTTTATCATGACAGCGCAGCTTGTCTTGTCCGCGACGGAAAAATTGTTGCAGCCGCACAAGAAGAGCGGTTTACCAGAAAAAAGCATGATTATTCTTTTCCTCAAAACGCTATTCGGTATTGTCTTAAAGAAGGGGGTCTTTCGGAAAGTGATATAAACTACGTCGCTTTTTATGATAAGCCATTTTTGAAGTTTGAGCGGATTCTTGAAACATATTTGGAGTATGCCCCCCGAGGTGTTCGGTCTTTTATAAAAGCAATGCCGCTTTGGATAAAGCAAAAGTTGTGGATTAGGGAGCTTATTCAAAAGGAACTTGCATATAAGAACGAAATTATTTTTCTTGAGCACCACGAATCTCACGCCGCCTCTGCCTTTTTTCCTTCTCCCTATCAGCATGCAGCGTTTCTGACGATGGATGGAGTTGGGGAGTGGGCTACGTCCAGTTTCGGAGTTGGTGAAGACAATCGCATTCGGATTATTGCTGATATCCGTTTTCCCCACTCATTAGGGCTTTTATACTCGGCGTTTACATACTTTTGCGGCTTTAAGGTGAATTCCGGTGAATATAAACTTATGGGGTTGGCTCCATATGGAGAAGAGGTTTATAAGGAGCTTATTTTAGAAAAGCTTGTTGATGTGAAGGAAGATGGTTCGTTTCGGATGAACATGGATTATTTTAATTATCCTTCCGGTCTTAAGATGACAAATAAAAAATTTGAGAAGCTCTTCGGCGGGCCGCCGAGGGCCGCGGAGTCAACGATAACACAGAGAGAAATGGACATCGCCCGTTCTATTCAGGAAGTTGTTGAGGAGATTGTGCTGCGAATGGGAAAGCATGTGTACAAAGAGACGAAAAAGGAGATGTTATGCCTCGCCGGCGGTGTTGCGCTAAACTGTGTGGCAAACGGCAAACTCCTTCGTGAAGGGCCGTTTAAGGACATATGGATTCAGCCGGCTGCGGGAGATGCCGGAGGGGCGGTTGGAGCGGCGCTGCTGGTTTGGTATCAGTATCTCCATAACAAACGTGAAGCCGGCAAAAACGATGCAATGCAGGGGGCGTATCTCGGGCCTTCCTACAGCAATGATGTTATAAAGCAGTTTTTACAGCAGAACGATATTTCTTTTACAGAGCTTTCAACGGACGAGATTCCGAAGCGAGTCTCCGATCTTATTGCAGATCAAAAAGTTGTCGGATGGTTCGAAGGGCGTATGGAGTTTGGTCCAAGGGCGCTTGGATCCCGCTCTATTCTAGGAGACGCTCGTTCTGCAAATATGCAGGAAATTATAAATGTAAAAATTAAATTTCGCGAATCGTTCCGTCCATTTGCGCCATCGGTCTTGGAAGAAAAAGCCGGGGACTATTTTGATATTGATCGGCCATCCCCCTATATGTTGCTGGTTACGCCTGTAAAGCATAAGAAGAGAAAGCATATAAGTCCAAGAGATCAACACTTCACGGGGTTTAAAAAATTACGGGTAGTACGGTCAGAGGTTCCTGCAGTAACGCACGTTGATTATTCAGCCCGTATTCAGACGGTCTCTCCCGACACAAATCCGCTTTATTACGCTATGATAAAGCGGTTTTGGGAAGATTATGGCTGCCCTATTATTATAAATACGTCCTTTAATGTAAGAGGGGAGCCGATTGTTTGCACGCCCCAAGATGCGTACAAATGCTTTATGCGCACCAACATGGATTACCTGCTTATGGGAAATTTTCTGCTTGATAAAAAGGATCAAAAACAAATTACGAGCGACAGCGCTTGGGAAAAGGGGCGCGAGCTGGATTAAATAATGTATCATGACTTATAAACAACTAAAATACATGTCGGGGGACAGAAAAGATTTAAGAAAATTCGGCATCACCATCGGTGTTGTGTTTATGATGCTTGGGGTGTTATTTTTTTTGAAAGGCGGGCACAACGCAGTGTATCTTCTCTTTTTAGGAGTCGTGTTCACCGTGCTAGGAGTTACAGTCCCGCTTTTGTTAAAACCTTTTTATAGAATATGGATGACCGCAGCGGACATGCTCGGCCAGCTTGTTACAGGCATCATTTTGTGTATTCTGTTTTATATAGTGATAACCCCTCTCGGCTTTATTGCAAAACTTTTAGGCAAGCATTTTGTTGATCTGGGGTTTTACGTTAAGCAAGAAAGTTACTGGAATTATAAGGAGCAAAAAGAGTTGGTAAACAGTGACTATGAACGGCAGTTCTAGAAAAAAGATTTTCGTTGCCGGATCGGGTGTTTTTTTTATACTGGTCGGCCTTTTTTTAAATGAATGGCTTATTGCTTCCTGGTTTACTTACAGTGGCGCTCTTTCAGTAAAAGATCGCATTGCGGTTTGGATATTTGACATCTTGATGGTGGGGATGGGTGTTCTTTTGATTGTGTTGAGGGGGCGGGTTCATTTAACATTTGATAAGAAAAATTTTGCGCTATTTGTCGGCACTGTTGTATTTTTGTTTGTGCTTAGCGAGTTTTCCGCTCGGGTCATTGACCGTCTGCATGGAGGAGATTTTACCTATAACAAGGAACGTAATGAACAACAGCTTACACCGTTTCGAATGTTCGGTCCTTCCTATTACGTGGAACAAGACGGCATAAGATATATTTCCAGTGTTCATAAGGAGCTGTACCCGTTTGAGAAAGGCAGGAACACCTATCGTATTGTGGCATTTGGAGGGTCAACAACACAGAATGCAGTTGACGGGATACATTACCCCCTTGTTTTGGAACAGCTGCTTAAGGAGGAGTATCCTCAAAGAAACATTGAAGTTATTAACATTGGCAATTCTGCTTATGCCACGCCCCATTTTATTATATCGCTTACGCTTGATGTAGTTTCATGGGAGAGTGACCTTATTATTTTGAGTGAAAATATTAATGACCTCCTTGCTGGATATTTTCCTGACTTTCAACCTGATTATGCCAACAAATACAGGCATGCGGCATTTGTCCCGGAGATTTCAGCCCCCCGTATGTTATTGGGATGGTCGCGATTTTACTGGATAGTGAAGAGTCGCCTGGAAGCTTTGTCGTATCGTCTTGCTGACTATGGAGGCGTTGTTTTTAGACGCAGTTCCTATGGCAATGAGCCGCCGGTGGAAAGCCAGAAAATCTTCCGTCGCAATCTTCAAACGTTTGTTGAAATTGCGCGCGCCTATGATATTCCTGTGGTACTGGGGACACAGCCGCTTGAAACGTCTGAGGAATATTGGAATCGCCATATGCGGTATAAGAAATACAACGGTATTGTTACTTATCCGCTGCACTCGGAGTTCATATCTCATCATCAAAGATTTAACGAAATTATTAGGGAAGTAGCGCGTGAGCAGAAGGCATATATCGTTGATAATGAAAAGATATTTGCAGGAAAGAGCGTATTCTTTATTGATTTTGTGCATTACAGCAAAAAAGGGCTTGAGCAACTCGCTCGGAACTATTATAATGTTATTGTTTCCAACAAGTTCGTTCGCTAATCATTTGCGAATGTTATTATGACAAATACTTTCCAAAGCGGCATTCGTAACTATGTGAGTTTCATCAGAAACTAATGTGAGATCTTTTATGTCAAAACTTTCCATTATTAAGGAACTTTGGGAATTTTTGCGAATTCGCAAAAAATGGTGGCTTGCGCCAATTGTTGTTTTTTTGGTCCTGCTCGGAGTTCTTATTGTCCTTACGGAGGGGTCGGCGGTAGCGCCGTTTATCTATACGTTATTTTGAAACTTTTTGAATCCCCGAGAAATTCGCGCGATGTTGAACTCAACAATAAACCATCCTTTTATAACGTTTTCCACTGCGATAAGAAACAGCAAGACACCAAAAACCAAGGTAAGCCATGAGGTAAGCGGGTAGAACATGTAGTCAAGCAGGGTCAGTCGTTCAAACATCATAACGGCTCCCAAAACAAGAAGGATGATAAAAAATTCCTGGGTAAGGTGAAAAAGACGAGCGGGGATGTCAAACAGTTCCGGTTTCTCAAGGTTCCCATCAATGTCACCGTTTCCGTGTGTTGTGTTTGGAAGAAAGAAAAGCTCGGGGGATTTTATGTATTTTTTGATAAAGATCAGTTGCGATAAGCTGTTGGTTATTCGAATGACTATGAAAGAAAGCGCTGCTGTGACGCCTCCTATGTAAAGAAAAAGATCCGGTACCACTGTAAACGGCGGCATCCCAAATGTGAAGCTCAGGAAAAAGACAGGAGGAATGATCAGATGATTTATTTCGTCTAGATAGATGCCTTTTAGTGACGCCCTTTTTTTATATCTGGCTACTTCACCGTCGACCCTGTCAAGCAATGTGTGTACATATAAGGCCGCGATTCCTGTTATTTTTAACTCCCAGCTATCCTGGAAAACAAATACGCACCCCACAATGCCCATAAGCAAGGCCGTTATGGTAATTTGGTTTGGGGTTATGGGGAATAACAGCAAAAAACGGGTTATGTAGATAGAGGGGCCACGCTGGAGGGTTTTATAACCAAATGGTCGTGACCATCCTTTTGGATGCACTTTTTCTTCCTGAAGCATTCTGCGTAATTCTTTAATTGACTCCATAATATTCTAAATCCAAATTTGTAAAATCCAAATCACAAAACAAGCATATAAGCGCAAAATTTAAATGATAAAGCAATTTCATATATAAACTTTATTCTTTATTGAACTAAATATCATATTTAAATTTGTTTTGTTATTTGTGCTTTGAATTTTGGATTTACTGTATTCATCTAGGATATCAAGAAGTGATTGCTGGGGTTTCCCATTGCTTCGCTGGATTTCTTCAATATGACGTACTGCCGTTGCAATATCTTTCTCTATCTCATAATAATATATTGCAAGATTTTCGTGGATAGGGAGGTAATGCGGGTTAAATGTTAATGCTTTTTCCCACGTGTCTCGTGCGTCCTCGAACCGGCCGAGTTTTAAAAAATAAAGAACGCCAAGGTTAAGATATGTATCGCTATTGTATGGGTTTTTGGACAATTCCTTTTTAAATTCTTGTTCCGCCTCTTGAAAGCGGTTTGTGTAGTAATAAACAAGTCCGAGGTTGCCGTGAAGCACCTGTTCATCCGGATTTAGGGCGATGCCTTTTAGATACATCTCCTCGGCTTTATCATATATTCCCTTTTCCAGGTAAACGCTTCCCAGCCCGCTAAATGCTCTAGGGAGCGTGGGCGCGGTTTTTACCGCATGTTCCCAAAATTGCAGCCTATTTTTAAAGTTTTGGCTGTGTCGGATTGTAAGGAATGAGAAAACAAGGATAAGCAATACAATTGCTGCCGCAACACCGTGCTTTTCTGGTTTTATATTTTTTATAAAATCTATTTCCATAAGGATAATAAAAAGTCCTATCAGCGGAAGATATATTCTGTGCTCGTAGAAGATGGGGGTCAACGATGGATCGTCTGTGAAAAACGAAGGCAGAAGAAAAACAAAAAACCACGCCGCGCCAAAGATAAGAAATGGATATCGTTTTTCTTTGGAGAAAAACAAGAATAAAAGAACAAGAAGCATCGCGACCACTCCGTACATGAGCGTTGTATTTCCGAGCGTTGGCATTGCTGAAAGGTTAAACGGAAAGAAAATTTTCCCAACATAAAGCAGGATGGCGGGCGCATGTTCGACCATCGCTTTTATAATCTTAAATATTGGAAAGGCCGAAGCGCCGAGTGCCGCTTTTCTTGCGGCAAACCATATCAGCGTGAGGAGCAGCCATCCTGATGCGGGCCGGAGCAGACGGGCGTGCGCGTTTTTTATCCGCGCAATCCCGTATGTGTAGAAGACTGCAAGCGGCAGAAAAAAAAGCGTTGACTCCTTCGTAAAAAGGGCTAAAAGATAAAAGAGCATGGAAACCGTATAGTGCTTCCACGTTGCAGTGTTTACATATCGGATGAAAAAGATGAATGCCAAAAGGATAAAAATCGTAAGCAGGCTGTCGTTTCTTCCGGGCAGCCATCCAACAGTTTGGGTGAGGATCGGGTGAGCGACAAATATGAGCGAAAAAAGAAGCGCAAGAGCTCGCTTGTATTGCATTGTTATAAGAAAGATGAAAAGCACGCTTGAAGCTGTAAGATGCAGGAGTATGTTTATAAGAAAATGCGGAAACGGAATTGCAGTGTTGCTAAAAAGCGCCCCGGCCATAAATGATACCGTAAGCATCGGACGATAATAGGCAGACCGGTCAGTGGGATATAATATATCGTGCCTGAAAAACTGTAATATATTTGCAGGTTTGTTTAAAAAATGAAGGTTATGATGAATGAGTTTTGTGTCGTCGAAATAAACAAAGTCAAACGTCATGACAGGAGCATACATAATCCCTCCCAGCAACAGAATCCAAAGGAAAGGAAGATACCCTTTAAGCAGTGTGTGTTCCATGTGTTAATGTCCTTTTATAGAAGCAAGCGGCCTTATATATGCCAATGGTTGTATTATACCTTCCTGCTCAAACGCGCGCGTTACCTCAAAAAGTCCGTCCGAGTAGGTATGCGGAACACCTTTGAGTTTTTTTTCTTTGCGTTTTGAAATCAATGTTTGATGTAAAGGGTCTTTGGTGCTTTTCTTTTCATGTACATATCTTTCTATTGTTTTTGCGGCGCTTGGGGAAAGAGAATGAAAAGAAGACGTGATATTATTGCCCCCAACTCCAATATAGGAAAGTGTGTTATTGCTTCCGGAAATCATAACGGGTTTTTTAGAAAAGATGCGCATCGCATCTTGTCGGTGTACGATCAATTGTTGACCATCAATATATTCTTCAATAATTGAATTATGCGCAGCATCCCAAAGAAACGATACCTTTGGGGCCTTTTCCGGCAAGCTTTCTTCCAAAGCGTCGATAAGACGCCGCAGTAGCGCTACGCGATATCCGTAACCATAGTTCATTGCCGCTTTTATGGAGTGCAAAAGGCGTTTTCCTTCCTCGGTTTCCACCGGAATTTCCGGAAATGCTCTTGAGCTGAAATAATATTTCCAGCGCTCCCGAAAGTGTTTTAAGCCATTTGGGTAGCCAAAATGAAAGATACATTTTAAGAAAAAAAGCGCGAATTTTTCTGATGTTTTATTTTTTTTTCTATTGGCGAAATAGCGGCCTAAATGATAAGTGGCATGCCCCCCGCCGCCATGATAAAAAAACAGAAGCTGATTCTGCTTTATGTTAAATCGTTCCGCAAGCGCCTTGTCTTTAATAGTTTCAACATAGTGCAGTTCAAGAAAGTGGTTTCCCCCGAAATTATATCCCATTTCATGCTTGGCGTTTCTGTAAGAAGAGCGCGGGATGAGATGTTTGAGATTCAGGTTTTTCATTTCTTCGTTTGTAAAAAGAGAGCCCCCGTATTCAATATTTTCCAGTTCGCTTTCAGGGAGATTGTATTTTTTTGTTGCTGCTTTGGCGCCATGGACAAAAAAATCCTCTAATTCTGACTCTGTAAGGTCGTACGGGAGAAACGGTCGTTCTTCAATACCGATCCAGTTGAGAAACGTTTGAAACTTCCCGATTCTTTGGGGCACATGTATTCTTAAACGGCGCGCAAACATCACGAAAAATTCCGGCGAAAAGTCTTCTTTAAAAAGGGATGTGGTAAAAACAGACATGCCGCAATTAAGAGAGGGGGCCGAAAGCATCGGGACGATTGTTTTTTTAGTTGCTGTTACAAACTGGGGAGGAGATTCTAAACCCTCCTTTTTGTGGATATTCGGAAGGCAGATTGGAGGATAAGCAAGACTTTTGATCTTTTTTACGCGCTGCAATTGTTCACGGATGTACGGGTCGGTGACTTTGTCGCAACCAAAGACCATGTCCATAAAAATTTCCAATTACCAATTTCTAATTCCCAATTGGATTTTCAGCTGTCATCCTTTAAACACCGCTATTGGCCGCAGTTTTACTACCGGACGAGCAATACCTGCATTTTCCAGCTGTTGTACAACATAATCGACCCCTTCATTTGTAATGTGGTTTACAATCTTTTGAAATGGCGGATGTGACTGGTAAATAACCGTTTTATATTTTTTGGGGTGAGTCGTTGTGTTATTTTTCTCCATCATTTTTTTTATTGTGGTGCCTGCGCCGTGATCTGATGAGAAAAGGTGCCGCTCGGCGTTTTGCATGCCGACCGCAATGTAGGAGTTGGTGTTGTTAAAACCAGATATAATAAGGGGTTTTTTGTCAAAGACACGATTTGCGGTATGCCGGTGCACAATAACGTTTTTTCCAGAAACGATTTCTTCGGTGATGGCGTTATGCGCGCCATCCCAAATTAAACTCACCGTTGGTGTAGCAGGCGCCGCTTTGCCGAGACTGTCAATGATGCGTTTTATAATAGCCATGCGAAAACCATAGCTGTAATTGAGAGACGCCTTCGTTGCCATAAGAAGGCGTTTTCCTTCGGGTGAATTCGCAGGAATTTCCATAAAACGTGAAGAAAAAAAATAGTACCGAAGACGCTTTGGAGCATATTTCCATTCCAAAGGGGAACCAAAGTGGAAAAGCGCTTTAAAAGCAAGTAGGTAGAGTTTTTGTGATGCCGTGTTTTTCTTTCTATTTCCAAAGTAGCGTCCTATATGGTAAGAAACAGCGCCGCCGCCACCGTGATACATAATCACGATTCGATTTTTCTCCAGCCCCCATGCTTTTGCCAGCTTTTCGTCAAGCAATTCCTCAATATATTGAATTTCAAGAAAGTGATTTCCTTTAAACCCATATCCGATATTATGTCTCCCGGAGCGGTAAGAAACCCTTGGGAGGATTTTTTTTAAGTTTAAACCGGCCAGTTCCTTTTTTGTAAAAAGCCCGCCCTCATATTCCACTTGTTTGAGGAAATCTGCCGGAAGGCCGTATATTGCTACAGCCGTTTTTGCTCCGTGTTTTATTATTTCTATAAAATCTCTTACAGAAAGGTCGTAGTGCATTTTCGGCCGCTCAATCAATCCAAACCAGTTAAGCATATTTTTTATTTTCCCGTAGTTTGGCCCCAACTCCGTTTGCATTGAGCTGTAGAAGCGTTCAAGAAACTGTTCAGTAATTGTTTCTTTTGAGATGGACGTAATAAGCGCCCCCATGCCGCAGCCAACTGACGGCGCTGTCAGTTCGGGCACTATGGTGTTTTGTGTCGCCGCTGCAAACGAGCAGGGACCCTCGGTGCGTTCTTTCATATGTAGATCTGGAAGGCATACGACAGGAAAAGCGAGACTCTTGAGTTTTGTAATGTGCGACAAAACACCTCGAATGCGGTTGTCTGAAAGATCACAGCCGAGAGAGTGAATTTTAGAGGAATCCATGATATAGTGTAGTATACGTTATTCTCCTTTATTTTCAATGATAAAACTTCGCTACGTCACTTCACTGAAGTACCCCTCAAGGTATGCTAATCGTCTGCAGGTGATGAAAATGTCTGAAGCATTTGCCCAGAAAGCCGACTACGCTCTTTTTGTCGCGTCTTGCCCTAACAAGAGGAACGTTTTTGAGGATTATGGAGTTACTGGTGATATTTCTATCCGGGAGATCGGAGGAGTGCCGGCGTTTCTTTGGCCAAAGAGTTTTTGGATTGCAATGCGTTTCAGGAAAATGATAGCAAGGGAACCGGCTGATGCCGTATTTTATATCAGAGACGTTCTGCTCGCGTTTTTTCTGACGTTTTTATCTGGAAAATTTCGCAACTGTTTTTTCTTTGAAATGCACTCTTTGGAGAAATTTCCGGATTTTGTTTATGGGAGAATTTTTTCCTGCGCACGCGGCGTTATCTCGACGAATGTTGAAAAAGAAAAAGCAGTGCATTTAAAATGGAACATCCAAAAAAAAGATATCATATCTTTTCCAAACGGTGTTGATATACGTCTTTTTCAGCGCCTTCCAAAGAAAGCAACGTTAAGAAAAGAACTCTCGTTGCCCAGCAAAGATATCGTTGCGATGTATATAGGAAGCATGCAATACTGGAAAGGTGTTGAGACTATCCGGCAATGTGCGGAAGTGCTTAAGCAATATGTTTTTGTTATTGTTGGAGGCGCGGCAAAGAGGCGGGATGGCAATCTTTTGGAATTGCCTCGCGTTGCGCCGAATATGGTGCCGAGATTTCTTGGTGCGGCGGATGTATTGCTGGCGCCGTATCCAAAGCATTATAAGATAAGTAGCCGCTGGACCTCGCCTATGAAGCTTGCTGAATATATGGCCTCCGGAACCCCGATTGTGGCGTCTGATGTGGTATCTGTGCGCGAGTTGCTTGATGTTTCAACCGCCCACCTTGTAAACTCGGCAGATGCGCGGCAATTTTGCGATGGGATTCAATGGGCGGTTTCGCATATGGATGAAATGCATCTAAAGGCGGAAAAAGCGCAAAGGCGGGCAGAAGAGTTCACTTGGGAAAAACGCGCCGGATGTATTGTGGATTTTGTCACCGAACACATCGGTTAAGTTATGAAAAAGGACATTCTTATCGTTGTATGCATTGCATTTGTGTTACGCCTCGCTTTTTCTTTTGTCGTGGCTGAGCGTGTGGGACCGGGCGCTTTTGAGGATGTACGGCCGATGAGTGATGCAGGACAATACATTGCTCTTACAAAGAATATATTAGACAATCAGACGTTTACACTTTACGGAGAGCCGCACAGTTTTCGCACTCCCGGTTATCCGGCCTTTCTCGCATTTTGGTATTGGTTAAGCGGCAGCTGGTTTTTTAGTGTTGCAGTAGTGGGAAGCGCTTTGGGAGCCTTGAGTGCCGGTGTTACATATATCATTGGAAGAGAACTTTTTTCCCGCACTGTTGGTTTGCTGGCCGGAGCGTTTTTTGCATTTGAACCATATGGAGCGCACATGGCGGCGCGTCCCATGACAGAATCTGTTTACACAATACTTGTTGCGCTTCTCGCATTTTTTATTGTTCGGTTTTACCGTTCTTCCTCAAAGCGTGCGGTGCTGTATATTTTCCTTTCAGGATTAGTTGTGGGGCTTGCCGTTTGGGTAAGGCCGCAACTATGGCCGTTTTATGTGTTCCCAATGACACTGGTTGTTTTTCTTACTTCCAGAAACGTTCATCAAGCCAAAACTGCCCTTCTGTCAGCAGTACTGTTCATTGGTGTCGCGGCGCTTGTTATTGTTCCATGGATTGTCCGGAATGCCGTGCTGTTTGGTGAGCCGTCCATAAGTTCCCAAGGTGGATGGAATCTCTATTTTTATCACACAAAACGTTTTACCGGATCAGAGCGTTTCTTTGGTTTAGAAAACGATGAAATAAGGCGATTTTTGGAAATACGTCTTGGAAAGCCCGGACCTGATGATATTCGAAGTATTGTATACCAGCCGATTTATTATACCGAGGCTTTTAACATCATTTTACAAAGGCCCGCATCTTACGCTTTTTGGCATATCAAAGAGTCGCTGGTGTTTTTTTATGATGATGGCATAAGAGATGTGCTTCGGCATATGGGCGCGGAATCTTCTTTTACGTTTGAGAGCATATCAGCAGCGCAGATACTAAAATCGCCAACAGCTCTTTTGGCGTTGGGAGGCGTTGCTTTTTGGATAGGAGTATTTTTGCTTGCCGGATACGGCGCATGGCAGGGAATATGGAAGGGAACTCCTGTAATCAGGTGTGCGACCATTTTTTTTCTCTTGACTATTCTTTATGTGCCGTTTGTTGCTGGCACTCTTGCGGTGGCTCGTTTTCGCTTTCCATTGACGCCAATGATATTTCCGCTTTTTGGCTTTGGGCTTTGTATGTTATGGGAAAGATTAAAATGGGCCGTTTAGAAAAAAAAATAATTGCAGTACTCCCCGCTTATAACGCGGAAAAGACGCTCAAGAGAACGTTCTATGACATTCCAGAGGATTGGGTGGATGATGTTATTCTGGTGGATGACGCCAGTCGGGATAAAACCGTTGAAGTGGCAAAAACGCTTCCGATCCGCACGTACGTTCATCCAAAAAATCTTGGCTATGGAGGAAATCAAAAAACGTGTTATCAAAAAGCACTCCAGCTCGGTGGGGATATTATTGTGATGATTCATCCAGACCACCAATATGATCCCCGTCTTGTTCCGGAATTACTCAAGCCCATTGTTGAAGGGAGGGCTGACGCGGTGTTTGGATCTCGCATGATACGCAGAGAAGATGCTTTGAAAGGAGGGATGCCTCATTGGAAGTTTGCGGCAAATATTTTACTTACGAAAATTGAAAATGTTGTCTTAAGACTTCATTTAACGGAATATCATTCCGGTTTTAGGGCATACAGCAGGAAAGTGCTTGAAACGGTGCCATTTAAAAAAAACTCTGATAATTTCGTTTTTGATACGGAGATCATCGTGCAAATGAAGCTTGCTGGACTGCGTATCATGGAAATTCCGATTCAAACGCGGTATTTCCCCGAGGCATCAATGATCGGATTTTCAAAAAGCGTTCAATACGGTATTTCAATACTTTATGTGATGATAAAGTATCTTGTGCACGTGATGGGGTTTAAAAAGATCAGCCAGTTTGTCATAAAACATGACAATAAGTGATGGACAAAAACTGCAACGGCACATACGATACGTTTTTCTAGCGTTCACTGTTGTTATTGGCGGAATCCACGCATATGCTGCGCGCAACAATATGAATCCGGACGGAATTTCTTATCTTGACATAGCAGAAGCGTACATTCGTGGGGAATGGGATTTGGCGATTAACGCTTGGTGGAGTCCGTTATATTCATGGATATTGGGTCTTGCGCTTTCTTTGTTCCATCCTTCCGCTTATTGGGAATTTCCTTTGGTGCATGCCGTAAATTTTGTAATTTATATTGCCGCCTTTGGAAGTTTCTCTTTTTTCTTGCATGAGTTTATACGTGCGCTTCACAAAAATGGTCAGGAAGCGCACGCAAACAACAAACCGACGCCCCTGCCGGCATGGACGCTCGCTCTTATAGGATACACGCTTTTTCTCATAGCCTCTCTTAATTTGATCACTATTTCTCTTGTAACGCCTGATATGCTTGTTTCAGTGTTCGTATATTTCGCCGCAGGGCTTATCGTTCGCATGCGCAGAACCGGGGCCAGCTGGACCTCATTTATATTGTTGGGGATAGTGCTGGGTTTTGGGTATCTTGCCAAAGCGCCCATTTTTCCTTTGGCGTTTGTATTTTTTGCTTCAAGCATTCTGGTTGTCGGCAGTTTTCGAAAAGCGCTTCCTAAAGTCTCAATCAGCGTGTTCTTTTTTCTTCTTATTGCCGCTCCTTTCGTGTTTTTTTTATCGGAAGTGAAGGGGAAACCCACCTTTGGGGAAAGTGGAAGGATAAATTATGCTTGGTATCTCAATGGTCCGGCCGAACACATTCACTGGCAGGGCGGGCCCGAAGGCCGCGGTGTTCCTACTCATCCGACAAGAAAAATTTTTGATTCCCCAGCGGTTTACGAATTTGGATCGCCAATCGGCGGCACCTATCCGCCGTGGTACGATCCTTCGTACTGGCACGAAGGCATTACGCCTTATTTTGATTTTAACGCACAACTATGGACGCTTTATAAAAGCTTCAATGCTTACTATGATATATTTTCAAGAGCGCATACAGTGCTTTTTTTGGGCTTTATCTTTTTCTTGATTGTCGGCGGCGTTCGGCCGTTTCTCAAAAATGCTAAAGATCAAGTCGTTATCCTGCTCCCGGCCCTTTCGGCGCTCGGAATGTTTGCGCTTGTCTTGGTAAAAGACAGGTATGTTGCCCCATTCATAGTTTTGTTGTGGCTTGGGGTGTTTGCGGCAGTGAGAGCATATGATTCTGTACTATCACGGAACATAGTGAAAGGATTGGTCGTTGCTATGGTCGTTGTTATGATGGCGGCTGTTTTTATATCAAGTGTGCCGGATGCATTAACAGCTGTCCGTGACATTGTAAAAAGTAGAGATGCATTCAGGCACATTCATTGGTATGTTGCCCAAGGGCTCGATCAGAGAAATATTCAAGCCGGGGACAAAGTTTCAGTTATAAGCCACCATGTAAACGGTCTTACTGCTTATTGGGCGCGTTTGGCGAAAGTTCAAATTGTTTCGGAAATACCATCGGAGGAGGAAAGAACATTTTGGGCGAGTGATGATGCGCGCAGGAATCAGATTTTAAACTTATTTGTGAAAACAGGTGCAAGGGCCGTCATAGCGGAAAACGTACCGGACCCCTATACGCGGCCGGAGTGGAAAAACATTGACGGTACGAGTTATTATATTTACCTTTTATCTACCGAGAAAGATTAAAACGGATGATAGCGAGAACTGCTTTTACTCCATCCCACCAGTTAATTTTTTTCCCTGCACTGCGATCTCTCGGGTTATAGGTGATTGGCACCTCATATATTTTCCAAGGGCCTTTGGCTGCTTTAGCGGTGAGTTCTGGTTCTATCCCGAACCGCTTGGATTTTAATTTGAACGATTGAATAATATCACGCCTGAATAACTTATAGCACGTTTCCATATCTGTAATGTATATGCCGCTAAAAATATTGGAGAGCATCGTAAGAAAACGGTTTGTAAGATACCGATGCGTGCGGAATACTCTCCTTGTTCCCGTCATTTGGAATCTGGAGCCGAAAACAATATCGGCGCCATATTTTTCGAAAGGCTCAAGAAGTTTTGGATATTCGTAAGGGTCTGTTTCAAGATCCGCGTCTTGGATGATGACAATGTCCCCAGAAATATGCGAAAGCGCTGTTCTAATCGCTGCGCCCTTGCCCTCGTTTGTTTCTTTATGGATAATTTCCAGCCCTTTTACATAAAGAGAAGGTTTTTCTTTCAACTTCTTTTCAATGCCGTCTAGAATTGATTTTGTGCCGTCAGTGGAGTTGTCATTGACGATGATCACCTCCTTTTTTATGGGAACAGCAAAAACGGTTTGAACAAGTTTTTCTACCGTCCGCTCTTCGTTGTAGACGGGTATAATGACTGAAATCAGCATTACATCATTGATCGAATAATATTATCAAGCGCATAGGTGGGCTTGTAGCCGATAAGAGCATGCGCTTTTTTTAAGTCCGGAATGCGTTTTTGCATGTCTTCAAATGTGCTGGAGTACGCTTTTTTATAAGGAATTTTGACGATGCGTGATGTGCTTTGAGTCATTTTTTTTATTTTTCTTGCTAAATCCATCATGCTGATGGATTCGGTAGAGCCGAGGTTTATTATTTCTCCCCGCGCTTTTGATGCGTTCATGAGTTTTATCATTGCTTTTATAATGTCTTCCACATGCGAAAAACACCGCATTTGCGTTCCCGTGCCGTACACGGTGATGGGCTTGTTCTCTTTTGCTTGAGCGATAAATGTGGGGATCACCATGCCGTACCGGCCTGTTTGGCGGGGACCAACCGTGTTAAAAAGGCGCACCACAACCGCAGGTAAGCGCTGTTTTTTCCAGTAGGCAAGCGCAAGACATTCATCAACCGATTTCGAAAGCGCATACCCCCACCGCTCACTGTAAACAGATCCGTATGTTCTGTCCGCCGTTTCTTTAAATGGAAGCGAGCTGTTTTTTCCATAGACTTCAGAAGAAGAAGTGATAAGTATCGGCGTTTTACTTTTAGCGGCGAGTTCAAGGACATTTTTCGTCCCTTCAATGTTTGTAAGCAGGGTTTTAAGCGGATTTTCTATGATATGTTTTACCCCAACAGCAGCCGCGAGATGGTATATCTGATCGGCCTTCTTCACAAACGGTGCCAACTCTTTGATATTGAGTATAGAACCCTTCTTAAAGAAGAAACGTTTATTTTTTATAAACGGTCTTATGTTGCCGCGGCTTCCGGTAGATAGATCATCAAACACAAATACCTGATTTTTTTTCTGAAGCAGTTTTTCAGCAAGATGACTTCCTATAAATCCCGCCCCACCCGTAATTAAAATTTTCATATTCCCATGTTACTATAAAGTAATACACGTTCCCACACCACGGAACCATACCCAAGGCACATTGTTGTCTTCATATTGTTTTGAGTATTGCCGTTTAGCGCTGTTTTTTTTTATGCATATGTATACCACATCAAAACATAACGTTCAAAGTTGATATATTGGTTATGTTTCATATCATATTTCCAATCATTGTCGTAGCTACGCTCACTTTTTCTTTTTACAGTCCCGTTGGTGATTTTACACCATTACAGAAGATAAGTCACATGCCCCGCTGTATTGGGAACTTCCTTACAACAATGAGCGCAGCACATGACGCTTGCCGCGCGCTCGGAGTGGCCATTACTTCAACTCCAAAATTTTGGCGCGATGAATCCATCCCTTATGAAATAGCACGCACGTATGCAGAACTGGGGAAGCTTGATGTTGTGACAGAGCCGGGTGTTGTTGACGGCCGGCCCTATCTTACGCATGCAACGGGGTTTCCGCTTACCATTTCTTTAGCCGGATTTTTTAAACTGTTTGGTGTCGGGGTGGTTCAATCAAGGATATTTATGACGTTTTGGATTGTTGCCGTACTGATGGTGCTGTATTTAGTGCTGAGAAGTTTTTTTGGGCCGTTTCAGGCCGGTTTTGGCACCCTGTTAGTTTCTACGTTTAGCTCTTTTTATGCAAATGGCCGTACGTTTACCGGTGAAATTCCGGGCTTTCTCTTTTTACTGCTGGCTCTTTTTTTCATTTATAGAAAGAAACAATATATTCTTGGAGGCATGTTGCTCGCGATTGCTGTGGTGACAAAGCCGTCTGTGTACTTATTGCTATTGCCCGCAGCAGCGTTTGAGTTTTTTATTTGGGATTTTAAGAAATCACTACGGTTTGGCGCTCGTTTAGCAATAGGAGTGCTCCCTGTAATTTTGTTATGGATTTTTATTATTTTACCCCAGCCTTTTAGCGTTGAGAGTTGGGCTGGCATGATTGATCTTTACAGACATCCGTTTAATGAACCGTCGCTGTTTTCAAGGTTGCCGGAGGCGTTTTTTGATCTTTTAACCAACTCCACGATATGGTACTTTGGGTTTTTGCTCGGGCTTATTTTGTTTTCCTACAGTAAAGGCGTTTTTAGAGATGATCAGAAGAGGTTATTGCATTTTTTCTTGCTTTTTGGCGTTTTGAGTATTATTTATTTTTTACGAAGCCCCGGGTGGTTTCGGTACCTTCTCGTTACAGAGTTGTTCATCTTGGCGTTTACATTCCCAGCTGCAGATTCTTTAGTCCAAAAAAGAAGGTCGGCGGCTGTTTCGTTTGCCGGATTATTAGTGGTGATTCAGGTATTGAATTTTTTCTTCTTTTCTGATATTCCTTCAGGGAGGGTAAGTATTAGCACGGCAGAGTTTATTAACAAGCAACTGCTTTTAGGCAACGATTCCACCATAGGGTTTATACACATGCCAACCGTAGCGCCGCTTATCTCATCCCACCGCAAGTATCAAATTGCACAGATTGGAGGGAAAGAAACCTACGGCAAGCACCCTCTTATGCTTCCGGAAGAAAAACTTCCAGATTACATTATTGGCTATCAAGGTGAATATAACGACATCTTCGAGAGGCACTATGAGTTTGCGTTTGTAACGCCCGAAGGGTTTAAAATTTATAGAAAAAAATGAATCCTGTTAGAGATCCAAGTTTTATGAATTTCGTTTTTCAAATGAGCGGCGCATATCCAAGAATGATGTTTACTGGCAATTATCATTCACGGAAATTTCCGATTTCCTATCTCTAATATAATGAAAGTTTCAATAATCATTCCTGTTTACAACGAGGCAAAAACAATTCAGCGTATTGTTGATGTTGTTCGTGTCGCTTCATTCGGTTTTGAGGCCCAAAGAGAAATAATTGTCATTGACGATGGATCCGCTGACGGCACTTATGAGGCGCTGAAAAGCATTAAAGGAATTAAGGTGTTGCATTTTGAACGCAATCAAGGAAAGGGCGCGGCGCTAAAGGCAGGCTTTGGGCAGGCATCTGGGGATTTTGTTATTATTCAGGATGCGGATTTGGAATATGATCCAGCCGATTACGCTATTTTATTAAAACCCATGTATGAGGGGAAAGCCGACGTTGTGTTTGGTTCTCGGTTTAGGGGAGAATACCAGCGGGTGCTCTATTTTTGGCATTATTTCGGAAATTTTCTTTTAACGCTTCTTTCCAATATGTTTACTAATTTAAACCTCTCGGATATGGAAACGGGATATAAAGTGTTTAAGCGGGAGGTTGTCAAATCGTTCACTCCTCATTTAAGGTCAAAGCGTTTTGGTATAGAACCGGAAATAACAGCGCGTGTGGCACGGGGCGGTTGGCGTATCTATGAAGTGCCAATCAATTATTATGGACGCACATATGAGGAGGGCAAAAAGATACGATGGTACGACGGGGTAAAAGCCATTGCAGCAATTTTATATTTTAATCTTTTTGATCGCCGATGAAGACGGCATTTCCTCGTTTTGTTCCAGTCGTTGCTGTCATTGTAGTGTTGATCAGCGGTGCATATTCTTTTTATCATCATGACCGTCCACGCATTGATGCGCTTGGTTACGATCAGATCGGATGGAATCTTGCCCGTGGCTTGGGATATGTTGAGGATGAATCCAACGCCGCTACACCCGAAAAAGACTTTGCAATAAATAGAGTGGGGCCCGGTTATGAATTCTTCCTTGCCGGCGTTTATACTGTTTTTGGACATAAAATCTGGGTGGTATGGATGTTGCATGCCCTTCTTCGGGGGGTGAGTGTTGTGCTTGTATTTTTAATCTCAAGATTGCTTTTTTCTCAAAATGAAAAGATCGGGATTGTTGCGGCGATACTGTTTGGATTTGTTCCGGATCTTATCGTAGTAAACGGATTGTTGCTTACTGAAACGCTATTTATTTTCCTGCTGCTGTTGGTTACTTATATAAGTCTTGTTGCCGTTCGGGGTCAAAGCCGTTCCATGCCGGCTTTGGCGGGATTGTTTTTTGCTTTTGCCATTATGACAAGACCCATTGCAATACTTCCTTTCCTTGCATTTATTGCTCTTTTTATATGGAGAAAAAACTGGAAAGAGGTTTTGCTGTCGGTGCTTTTTCCGCTTATTATTATCGGAACATGGTCATCGTTTGTTTCCCGTCGGTACAGTACCTTTATTTTAACAACCGGTGTCGGCACGTATGACTTATGGGTGGGAAATAATATTGACGCAAAAGGCGGTTTTGAGAAGACTGCCGAACAGCTTGAGGCGCGACACAGCCTCAGCGTTGCTGAACTGGATACGATTTCAAGGAGTAAATACGTAGCATTCATTACAAGTCATCCGTTGCGGTTTCTTGAGTTGCAGTGGAGAAAAACAGCGCTTTATTTTAGCCTTATAAGACCCGGCGGGTATTGGATTCATCTGATGGCGCATCCATTTGAACGGTTATTGACGCTTTATGCCTCTGCGTTTTGGACGGCGGCTCTTTTTATATTTGGTCTTGCCGGCGCTTGGGTGTTGTACAGAAAAAGGAATGATATATCATGGTATCTTCTTGCTGTTTTTGCGTTGTTACAGCCGCTTGCAGTCATTCCCATTATAGTTGAGACGCGATACCGGTACCCGTTTTTCCCTTTTTTGGCAGTTTTCGCGGCGTATTTTTTATTATTGCGTCCCATCATGCGCGGCGCTTTTTTTGGCGCACTCGCTGTTATTATCATTTTTACCGGATACGATGCGATTTATAATGCAAGCGAGATCGCATCGAAAATAATGAGTGTGTTTGCATTCTAGGACTGGTTATCGATGCATCAGGTTTTATATCTTACGCGCGCAAAACTCTCTCTTTCTCGTGCTCACACACTCAATATTGTAAAAACCGCTGAATACGTGACGGCGCTCGGAGATTGTACTGTGACGTTGTTTTCTGCCGCAAAGGAATCAAAAAGCAAGGAAGCTATTTTCCATGATAAGGCTGTTAGGAACGATTTCCCGCTTGATATATGTGTTCGTCGCCGTTCGGTTTTTCGCGCTCTTCTTTCTTTGCATCGCAAATATGATGTGATATATCTAAGGGATCCGTTTTTGTGGCATGTTGGATGTTTTGCCAGATTTATTTTAAGGAAAAAAGTTGTTTTTGAGGTGCACGGCAGCCATGAATGGTGGTGGGCCAAGCCTTTTTGGCGATTTTCCATTGCTGCAGCTCACGGACTTCTATTTATCACTAAAAATCTTCAGGAATATTACAATTCAGCAAAACCGCAGATTGTTGTGCATACGGGAGGATTTGACGCTGCCGATTTTGAAGATCGTCCTGATATACGGGAATTACGCTCCGAACTTTCACTGCCCCAAAACGCAACCATTATTCTTTATGCCGGCAGTTTTCTTTGGCATTCCAAAGATATGCTTGTTTCGCTTATTGAAAAACTGCCCCAATCGGCCATTCTAGTGGTCCTTGGCGTTAAAAAGGAAGAGAAACAGGTGTTGGAGAAAATGGCGCGTGAGAGGAACATTCTTCATCGCCTTATGGTTATTGGGCGTCTTACTCCTTCTGCTGTCCCGCCTTATCTCCTTGCCGCTGATATACTCATTAACCCTCTGCTGATTCAGTATCCAGGAAGCGTTTCATCTAAGCTTTTTGAATACCTTGCTGCGGGAAAGCCGATTGTTTCATCTGGCGGGGCTGCAGTCAGGGAAATTCTTATAGACGGTCAAAACGCACTTTTGGTGGATTCTCCCACTGCAGAACATTTTGCGCACGCAATCAAACGTATTATAGAGAACAACAATGTAAGAATATTGCTTTCTAAAAACGCCCTTAAGGATTCTCGTGCATATACATGGCAAAAAAGAGCAGAGGTTGTTTCAGAATTTCTCAAGGGAATTTTATGAAAATTCTTTTTTTTACAAAAGGGGGGGTTACTGTTGCGAGTTCCAATGAGCGTGTCTGGATTGTCGCAGATTATCTAAGGAAGCATTATGGGTATGAATATGATATAGTGTCCGCGCGCGAAAGCGGAATAAAAGATGCTTTTGCGAAACTCTTTAAAAATTCGTACGATGTTTTGGTTGTTCATAAATCACTGTTCTCGTTTAAAGTTGTTGCTCTGCTGGTGCTCGCCAAGCTTCTTTTACGCAAACGCTTTATCTATGATCTTGATGATGCGCAATGGCTGCATTCTCCAAAAAAAAGCGCGCTCTTCGCGCGTCTTGCAGATACGGTCTTCGCGGGAAGTCATTACATTATGGAGTGGGCGGAACATTTCAACAGCAGCGTTGTGCATATACCTACACTTGTTGACCATAAGCGCTTTGCTCAATATAAGGTCAGTCATAAAAACAAACACCGTTACACTATCGGGTGGATTGGCGGGGGGCCGGAGCATTTTAGGAGAGGGAATTTTAGCATTATCCGTCCCGCGCTTGAAAAACTGGGTAAACGAGGATGCTGTTTTCGTTTTTATATTATAGGAACACGCGGCCACAAACCACTTGAAGCATATATACAATCTCCGTTTTATGAGATCAACATTGTACCATTTATTCCTTATGCTGATGTTCCGAAATATATACGGGATTTTGATATCGGCGTTATGCCGTTACAGGATGATCCTTTTGAACGAGCTAAATGCGCTGCGAAGGCAATTCAGTATATGGCGGTCGGCGTTCCGCCAGTAGTAAGTCCGGTGGGGGAGAATGTGTTTGTCGTTGAAAACGGAAAGGACGGGTTTCTTGCTTCTTCAACGGATGAATGGGTTAACATTTTTGAGATGTTATTGGAAGATACAGCGTTAAGAAATAAGATAGGAAAAGCCGGGATGGAAAAAGTAAAAAACAATTATTCCCACAAAACAGTGCTTAAGCGCTACGCTACTATCGTTGCATCCTTGATGCAAAAGTGAATTTTCGTTACACTTGAAGCTCACGCAGCTTATTCAATGATTATGCGAAAGATTTTGGTGACAGGCGGCTCCGGATACATAGGAAGTGTCTTAATAAGGCGCCTGCTTGAAAAAGGATACGGTATCCGTGTTTTGGATATCGGTTTTTTTGGGCACGAGTCGTTACATGACGTTAAGGATAAAATAGAATTGGTGGAAGGCGATATACGATTGGCGGGGAAGGATATTTTTAAAGGGATGAGTGCCGTTATTCACCTTGCCGGATTTTCTAATGATCCAACAGCAGAATACAGACCAAAAGAGAATTTTTCCGTTAATGTTGACGGCACACGTCATGTTGTGAATTTTGCCAAAGAATCGGGTGTTGAAAAATTCGTTTTTGGGTCTTCATGTTCCGTTTACTATACGACAAATCCCGATAATATGGAAAAAAATGAGGATCATTTTATAACGCCAACGGTACCGTACGCCCTGTCCAAACATATGGCGGAGGATATTGTATTGGATGCGGGAGATGCTTCGTTTATACCGGTTGTCTTCAGAAAAGGAACGGTGTACGGATTATCTCCGCGCATGCGTTATGATTTGGTTGTCAATGCACTGCTCAAAGACGCTTTTACCAGCAAAAAGATGATTTTACACCAAGGGGGAAGAATGTGGAGGCCGCTGCTGGATATTGAAAGTGCGGCGTCTGCGTATATCTATGCCATTGAGCATGATATTTCTGGTATCTTTAATCTTGTTGATAGCAATGTTTTGGTAAGTGACTTGGCAGACCGTATATGTGCCATTCTTAAGGAAATTTACAATGAAGACATATCGATTGAGAAAATAGACGTTGGGGTTGCAAGAAGTTACAGGGTGTCGGGGGACAAGTTACGGCAGCATGGATTTAGGCCTCCGCGGGAATTTCGCAAAGCTATTTGTGAAATGTGGGATGATCTTTTAAAGCGCGGTGATATTCACCACGAGAAATATTATAATATAAGAACATTTGAGAAATTATTTCCTAATCATTCTAATAATTAACATATGAATAAAAATCAAACAGCACCAACGGGAGAAATTGAGGGACTTATTATAAAAGATCTGGAAGTGCACAGCGATGATCGGGGGTACCTGTTTGAGCTCGCTCATTCGTATGATCTTCCGGGGTTTGGTCAGGTGTATGCAGTGGGTGATCCCGTGAGAGGTTCCATCAGGGCTTTCCATAAACATGACAAACTATGGGATCTTTTTTGTATCGTGAGCGGTTCGGCAAAGTTTGTGTTTGTTGATGACCGCGCTGACGCCAAGACTAAGGGTAATATGCAGATCATTGTCGCAGGCGAGCGTTCACCAAAACTTATTATTGTCCCTCCGGGGATTTACCACGGCTGGATGTCACTTGAAGATAACACTCTTTTGATCTCAACCGCTTCTGAGCTTTATAATCGTGAAGCTCCGGACGAATACCGCATTGATCCGTACACCTACGGGGATGTATGGACTGTGAAGGGAAAATAAATTACTGATAATGTAAAGTTAAAAAATCAAAGTGCAAAATAACAAAAAAATATCCAATATTTTAACCCCGAGCACATGAACACTGAAAGGAAAGAAATAATTTTATCATTTTAATCTGTCATTTTACATTTTGAATTATGGTTATTGTCATTTGCGGAGGAGAAGGGCAACTGGCGCGCGAATTTGCGGCATATTTTAAAAACTATCACTCTGCTGTTAAGGTGACGTCACTCTCACACGGTGATCTGGACATAACCCAGGAAAAAAGCGTTCTAGAAGTTTTTAAACAGCTCCGCCCTCATGTTGTTATTAATACCGTTGCGTACCATAAGGTTGATGAATGTGAGAGAAATGTGGCGCGCAGTTTTAACGTTAATGCATTCGGCGGCTATCTGGTTGCAAAAATGAGCCGTGATATAGGAGCGCGGTCAATGTATTTTAGCACGAACTATGTCTTTGACGGCGCAAAAGCAACTCCGTATGAAGAAACAGATATCCCTAATCCGCTTAATATTTACGGTCATTCCAAGGCCCTTGCGGAACGGTTGATTCATGTGTGCGATCCTCAGGCGTGGATTGTTCGCACAAATGGTCTTTTCGGACGTTACTGCGGACCAAAAACAAAAGGCGGGAGTGGAAATTTCGTTGATTTTGTTTTAGGAAACGCAAAAGAAAACGCTGATTTGGAAATGGTGTCTGACCAAAACATTACCCCGACGTTTACGGCCGATCTCGTTAAGGCGTGTGTTCAGCTGATTTTGGAGAATGAAAAAGGAGGTATATTTCATATCACAAACAGTGGAGAGACGACATGGTTTGAGATTGCTGAAAAAATTTATGCGTTAGTTGGTTCACATGGCAGGGTAAAACCCATTACGACAGAAGAAAGAAATGCACCGGCAATGCGCCCTAAAAACGCCGTATTGGCAAATAACAGGCTTAAAGCATTGGGGTTCTCAACACTTCCTGATTGGAAGGTTGCATTAAGAAAGCATCTTGAGTTGAAAGGGGTCTTGCCTTAATACTTAAGAAGTCCGGATTTTTTCTACAATCCTTACAATTTGATTTGCAACGTCCACGCAAGTTCCAATTTTGCCGGAAAAAAGAACCACGCATCTATCGTTAATTTTTTCAACCCATGTCGGTCTGGTATCGTCATGCTCCTTGTAAGGCGGAACAGCACGGACAGTGTACATAGATCCGACGTGTTCTGCTCGTTCGATTTCATAGAAGAATTCTTCGGCTGATTCAATGAAACTTTGAAAGTTTGTAATAGGCGGATTCTCAATAATTCCTTTATTTAATAGTGGTTGGAACATATGGGGAATTTCTGGAAATTTTCCGATATTTGTGTGGTGAACAGCGTGCGCCACATTGCCCATCACAAACATACCTGTAGAGCCGAATGGGTCAATACACATAAATGGTCCGTCCAGAATAACTATGCTTTTGCCGTTATAGATTGATGGAAGTTTTACTACCGGTTTTTCACAAAGTTCGAATTGATAATCATGTTGTCTGTTGGGAAAGTTTTTCAGAAGTGTATTGTTGTTTGCATATAGAGCAATGACTGTAAAATCGTATTTTCTCAAATCTCTTTCACTGGCAACGCGATTTAGTAAAAGGTTTACCCCATATTCATTCAATTTTTTCTTGCAGAATATGTTAAGCTTTGGAAGGTCAATAAGTTCCTCTTGAACTTTTGCTATATATTCGATTTTTTCTTTCTTTACAACGGTTAGTTCATCCTCTTCATACGGAAGGTTGCAAGCATCCCAAATTGTTCTGCATTGTTTTGCGTTAGTTAATGTGTTTTCTTTTGCAATGCAGTAAAAATGGTCAATTGGTTCGTCGATCAGGGTGTCTTTGTATTCTTTTATGAAACTTTTCTCTCCTTGACAAGAAAGAAGAATGGTTTCCACGCTCCTCGGATAATGAAAGCCTTTGTGAAGGCGATATTGATTGATTCCAGATGCTGCCGTGAGGATGTCCGGTTGTTTTTCATAAAGATCAACACCATGGCCCTTTTGTGCCAACTTCCAAGCGGACGTGATTCCAAATATCCCTCCTCCTACAACCGCTATTTTCATATTTTTATATTATTTTTTAAAAAGCAGAAAGGGCAGGAAATAATTTGCGAATCTCCCGATAATTCTTCCCCCCACCGCTCCCCAGATGCCGTAGGATGGAATAAGCACGAGGAGTGCGAGAATCTGTATGAAAGGAACCGCAGTATTGTATGCGTATATCTTTTTCATGTTTCCTTCCGCTTTGAGCGCCGCGTTAAAGACACCAAACGGAAAAGGGATAAGTGAAAGAGTAAAAATTTGTGAGAAGAGAACTGATTCCATGTATTTTGGAAATAGGACACGGAACAAAACAGGCGCTGCGAGTATATATATCACAACCAGCACGCCGGTTAGTATTGATGCTTTCAGCGCCTTTCCGGGAAGAGTTTTTTTGAGTTCTTGTGTTGTGTGTCTATCATTCGTTTTCAACGAGAGTTTCGGAAATACAACAGTTTGGACAGTGCTTAAAAAAGCCTTCATTTGTTCTGGAATTGCGATTGCAAAAGAATACACAGCCAGCGCGCTTGAGCCGAGGAGGTTATAGAGAATGATTGCGTCAAGGTAATTTGAAGCAGTCTGTGGTACGTAGAGCGCGCTTAATTTTAGGCCGTATCTGATTGATTCCGGATCATCAACGCTTTCTTTTGATATGAGCCGTACCGTTTTTCGGTAGAATATTGCGCTTGGAATTGCATGAGAAAGGAAATAGGTGCTTATAAGAAGTATCATGCTTTGAGCATGCGGAAGCTTCCATACAATAATTGCAACCATCGCGCTCATCATAGAAAGGCCATAGATAACGTGCGCCCAGATGTTGTAGTATGTTTT
Organism: Candidatus Ryanbacteria bacterium RIFCSPLOWO2_12_FULL_44_26; assembly: GCA_001821765.1. Taxonomy (GTDB): domain Bacteria; phylum Patescibacteriota; class Minisyncoccia; order Ryanbacterales; family HO2-45-13; genus HO2-45-13. The sequence continues at coordinate 44,155 of MHOA01000013.1, forward strand.
TTTTCGAAATTTCATTTTACCTTCAAAAAACCCTCTCCAGACGCTCAAGCTTTCATTAAACGGCGCGATGAATGAGGCGATGACGAACGCCGCTCCAAGCACCGCGTTTCCTTGCCAAAAAAGATAACTTCCGATGAGGATTCCCGACAGGGTAATTCCAAAAGATGAAAAAAGTATAATCCGCGCACCTCTTATGAACGCATAATCGTAGCCGCGGGAAACAGCTCTTCGGATTGCAACACCCATCCCCGGAAGCGCAAAAACACCCAATAAGCCCAAAACGCTCAGAACGTATCGGTAGTCGCCATATGCGTCTTTAAGCAGGAACCGGGCGTATAGCATTGAAAGCGCCAGAGCAATGATGGTCCCGATCGCTTTTCCTAGTATCAGCCAAAAACTCCCGCGCGCTACATAGGCGGTGTCTATTTTGAGAAAGCGTTCCAGCGCCTTGAGCGCGCTTTCCATAACGCGCATCCCTCTAGAGATCATGGCTCTATGTATATCGGTATACCGTTACAGAAGAGAAAATCTTTGGATTGTGTCATAACGGCAAGTTTAATGTACGGAAATCATCAATGTTCCGTTTCGTAAAACACATTTCAATATTCGACGGTATCCTTGCCGCTCATCAGTTCTACAGACTCAACTCCGCGAGCTTGACGGAGCTCATCAACAAGCCGTGATGCATAAGAAGGATCGGTGAGCTGAATGCCGAGGGTAAATTCTCTTAAGCCGTCATGGAGCGTTTTAACTGAAATAGTATGTAAGCCCTTAAGCGATGTTTTCCAAGGGCCGGTTTCTTCGGGTATGAATGGTTCTCGAGCGGCAATAACAAGAATATGTCCCCCGCGGCTTACTGAAGCAAAATCAAATTGGTACAGAATCAGAATAATAACAGAGACAAGGAGTGTTCCGATGGTGGCAACCGTATAATTACTGGTCCCGACTGCTACGCCGATTGCCAGAGAAAAGAACACAAAAGCAATGTCGCGCGTCTCTTTTACGATCGTTCGGAAGCGGATAAGAGCAAAGGCGCCTAAAAGGGCAAAGGCGCCCACAATATTTTCCGCCACAACCATCATAATGAGGCTCGCAATGATTCCCATCAAAACAATGGTAAAAACAAACGACTGCGAATAGGACAGCGTTCGGTGGGTTTTTCGGTATACCCATGCAATAATAAGTTCCAGGAAAAACACATACAGAATATTCAGCACAACGACAGCCGCATTAATTTCCGTTTCTGCGAGTAAAAGAAAGTTATCAAACATACGACATATTATAACTTATCGTGGGATAGGATGGAAGCGATATACGGATTCCACCGCCTCTGCGTATTTTGAAAATGTGGTTCGGGAAAGTTGAAATTCATCAAGCAGCCGGCGGAACCAGTAGGGTAGAGGGTTGGCAAATTTTACTTCCATCACAATAAAGCCCGGATGCACCCGTGTGGTAGCATGCGGCACTCTTAAGTCAGATGTCTTCGACGCTTCTATTTTTGAGTCAATTGTTATTCTAAGATCACTTCTTCCTTTAGAGATATAAGGACGCCGGATGTAGCGCACCATAACTGATGGTTTCATCCTTTGGGTGAGAAGCGGCAAAAAGGTCGGATGGGAGGTGACCAACGGCACGCGTGATCCATAAAGCAATGTTTCATAGGTCCGCGCGTCAAGCAGCACCCTTTTTTTAAAAACAACCATCTCATATTTTTCCTTTTTCTCAAGCCATATCTCTGGTGTATGTTCGTTGAGGAATGGCGCATAAATGCGCACTCTGATTTTTTTTCTTCTTAGAAGTCCGCCCGCTTTGTCTAAATAGTCTTCCATTGTCGGCGTGTCAAAATAAAGACTTGTCACGGGATAGGCGTTTTGATGATATGAGACGCTATTCGGATCGGACTGCAAGCCGTTTTGAAGAAGCTTATTGCAGATTAACCCCTCCGTTGATTCAGGGAGAATGTATTTAAACTCATAACGGCTAAAATGTTGCATGTTTATTTAACGCGTGAATACTTGTCTGCTGTTTTGGGTGTATCAAAGTGAAGGGTTGTCATCGAATAGGTGTTATCTTCGAAAAAGCGGTTTTTTTCGGATTTGGTTCCATGCCATGTCTTATTAGGACTTTCCGAATTTCTTCCGCAGCCCTTTTAAGACAGAGTGCATTGAAACTCAAAGCGGGTACATTTCGTCTGCATATTTATATATAAGAGCATTGTTTTCCTTAAGCATGGATTGAAGTGTGAGAAAGTTGTGTTTATAAATCTCGCGGTCTTCCCGGACTTGTTTTTGGGCTTCAAACGATGTTTGTATTTTGGAAGTGTCACTATATATCTCTGGCAGTATTATTTCTGTCATTTCATCGTAAAAAGCAAGGTCATCTTCCAGATTTTTTATATCTAGAACATAGGATCGTGCCAAATCTTCAAACCGTTCCCTAAACGCTTCACTGGCGATGAGTCTGTTTACGATGCGATGTTCTGTAAGATCAATCGCGCCATTCATTGCCGTTAAATGCGCGTCAAAAAAGACCGGCTCAAACTTTTCGGACTCCTCGTTGTAGAAGAAATTAAGATTATCATAATTACCCTGATGGAAGTTACCGGAGAGTACTGATAGCAATGTCCATCTTAAAAAAACGTCGGTATCAAGAATTGTTCCGATCTCTTTTTCAAATTCTTGCTTCGTGGATTTAGCTGTGAGGGCAAGGAGTTTCATCAGCTCCGGATATGTCTCACCTGAGCGTTCCGGTTCGTCGCGGTCATACCACTGGCCTGCTGCTTCAGTGGTCAGGCGGTCTTTAGCGCCCTTGATATTTTTAACGCTAAAAACGCGTCCGTCGAGTTCTTCCCATCCTTCAATGAGAATATACACGCCCATGTCTTTTTTATTTACATATAGTCTCACCGGCTCTGCCTGCAGGGTTAATACATCGTGCTTATTACCGAGATGATTCCAAAGCATAGCTTTTATCCATCCTTTATCCTCACCGATAAAAAAGCGAAAAACCCTTCGTCCATCAAGCTGGGCGTCAATGGGGAGTTGCACATGCCATGATTTCTTAAGAGCATTCCAGTGGTTCGGCGAATTTCCTCTGTAGCGGATTTTGGCGTTCGCAGTTGTATACGTTCCGTGACGAAATTCCGCTTTTACTGTCTTTTTGAATTCTTCATAAAGTCTGTTCTCTTCAGGGTAGTTAGGAAGATTGTTGATGAGGTTAAGGCGATCGTTTTGAGTCAGCGTGATTTTATAGATTGGAAGAGTTGATTTGCGAAATGAGACGCGAACAAGATACGGGAAATCCGTTATCTTTTTCAGTGAACGCCATGTAGGAGAAAAGTGTCGTATCAACGGATTTAAGTTAGAAGAAATGCCATCCAGGCGCGTTACTGTATTGCCATGCGTTATAATACCGATAAGGAAAAGTGTCATTATTATAAGTCCTGTAAAAAAGAGCCGTTTTCGCATTTTCATTGAGGATAATGCTAGCATGGATACGTCTGCATTTCAATATAACGTATGGTAAGTTGAATAAGTATATCAATTTTTCTATGATGGCTTATATGAAGCTTTTTCAATACTTTACAGTTTTGATTATTCTTATTGTTTCTTTTGTCTTTTTCTTCCCGAGAAATTCTTATGCATACCTTGATCCCGGAACATTCAGCTATTTCATACAGATGTTGGTTGCGGTGTTGGCTGGGATAGGTGTTGCGGTGAAAGTCTCTTGGACAAGTATTAAAGGCGTGTTTTTAAAATTATTTTCAAAAAAGAAACAGGATGAAAAAGATAGCGCGTGAGTTCGCTGATATATACCGTTTTTTCTGGAAGACCCCCATTGGAGAAAGAAGCGTTGTCTTTTATGCAGAGCATGAAGGCTACTTTGCATATTTTGAAGGACTCATTCGAGAACTCACCGAGTTGCGCGGATTGACTATTGCCTATATCACTTCAGACGTCAAAGACCCCATCTTCTCAATGGAAGCGGCAAAGAAAGGGAAGATTTTTCCTTTTTATATCAGGACGCTTCTCCCTTATTTCATGTTATTTGTTCATTCAAAAGTTTTTGTGATGACCATGACCGATCTTGGACAATTCCATATCAAAAGGTCCATAAACCAAGTACATTATGTTTATTTGTTCCATGCCCTTGTAAGTACGCATATGGCGTATAGAGAAAGCGCCTTTGATAGCTATGATACAATCTTGTGTGCAGGCCCGCATCAGGTAGCTGAGATTCGTCAAAGGGAAAAGTTGAAGCAATTGCCCCCCAAAAATCTTATGGAGGCGGGATACTATCGCCTGGAGCGTATTTATAATTCGTATAAGAATTTTAAGCACAAGAGGAGAGATGATAAAAAAGTTATACTTATAGCTCCTTCATGGGGTAAAGACAATGTGCTTGAGGCCTGCGGCGGATATCTTATTGATAAATTATTAAACGCCGGATATGAAGTGATTGTTCGGCCACATCCGGAAACAATACGTCGTTTCCCGAAATTGGTTGATTCGTTTGCTGTCAGATTCGGCAATAATGATTTTTTTACACTTGAGAGATCGGTTGCATCAGATGATTCTATTCTACGTGCTGATGTTTTGATAAGCGACACCTCTGGTATTACTCTTGAATATTCATTTGGCACTGAACGGCCTGTTTTATTTATAGACGTACCACCAAAAGTGAGAAATGAAAATTTTAGAGAATTGGAAATAAAACCCATAGAACTGGCACTCCGGGATAAAATTGGTATTATTGTTTCTCCCAAAAAACTGGATGATATAGATCAGATGATTGATAATCTCATTTCAAAAAAAGATGATTATCAAGAAAGCATCAGAGTCTTGCGGGCCCAATATGTCTATGCATTCGGCCAATCTTCAAAAATCAGCTCTAAATACATAACTGACCTCATCACACAAAATGTCCAAAAAGCGTGATATAGTCCTTTGCGTGTATCGGCGCGATCTCTGAAGCAGCGGGCGATTTATTGCCCGTTTTTTATTTCTAAATTTTTAACAAATAAAAAGGCGCTTGATCATTTGCCGAATGAGAGCAAGCGCCGAGTTGAATTAACGTGCATTTTCCTCAAAAGGAAAATCCGTTATGCTGATTCTCCGGCTTCGTTCCAGGAGTCTTGCATGTATTATTTCCAAAAGTCCCTCCCTGAGAATGCCTTGTTTTAAGGCAAGCACGGTCCAGGCAGGACATAAAGGATCCTCTCTTTTCTCGCTGTAGTTATGAAGATTTGGATTTTGGGTGAGCAGCCCCGTGTTCGTGTCTACCTTGGAATAAGCTGACCGTGTGGCACACCCCCCTTGGCATAGGTTGTTTGCGTACAGATCGCAAACCTCAGGTGAGCAGACATAGGTGCCATAGCCCTTTGCGAATTCTTTTCGGTAAGCGCGCAATTTTTTGCCTTTTACGATGTTCTCCAGAGAGAAATTCTTGTTAAACACGTTTCCAAAAGTGTATCTTTCGGTTGTATCTCTGCCGGGAGATTCCGAACAAGCTGTTACATCTCCATTAGCTCTTATGTGGAGACCTGATCTATTCCTGTTGCAGGTTTTGTTGTAGGTAAAGGCTGAGCGCGGGGTCCAGGCTATGCCAAATTTTTCTTTATCTATTCTTGAGATAAGATCATAAAGGACTTTTACATGTGGAGAGTGTATACCGGCTTCTTGCTCCTTGCTTTCAGCGCCACCGCAATAGTGAATAGGAACAATGGAGTGATCAAACCCGTTTTCCATAACCCACATGTGCAGATCAAGCATGCTGTCAAATGTGGCGTGATTAAGCACTGAATTTACCACTAATCTTAAGTTGGGGTTTTTGCCGTACCCTGCGGCGATCAGATTCTCATAGCCTCTTTGCATTCTTTGAAATGCACCGGGTTGATTGACTAGGAAATCCTGGAGTTCTGGTATTAAGGTATCGCCCTTCGTGCATAGCCCAACTTCATAATCTCTAAACCTTTTTGCAACCTCTGGTGTTATCAGCGCAACATCATCAAAGGTAAGGAGTTTGGGCTTCTTGCCTTTGCACGCGTAAACATTGATTATCATCTCTACAACCCTGAAAAAATGATCCCTCACCCCCTTTTGTTTTCCTAGTTCCGGATCCTTGTATAATAGCGGCTCCCCACCCGTAAGAATAAACAGGCTTGTTCCCAGATCTCGAGCTTCTTCGGTTATCGATCTTATCATACGGAATGGCAGATATTCACTCTGCCTTGGGCCGGAGTTGGCGAAACACCATTGGCATTCGAAGTTACATCCCCGGGTGAGCATATAATCCAGTGAAGTAAGCTCAATACCCTCATTGATCATGCTGATAAGCTTGTCTGGTGCAATGCCTCCCATGCCCGGATGTAGATCCACGACAGCTCCTCTTAAAGCGCGAATTGACACGATCTCTTTTGTGGAGAGACTGTATACTTTCTCTCCCTTTTTGGGCTCCTTCAGAGGTTCTGTAAAAATCGGCTCTTTCTTAAACAAGTCTGGGTTCAGTAACGCCTTTAGTGTATCAGTCATAGGAACTTTCATTATCTTCCTCCTCTTTATGTTAAATAACAGCCATGTTCAAGGTATCACTCTTTTCAACAATTGTAAAAGCAAATAGTGACGGAATAAGCGTTTTATGGTATGTATGGTATGTAATAGTGGCAAGAAATTGATATGACGAGCCGAGCAACAAAATTTCGTGAACTTTTAAATTCCGGTAAGCTGGAGTTTCTTTGTGAAGCCCATAACGGTATTTCTGCAAAGATTGTTGAAGAAGCCGGTTTTAAAGGGATTTGGGCAAGCAGTCTCACCATTTCCGCAGCGATGGGCGTTCGCGACAATAACGAGGCAAGCTGGACACAGATTTTGGAGGTATTGGAATTTATGAATGATGCGACGACCATTCCGATTTTGCTTGATGCGGATACGGGATACGGCAATTTTAATAACGTGAGGCGGCTGGTCAAAAAATTAGAACAGCGCAACATCGCCGCTGTATGTATAGAGGACAAGCGGTTTCCGAAAACAAACAGTTTATTGGCGGGCGGACGTCAGGAGCTTGCGGATATTGATGAATTCTGCGGGAAAATTAAAGCGGCAAAAGATACTCAAACCAATCCGGATTTTTCTGTTATAGCTCGCGTTGAGGCTTTTATTGCGGGTTTAGGACTTGATGAGGCTTTAAAGCGTGCAGGCGCCTATCATCGGGCAGGCGCAGACGGCATTTTGATTCACAGTAAATCCAAGAAACCTGATGAAGTACTCGCTTTTAAAAAAGAATGGGGAGATCGTTCCCCGGTGATTATTGTACCGACCGCATATTATACAACCCCTGTTGAGGTTTTTGAGGAGGCAGGTTTCGGTATCGTCATCTGGGCAAATATGATTTTGCGAGGCGCTGTGAAGGCCATGAAGGAAGCATCAAGTCATTTAGCGCGAGAAAAATCCCTTCTTACCCTTGAAGATCATATTGTCCCCATTACGGAAATTTTCCGGCTTCAGGGGTCAGACGAGCTTAAATTTGCAGAGGAGCGTTATCTTCCAGTGGCTGGAGAACATGTCCGGGCTGTTATTCTTGCTGCGTCCCGCGGCAAAGAGTTTGGTTCCCTAACCGCTCAAAAGCCAAAAGCTCTTTTAGAGGTTGCCGGCAGGCCGATATTGTATAAACAAATAGACACGCTTCGCGAGATTGGCGTGAAAGATGTTACGGTAGTGCGCGGGTTTCAAAAAGAAATGATCAACGCTCCACGCATTCGTTATATTGACAATGATGAATACGAAAGCACACAAGAAGTTGTTTCGTTATGGAAAGGAGTTCAAAACACGTCAGGAAAAACCATCATCGCATACGGCGACATTCTGTACAAAAAATATATACCCACCACCCTTCTTGAAACGGACGGCGATTTTGTTATTGCTGTTGATTCGGACTGGAAGTCAAGTTATGAGAAAGGGCGCTATGCAGATTTTGTTTCCTGTTCCGAGCCTTATCAGAAGAAGGTGTTTGATCAAAAAGTATGGCTGAAGGACATGGGGACAACCCTTGCGCGCGATAGTATTTGCGGAGAGTGGATTGGCCTTCTTTCGGTTTCTGCCGGAGGCCTTGAAACGCTTCAAAACGTACTTGGAGATTTATCTAAGAAAGATGACTTTGGAAAAATGCGTATGGCCGAACTTTTTCGCGAGCTTATCAAACGAGGACATGAAATGAAGGTGTTATATATTCTCGGACACTGGCTTGATGTAGATGACATTATGGATCTTAGCGAGGCCAGTGTGTTCTAGTTTGCGTATATGCTTCAATGTGACGCGTTTTATAATTTATTAAAAAAACATGGCATAACTTTTTTTACTGGTGTTCCGGATTCGCTTTTAAAAGATTTCTGCGCATACGTGGCGGATCATACGGATCCTAAAAATAATATTGTCGCCGCTAATGAAGGAGGGGCAGTTGCTTTGGCTGCAGGACATCATTTGGCAACAGGAAACATTGGTTTGGTGTATATGCAAAATGCAGGCGTGGGCAATGCTGTAAACCCTCTTGTGTCTCTTGTTGACGGGGAAGTGTACAGTATTCCGGTTCTTTTATTTATTGGATGGAGGGGAGAGCCGGGCGTAAAGGACGAGCCGCAGCATATAAAGCAAGGCAGGATTACCATCCCTTTATTGGAAGTTCTCGGAATTCCGCACGAAGTGCTCCCGGATGTTTTTGAGGAAGCAAAACGCGTCTTAAAAAAAGCAGTTGGTTCTATGACCCAAAGAAGCGCTCCCTACGTATTCATTATAAGAAAAGGCATCTTTGAGCCCTACCTCTTAAAGAAAAAAGAATATTCCTCGTATAAACTTACGCGGGAGCGCGTTATCCAGTCCATTGCCGGGCAATTGGACAACAGAGACATTGTCATCAGCACAACCGGAAAAACATCCAGGGAACTGTTTGAATATAGAGAAAGGGTTGGGCAAGATCATTCAACAGATTTTTTGACTGTTGGGTCCATGGGGCATGTCTCTCAAATCGCGCTTGGTCTTGCTTTATCAAAACCAAAAAGAAACGTTTATTGTTTGGATGGTGATGGTTCTCTCATCATGCATATGGGTTCTTTGGCCATAAATGGCACACGAGCGCCTAAAAACTTTAAGCATATTGTCTTAAATAACGGAGCGCATGACTCTGTCGGGGGACAGCCGACTGCCGGTTTTAAGATTGACATTGTTTCTATTGCTAAGGCATGTGGTTATAAGGCAGCTTTTGCGGCGGAAGTGGAAAACGAACTTCTAGAAAAGATACATACACTTAAAGAAACGGCAGGACCTGTATTGTTGGAGGTGAGAATCAATACGGGAAGCCGCAAAGACCTCGGACGACCGACAATAGATCCTAAAGAAAGTAAAAAGGCATTTACAAAATTTCTTCAGGATAATGATTAGAGAATATTTCGGAGTAGGGAGCATAGAAAATGTAAGATTGATATTAGCTGGTGTTGCTCCAAGGAGCATTTTTCTTGTTACGGGAAAAAGATCCTATGACGATTGTGGTGCCAGCAAGGCGCTTGGAAATTTATTGGCGGAATATTCAGTGTCTCGGTTTAATGATTTTGATGTCAATCCAAACATAGATAACATCCGGAAAGGGGTTGATCTGTTTAAAAAAAAGAGATGTGATCTTGTTATCGCTGTCGGTGGTGGGAGTGTTATGGATACCGCAAAGGTTGTAAACATTCTTTCAGCGCACGATGAAGACGCGGCGCTGTACGTTAAAAAGGAAAGAAAAATACGGTGCAGCGGAAAACCTCTCGTTGCCGTTCCGACGACTGCTGGTTCCGGTGGTGAGGCGACGCATTTTGCCGCTCTTTATATTGATAAAAAAAAATATTCTCTTGAAGATGAGCGTCTATTGCCCACGTATGCGATTATAGATCCGCAGTTTACTTTTTCTCTCCCAAAAAGAATTACCGCGTCAACTGGCATGGACGCGCTTTCACAGGCAATAGAATCATATTGGAGTATTTATTCATCCGATGAGTCAAAAGCGTATGCAAGAGAAGCAATTATGCTTGCGCGGGAACATATTGTACATGCCGTCAATCAGCCGACAATAGAAGCGCGAATTGCGATGAGCAGGGCGGCGCATGCGGCGGGAAAGGCGATTAATACTACCAGGACAACGGCATGTCATGCCGTTTCTTATCCTATAACGGCGTATTTCGGCGTTCCGCACGGTCATGCTGTTGGTCTTACGCTTTCGCGCATGTTTGCGTACAATAGTACTCCAAGCGAGGCAGATATTTTAGATATAAGGGGAGTGGCATATGTGAAAGGTGTTATGCGGGAACTCGCTGTGTTGTTGGGAGCTCAAGACACAGAAAGCGCCAAGAAAGCAATAGATTCCATAATGAGAAAGATTGGACTTGAAATGCATTTGCGCGAGTTAGGAATCAGCGGCAATGATATTGAAATAATCATAAAAAACGGTTTTGACCCTGAAAGAGTAAAAAACAACCCACGGCTTGTAACCGAACAGGCCCTTAGAAAAATATTAAACGATATTCGTTAGTCCGCGTTTTAGTGAATATGAAAGCCATTATTATAGCAGCGGGATTGGGGAGCCGGCTCGCCCCGCTGACGGAGCATAAGCCAAAGTGCCTGTTGGATGTGGGCGGAAAAAGCATTCTTCAACGTCAACTTGATACTCTTCGTTCAGCTGATATACACAATATATCTCTTATTAAAGGATATAAAAAAGAACAGATACACTTTCCGGATCTTAAGTATTATGTAAATGATAATTACAGGAACAATAACATACTTTATTCTCTGATGAGCGCGGAGGATGAGATGGATTCGGAATTTATTGCACTTTATGCAGACATAATCTTTACCAGCGAGGTCGTCGAGGAGTTGAAACGGTGTACGGCAGACATAGCCATTGTTGCCGATATTGCTGATCGTAAGTATTATGATGGGTGGGTCGATCATCCCACAGAAGAGGTGGAAAACATCATCTTTGATGATGATCACAATGTTATTGCCATAGGCAAGCATATTACCGCACCCGCCGAGTTCATCGGTATGTTGAAATGTACAAGGAGAGGCGCTAAAGTTTTTAAGGATTATTTTCATAGAGCGCAAAAAGAATTTTCCGGCAAACCTTTTATGCGCTCAAGCGTATTTGAGAAAGCCTATCTTACCGATTTTATCCAATATCTTACGGACAACGGCGTAAAAGTTAAGTGCGTTCTTATTAAACAGGGATGGTATGAAATAGACACGATTCAAGATTTAGAAATGGTCAATAGCATATTTAAGAAAGCGCGCAGCCATGTCTGAAAAGGATTTCAAAAAATTATTGGGATCACGCATTTTGGGCGAGGCCAATGATCTTAAACGAACCATAGAGTCGCTAGCGAGTGAACTTGGCATGGATGCTGGCAAGATGCAAGCCGTGATCAGGGGAGAGGCGAGCGTAGAAGAAGCCCGAGCTATTATCGCTGTCAGGGGGTGTGAAATACCCCGTAGATGTCTATGAACTGTCTTGGGTTCAAGATGGTTGTGTCAAGGGTGTAAAGATCATGCGTAAAAGCGATTCTGAAGCGTCCAGCAGAGTTTTTGAAAGAATGGACGGAGATGAAATGGCCGGAGGACTCCTTATTATGAATATAGAGATATTGCCATTGCCGGCGCATATCATGCGCAACTGTGCTTAATAGGTGTTGGTGGTCATGTCAATCTGGGAGTCCAGCGCGAACTATCTTGTCTTTCCCATGTCGATCGTATCATAGAAAATAAACGTTGGTTTGACTAATTATGAAAGGGACTCATCATGTATGCCACTCGTGAATTTTTTTTACAACAAAGTCAACTTCTTCGTTTCTTAATTCAGGAAAGCACGGCAAAGACAATACTTCCTCCGCGCAGGCTTCTGCCACCGGAAAACTCTCCTCTTGCTTTATCGGGCGACTGTATGCAGGCTGTTTGTGTAGCGCAATGGGGTAATGAAGCCCTGTTTGAATAGCATGCTTTTCCAGATACTGTTTGAGCGCATCCCGCATCTTTAGGCGGATCACATATAGGTGATAAACGTGCTTCCCTCCTTGAGTTTCCTCCGGCAGTATCAGCGGTAAACCCTTCAGGCCGTTATTGTAGCGATGCGCAATCTCGCGCCTCCGTGCATTCCATTGATCAAGATGGGGGAGTTTTACGGCAAGAATTGCGGCTTGCAGTGCGTCAAGCCTGGAGTTTCTCCCGATTATTTTATGGGTATATTTATCAGATCGGCCATGATCTCGAAGCATTTTTATTTTTTGAGCTATATGTTCATTGTTTGTAACAACCATTCCGCCATCTCCCCATCCGCCGAGGTTTTTGGAAGGAAAAAAACTGAACACCCCTGCATTTCCAATGGTTCCTACGCGGCGGAAATCAATAAAAGCTCCATGAGCTTGCGATGCATCCTCAATTAAAAGAAGTTTATGATCCTCCGTGATGCGTTTTATAGCGGTCATGTTGGCTGGTTGTCCGTAGAGATGTACCGGTATAATAGCTTTTGTCGAAGGGTTGATAGCTTTTGATATATCGTCGGGATCAATGTTGTAGGTTCTCGGATCAATATCAACGAATTTCACTTCAGCTCCGGTATTTATAATTGATTCCACTGTCATAAATGCTCCGTGCGCCGCAGTAATAACTTCGTTGCCATGTCCGATGTCGTACGCCTTTAGTGTAAGTGTTATTGCGTCAGATGCATTTGCAACACCCACTGCGTATTTAGTGCCGATAAAAGAGGAAAATTCTCTCTCAAATTCCAAAACCTCGTTTCCAAGAATGAACGAGGAATTGTTCGCAACCCTTTCAATAGCTCTTTGTATTTCTTTTGAAAGGTTTTTGTGTTGACGGTCAAGGTTAATAAACGGTATAGTCATATTTTTTTGATTTTTAGGCGAGTGGTTTTTTGAAATATCTTCCAACGCCGTCAACATCATATGATTGCAATGTTACGTTTCTTTCTTGAAAAAAATCATTTACCGCATTTCTTGTACCTTCGTATTCCCATGTGTTGAATACAAGAAATCCTCCCGGCTGTACTTTATCGTACAGGTGCCTTAAAGAAATTATTGTTGCGTTATATAACACCGCGTCAAAATGTATGAGAGAGATGGATGGAGATCTGAAGCGCGGCAATGTATCTTCATAGAATCCTTTTATGATTTTGTATGATTCTTTCGGTATTTTCATTTTTTTGAATAATTCGTGCACCTTGTTTTCGTTTACTTTACTTCTTCCTTTCAGTGTGCTGGTGTTTAGTTTAGTCCCAAAATCTTTTTGTGAAGGCGCTGGATATCCTTTAAAAGAATCAAAAAGCCAGATTGTGCGGTGAAAAGGCGATTTTTTCGCTGCGTGTGCGAGAACAGCTCCGGAGCCGCCGCGCCAAACACCAAACTCTACAATATCTCCTTTCATGGATAATTTATCCAATTTTTTTGTCAAACGATAAAGTGTTTTTAGACGAGGTATGCGAACTTTGGTGTGTCGCCTGACTTTCCGAATGACGATAAATATTCTAAGCGTTTCAAAAAACCCATGAACTGAAGAGAGCTCAATCGTGCGAATAAAATCCCGGACGAAGTTTATTACATAACGCATCATCTTTATTGAAGAAAGGGAATAGTTACATTCGTTATGTTGTATGTGTGCCACTTTTGTGATACGTTTTCCAGTATGCGCACGCTAAAACAACCGAAAGTCAGCATTCTCTTGCCCTCATATAATAGAGCTTACTTGTTACCTTTCACGATAGAGAACATTCTTGAACAAACGTGGAAGGATTGGGAGCTCATTATTGTTGATGACGGGTCGCTTGATAATACTGATGAGGTAATAAAAAATTTCGATGATCGAAGGATAACATATATAAAACACCAAGTAAATGCAGGTGAGGCTGCTGCAAGAAACACAGCTCTTGCTGCGGCGAGAGGAGAATATATCGCAAACCAAGATTCAGATGACGAATGGTTCCCCGAGAAGCTGGAGGAGGAGGTGTATTTGCTTGATCGATCACCGGCGAGAGTTGGTGCTGTGTATTCTTCGTTTCATAAAACCTTATTTGACGGAAGCGAAGAAATTGTTCCTTCAGCAATTCACCACCAAAAAGAAGGAAACCTTGTAAACACTTTTTTACGCAGCGACTTTTATATCACTGGACAAGCTCTCCTAATTAAAAAAGAGTGCTATAAGAACGTTGGTGGATATGATGAGAAATTGCGCGTGCTTAATGATGCTGAGTTTCTTATAAGGTTAGCAAGTCAATATGAATTTGTTCATAATCCTCACGTTCGTGTTCGTATAAAACGTTTTGAAGACAGTATTTCGAGAAACTTTAAGATGAGATTGGTTTCCAGAGAGTATATTTTGCACAAACACGAAGATCTTTTTAAAAAATTCCCCGACTCATTTGCCCGTTACTCATATCGCATAGGGCACACGCATGCACTTTTGGGGAATACAGACAAAGCGCGCATGTATCTCCGCAAAGCGTTTGTTTTTAGTCCTCTCCATATAAAATATATCGCGGCATTTTTGCTTTCCCTTACCGCTTCATCATGGCTGTACCGGACGCTCGGTCGTCTTAAAACCAAATGGATGTAACCATAGCAATGAAGAAATGTATCATTCATCCGTATCTTTTTGCGGTTTTTCCCATTGTTTTTCTTCTCGCGCATAATATCGAACAGACATTTTTCAGCAATATAATTGTTCCGGCGCTCTTTGCCGTTTTTATTACTGTTTTTATCTTCGTCATCCTGCGTTTTAGTGTTGGGGATAATAAAAAGGCAGGACTCATTACATCTTTATTTCTCATACTGTTCTTTTCTTTCGGCCATATTCGCCGTTTGGTCGAAGATTTCGTGATAGGAGGACTTGATATAGGAAGAGACCGACATATCCTTTTATTCTCTGCAGCAATTTTTGTTTTGGCAACATATTGGATATTGCAGACCAAAAAAAAACTGCACAATCTCACCACAGTTGCAAATGTAATGGCTGTTACGCTGGTTATTATCCCGCTTGTCAGTATCGGGATGTATGAATTTAAGCGGAGCCCGGAAACCGAGTTTCCGAGTGAAAACTTGGTTTCCGATTCGGACGGAGCGTTAAAGAAACATGAGGCGCTTCCCAACATATATTACATAATTTTGGATGGCTACGCGGCCCAGAGCACTCTGAAAGAAATTTATAATTACGATAATGCGGCATTTCTTCAATTCCTTGCAGAAAGGGGGTTTTTTGTCGCAGACGAGTCGAGGAGTAACTACACACAGACTTTTTTGTCGCTTTCCTCATCGCTCAATATAAGGTACATTAACGACCTAACCGAGAAGGTTGGAATGGATTTACAAAACCGCGCAATCCCATATCAGATGATCGAAGACAACACCATATGGCGCTTCTTAAACTCACGGGGATACCGGTTTATACATATAAGCTCCGGTTCTACCGAGATGACAGATAAGAATGGAAACGCAGATATTAATTTTAAGGGCGGCAAATTGGACGAATTTTCCTTGACCTTATTAGAGACAACAGCGCTTTACCCGTTTATAAGGCACTCGGTTGAGGCAGATGCAAGAGAACGCGTTTTATATTCTTTTGATTCGTTGGCCAGAATATCCCGTCTTTCAGGTCCTAGGTTTACGTTTGCGCATATTCTTGTGCCACATTCTCCTTATGTTTTCGGGCCGAACGGCGAAAAAGTTGAAAATCCCAAATTGCAGCTTTCCGGAGACAATTATTGGAAATTCAAAGAACATTATGTAAATCAAGTGATCTTTACTAATAAGAAAATCATGGCACTCGTTGAGGCAATATTAAAAACTGAAAAAAATCCCCCGATTATTATTCTTCAGGGGGATCATGGTCCTGCTTCCGAAGGCGAGGGCACAAAAGGTCTTTCTCTTCTCAAACATATACTCGTTAAGGAGCGGATGAAAATATTTAATGCTTATTATCTTCCAGTGGATGGCAATAAGCTTTTGTACAAATCAATAACTCCGGTAAATTCTTTCCGGCTTATTTTCAGTCATTATTTTGGAGCTGATTATCCGCTTCTTGAGGACGAGAGTTATTTTTCTACTGAGGAAGAGCCTTATACATTTATTAATGTAACCGATATAGCAAGAGAGGATTATTAACGTATGAACAGTGATTACTACGTCATAAGCGGCATTGTTGTTCTTGCTCTTGTGGTGGCGCTTGTTGTTGCTTTGGAGACCGGCGCGATCTCCGATATTTTCACACCCATTGCAAAGGCAACAACGGGTTCCGCTTCGCCCCAGCACAGTCAGGTTCGCGAGGCAGTAAGTTTTTTGAATACAGGGACGTTTAATAACGGCGGCCCAGGCTACACCGGCATGCAGAGGGGCCCGGTCTACCCTTTGGTTTTGGCCGCCGTTTTTTCACTTTTTGGATTATATGTAGGAGCTATTCATATCATCAATTTTTTATTTTTAGCACTCGCAATTGTTTTCTTATGGCGTTTAAGCAAACAATATTTTAAGGGCGGATGGGAGTTTATTCCTCCCCTGGCGCTTGTCCTTGTTGGAAGGGCAACAGCACGGGTCTGGGTTGCAAGCTATGAAACGCTTACTCTTTTTTTGTCTATCCTCGCAATCTTTGCTTTTTTGGAATATCGCAGCACCGGAAAGACTGTGTGGCTAGTGACCGGTACAGCCGCTTTTTCCTTATGGGTCCTTGAGAAACCGGCCGCTTTTTATTTCATTCCGGTTATTCTTGTTTTTTTAGTCTTATGGCGGCGTCCTTATGCTTCGCCAAAAAAGGTTTTAACCCATTCGCTTATTTTTCTTTTTGTTACGGCAGCTTTTATCGGCTCATGGTCATTAAGAAACCACAGGGTCATAGATACATGGCAGTTAGGCAGCGGCGGCCACGCAGTATTGCTTAGTTCCAGTCAGGTTGATTTTAATCGTGAAGAGCTTGTCTCATTGGGACTTAGTTTGTCGGTTGGCGATTTTATTGGCAGCAGAATTTACAAACACTACCCGCAAAACGCAAAGCCAAAAGCGTGGGACCCATCGATTCTTGACGATCGATGGTATCAGCAGGGATGGTATGTAAAAGATATTGACGGCAGTATTATTACAAAAACAGAGCTGGATAAAAGAATGTATGCAGAAGCGGTACAAAATATCAAGCGCCGTCCAATGAAGTTTCTTTTAACAGGTATTTTCAAATTTATGCGTCTCAATGCTCCAGAAAACCATCGCGGGCAGGAGATCACACATCTTTTTGTTGGAACATATTTAGAAATTCCGACAGCAGTGAAAGCGGCGATTATCCTTTTTATTCGCATCATATGGTTCATGTTTCTTGTTGTTGTTCTTTATGCCATGATAAAGCACATAAGGGACTGGAGTACTTGGGGAATTTTATTTTTAGTGATATTCTATTACAACGGCGCGCATGCGTTACTTACACATGCGCTGGCGCGCTATATCTTGGTTATACTTCCTTTTTACTTCATTTTCTTTACGGAAGGAGTGCGCATCTTATATGGAAAATACACGGAGGCAAGATAAAGAAAAAACATTTTTGGTGGTACTGCCGGTTTATAATGAAGAAACAGATTTATCAAAAAATTTTCCCGTTGTACACCGCTTTTTAGATGAACATTTTGATCAGCTTCATTGGGAAGTCATTATTGCCGAACAGGCATCAACTGACCACACATTGGAAATCGCCCAAAAACTTTCGCAAAACTATCCAAGGACATCATGTATTCACTTAGATGAAAAGGGGAGAGGCGGGGCATTGCGGGAGGCCTGGACCGGATCTGACGCCGATGTCGTTTCCTATATGGACATTGATCTTTCATCTCGTCTTGAATTTTTCCCAAAGCTTATGTATGTCCTTCAAGGCGGCGCTGATATTGCAGTGGGATCTCGTTTATCGAAAGGATCAAAAGTGCATGATCGGACTCTTGTGAGGAAATTTTCTTCATGGGCTTTTAAGTTTTTTTTAAAAACATTGTTTCGTATCAGATTTGACGATGCCCAGTGCGGCTTTAAGGCCATAAGAAGAGATGTTTTTTTAAAAATCGCTCCTTTGATCAAAAGCAACGGATGGGTGTTTGATACCGAACTGCTTGTCATTGCCCAGAAAGCCCGTTTCAGTATTGCCGTTGTGCCGATTGAATGGTTTGATGATCAGAAAAGCAGTGTAAGAATCATCCGTTATGCGCTGGAGGGCTTCACCGCGGGATTGCGGCTTTTTATAACACGGCCATGGAAGAGCATTACGAAATAAAATACCACCAACTTGAAAAAGACGGCTGGTGGTTTTTAGCAAGAAGAGACATTATTTTACGGTTGTTTACAGAGATACCGAAACATTCCAGTATTTTGGATATCGGTTGTTCGGGAGGTGTATTGCTTTTGGATCTGGCGCGCGAGGGATTTTCAGATACGTATGGGATTGATATTAGTAAGCGTGCCATTCAGAAATGTAAAGATCAGGGTATAGAGAATGTGAAAGTTGCTGACGGGCGCGAGACAGGATATCAGGACGGTTTCTTTGATATCGTTATTGCTTCAGATACATTGGAGCATATCCATAACGAACACAAAGCGCTTGGTGAGTGGCAGCGCATTTTAAAAACCGGCGGTATTGCGATTATCTTTGTCCCGGCACATATGTTTTTATGGGGTAAGCACGACGAAATAAACCAGCATATCAAACGTTACAGCAAAGCAGATTTTAAAAACGCAGTGCAAAAGAGCGGTTTTGAAATAGCACGAATTGGGTATTGGAATTTTCTTTTGTTTTTTTCGGCGTGTATTGCAAAAATGTTAGAACATCTCAAACTTAAAAAGAGCGGTACTCCGGAAGAAATACTTACCGCCAAAGGACTGTTTCATGCTTTGCTTTTCAAGGTTCTTGCGTTTGAGAACCGGCTTATCGGAGTCGGCTTTCGATTTCCCGTTGGCATGAGTCTTTTTTGCGTTGCCAGAAAAAAGTAAATGCCCGTCTAAATATCGCTGTTGGCTTTTTATGTATGGTTTTGGTAGATGTTGCCGATGATTTCAAGCGGCTTTTTTTTGTCAATATTCCAGCCGCAACGCTCATCATTCCACGTTACTGAAATCATATTGCCATTAGATTGGTCTTTCACAATATCTCCTTCATAAATCTCTTTTCCATGCCCATCTTTTAGTCCTATGTACTGCATGAGGATCATGTTTTCCCCGTCTTGTCTTACCAAACTTCCTAACTTAAATTCAATTATATAATTCAAACGGTACTCTTCGTTCCTATTCATCGTTGACAAATTAAATGACAGCGTATTTACCATTGTCATTTCTTTGTGTTGTTTATCCCAAGCTCTGAATTTAATGTCTCTATAAGGCATGTTCCGTTTATTTTTTGCTCTCTATGATGAGTATACGTGTATAAGCAGAACCCATGTTTTCAATGGCGTGCATTTCAACGGGATCGTGATGAGTGATACCGCGCTCTTTTCCGCTCATAATTTTGGAACTGCCATCCGGGAAATAGGCTCGAAGGTTAAAATCAGTTAAAGCGTAGATGGTAAACTGTGGATGGGAATGCATCTCGTCTTTTTGGCCCGGCCACCATTGCGCATCAATTACGCGAACATGGTCATTTTCAAAAATGACTTGGTATACTTCCGGAGATACGCTGATTGGATCCGTCATTTATAAAACATGAAAGACTTCTAATATCAAACCTTTTGGCCATGTTAGCATGATCCCGTGAGAGATTACAGGTTTATACATTTCGTTTACCAGATAAGCATTGCACATTCAGAAATCATGTCTACTGATCATTATAATGCACGGAAATGCCTTCAGCATTTCCTGTCTTTAACGGGATACCTCCTGTCTTATGTGCATAGTGTGTCACGTATAATGTAAATAGTTAGATGTTAATCTGTCATGTTTTGTTTTTGGTGGGATGAAAGTCTCAATTTCTCCAAAATAAAAAAACGATGACGGGGGTTTTCAAAAACCCGGTAAGTTCGTAAAATTTTAAAACCCGAGTCTTTTATATCCTGTAAAATTTTCTTTAAACTGTAACCCTTTTGCCCTATTTCCCAAAAGTGCCCTTTAAAAAGGGGCTTTTTTGGAGGCCAAAGGTATGGCAGAGAAATAAGTTTTTTTACCTTTGTTACTTTTGGAACAGGCACTTCAAAGCGCAGGGAACGATTCGCTTCAGGGAGTGAAATAATAACCCACCGGGAAGACACCTTGTGTAGTTCTCTCAACGCCTTGAGTGCCTCTTGGTAGGGCATATGCTCCAGTACCTCATACGCTGTTACAGCTTCAAAGGAGTTTTTATCAAATGGCAGATGTATTATTGATGCCGTGTAGTCCGCAGACAATGTTTGATCGTTATCACAAGTAGTGATGTTCACGCCGTGATGTTTGAGATACTGCGACACAAAGCCATTGCCAATTCCTATCTCCAAAACGCTTGAAGGATGCAAAACAAGCACTTCGTTAATCTGATGCCAGTAACTGATGAAGCGCTGTTTTGAGTCGTACTCTCGTCGTTGATAATAATGAGAATCAATTTTAGTGGCCACACTGTGTGTATATCACAGCTTATGCTATGATGTCCATTATGTCAAAAAAGCTATGGATACTGCATCCGTTTCTTTTTGCAGTTTTTCCAGTTCTTTTTCTTTTGTCTCATAATATTTATCAAACAGCGCCGCAAGCCGCTGTTATTCCGGCCATACTCGTATTATTCGCTACCGTAATTATCTTCAGAGCGCTGCTTTTTTTCTTAAAAGACGGCGGGAAATCCGCGTTTATTACATCTTTTTTTCTTTTGATATTTTTTTCCTTTGGGCATGTCAGAAATACTGTAGAAAACGTTACGATAGCGGGACTGGATATTGGAAGAAATCGTTATGTTTTTTTAATATTTGCTTTGCTTTTCGTTTTAAGCGTTTTTTGGACTGTTCTTACAAAGAAAAATTTAGATAAGTTTACGAATGTTGTAAACGTTATAGCCGCCGTGCTGGTCGCCATCTCTATTATAAACATCGGGATGTATGAGTTGAGGCATGGCAGGACTGCCAGAAGTATAGAAAACACAACTGTTTATGAATCAGACGGGAAATTTAAAAATCAAGGCGCCTTGCCGAATATCTATTATATTATTTTAGACGGATACGCCGCAGCGGATACACTGAGCGAGATTTATAGTTACGATAATAGTGAATTTCTTGCCTTTCTTGCCGATCGCGGTTTTTTTGTTCCAAGTAAGTCAAGGAGCAATTATGCATGGACCCATTTGTCTCTCGCTTCTTCTTTAAACATGGAACATATTACTTTTTTAACTGATACTCTCGGTATAGATTCTCTGGACCGGACTACTCCGTTTCAGATGATCGAAGACAACGCTGTGCAGGAGTTTCTAAAGGCCAATGATTATAAATTTATTCATGTAAGTTCGGGTTTGGCGCGCATGACCAATAAAAATCGAAATGCAGAGGTTAATTTTAAAGCTGGTCGTCTGGATGAATTTTCCTTGTTACTGCTGGAAACAACTGCTCTTTATCCGTTTATGAAGGGCGCGGTTGGCGTTGATGCAAGAAACACGGTACTGTATGCGTTTGATGTTCTAAAACACGTACCAAAGTTGCCGGGCCCTCGGTTTACATTCGCGCATATTCTCATTCCCCATCCAGTCTATCTTTTTGGTCCTAATGGCGAGGCAATTCAGGATCCAACGGCAGGTCTGTCTGGTTATAATCGCTGGAAGTTAAAAGATTATTATGTTAATCACGTAATTTTTACGAATAAGAAGGTGCGCGAAGTCGTGGATGCTATTTTACAAGAAGAGTCAACGCCGCCGATTATTCTGCTTCAGGCGGATCACGGAACGCTTTCAGAAGGCGATGAATATGAGAATTTCTCGAGCATTACCGATCGTCTTGCAAAAGAGCGCATGAAAATATTCAGCGCTTATTATCTGCCGGGCGACGGCAAAGATATGCTCTATGATTCAATAACTCCGGTAAACTCCTTTAGGATTATTTTTAATCATTACTTTGGGACGGAGTATCCTTTGTTGGCAGATGAAAGTTATATATCTTCAGATAAACAACCATATGGTTTTATCAATGTTACCGATATAACGAGCGAGCCGTATTAAGCATGGCAAGAGAATATTACACTATTACTGGCATTCTTGTTGTTGCAATTTTTGTTGTCGGAATTGTTGGTTTTATTAACAGCGGTGTCATATATACGCTTCCGAAATCGCTCCACGAACCTGACGCGGGTCCGGTTGATCCTTCCAGAGGATTTATAGGCACCGCGATCAGCCTTGTTCATACCGGAACGTTTAATAATAGAGGTCCGGGTTATATCGGGAACGGGCAACGCGGCCCGGCGTACGCGGTGGTGCTCGCGCTCGGTTTTCTCATGTTTGGGGAATATGTCTGGCCCGTCTATTTGATGAACTTTATCTTTCTTGCGCTTGTGATTATTCTTCTTTGGCGTCTTAGCCGGCGTTATCTTGACGGATATTTGGCATTTCTCCCGCCATTAATGCTTGCTGTATTTCCTTTTTCTGCGCATCAGGTATATGGGCGTTATGAATTATTTTCATTATTTTTAGGAGTTTTTTCCGTTTTCGCTTTGCTCAAATACCGTGAGCATAAGGGGTTTTTATGGCTTTCAGTCGGCACACTTATATTTACAGTTTGGATTCTTGAAAGGCCAATAGTGCTTTATTTTTTACCTTTGGTATTGATGTTCCTTGTATTCTGGCAGCGGTCTTCTTTATCAATAAGCCGTCTTCTTGTGCATATGCTCCTGTTCTTTTTCATAATCGGTTCAGTGATAGGTTTATGGGCATGGAGAAATCATCGTGTGCTCGATACATGGCAAATAGGGTCGGGCGGCCACATGCTGCTTCGGACTGCCATGCACACCGATCGCACAAGCAAGGAGCTTATATCGCTTGCGTTAAGTTATGGAGTTGGAGATTTTATCGGGAGCAGGGTGTACGCGCATTATCCAGAAAACGCGGCTCCCTCCGGCTGGATTCATTCGCTTGAAGATCGCTGGGTGCAGAAAGACGAATGGATAGTAGAGGATCTAGATGGTGAGATTCTTACACGTGTAGAGCTTGATAAAAAAATGTATCGGGAAGCATTTTTAAAAATAAAGGAGCGCCCGGTCAAATTTGTTCTTACGGGTTTTATCCGGCTTATACGTCTTAACGCTCCTTTAAACCACAGAGGACAGGAGATCATAAGAATGTTTATGGGAGAGTATCAATATCTTTCTTCGGGTATGAAAATAATGATAATCCTTGCGATTCGTCTTATTTGGCTTTTCTTTCTCACTTTGGTGCTTTATGCAATAGCAAGACATTGGAGAGAATGGGAAACATGGGGGATTTTGATTCTTCTTTTACTTTATTATAACAGCATGCATGCATTACTTACTCACGGAGAAGCGCGTTACGTAGTAACTGTAATGCCCTTCTATTTTCTCCTTTTTGCGGAAGGGTTTCGATTATTTTATTCCAAAATAAAGCTAAGGCGTAACTTATTGGCCGCTCCAGGATCCTTGTAAATGCGCTTTCCTTTACTTTTCTATAGTTTCCCGGATCATGTATGGCCGCTCTTTTTTGCTCTCGTAGTAAACCCGGAGCATGAGTTCGGCTATGAAGCCGAGCATAAATAGAAGAAAACCCAAAATAAAGAAAAGGACCGCAACAACAGGAAGTGGTGTTTGTGCAAAATTTACCCCCCGTAGTTTTAAAACTATGGCATAGATCGTTGCCGAGATTCCAGCTGCGGTCGAAGCTATGCCCCACCCGCCAAAAAATAACATAGGACGGGACATATAATCAGACAGGAACTTTACTGTCAGTAGATCTCCAATGTCTTTTATGGCTTTCATGAAATTGTGCTTTGAGGCGCCGGCGGCACGCTCGTTATGTTGTACTATCATTTCAACAACACGCGCACCGCGGTTGTGGAGAATGCCGGCAAGCAGAACATGCATCTCTCCGTAAAGATTAAGCCCTCGCGCAAATTCTTTTTTAAACACTTTAAGGCCGCATGCATGGTCGTGGAGTTTCAGCCCCACAACTTTTGAAGTAAGCCAGTTCGCAAGTTTAGAGAGAACTTTTCTTGAGAGGGTGTCCATGCGGTTTTTTCTCCAGCCAACCACCGCGTCATATCCTTCTTTTAACTTTTTAAGCATTTTAGGTATGTCCGCAGGGTCGTTTTGCAAATCAGCGTCAAGAATCGCGATGATTTCTCCTTTGGCCGCTTGTATTCCCGCATCAAGCGCGGCAGTTTGTCCGTAGTTTCGCGAAAAGACAATAATTTTAATTGGAGAAAGGTTTTTCAGCATCTCAAGCGTATGATCGGTAGAGCCGTTTTCAACGGCAATAATTTCAAAGGTTTCTTCGTGCGAACGAAGCGCATCCGAGATTCTTATATAAAGCTCGCGCACATTTTCTTCCTCATTATATGCGGGGAAAATAACCGATATCATAGTCTCAACAATAAAAGAAAAAAACGCATTTTGCAATTTTTGTCACGGCGGTGTATCTCCAAAAAACTATCCTACAATAATACTGTCTTTCTTGTTTAGGGAAATGACGCTCTTATCAATTGTGAGGAGGTGAGAAATGCTACTTGCGCAGGCGCAAAAACGAGACAAGAAAAGCCCATCGTGATGTCCGATGGGCTTTCTGGCCAGCAAGGACCGGCTACGAGAAAAAGTTGTAGAGAGCCAGGCAAAGCCCGATGAAGCTGAAGAAAAGCACTATTCCTGCGAAGATTGGAGCCAGTCTTTTGTGGAGAAAATTATGAATTCGTAGATCTCTCTCACTCTGTCCCATGTTTCACCTCCTTTACTCCTAAGCTAGCCGCTTAGAGCTTGTGTCAATAGGTAAATTCATACAACCATTATGATCCCGTAAAACGCAAGAACTGCGAAAAAAGTTGTTCCTATGCGTAACGGGACTGGCGTTGTATCTAGCTTGTGAAAGTGCCCTCCCTTTAAACCAAGCAGGTCCTCTATCTCCTTTCCTCTTTCAACACAACCATTACCATAAAGGTTTCGCGTTCTCCACTCAATAAGCGTAAGAATGAATAGAAAAAGAATGCCGATGATGGGTATCGCTTTGGTTGCCGTTTTCTTGAGTTCAGCCAGCAGTATTTCTTCTTTCTTCTTTTCGATTGCAATCTTTTTTGTGTTTTCTTTCTTTTCTGTAACTTCCTGTTTCTGCTCTGTGACAACTTGTTCGGGTGTAAGAGTAAATTGATACGCGCCGAGCAGAAATGAGTTTAGGGTAATAGAGAACGCTAAAAGCGCGAAGCGAATACTGCTTAGAAATCTCCAATCGGATCCGACGACGTTGTACTCCTGTTCCAGTGCGCTTCTGCGTTTCGGATCGGTTGCCTCTGTAATCTTCTGTTCAGGCACATCTCTTCCTCTCCCAGTAAAAGATTTTTAGGTACTTTCTGAATTTTTCTTATCATGCTTCATTGAGAAAGTCAAGTTATCTAAGCGATCTTGTAGAAATACGATTGTTTTCTGTTCAACTGAGGATTCACCAAATTCTCACCAGACTCCTGTATAAGGAAAAAAATATAAACGAGAACTTGTATTGTTGTACAGTTTCTTTAAGATAATTGTGTTATGAATAAAGCTGTTTTTTTAGATCGTGACGGGATTTTAAACAAGCTCGTCATGCATGAGGGGAAGCCAAGATCGCCGTGGACGTTTTCTGATTTTGAGATATTGCCGGATGTGCGAGAAGCCGTCTCAACGCTGAAAGCTCACGACTTTTTATGTATTGTAGTGACCAATCAGCCCGACATTCATCCCGGCTGGTTGTCTCTTGATGAATTAGAAAAAATGCATCTTCACTTATTGAAAGAGCTTCCCCTGGATCATATTTATTTTTGTCCTCATCCGGGAGACTCCGATTGTGAATGTTCAAAGCCAAAGCCGGGAATGGCCCACGAGGCGGCCAAGAAGTTTTGCATCGACTTTCCCCGTTCCTTTGTTGTCGGGGATCGTTGGCGTGATATAGATCTTGGAAAAAATATTGGCTCAAGAACAATTCTTATTCCTACTGA
The DNA here is from genome assembly GCA_001821765.1 of Candidatus Ryanbacteria bacterium RIFCSPLOWO2_12_FULL_44_26. Lineage (GTDB taxonomy): Bacteria > Patescibacteriota > Minisyncoccia > Ryanbacterales > HO2-45-13 > HO2-45-13. Next base: position 70,312 of record MHOA01000013.1, read on the forward strand.
AGCGACCCATTTTGACGGTCGTGAACTCGCACCCGATTATATGGGAACAAATCTGCTCCATGCTGTTAAGACTATTTTGACATTGGAAGATCTTTCAAAGGACAAACGCGATTGACAGGGCGTTATTCATAGGGTACGGTAATTTCACGCAATGATTATCACACGCACACCTCTTAGGATTGCAATCGGCGGCGGCGGCACCGATCTTCCTTCATATTATTCTCAATTCGGAGGTTTTTTTATAAGCGCTGCCATTGATAAGTATATTTACATCAGCATGCAGCGAACTTTTACAAATGAAGTCATTCTGAAGTATTCAAAAATGGAACGTGTGCAGTCGCTGGATGAAATTGAGCATGATATTGTTCGGTCCGCTCTTACGTCTTACGACTTTAGTAAAGGTTTTGAGATGGCCAGTTTTGCTGACATCCCCGCCGGTACCGGACTTGGTTCTTCCGGGAGTTTTACCGTTGGTTTGCTCAAAGGACTTAGCGCTTTAGATAATAAGATTATGCCCGCTGACATGCTTGCACACCAAGCAAGTCATTTGGTGATGGAAACACTCAATCGCCCTGATGGTAAGCAAGATCAGTATGCGGCTGCGTATGGCGGCATTAATTGCTATACGGTCAATCCGGGCGGTCAGGTATCTGTTGAATCGCTTCAGATGAGCCATGAGACGCTAGATAAGCTTCGCGATCATTTGGCTCTTTTTTTTACTGGTTTTTACCGGCAATCGGAAAAGAATCTCAATATCCAAAAAGAGAAAAGCGAAGCAGGAGACAGCGCCATGCTTGAGAGCCTTCATTTTATTAAGGGTTTGGGTTTTAAGATTAAAGATGCCTTGGAGAAAGGAAACATTGAAACATTCGGTCTTTTAATGAATGAGCACTGGAAGCATAAGAAGAAACGGCTTGGCGATATGACCAACTCATTGATTGATAACTGGTATGATTTGGCTTTGCAAAACGGCGCCTTGGGAGGAAAAGTTATTGGCGCAGGAGGGGGAGGTTTTTTATTGTTTTACAGCACCGACAGAGAAAAACTTGCAGACGTTCTTACAAAAGCGGGTCTTCAGCATGTTCGCTTTGATTTTGACTTTGAGGGATCAAAACTGCTTGCAACAGTATGAGGTTATTTATAGATACAGCAAAGTTAGAGGACATTGAGTGGGGGTTAAAGACTGGCGCCATGAGAGGCATTACCACAAATCCCTCGCTGCTTGCAAAAGAACCCAAAGGAAATTACCTTGTCCACCTTGGAAAAATCGTTGAGCTTATAAAACAACATGTTCCTTTGGAGAACCGGAAAGGTTTTTCTCTAAGCGTTGAGGTCTTTAGTGATGAGCCAGATGAAATTCTTGCGCAGGCTCGGGAATTTGTAGAAAAACTGCAGTGGCCTGCTCTTGCGGTAAAAGTGCACATTGACCACAGAGGCAGGGATAATTTGGTTTTGATCAATCAGCTTTCACGTTCCGGCATTTCGGTGAACTGCACGGCATGCATGACGGTATATCAGGCGATGACCGCAGCGGCTGCCGGCGCCCGGTATGTCAGTCTTCTTTGGGGACGAATTCGAGACGGCGGTATTGAAGAAAAATTCGCCAAAGAGCGTGAAGAACTTATTGCGTCAGGAAAACTGCGAAAGGAAGATTTTGATCCCGCTGTTGCGGTAAAGGAAACGCGAATACTCCTTGAACGGTTTTATCCCAAAAGCAAAATTATCGCTGGAAGCGTTCGAACACCCTCCGACGTAAAAGACGCGTCGCTTGCGGGAGCGCATATCGTCACGGTCCAGCCAAAGGTTTTAAGAGAAATGTTCGGACACTTTAAAACGGATGAAATTGTTGACCAATTCTTCAGTGACTTTAAGGCGTGGAGCAATTAGGTTATATGAAGTACAGCGATTATATCGACAGGTATTTGAAGGAAGTAGCGGAAATTTCCGTAAGCATTGATCGAAATGCTATTCATAAAACAATTGCACTTTTAAAAAATCTTAAAGAAAAAAATGGGCGACTCTTTGTAATTGGCGTTGGGGGTTCGGCGGCAAATGCTTCTCATGCGGTAAATGATTTTCGGAAAATGTGCAAGATTGAAGCATATGCGCCTACCGATAATGTTTCGGAACTTACCGCATGGACAAATGACAGCAGTTTTCATGTGGTGTTTGAGGAGTGGCTGAAGGAGTCGCATGTAAAAAGCGGCGATGCCGTGATGGTGCTTTCAGTCGGCGGCGGGAGTGATACGGTTTCCCAAAACATCGTTCGTGCCCTCAAGTATGCAAAAGAAACAGGGGCGGTGATTCTCGGCATTGTAAGCCGAGACGGTGGTGCGACCGCAAAATTGGCAGACGCGGTTATTTTAGTGCCGGTTGTCCACGAAAAGCGCATCACTCCCCATGCGGAAGAATGGCAGGTTGTTGTGTGGCATCTTTTGGCAAATGCGCTTTTGGAGCGTCATGTATAGCAGAGTTGCGCGATGTTTTTGTTTCCGTGGAATAAAATAATCAATTTTTAAAGAGCGTCAACGTCTTTAGGTGAGTCAAAATGGGGTCGCTCTTGAAGTGAAACTGTTCGGCGGATTGCCTGAACGGGGAAGTCTTTGATAAATTGATTCATAAGCGAAGTAAAGAAATATTCTCCGCTTTGATGTCTTTCAGGTTTGTATGAAAAAATCTCTGCATTGACCACCATTGCTCCGGCGGCAGCCCAGTTTGATTTTGGTTCTTTTGGTTTTTCTTCTACATATAGAATCTGTCCGTTTTCTGCGATGGTTACAATGCCGGAAAGTTTTGGATTTTTGACCTGATAGCAAAGCCATGAATGCTGATATTTTAAGCACTCGTCAATATCTTCACGCAAGATTGGCTCATCGGCATAGAGAACCAAAAAACGCTCTCCTTTTTTAAACAGCGGTTTTGCGGCAAGAAAACTATAGGCATTGCCTTTCTCGGAACCCTCAATATAAGTGATGTTTCTGTCCCGAAATGTGTCGCCGCAATATGCTTTGATTTTGTCCTGCAGATGGTGAACAATAAGAATCGCTTCTTCAATGCCATCCGGAAGCCCATTAAAAATATAATCAATGAGGGGTTTGCCCTTGAATTTTAAAAGCGGTTTTGGGGTGTGCTCTGTAAGAGGTGTCATTCTTTTTCCCTTTCCTGCCGCAAGAATTACTGCTTTCATCTTGTGCGAAATAGGACGCGGACAGATACTGTCCCCATCCACATAGTAAACTCTCTTAAAGCATCAACCTTTTGAAACATATATATCTTTAACATCCGCGATTTCGCGCGGGACTTATGGCCTACCATTATAACGATTGTTGCTTTGAAAAACAACACGCACGCTTGTTTGAGGGCATATTTTTATGGTAATGTGATACTCTTATGAACGTTGGTGTTGTGGGGCTCTGGCATTTAGGTGAAACTGTAGCGGTCTTACTTGCTGCATTGGGTCACAATGTCATTGGAATTGATATAGATAAGAAAGTAATTCAGAAACTGAACAGTGGCGTGCCGCCCATAGAGGAGCCGGGGCTGCGCGAATTGCTTGCCAAACATCTTAAAAAAGGGGCAGTCTCGTTTACGGATGATGTTTCTGCGCTGAAGGATACAGAGGCACTTTTTTTAACAACAGATACGCCTATTTTAGAAGATGACACTCCTGATGTTTCTTTGCTGTTTGATATTGTAAAAAACATCGCTCCTCATATGCGCTCCCAGGCGCTTTTTGTTGTCATGAGTCAGGTACCGGTTGGAACGACACATCGGCTCGCGGGCGCTTTAAAGGAGGCAAACCCGGCGTTGAATCCTGATATTATATATCTTCCTGAAAATCTGCAGCTCGGTAGAGCTGTAGAGAGTTTTTTAAAACCAGACCGTATTGTGATTGGCGCGGATACGGATCGCGCGCGTACACGCGCAGATTCATTGTTAAAAAACATAACGGCGCGAAGACTTTTTATGAGCATTGTGTCGGCTGAAATGTCAAAACATGCATTGAATGCATACTTGGCAACATCACTTTCATTTATCTACAATATTTCTGACATGTGTGAAGCGGTTGGCGCCGATGTGACTGATGTGTCAACGGCGTTAAAAAGCGACAGGCGCATCGGTCAGGATGCATATCTTGATTCAAGTATTGGGTTTTCCGGAGGAACGCTGATGCGCGATTTAAAGGCTCTTATGCATGTTGCAGACACGAACAAAAAAGAAATTCCGGTTATCAGCGGGACTATGGTTACAAATAATGAACGGAGAAAAAACATTGTTTTACGCATTGAAAAGTTGCTTGGCGCCCCCTTTGCTGAAAGCCGTATCGGAATTTTGGGAGTTACATATAAACCAGGAACATCAACGCTCAGAAGATCTCTCGGGCTTGAGATTTTTGGGATACTGCGTAAAGCCGGTGCTGACGTGAGGGTGTATGATCCGCAGGCGTCTGGCGAGGCATTTTTAAAAGAAACCGGGATGAAACTTTCACGCGATCCGTATGAAATGGCGGTAGGATGCAATGGGGTTTTATTGATAACCGCTTGGCCGGAATTTAAAGATATTGATTTTTCAAAACTCAAAGAAAGTATGCGGGAGCCGTATTTTTTCTTTGATGCCCGTAATTTTTTAAAAGAGAGAGAAAATAACTTAAAAAGCGCTGGATTCCAGTACGTCGGAATTGGAAGATAGTGTTGTGATGGCGATTGCAATACCGCAATACTTCTGTGTATATCCCGGCAGAAAGCCATAATAGTGTATTTTACCTTAACATATAAGGTGATTTTCGGTCGGTCTTATATAACAGGGATGATGTTACTTGACAATGGATTTAAAACATAGATAATCATCTATATGTTAGTTTCCAAGAAGAAAAGTTGCTTACAGTGTTTTAGGATGCTTGCTGACGATACTCGTATGGAGCTTATTAAAATGCTTCAGCAAAAGAGGTGGAATGTAAGTGAATTGACAAAGAATCTCGGCGTTACCCAGCCAACGGTTTCTCATCACTTAAAAACTCTAGACGCCATTGGCATTGTTATAAAAAGCAAGGGAGGCAGGGAAACCATTTATCGGTTCAATGACCAATATCTTTGTAAAGGATGTGAGGCTTATACTACTCCATTAAAAGCATGAAGAGAATTTATTTAGATCATGCAGCGACAACACCGGTTGATCCTCGGGTCAAAGAGGTGATGTTGCCGTTTCTTGAATGTGTATTTGGCAACCCCTCGGCTCTGTATAGAGACGGGAGGGTTGTAAAAGAAGCGGTAAAGTCAGCCCGTGAAAGCATTGCCAAGATTTTGCATTGTACATCGGAAGAGATTATTTTTACCGGGAGCGGAACTGAATCTGATGCGTTGGCTATGTTGGGTGTTATGAAAAAAAATCAGATACGCAAGAAAGATGGATCTTTGAAAAAAGGACACTTGGTTACCACTACCTTTGAACATCATGCAGTTCTTTATAATGCCGAGCGGCTTGAAAAGGAAGGGTATGAGGTAACATACGTAAGAGTGAACAAGGAAGGATTGGCCAACCCAAAAGATGTTCGTGATGCTATACGACCGGACACTGTTCTGGTTTCTGTGATGTATGCAAACAATGAGATTGGTACCATCCAGCCGATTCATGAGATTGGACAGATTATCAAGGATATTCGAAAAAAACGAAGGGAAAGTGGCGACCCTAATCCCATATGGTTTCATACCGATGCCTGTCAGGCCTCGGCATATCTTAATCTTGATGTACAAAAACTCGGAGTTGATTTGATGACCATTAATGGAAGCAAAATCTATGGACCGAAAGGAATAGGACTGCTTTTTGTGCGCCGTGGTGTGAAACTGGAAGCCCTGTATGAAGGGGGCGGTCAGGAAAATAAATTAAGGAGCGGTACCGAGCATATCGCAGGAATTGTTGGTTTAGGAGAAGCATTGAAACTTGTGCAGGAACATAAGGAGCAGGAAAATAGACGCTTGACCGAGCTTAGGGATTATTTTATTAAGGGTTTGTTTGAGCGCGTTCCGAAGATTGTTTTAAACGGGCATCCTGTGAAAAGACTTCCGAATAATGTTAATATCTCCATTCTTGATATAGAGGGGGAAGCAATGCTACTTTATTTAGATAAGTACGGCATTGAGGCTTCCACCGGCTCTGCTTGTGACTCTGCAACACTGGATCCATCGCATGTTATATTAGCGCTCGGAAAGCCGTACGAGTTTGCTCATGCGAGTATGCGTTTTACAATGGGTCACAGCACCACGCGGGAGGATTTGGACATAGCGCTTAAGACACTGCCCGGTATTGTCGAGATTTTAAGAAAGATTTCTCCGGTTCATTTGGATTTAGATGCAACACAGATGTCAACTGCGGCGGCATTTGCGGGTGAGGGGTTCCCTCACTGGGAAGCAAAAAGAGGATCAAAATTGAAATTAAGAAGTAAACAATAAATAATATATGGCGGAACCAACAAAAAAATTAGAGAAAAAACCGATCCCGAAAGGAATATATGAGGTTGTAAATGAATACACCGGTGAAGGTTGGGTGTATTCTGATATTGTAAAAGAGCATTTTTTTCATCCAAGAAACCTTCTCTTAGAAGAACCCAAGGACGGAGATTTTGATGCGGTTGGTGAAGTCGGTTCTCCGGCGTGCGGAGACACGATGAGAATGTGGGCGAAAGTAAATCAAGATGAAGATCGCATCCAGGAGCTGAAATGGAAAACGTTCGGATGCGGTTCTGCCATCGCTTCAACGTCAATGTTTTCTGTTATGCTTACTGAAAACGGGGGTATGAAGGTTGATGATGCACTCAAGATCAAGCCGCAGCATGTGATGGATCGGTTATCGGGCCTTCCAAATCGGAAAATTCACTGTTCGGTGCTGGCGGATAAAGCATTTCGAAAAACTATGAATAATTATTTTCACGCCTCGGGACAACACGATAGGGTTATTGTGGAAAACTCGCGCGTTATTGATCCAAAACTTAATATAACGGATAAAGATATTGAAGAAGCGGTCTTGGAGGGAGCGCAGACATTGGAGGAGGTACAAAAAAAGTTAAAAGTTGCTGTTGGAAGCCCGGAAATTGTCACGGAGGTTGATCAGTTGATTCGATTCTATAAAGAGAAGTATTATGGATGAAAAACCAGTCCAAACTAATACCGTTGTTGAGCAAAGGCTTGAGGAGAGTGCTGATAAGAAACCGCTGAAGATTGGCAGAATTGTCGTTGATCGGGACAAATGCATTAGCGCGGCAACCTGCCTCGCGTTTGCGCCCAATGTCTTTGCGCTTGATGAAGAAATGAAGGCGTTTGTGACCAATCCAAAAGGCGATGATGATGAAACGATACTCGCTGCTGCGAAATCGTGTCCAGAGCTCGCAATATTTCTTTATGACGAAGAGGGTAATCAAATTTTTCCTTAGTCGTCCGGTTATGAAGGGATTTAAAAGACCGCATATAATATATGATTGAAGAAAAGCTTAAAAAAGTCATTGATGAAGAAGTTAAACCCATGGTTGCCATGCATGCAGGCGTTATTGATTTTGTGAGTTTTAAAGACGGCGTTGTGCATCTTCGTCTTTCTGGCGCCTGCAAAGGATGTTCTCTTTCACAAATAACGCTTAAGGAAGGGATTGAAGAGATGCTGAAACAGCGATTTGACAGTGTTGAAAGGGTTGAAGCTGTAGAGTAGCATAAAAGCAAACATTTTCATCCATTAATTATTTAAAAATTCTGGCAATATGAGAAAGAATGTGGATTTGTTGTTTGTATATCCCCCCATTTCCGTTCACGAGCGTTATGCAAGCAATGTGGGGAATGCAGGCGGCAACTTGGCCCCGATCGGCATTGCGCAGGTCGCGGCTTTTTTGAGAGAAAAGGGCTTTACGGTGGATATTATTGATGCGGTGATAGAGGGCTACACGGTAGATGAAACGATGGAGAAGATTTTAGAGCTTGAACCGAGAGCGGTTGGTTTTTCTGCGCTCACGTCTAATTTTTATAGGGCCGTCGCCGTAGCGAGAGAAATGAAAAAGAAAGTTCCACACATCCTGACCATTATGGGCGGACACCATGCAACGTTAATGCCAAAAGAAGTGATAGAGGAAAATTCCTGCTTTGACGTATTAGTGAGGGGAGAAGGAGAAGAAACGGCTGCAGAGTTGATTGGGAAATATAAAAATGCTGGATACGATATCAATAAACTTTTGACAAAATGTAAAGATATTAAAGGGCTCTGTTTTAGGGAAGGAAATGAGGTGATTTTAAACGATCCAAGGCCGCCGATTGAGGATTTAGACAGTCTTCCATTCCCGGCCAGAGATTTACTTCCAATGGATAAATATATACCTTTGCCTAACCAGTATAAACGAAAGCCGGTAGTCAATATGGTTGTCATACGGGGCTGCGCGTTTAATTGCTCTTTTTGTTCTGCTACTGCTGTATTTGGAAGAGCAATGAGATGGTCAAGTCCCAAAAGGGCGGTTGCTGAGATAAAGCATGTCATAAAAGAGTACGGAGCGAGAGAGATTTCCTTTTGGGATGACATGATGACGGCGAACAAACAATGGATACACGATTTTAGTGATTTGATTATCAAAGAAAAGTTAGATATAACTTGGACCTGTTATGCAAGAGTAAACACCGTTGATTATGAGCTCTTAAAGCACATGAAAGATGCCGGTTGTTGGAACATATTTTTTGGGTATGAATCGGGCGTTCAGGAGCTGTTAAACAATATAGATAAACGCATAACTTTAAAGCAAGCAGAAGTCGCGACCGCTTTATGTAAGCAGGTGGGTATAGAAATACGGGCCGCTTTTATGATAGCGCTGCCGGGTGAAACCCCCGAACTTGCCCAAAAGACAATAGATTTTGCGAAAAAACTTAATCCGGATTACGCGCAATTCTCTGTAACTACTCCTTATCCCGGCACCAGGCTATATGATGAGGTTGATAAGTATGGAACCATGACGAAGGATTTTTCAGAATTTCATGGCTGGAGCGCCGTCTTTATCCCGTGGGGATACAAAAACAGTGAAGAAATAGAAGCGGTGAAACGGAGTGCGATGCGTCAGTTCTACTTAAGGCCAAAATACATCTTAGGCAGAATAAAAGCGATTACCAGTTTTGAAGACATTCCTCGGTACTGGAAGGGTTTTATCTTTGTGTTGGGTTTTTCAAAAGTAAGTTTCTTAAGCTTTCTCAAAGAAGATATATTAGGTTTCTCGAAAACAGGTTTCTTTAAGATTTTTAAAAGAAAAACCAAACTGCAGACTAACCCGGGGCAATAGCTTTAGCGAGGGAATTAAAATAATGGCGCTAGGCGGTCTTTTTAAAAAACCAAGGCTCTATTCGTCTCCAAAAAATATAGCGTACATCCGTCCTGACAGCACCATGGAAGTGACGGACGCTTTTATCATTTATGCCAATCCGGACCTTGCATCAACGAAAGAAGTAGCGCTCATTAAGCCCCCTATTATTTTTTCCAAAAACGCTTATAGTACCCCTGTTACCATGCCGCTTGGACTGGCCTATTTGGCTGCGGTACTCCATAAAGCCCGATATCCGGTTAAAATTCTGGATTGCCCCGGACTTGGTATAGATAAAGTCCGTCTGACCCCCAATAAAAAATTCAATGTTCAGGGGATTGACGCGAAAGAATCAATAAAAAGAATCAGCCCTCAAGCCGATATTATTGGGATTTCCATCATGTTTTCCCAAGAGTGGCCGCATGTGCGAGACTACATTCGCCAAATCCGAAAAGCGTTCCCCGACGCCATAATTATTGTTGGAGGAGAGCATCCAACGGCCATGGCGGAGTACACACTTCGGGACTGTCCTCAAATTGACTATATCGTTTTGGGGGAAGGAGAACTGACACTGCTTGAAATGGTTTACAAACTAAGAAGCGGTCAGGTGCTACACAACATCAGCGGTATTGCTTATATAAAAGAAGGGGCATTTCACCAAAATGGCCTGACTCCCAGAATAGCGAGTATTAAGGAGATGCCATGGCCCAAATGGGATCTTATTGATATGGAAGCTTATTTCCAGCCAAACTTTTCTATGGGGATTGGACATGGCCGAAATATCGCTATGCTCGCAACACGAGGATGTCCTTATCAGTGTACCTTTTGTTCAAACCCTACCATGTGGGCGACGCGCTATGTCATGCGTTCTGTAAAAGATGTGGTGGATGAAATCGCTTATAACATTGAAATGTACGGTGCCAATAGCATTGATTTTTATGATTTGACCGCTATTGTGCGCAAAGACTGGATCATAGAATTTACTAATGAGCTTGAGCGCCGTAATCTCAAAGTGACCTGGCAGCTCCCTTCAGGAACACGTTCCGAATCTCTGGATGAAGAGGTTATTCGGGGTCTGGCCAAAACCGGATGCGAGTTTCTCGTTTACGCTCCGGAAAGCGGTTCAAAACAAACTTTGGATATGATCAAAAAAAGGGTGGTTTTGAAAAATATGGAGAAGTCCATTATGACGGCATTGCGGTACGGTATTATCGTCAAGCTGAACTTTATCATCGGGTTTCCTTTTGAAAGGAGAAAAAATATGTGGGAGACGTTGCTTTGGGCGTGGAAAATGGCTTTGAAGAAGGTGGACGATGCCAATATTGCAACCTTTACCCCGTATCCGGGGTCCGAGCTTTTTGAGGAATTACGAAAAGAAAAAGCCATTGATGAAATGAATGATGCTTATTTTGAAGATTTAATGACACAGTTTGATTTTACCAAGTCAAGAACATTTTGCCGCCATGTTCCCGAATACGAAGTTTTTTTTTATAGAATCTTTGGGATGTCTGTATTTTATATGTTAAGTTATGCAAGGGTTCCTTCCCGCATATTCCGTCTTCTTCGATTTCTCTTTCAAAAAGGACATTTCCAGCCGAGAAGTTTATTTGAACAGCGTGTTTACGATATAGCGGCGAGGAAAGGAAAACTCTCCACGGTTTCCTTACATTGATCCGTTGTTTTATGGAAAAGGCGAAGGTGGTGTCCCGCGCCTTTTTTTGATATTATAAACTCTCCAAAGTCTGTTTATGTTCATGGCCAGCAGTAAGTAACGCATAACATGAAATTACTAAAAGACAAAACAGTTGTCATTACCGGAGGAGGTCGCGGTATTGGAAAGGCGGTTGCCCGCGCATATGCCAATGAGGGCGCACGGCTTCTTTTGATCGCCCGTACAGAAAAGGAGCTTGAGCGGACTCAAAAAGAGCTTCAAAGAACAGGCGCCCGGGTTGAAATAATGGCGGGAGATGTGTCAGGTGAGCAGTTTGTTGAACGTATAGCGGCATATATCAAGAAAAGCTTTGGAAGCGTTGATATTCTTGTGAATGCCGCCGGTATTTATGGGCCAATCGGCCCTGTGAGCAGTATTGATCCTAAGGAATGGGAAAAGACACTTGCTATTAATCTTGTTGGAACATTTTTAATGTCCCGCATGGTAATACCGCTCATGAGATCTTCTGCTCGCGGCAAGATCATTCATTTTGGCGGCGGAGGAGAAGGCGCGCTCCCCAATTTTTCAGCGTATGTTGCATCAAAAGGAGCAGTAGCGCGCTTTACAGAGACCCTTGCGGCAGAGGTGAAAAAACTCAACATAGATGTAAATGCTGTTCTTCCGGGCGCCGTTAATACCGCATTTGTAGATCAACTGCTTGCAGCCGGGCGGGAAAAAGTCGGCGAGGAAATGTATAAGAAATCTCTAAAACAAAAAAAAGAAGGCGGTGTTTCTCCTCAAAAAGCCGCGGCCCTATGCGTATTTCTTGCGTCTCATCGTTCCGATGGTATTTCAGGGAAAACGTTCTCTGCTGTTTGGGATGAATATGAAAAAATTCCCGATCATTTGAATGAAGTCATGCAATCTGATGTTTATACATATAGGAGGATAAAACCTGACAGCAAAAAGTAATGTCAAACAAGGAAAACATTTCACTCGTCGTAATCGGTGCCGGGCGCATGGGTGGACGGTGGGCGGATGTTATTGAAAAAATGCCCGATGCCACTGTAGCTGCAGTTTTTGACACCAACAAGGCAAAAGCTCGGGCTCTTGCCGATAAAACAGGCGCAGCAGTTTTAACTTCGATGAATCAACTCGCTGAGCGCCCAGACATCAAAGCCGCGCTTGTTCTGGTTCCCCATGCGTTTCTTGCTCAAGTATCGCAAAAGGCGCTTGAGGCCGGTAAGCATGTGCTTGTAGAAAAACCAACAGCAATAACCCCTTCGGAGCTTGAACCAGTTCTTGAAATTGCAAAAAAGAATCAACTCTGCTTCATGCCCGGTTTTTCCAGCCGCTGGCATTATCATACCAGACTTGCTAAAGAACTGGTCGAAAAAGGCGAGATTGGCGACTTACTTTTTGTGCGCGCGCGATACGGGTTTGGCGGAAGAAAGGGGTATGAGAATGAGTGGCGCCAAAAAAAAACATTATCCGGCGGAGGAGAGCTGATTGATCAGGGGATACATCTTATTGATCTTGCGCGCTGGTTTCTCGGAGATTTTTCTGATGTAAAGGGAAGCATCCAGCATGCATTTTGGAAATCAGATGTGGAGGACAATGCGTTTTTAATTTTAAAAACCCCAAAAGGCCAAACGGCGTTTCTTCATGCGAGTTGGACGCAATGGAAACCGCTTTTTTCATTTGAGATCTTTGGTTCCGGGGGATACATTCTTCTTGAGGGACTTGGAGGGAAGTACGGCAAAGCCAATGAGGAACTTATTTTAGGAAAACGCAAGGAAGATTTTTCCAATCCCAGCGATACCGAGCAGGTTTTTCGGCAAAGCTCTCCTCTCAATCCTTTTAAAGAAGAGCTCAATGAGTTTCTTTCCGCAATCCGCGAGAACCGCGATCCGAATCCCAGTGGCCGCGATGCGTTAGGAGCGCTCAACATTGTTTCAAAGATGTATGGGGAACAAAACTGAAACAATCCTTGTAACCGGCGGGGCGGGGTTTATTGGAACACATCTTGTAGATGCCTTGCTTAAAAAAGGATATAGAGTGAGAGTTTTAGACAACCTTTCTCTCCCGACTCATGACGGCAATCTTCCCCCGTGGTTTCCGAAAGGAGCGGAGTTTATCAAAGGTGATGTTCGCATGAAAGATGACTGGACTCGTGTACTGGATGGGGTGGATTATATTTTTCATCTGGCTGGGTATATGGACACTCATCCGGATTTCAGTACTTATTTTTCTGTAAATGCTTTTGGAACAGCATTGCTGTATGAAGTGATTACCGAAAAGAAACTCCCTATAAAAAAAATCATTGCTGCATCTTCTCAATCGGTATACGGGGAGGGAAAGTATTATTGTTCAAATCATGGCATTGAATATCCGTTGATGAGAGATAAAGATCAGCTTGAGCGCGGTGAATGGGACATTCGGTGCATTATTGATAACAGTCTAAAACGTCCGCTTCCGGAGGATGAAGATGACGAATTGCATCCCTCCACCCCTTATGGGGTTTCAAAACTGGCTCTTGAAAAAATTGTGCTGACGCTCGGAGAGCAATATAACATACCATCTGTTATTCTGCGTTATTCTATTGTGCACGGACCTCATCAGTCATTTCGCCATTACTATTCAGGGGCCCTTCGCCAGTTTGTCGCTATGGCTCTTTTGGGAAAAGATATTGCATTTCATGAAGACGGCATGCAGTTACGCGACTTTGTGCATGTTCGTGATGTTGTTACAGCACATCTTCTTGTCATGCGGAGTGATCAATCAGATTTTCAGACATTTAACGTAGGCAGTGGTGAGCCGACGAAGATCATTGATCTTGCGAAGACGGTGGCGGAAGTGGCACATGTTCCGTTTCAGCAAGCCACTCAGACTTATTTTCGTTTTGGTTCACCAAGAAATGCTTTTATGAAGATATCAAAACTGCGCAAGCTTGGCTGGGATCCCCAACATTCGCTTCAGGACAATGTCCGTGATTATATTGACTGGGTGAAGCAATATCCGGAAGCGAAAAAATATTTCCATGACGCTTTAAAATAAGGGAAAATATGATATGGTTTATAAACCAGCGCCGAGTAAAGATTACCGTTCTTCTCATCTTTCACTAAAGAAAAGTGAGCGATATGAAGAAGATATCTATCGAAAAGGATCATACGATGATATCTTGTGGCAGGAAGAAAAAACCGCACTTCTAAAAGAAGTGCAAGCGCTGCAAAAGGCAGTAAGAAACATCAATTATCTGGATTTCGCCTGCGGCACAGGGCGTATTATTGGGTTTTTGGAGACGCAAGTTCAAAGCGCTACGGGAGTTGATGTGTCTGAGGCAATGCTTGACGTTGCAAAGACAAAAGTGAAAAAAGGAACATTGATTCTGGCAGATATTACAAAGCGTGATGTTCTTAAAGGAAAATCTTTTGAGCTTATAACAGCGTTTCGTTTTTTTCTCAACGCTGAACCTCCATTGCGTGATGCCGCCATGCAGACACTCATCCGAAAACTGCAGGACAGAAAAGGTGTTTTTATCTTTAATGTTCACGGGAATATGTTCAGTCACCGTTTTATGACAAAGATTTGGTTTTGGTTGAAAGGAAGGCGTTTAAATGCTTTATCGTATTGGCAGGTCAAAAAAATAACAAAAAAACACGGTCTTCACATTGTCCGTTGGCATGGTTTTGGGGTTGTGCCGAAAGTATGTTACCGATATATCAACAGCCGCTTTCTTTTGGCGGTTGATCGGTTTTTTTTCTTGTTTCCTTTTTCCAAATATATTTCCTATAATTTAATATTTATCTGCAAAAAGCTATGAATATAAAAAAAATGATTATCCCTCCCTCATGGCCCGATGTGACGGCGAAGGAAATAAAAGCAGTGATAAAGATATTGCGTACAAGCTATCTCGGCCGTGGACCTGTTGTTTATGAATTTGAGAAAATGCTTGCGCGGTATATCGGTGTTCGTCATGCAGTGGCGACAAGCAGCGGAACAAGTGCTTTGCATCTTGCAGTGGAGGTTTTGGGTATTGGCAGGGGAGATCTTGTTATCACTACACCGTTTAGTTTTATTGCCTCGTCAAATTGTATGCTCTTTGTGGGGGCGCGTCCGGTCTTCGTTGATATTGACTCCAAAACGCTCAATATAAACATAAACGAAGTTGAGAAACAGGTAAAAAAACTGCAATCCCGCCCGGCGACGCGCAGGAAGTTAAAAGCCATCTTGGCAGTTGATATTTTTGGGTATCCTGCTGATTGGAAGGCATTAAGACGAATAGCGAGAACATATGGGTTATATCTTATTGAAGATGCCGGTGAGGCATTGGGAGCGGAATTGCAATATGAAGGAAAGTGGAGAAAAGCTGGGTCATTTGGCAACGTTGCTATACTTGCGTTTACGCACAATAAACAAATAACAACCGGAGAAGGGGGAGTGTTGCTTACAAATAACAAGAGACTTGCGGAACTTGCGTGGAGCAAAAAAAACCACGGCAGAGAGATAGGCGGCGGGTGGCTTGATCATGTTCGGTTAGGATACAACTATCATTTAAGCGACATGAATTGCGCTTTAGGGATAGCGCAGCTTAAGCGCATAAAGCAGATTTTGGAAAAGCGTAAACGTGTGGCGGCGCTTTACACCAAAAGCATGCGGGATATAAAAGATATAGAACTTCCTTATGTTGATGTTGGCGTTAAGAGAAGCTGGTTTGTATATGTTGTTCGCCTCGCAGGTTTTTATACAAAAAGAGATCGAGATCGCCTTATAAAAAGATTGCTCAATCGCGGAATTCATTGCCGCAATTACTTCCCCTCAATTCATCTTCAGAAATTTTATAGGGATACGTTTGGATATAAAAAGGGGGATTTTCCTGTCACCGAGGATGTTTCAGAAAGAACGATAGCTCTTCCGTTTTATGGGAATATGCATAAGCATCAGATAGACTATGTGGCAAGGAACTTCATTGACGTTCTGAAAAAGTCATGATATATTTATCCCAGATTTAAAAGGAAGCGTTCATGACCGAGAAAAAAAAGAAAGCAGTGATCTTAGGGGCAGGCGGTCACGGCAAGGTTGTCTGTGATACTCTGGAAAGGAGAAGTGATATAGCAATAGTGGGTTTTCTGGATAACAGTCCTGGTAGGTGGGGTCAGATGCATTACGGATATCCTGTTCTGGGGGGGAGTGAAAAACTTTCCGAACTGTATAAGGATGGTGTAGTCTGCGCTGTGGCAGCAGTCGGTCATAATGAAGAAAGAAAGAAACTGGCTGCGAATATTTATGAAGCAGGCATGGAAGCTTTAACGCTCATTCACCCAACAGCCTACATTGCGCGCGACGTCAACATCGGCGCCGGCACCGTCATTATGCCGCAGGCTGTAGTCCAGGCAGGCGCCTCTATTGGCGAGCACGTTATCATCAATACCGGGGCTGTCGTTGAGCATGACTGTATTATTGGCTCTTTTTCACATATTGCTTCCGGCGCTCACTTTGGAGGAGCTGTGGTGGTGGGAGAAGGTACTTTGGTAGGAACTGGAGCTACCGTGCGGCTTTTTGCAAAGATCGGCAGTGGATGCGTTATAGGAGCTGGGGCTGTGGTTGTAAAAGATGTCCCTGATACATGGACGGTGGTTGGTAATCCCGCGCGGAGAATTGAGAAGTAAAAAAACGATCCTTCGGGCAGGGTCGTTTTTTTATATATAATTATATTATATGAATTCAGTTATTATATCCGTACATAACGAGGAAGCGATCGTAAAAGAACTGGTGCGAAGACTTAAAAAGGTTTTAAATGCGCTCAGCGGGAGCTACGAGATTATTTTTATTGATAACGGATCAAGTGATTCAACGCCCCGCATTATTGAAGAGGAACACAAAAATGATTCTCGCATAAAGTTTATTCAACTCTCGCGCGATTTTGGGCAAGGTATCGCGCTTCGTGCCGGTTTCCAGTTTGCAAAAGGAGATGTCGTCATTATAATGGATGGCGATCTGCAGGATATACCGGAAGAAATTCCGAAGCTTATCTCTAAGCTGAAAGAAGGGTATGACTTAGTCTATGCCCAAAGAATAAACCGGCAAGATAGCCCCTTTCGCAAATCTGCTTCTTTTATAGTAAGAAAAATTTTAGCATATCTTATTCGCGGCGAAGACGTTCCAAGTGGCGATGAACGCATGTCTGTTGGAGTATTCCGTGCCATGAATAGGGAGGTGGCTGATGCTATAAAAAGTCTTCCCGAGCATACAGCGTACATTCAAGGACTCATACGCTGGGTGGGGTTTCGGCAAACAACAATTGAGGTTGAACACGGCAGGCGCTTTGCGGGCAAAAGCAAGTATGCGCTAAGAAATTTACTTGCCTACGCCTTTGACGGCGTTATTTCCTCTTCAACCTATCCACTCCGTTTTGCGACGCTGTTGGGGCTACTGCTTGCGATCAGCTCGTTTCTTATGGGTTTTGGACATTTTTTCTATAGAATTTTTTATGGAACCCGGGCTGCTGGATTTACTACTCTTATTCTCGTAGTTCTTTTTCTTGGAGGAGTACAGCTTATGATTATCGGGATTATGGGTGAATATTTGGGGCGGATTTATACCGAAACAAAACGTAAGCCCCTCTATATCATAAAAAAGAAACTTCTGTGAACAACAAGCGGCGCGAGCTTCTTTTGTTTTTTATCATTATTTTTTTGGGGCTTCTTACAAGTACTGTTTTAGGATTTCTCAACGGAGGTTTTGTCGATAAAGGTCTTATATCTTTTAACAAGATTGCACTTTCAATACTTCATGATTTTTCTTTCCATGATGAAGATATGCTTTTTCCGGCTTTTTTCCGACGGCCGCCGGGATATCCCGTTGTCCTCTCGCTTTCCTATTTGATCTTTGGTGAGAGATATTTTTCTGTTGTTGTGCTAAATATGATTTTATGGCTTTTTGGTATTACGCTTTTTTGGAGAATAAGCCGGCATTTTCTTAGAGGTTATTCAGCGCTCCTTCCGCCGCTTATGCTCTCGCTCTTCTGGGGCGCGGCGACGTATGTATTTAGTACAAATTCGGACCTTTTTGCTTTGTTTTTTACCATCCTTTTTGTTTGGGCTTTTATTCTCTATCAAGAAAAAAAAACTACAAGATGGGTTTTCGTACAAGCATTGGCACTTGTATTTTTAACCCTTACAAAACCAATTATTCTCTACGCGCTTCCGGTACTTGTTTTGCTGTTTATTTTATTTAATAAACCTTTTTCAAGGCGCATGCTGATAGGGGGCATTTTTTGTTTACTGATCATTATTACATTGATCGGTTCATGGTCGCTTTATAGTTATCGGCTCCTAAACACGTTTCAGTTGTCGAGCGGCGCTTTAACACTTTTAAGACGCGCTGATGATGTCCACATGTCTCCTAAGCGTATACAGGCTTTTTTATTGTCTTCGCTTGTCGGTGATTATGTTGCTGATAAGGTATTTCCTGGTTATGCAAATGACCCGGAGCCGGTTACAAAAAAAACGGTTGAAAGAGAAAAAAAATATCAGGCGCTTCTTGCCAAAGACCGCTCAAACGATACAGAAATTCAGCGTCTTGCATACAAGGAATCCTTATCACTCATACGAGAATCCCCCTCAAAATTTTTTCTTTTAGGATTTATTTATCTTATAAGAATTCATATGCCGGTTAATCACAGTGGAATAGATTTATCACATCTTTTTGTCGGAACGCACAACGCATTTTCTGAAATGCAAAAAACCTTTCTTGTTATTGGAATATTTTTAACCTGGTATGTTTTTATCGGCATCAGCCTTGCAGTGCTTGTACGGCGGCTTGCAGATTGGAGAAAATGGGGGATTATAATCTTTCTTGTTTTTTACTTTGTCGGTGTGCATGCGATTATAAGTCACTCCGAGAGCCGATATCTTCTTCCAGTGATGCCTTTTTACTTTTTGGCATTTTCTGTGTTTCTTTCGGACTTTTTCTTTAGACGTGGTTTATTGACAAAAGTATGATTCAGGCGTTTTTAAAAAAATATCATCAGGAACTTATTATTTTCAGCGTTGTTTTTTTGTTGCGCATGATTTTTTTCGGGCTCATGATGTTTGGCTTAAGCGCCGTTTTCCATGAATACCCGGGCATTGGAGGAGATTCTCGTAATTTCATATCACTCGCCGATGGCATACGGGAAACGGGACGGTTTGCATATATAGAGGATTCACGCCCCAATAGTTATGAAATGCCTGGATACCCTGTTTTTCTTATTATGGTTGAAACGTTTGCTGGAGGGCTCGCGGCCGTACCAGTGCTGCAAAATATACTTGCTGGCCTTTCAGCTGTGTTGCTCTTTCGTATTGGGCTTTTGATATCAGGTAAAGTCGGATGGAGCGCGGCAGCGCTTTTTGCAGTTGATCCGGCTGGAATTTTTTATTCAAATTTCATTGTCACCGAGCCGCTATTTATTTTTTTAACGCTTCTCGCCGCTTATTATTTATTTGCCCCGTTAGAAAGCCCGGTCATTGATAACAAGGATGACACAAATAAAGTTTTAATGCCTTTTAGAAAGGGCAGGATTACAGTCCCGCCCTTTCTCACGGAGTTTATACATAAGGATAATATGATTTTTCATGCGGTCTTACCCGCGCTGTTATTGGGAATTGCCACGTATGTGCGGCCCGTAAGTATCGTCTTTGTTCCTGCTTTCGCGCTTTTTTTTCTTTTAGTCAATATAAGATCGCTAAAACGTTCGGCGATTGCTGTTTTGGTTTTTGCTGTCAGCTTTTTTATTGTTGTTGCTCCGTGGATGGCGAGAAATAAGATGTTGTTTGGCAGGTTTGAATTAACATCGGTAGCAAGTTTTCAATTTTATCATGCGCACGCCCCGCATTTTTATGCGTATAAAAATCAAATATCCAAACGCGAGGCCGAACGTGTTTTTCAAGAGCGGCTTATTGCCATTGATCCCCATACAGAGGAAGCGCTTCAGGGATATGTCGGATCTTTAAGACACACCCCGTACATGTGGAAAGTAGCGCTTGATTATATAAAGGAGGATCCATTGGGATATGCATGGTTTCATGTTGTCAAAACGGGTCCGTTTTTCTTAAGTGACGGTTTAAGGGAAATATCGAGCAGGA
Source organism: Candidatus Ryanbacteria bacterium RIFCSPLOWO2_12_FULL_44_26 (assembly GCA_001821765.1). GTDB lineage: Bacteria > Patescibacteriota > Minisyncoccia > Ryanbacterales > HO2-45-13 > HO2-45-13. The sequence continues at coordinate 90,398 of MHOA01000013.1, forward strand.
TGAAACTGATACAGGGTTCTGTGCCGGGCGTTGGAGATCTTATTTTAAACAAAGATTTCAAAACGATGAAACAAGTGTTTGCGGGTAACCAGAAAGCGCTTATACTTTTTGCCCTTGGATTTACGATTTGGTTTTTTATCAATACGTTTATGTTCCTAGGATTCATACTGTGCTTTAAGCAGGAGAAAAGAATTCGTGCGCTGATTATTGTTTCTTTTTTGGTTGTATGTATGACAGCGCTTATTGCCGGCGGATCGGTATCACATCCTCGCTATCGATTCAGCGTAAGCCCGTTTATGTTTTTTGTTGCGTCATACGGATTTTGGATACTCAAAGACGCTTTGATGACAAAACGTCAAGCGATTGACGTTTAGGTGTATATTGAATAGGATTATGCCCATGAAAGTTGTCATACTGTGCGGTGGAAGGGGCGCACGATTGAGCGAAGAAACAGAGGTTCAGCCAAAACCTCTTGTTCGTATTGGCGAGAGGCCCATTTTATGGCATATAATGAAACTGTATTCTCATTATAGGTATAATGATTTTATTTTGTGCATTGGTTATAAAGGTGAGATGATAAAAAACTATTTCTTAAATTATGATGAGATGCATCATGATTTTACTTTGAAGCTTGGTTCCGGCGAAAAACAAATTCATCATTATGGTAAAAATACCCCAAAATGGAATATTACGTTTGTTGATACTGGCGGGCCTGAAGCCGAGACGGGAAGCCGTATCGCGCGTGTTCGGCCGTATCTTGAAGATGACGAAGAATTTTTTCTTACCTACGGCGACGGGGTTACCAATATTAATATAAACAAACTCTATGAGTATCATAAAGAAAAAAGAAAAGTGGCGACTGTTACCGGCATTAAAAGGGCAGATCGCTTCGGCGTACTTGAAGTGGATGACGGCCTTGCTAATAAATTTGCAGAGAAACCTCAGATGGCAGGTATGACCAATGGCGGTTTTTTTGTTTTGAATAAAAAAATTTTTGACTATCTTTCAGAACAAACAACGTGCGTGTTTGAGAAGGAACCGCTCCTTAATCTCGTAAAAGATAAACAGCTTGCGGTATACTATCACGATGATTTCTGGCAGTGTGTTGATACCCAAAAGGACCTTATGGGATTAAATTCCCTTTATCGGAAAGGCCATACTCCATGGATGGTGTGGGACAACTAAGAGTTGTTGATAGGGTCAATGGGCGCGACAGAACAGGAATGTCTTCAGCAGCTGGGTTTTATAGATGCAAACGGAAACATCACCGAAGATGGATTTCATATCTTAAAGGCGCTTTTAAACAAACTCCCGCCTGTTCATAAGGGCAAATGGGGCGAGGTGTTTGTTCCTCTTATGGAAAAACTCGTCCCTGCATGCGTGGAGCTTGTTATAATCAAAGATCATAAAATGCTCCTTACATACCGTGATGACAAGTATTTTAAAGGGTGGCATTTTCCCGGTTCCTATATAGGACCCAAAGAAACACTGAACCAAACGGCTCAGCGATGCGCGAAGGAAGAACTTGGAGTGGAAATAGAGTTTTCAAAATGTATTGGTACGCTCAATAAAATTGATGGCCCCCGTTTCCACGACTTTTCAAATCTTATGCTTTGTTTTATCACCAATGGAACACCAAAGACGGGACAATGGTTTGAACATTGTCCCGATGATGTGCTTGGCGAGTATAAAAAGATCTGCCCGCTCATTGAGTCGGTGTTATAGAAAGTGTTTTATACATTATCTTTTTTCTTTTTCGTAAGCGATTGCGAAACCTGCCGCATCGTGTTATCGTTTTTATCATTATGGATCCCGTTAGAGATTCGGGCGTTATCTGGTATACCTATGTTATTGAAAGTGCTGCGAGCCAGAGTTGGTATACAGGGAGTACAAATGATGTACGGAAACGTCTCAAGCAGCACAATGAAGGAAAATCTACTTGGACAAAGAAACATAGGCCATGGAAGCTTATTTACTATGAAGTGTGTTTTCACAAGGATGATGCAAGGTCAAGAGAATTATATCTTAAATCAGGCATGGGAAAACGATATCTCAAGAATCGCTTGAAATGTTTCCTATCTCTAACGGGATGAATTCGAACTATTGGCGTCATCGCAATGTCTTTGTTACCGGGGCGACCGGCTTTCTGGGATCATGGCTGGTAAAAAATTTAGTTGATAAAGAGGCAAATGTTACAGTACTTATTCGCGACATCGTTCCCGATTCCCATCTTTATCGCTCAGGATATATACATAAGGTAAATATCGTGCACGGCGGTCTTGAGGATTACCACACGCTTGAGCGGGCTTTGGGAGAATATGAAATTGATGCCGTTTTTCATCTCGGCGCCCAGACAATTGTTGAGATTGCAAACCGCAACCCGCTTTCAACGTTTGAATCCAATATTAAAGGGACATGGAATATACTGGAGGCTGCGCGCAGGAGTCCCTTGGTAAAGAGGGTTATTACCGCTTCTTCTGATAAAGCGTACGGTACTCACAAGAAACTCCCGTATAATGAAGATGCGCCGCTTCAGGGAAGTCATCCGTATGACGTTTCCAAAAGCGCTGCCGATTTAATTGCTCATATGTATTTCCATACGTATAGATTACCCGTTACAATTACCCGATGCGGGAATTTTTACGGAGGGGGCGATTTGAATTTTAACCGTATTGTGCCGGGAACTATTCGTTCAGTGCTTCACAATGAAGAACCGATTATCAGAAGCGATGGCACGTTTGTGCGCGATTATTTCTATATTGAAGACGCGGCAGGTGCGTATATCAGTCTTGCGGAAAAAATGGACAACCCGGATATTCATGGCCACGCCTTTAACTTTAGTAATGAAAGTCAAATTTCTGCGCTTGCGCTTGTTGAGAAAGTTTTGGAGCTGATGGGCAGTCCGTTGAAGCCGAGGATTCTGGCAACCGCAACAAATGAAATTCCGCATCAGTATCTTTCAGCGGCAAAAGCACGATCGGTGCTTCAATGGAAACCGCGGCATAGTCTTGAAGAAGGGCTGAATAAAACCATTGATTGGTATAAAGATTTTTTCGCTCGTTAATGCCTTTAGCAAAACAACACTCCGTACTTGTAACTGGAGCGGGCGGGTTTATCGGAGCAAATCTGGTTCGGCATCTACTGAAGAAAGGATGCACTGTGCATGCAGTGACTTTTTCACAGTTACCCTCTTGGCGGCTTTCGGACTGCAGTGGCGATATTACCATTCACCGTCTTGATTTGCGTGACGCCGAACGCGTAGCCGCTTTAGTGAAGAAAGTAAAACCGTCGTTTGTGTATCACCTTGCAACGCACGGCGGTTATCACAAACAGCAGGACGGCAGAAGAATTGTGCACACGAACATTATGGGAAGTTTTAACCTTTTTGATGCTCTTAAAACTTGCCGCACCCTTAAACGGATAGTGAATGCCGGAAGTTCTTCTGAATATGGTTCGAAGTCGCATCCGATGAAAGAGCAGGACGTTCTTGAGCCGACAACTGCGTACGGAGTTGCAAAAGCGGCCCAAACACTCCTTGCGCAGTATCTTGCCCGGGAAGAAGCGCTACCGCTTGTTACGCTGCGCTTTTTTTCTGTATACGGGCCTTTTGAAGAACCGGGGCGGTTGATCGCTGATGTTATGTGCGCAGTGGTAAGGAAGCGGAAGCTCCAGCTTTCCTCTCCTGATCCAAAACGTGACTTTGTGTTTGTTGATGATGTTGTAGAAGCGCTTGAAAAAACGATGACCCTGCCGGGCATTGAGGGAGAGATTTTTAACATCGGATCAGGCAAGGAACATACAGTTTTGGATGCGGTAACGCTGGCGATGGAAGAGGCAGGAGCAAAAACGGATATTCAATGGGGAATCAAAAGAAAACAGCGTTTGTATGGATCGGTACGATGGGTGGCGGATATTGGTAAAGCAAAAAGAACGCTTCAATGGAAACCGCGGCATTCGCTTGCTGATGGATTGCGTAAAACATATGAATGGTTTCGTGAAAACATTCAATTATATGAAAAAGCTGAATAGCGAGATTCAAGGTTCAAAATCCGCATCAGGCGCTGTTGTTGAATGCGCCGGCACTGAAGTATTCCGAAATTTAAGGACGAGAGTTAAACCTGTATTAAAAGTGAGATTATAAAACGCAGTTATGAGAAAGACACTTGATGTTCAAAAGCTAAAACGAGTTGCAACCAATATTCGAAGGCATATTGTTGTGATGAGCGGAAACGCCAACGTGTCGCATTCTGGAAGCGCTCTTTCAACAGTGGAAATCTTAACGGCGCTTTATTTTGAGGTGATGCGGGTAAATCCAAAAAAGCCGAATTGGGAAGGGCGGGACCGCTTTATTTTAAGCAAAGGCCATGGAGGCGCCGCGCTGTACGCAACACTTGCCGAGCGCGGGTTTTTTTCGGTGTCGCGCCTTACACAGTTTTGTATGGACGGCAGCACTTTCACAACACATCCGGTGAAGGACTGTGTACGTGGCGTTGAAGCAACGACTGGTTCGTTAGGTCACGGACTTTCCATGGGTATTGGTATGGCTCTTGCCGGGCGTCATGATAAAAAGAGCTACCGCGTGTACGTTATGCTTTCCGATGGCGAATGCGACGAGGGATCAACATGGGAAGGCATTCTTTATGCGGGATTTCATAAGTTGGACAATATGGTTGTTTTCGTGGACTACAATAAAATTCAAAGCTTCGGACGCACAAAGGAAGTGTTGGATTTAGAGCCCATTGCCGATAAGCTGAAGGCGTTTCGTTGGTGCGTTCGTGAGATTGACGGTCATAATTTTAAGGAAATTCTGCGGTCAGCTAGTCATGCAATAAAGCATAAGGGGAAGCCCCACGCTTTCATTGCTCATACAATAAAAGGAAAAGGAATTTCTTATATGGAAGATAAGCTTGAATGGCATTACCGCGCTCCAACGGGCGATTTGATGCGGCAGGCGCTTGATGAGTTATCTGATACCACGACATGAGAACAGCATTTATTACAACGCTTGAATCTTTGGCAGGGAAGAATAAAAACATTTTTCTCTTAAATGGAGATCTCGGGTTTTCTGTGCTTGAGCATTTTACAAAAAAATTTCCGCGGCGGGCTTATAACATGGGCGTTGCCGAGGCAAATATGATGGGAGTTGCCGCAGGGCTTGCCATGAGCGGGAAAACAGTTTTTGTGTATTCAATCATTCCGTTTGTAACTTCACGGGTATTTGAGCAGGTGCGCAATGACATTGCACTGCAGAAAGCAAATGTAAAGATTGTTGGCGTTGGATCGGGGCTGACGTACGGTCCGCTTGGACCGACGCATCATGCCATTGAAGATCTGGCGATCATGCGGGCATTACCAAACATGATAGTTGTTGCGCCGGGAGATCCAAAAGAAACAGCGGAAGCGACAAAAGCAATTGTCTCCATAAAAGGCCCGGTCTATCTTCGTATTGGCAAGAAGGGTGAGCCGGAGGTATATAGACGCACCCCTCGTTTTTCTTTAGGGAAAGGCATAGTAGTAAAAACAGGGAATGACTGCGCTATTATCACAACGGGCAATATGCTCTATACTGGCGTTATTGTGTTTAAAAAACTTCAAGAAAAAAGATTGAGAGCGCGTCTTATAGCGCTTCATACTGTAAAGCCCCTTGATGAACGCATTATTAAAAAAGCGGCGAAGGAAACACGGGCAATATTTACATTGGAGGAACACAGTATCATCGGAGGCTTGGGCAGCGCGGTTGCGGAAGTGCTTGCGGAGAACAATATCAATACCCATTTTCGGCGTTTTGGCATACGTGATCGGTTTTTGCCAAAAACTGGTTCACAAGATTATCTTCGGTCCATTCATCAGTTATCGCCGTCAGCCATTACAAGGACAATTATCAGCGATTTATCAAAAAAATGAAACGTAGCCGCATCAGAGTGCCTTATGCTCAATCCGTGCACGGGAGCGCGGAGATTAAAGCTGTTGTTGGAGTATTGAAAAAAAATACGGCTTTAAGCGAATGCACCAAAAAGTTTGAGAGGAATATTGCCGATATGTTCGGTAAGAAATATGGAATCATGGTGAATTCCGGATCATCTGCTAACCTGCTTGCCTTTGAGTTGCTGAACCTTAAAAAGGGATCAGAGGTTATAACGCCCATTTTAACGTTTGCAACAACGGTTGCGCCGATCATCCAAAAAGGCCTTGTTCCGGTATTTGTGGACGTAGAGCCGGAAACATATCTGTTAAATATACAGCAGGTTGAACAGGCAATAACAAAAAAGACGCGCGTTTTAATGATCCCGTCTTTAATTGGCAATGTTCCGAATTTGAAATTGTTGAAATCCATCGCTAAAAGACACAACCTTTGGCTTATTGAGGATTCGTGCGACACTCTTGGGGCGACATATGGCGGCAAGAAGACGGGTACGTATTCGGATATTTCAACAACGAGTTTTTACGGTGCACATATTATAAACGGAGCAGGGGGAGGAGGCATGATACTTGTTGATAATCCGGATTGGGCGGAGAAACTTCTTGTTTTCAGGGGATGGGGGAGACAATCTTCCATCGTCGGTGAATCCAAAGAATCTGAAAACATACAGGATAGGTTTAAGACACGAATCGGAAATATTCCCTATGACTCTAAGTTTGTATTCAGTGCAGTTGGATATAATTTCTTGCCGATGGAAATAAGTTCCGCGTTTGCACTTGAGCAGTTAAAAAGGTTTGCGCTGTTTAAGCGTCTCAGAAAAAGGCATTTTATGGAACTGAAAAACTTCTTTAAACAATATGAGCGCTTTTTTGTTCTTCCGCTTCAAACGCCGAAGGCTAACACACCGTGGCTTGCGTTTCCTTTGACTATTAAAAAGAACGCTCCATTTTCAAGGAGATATATCTGCAGGTATTTGGAGGAACACAACATCCAGACACGCCCTGTTTTTACAGGGAACATCCTAAAACAGCCGGCTTTTAAAAACATACCCTCTAGAAAACCCTTTAAAAGATATCCGGTGGCCGATGACATTATGAGAAGCGGTTTTCTTATCGGTTGTCATCAGGGATTGGCAGATAAACACCTGCGGCATCTGAAAGGCGTGTTTGAGGAGTTTTTAGAAACATTTATATAATATATATGGCTCTCTATGATGATGACCGACAAAAAGCTTTCCGTCGTTATCCCGTGCTTTAATGAAGCTAAGAACATTCCGGAGCTGTATGAACGTTTGGTTAAAACGCTGAAGCGTCTCACATCCAGTTACGAGATTGTTTTTATAGACAACAACAGTACCGATGGTTCCGAGGAGCTGTATCGCACATTAGCCAAACAGGATAAAAACGTATCAGTTCTTTTTTTCTCCCGGAACTTTGGCAATTCCCAATACGGATATTCCGCAGGAACGGAATACGCGACAGGAGATGCGGTTATTTGGATGGAAGGGGATTTGCAGGATCCGCCTGAGGTGATTGAGCGATTTGTTGACCAGTGGCTTAGAGGGCATGAGGTTGTATATGGGGTAAGACCCAAAGCGGTTGGTTCTTTTTTTTCGCGGTTTGGACGCAGAACCTTTTATCGGCTTTTTCAAAAGCTTTCGTATTTGGATATTCCCCGTGATGCGGGCGACTTTGCTATTTTAGACAGAAGGGTTGTTGATATTTTTAATGCCATGCCGGAGCGGTCTCGTTTTGTTCGGGGTCTTCGCGCCTGGATTGGGTTTAAGCACACCGGTGTTTTATATAAACGCCAGCCGCGCAGGGCCGGCGTTTCTTCAAATCCCTCCTTTAGGCGAAATATCTGGTGGGCGAGGAAGTTTATTTTTTCCTTTTCGTACGCTCCATTGGAGTTCATTGCGTTGGCGGCATTTTGGGTAACAGTTTTTTCAGTGGCCGCGACCGTGTTTTTGTTTATCGGGGCGGTCGTTGATCGTTTTTCGTGGATTGCCGTGCTCGCAGCCTTTGTTGTTCTTTGGTTTTTCGCGCTTGTGATGATTGTGCTTGCTGTTTTAGCTGAATCCATAAGCATTATATTTGAAGAGGTCAAACAACGACCAAAATACATTATTCGTGAGATACTCAATGATCATCGTTTATGATTGAAGGGGTTGTGCTGGCGGTGATGAGTTTTGTGTTTTTTTTGATTGTCATGGGCGCGCTTTTTCACTTCAAACCTCCAAAGGAACGGTGGAAGACGGTCAGCCGTCTCGCGTTTTTCTTTCTTATGATGTATACGTTTCTTTTCTGGTTATTTCCGTTTCGCAATTGGCTTTACTTGCTGAATCCTGCAAGCCCGTACGCGATGTTTTTTGCCTATATAAATGGCGCGCTTATTTATATTTTTCTTTTTCTTTCCTTCGGTCAGTTTTATTTCCTTGTTGATCGTGGAGTTTCTGCGCGCATTCTTATAGAGCTTTTCCAGGCGAACGGTCAGCACATGGACGAGAGAGAAATAGCAAAAAATTATACGCTTCATGATATGCAATCGCGCCGTATAGATGATATGGTTTATGGAAAATATGTTATTCGCGACGGTTCTTCAGTCGGCCTCACTCCTAAAGGTATGATTATGGCAAAAATTTTTCTGGCAAGTAAAAAGTTGTTGCGGCTCTATCCAGGTGGATAGACAAGTCAAAAAAATATGCTACTCTTACAACAATGAAAAAGGCCTTTATCACAGGCGTTACCGGGCAAGACGGATCGTATTTGGCAGAACTATTGTTAGAAAAAGGATACCATGTATATGGTCTGCAAAGACGTTCAAGTACTGCAAATACTGTCCGAATTGACCATTTATATGATAATCCAAAGTACCCAAACTTTGTTACAATTTATGGGGATCTTGCAGATAGTTCCAATCTTTCCAGGATTTTAGCAAAAATTCAGCCAGATGAAATTTATAATCTTGGGGCCCAAAGCCATGTAAGAGTGGGCTTTGATATTCCTGAATATACTGCAAATGTAACAGGGTTGGGTCCTTTGCGGATTTTGGATGCGATTCGGGATCTAAAAATCCCCGCACGCTACTATCAGGCGAGTTCTTCCGAGATGTTTGGGAAAGTGCTTGAGACGCCGCAGAATGAGAAAACTCCTTTCAACCCGCAATCTCCATACGGGCTTTCAAAGGTGTTTGCATTTTATATAACGCGCATTTACCGCTCCAGCTATAAGATGTTTGCCGCAAACGGAATTCTTTTTAATCATGAAAGCGAACGCCGCGGCATTACGTTTGTGACAAGAAAAATCACCATTGAGCTTTCGCGCGTAAAACTGGGTTTACAGAAGACGCTGAAACTCGGGAATCTGGACGCGAAAAGAGATTGGGGGTATTCAAAGGATTATGTGGAAGCTATATGGAAAATTCTTCAGCATGATAAGCCAGATGATTTTGTGATTGCAACCGGCGAAAATCATACCGTGCGGGAGTTTGTTGAAGAAGTGGGGAAACATTTAGGAATGCAAATTGTTTGGGAAGGAAAACATATAAAAGAAAAAGGCATTGATCGAAAAACAGGAAAAGTTGTTATAGAAATTGATCCGGTGTACTTCCGCCCTTTGGAAGTAGATGTATTGATCGGTGACTCCACAAAAGCACAAAAAACGCTTGGTTGGAGACCGAAAGTAACGTTTCAAAAACTAGCACAGCTCATGATAGCGCATGACTATGATATGGTAAAAAAGGAGGCGGCTTCGGGGAAAAGATTTGAAGTGCATAACCCACCTTCCAATAATGGATAAAATATTTTACAAAAAAAAGCTTGTCGGGATCAAAATTTCAAAAATGCTCTCCGGCACATCGCCGGTAACAGAAGGCAAAGAACCCTTTCAGGCGTTAACCTTGAAACACCCGAAAGGGAAGTATTTGCTTGCGCATACACATAGACCACGAAAGCGCATTACAACACGCCTGCAGGAATGTCTTGTGGTGCGAAAAGGCAAAGTTAAAATTGATTTATATGGACCCGATGATAAAAAATTCAAGCACATTTATCTTAAAGCGGGAGAGGCGTTTTTGTTGGTAAACGGCGGTTATGGTATCCATGTTGTGCAGGATGCCGAGATGATGGAATTTAAAAACGGACCATTTATTGAGGACAAGGTACTCATCTAAATCCAAATGACAAAGTTCAAATGTCAAATAAAGTTCTAAATCCTAATGTCAAAAAGCAGTACGATTTGGCAGAGCGTACGGGATTATTCGGTGAGCATATGATTCAATTTGCGAAAAGCTTGCCAGATACGCCTGTTGCGCGGCCGCTAATAGCTCAAATTGTCCGTTCGGGAACGAGTATTGGTGCAAACTACATGGAAGCTGATGGCGCGGAGTCCAAGAAAGATTTTCGGCACAAGATTGCTATTGCAAAAAAGGAAGCTAAAGAAACAATGCATTGGTTACGCATGATCGCGGCAGCAAGCACAGCGCACGAAGATGCTTGTAAAAAACTTTGGCAAGAAGCGTACGAACTAGTCCTTATCTTTTCTGCTATCTTACTCAAAAATAAAAAAAGTGATGACTAAAAAACATAAAATTTGGATTTCGTCATTTGATCTTTATTTGATATTTGGATTTTGACATTTGACATTATGGAGCCAAGATTTATTCCCCAGATGGAGCCATGGTTTGACGAAGCCGAAGCGAAGGCCGTTTTTGATTACATGAAAAGCGGCGGTTGGGTGATGGAGTTTCAAAAAACGGAGGAGCTGGAGCGCATGATCGCCGATTTTACCGGATCGGCAAATTGTATGATGACGGTAAACGGCACGGTCAGTTTAACCATTGCGCTTTTGGCGCTTGGGCTTAAAAATGGTGACGAAGTGCTGGTTCCCAACCTTACCATGATTGCAAGCCCCAATGCCGCAGCGTTGGTCGGAATAGTCCCGGTGCTTGTGGATATAGAGGAAGATACGTTATGTATGGATTTGCATCAAGCGCAAGAGGCACTAACGCCGAAAACGAAAGCGCTTATGTACGTTCCTTTCAACGGAAGGTCTGGAGATATGGAGAAAGTCGTACAGTTTTGCAAAAAACATCGTCTTTCTCTTATTGAAGACGCGGCGCAGGCGCTTGGTTCATATTATAAAGGAAAGCATCTTGGGACATTTGGAGCATTTGGCAGTTTCTCATTTAGTGTTCCAAAAGTCATTACTACCGGTCAGGGCGGCGCGCTTGTTAGTGATGACGCATTATCCCTACAAAAGGCGCGAAAATTGAAGGATTTTGGCCGTAGTCGTGGCGGCATTGACATCCATGACGAGTGGGGCTGGAATTTTAAATTTACCGACATTCAGGCAGTTATAGGAATAGAGCAGATAAAAAAGCTCCCGTGGCGATTGAAGAGGAAAAAGGAAATTTTTAAGCGTTATAAAGACGGTCTTGCGGACCTCAAGGATATTCAATTTATTCCCACAGACTTAGAAAATACCAGTCCATGGTTCGTTGATATATTTGTTCGGGAGCCTGATACGCTGTTGAAATTTTTAAAAAAGGAGAGTGTTGAATCGCGGCGCATATATCCCGCAGTTCATTTACAGAACATCTATCGCAAGAGCTACGCAAAAAAGGCATTCCCGATATCAGAGCATTACGCTTCTTTGGGTCTTTGGCTCCCATCGTCCAGCAAACTGAAGGATGAGGAAATTGACTATGTTATCAGCGTTATAAGGGAATATTATAATGCGCAGGCCAAGTCTAAAATAAAAAGCAAAAAATGAGCAGTCGCTCCATCTTTAGACTTTAAATTTACGTTCATGCGAGTTTCCCTTATTATTCCAACACGAAACGAAGAAGGCTGCATCGGCCGGGTGTTAAAAGAAGTGCCCAAGAACGCCGTTGATGAGATTTTAGTGATTGACGGTCGTTCAACGGATAACACCGTTAAAGAGGCAAAAACGCAGCTTCGTCCCCAAGACACACTAGTGATGCAAAAAGGAAAAGGGTACGGCGGCGCTCTTTTGGAAGGACTTGATATTGTCACAGGCGATATTATCATTATGATGGATGCGGACGGCTCTCACGATCCGAAAGAGATACTTAACATTGTAGAAAAAATACAAGAAGGCAACGAATATGTTATGGCATCGCGTTATACCAGAGGAGGACACAGCGAGGATGACACTCTTATTCGCTGGATTGGCAACAGAATCTTTACATGGCTTACCAATATTATCCACGGAACAAATGTTACAGATAGCTTATATCTTTTCACAGCCATTACGCGCGATGGCTTGAAAAAACTCAACCTAAAAACAAACGGGTTTGAGTTTTGCACCGAGATTGTCGTAAAAGCGCATCGGGCGGGTCTTGCGTTTAGCGAAGTACCCGCACATGAACGCAAGCGCTTTGCCGGCAAGTCAAAGGTACATGCTTTCTGGCATGGACTGAAAATCCTGCGGATGATTTTGCGCCGGTATCGTGACTAAGAATTCAAATAGCAAAGCTCAAATGTCAAACAAAATCCAAGGCTCAAAAAATATTTTTTTGGTTTTTGGACTTTAGTCATTGATTTGGCATTTGGATTTTGAGGTTTGAAATTGTTATGTCAAAGCCGACAAATAGTGAACTTGCCTCGATTTTTGATTCTGCTGCGCGCGAGTACGACGATGTTACGAGTTCGTATGCTGTAGCGCGCCGGCGCGACATTTTGATTTCTTGGGCACGCGGGGATTGTTTGGAAGTCGGCGCAGGAACGGGTGAGGTTGCGTCGGCTCTTGTCAAAGCCGGTCATCATGTTGTCGCAACCGATATATCGCCAAAAATGGTTGAAGAAATTCGCAAAAAATTAAATATTGAGGCGGCAGCCTGCGACGCCGAAAAGCTGCCATTTCAAGATGCGTCGTTTGATACAGTTGTTGGGGCCGAGATGATTTATTATCTTGATCATCCGGAAAAATTTGTTGCCGAAGCACATCGGGTTTTAAAACCAGGCGGACGGTTGCTGCTTTCGTCCGCAAACAGCACCACGAAATTTTATCACAAAGTTCGAACGCTCCTGCGTAAAATGGGATTTTACCGAATGTATTTCGATGACAGCATCTGTGATTTTTTCTCGGAAAGGCGATTAAAAACCCTTCTTTTACATAATAATTTTAAAGTTGTGACGGTAAGAAAAATTATTGTTGTTCCGTTCGGCGCTTTCGACCGCTTAAACAAGTTTCTTGAAAAAACTCCTTTAAAGCATTTTGGCATTTTTATTCTGGTGCTCGCAGAGAAATAATAATGGCTGCAGTGCTTTATTCACTTATTAAAAAGGGGCTTTAGTTGAAAGAGTCCGCATGTTAGAATGCGCAATATATGATTTATTTTCTTCTGCTTGTTGATATTGTTTTTACCGTTGGGGCGCAACTTGCTTTGCGCGTTGGGGCACAGCGTATCGGGACCGAAAGCATCTCGTTTGCGCTTTTGCTTGAGCCGTTTAGAAACGTGTTTATTCTCACCGGCCTTATTCTTTTTGCCGTCAGTTTTTTTATTTATATTTTTATTCTCTCAAAACTTCAGTTAAGCATCGTCTATCCGGTAGCCACCGGTTCCATTCTCGCGCTGATTACTGTTGCGTCACATTTTTTCTTGAAAGAAGCGCTCACGGGAGTGCAGGCGATTGGAATCGTTGCTATCTTGGTTGGAGTCGTGCTTGTGCTTTTACCCCGTTAGAGATATTGAGAGATGTATGAATATATTTGCGAGCTTTAACGCGCAAAAGACGGTAAGTGATATGCGCCGTGCGGGCGGGATTTGCGGATATGGCAAGCGCCATGAATAGGGAATTGAAACTCTTTTTCTTTGTCGTTGCGGCAAAGATTGTTTTACTTGCTGCGGTTTTGCTTGTGTTTGGCGAGTCGCGTCTTATTTGGAGCGATTCCGCCACCTACATTGCTATAGGAAGGAATATTTTTGAAGGACATGGTTTCTCTACTACCGACACTGATAGAGTTATTTTTACTCCAAATTCTATACGTACTCCATTATATCCATTTATAGTTGGCTTATTCGAAACTTATATTCCCCACGGCCTTGTTGTTGTTTCGTTTTTACAGGCGGTTGCGGCCGGTTTTATCGCTCTTTTGGTCTATAAGCTTGGTTTGTTGTTTTTTTCTCCCAAATGGGCGCTTTTGACGGCGCTCGCTGTTTCATTTGAACCCCTGATTTCTTCCATTCATATTTTAATCTTGCCAGAAACGTTTCTTGTGCTTTTTCTCCTTATTTTTATTTTCTTTTTTTTAAGATATTTTACGGAACAGTATGCTAAAAACCTGTATATCTCCGCTGTGGCGCTTGCTCTTGCAGTGTATGTAAAGCCCGTTGCGTTGTATCTTTTCTTCGTTCCTTGTATATTTCTCCTTTTTCAAAAGCGCGGCGTAGTAAAGATGTTTCTCTTTCTCGTCATTCTTTTTGTTCTCCTTGCGCCGTGGATGGCACGCAATAAAGCCGTTGTCGGTACGTTTGATATGACAACGGACGATACCGGCAATTTATGCGGTTGGGAGATGGTAGGGATCTTGGCCGCAAAATACAGAATTGATTCAAGTGATTTCACGACGCTCTATGCGTTGCCGGAATATGCAACGGCAAAGAGCAAGTGTACGAGCACAGTATTTGCTCTTACCATGTTTTTAACTGAATATCCCTCCCATTTTCTTAAAACGAGTATCTTGAGCGCCGCTGCGCTTCTTACCAACGATGGTTACTCCGGCGCCTTTTTTAAAAAACCTCCCGACCAGCAGACAAAAATCCATCACAACTATCTCACACCGGCAGTGTTTACAAATACCGACTGGCGGGCAAAGATTTCCGCAGCCGCAGGAGAACTGACTGTCGTTGAATTGGCTGTTGTGATCGCTGGAAAGGTTTTTTGGACTTTTATTGCCATTATGTCGGTATTCGGCGCGATGCGTTTGGTTTTTATTGAAAAATCTTCCCTCGCGGTGTTTCTGCTACTGGTTGTACTTTATTTTATTACTGTGACGGTCACGAGCACCGGTTTTGGGGTCGGAGCGCGCCTTCGGTATCCAATTGATCCGCTGTTGCTTCTCTTTGCCGTTTATCGGCTGCGAAATATCCAATCTCTAAGGGCCTATGGTGGCTATAGCCAGAAAACATAAATATACACTAGAGTTATGCACAGCTTTATTACTGCTTGTTTGAGATTTTACTGTTATCATATAAAATATATCATAAAGAGGTTTTGGTCGAACCCAAATTAAGTTAATACAAACTAAAAAGTTTATTAAAACGTTATATTATGCATAACAACGTAAAATCCTTTAATCTGAGGGAAGTTTTTGTGATTGTCGGCGCTTTTGTGGCGGCAGCATTGTTGTTTGTTGCGTTTAGTTCATGGGCGACGACTATTGGAACGAATATTGATGCTACCGGTACCATGGGAGCCGCAACCAGTACGCCATGGGGCACGCTTGCCGTAGATCAGCGTGAAGCTCAAGGAATTATTGATCCTACGTTTGTGGTGGGAGACAATGGGACCACCACGCCCTTCATTTTTGTGTCATCGAAAGGAATTGTTTCATTCGGTTCCACTACTCCCTCGCCGTTGTTCCTTAATCCGTCGGACGTTGTGATCGGCAGAAACGGCTCAACGAATGATCTCTTTGTTTCAGGAGGACTGGGAGTTGGGAACGCGACAACATCCGATGGAGACTTGGTGCTTGGAACGGGGCCAACTTTCGCAGTTTTAGGAAATGGCCGGCTTATTGTTGGTGCAAGTACAACAGCACACACAGGAGGTGCTAATGTTGACCGATTCGTCTTTGACGGAGGAAATATGCGTGTTTCTTCTGGAGGTTCTGCTACGACAACGTTGAGTATTGACAGCGAAGGCGGCGGCTCATGTATTGAACTTCGGCAGGCAGGAACACTCTATCGTGCTTTCGTAAACGCGGCTGGTACCGGAATCTTGGTTGAAGCAGGTGCGTGTCAGTAGTCCATAATTTGTTCTTAAAAATCAAGCAAGAACTTCATACATGAATAAGAAATATTATGTTTCTCTTGTTGCCACCTGTGTATTGTTCTTATTTGCGGGCAATGCACGCGCAATAAGCGTTACAGAGGACGTCACACTGCAGATTTCCGGGAATAACGTTACGCTTACTTCAGGTTCGTCGTTCACCTCTCTTACGATTGATACCAATAACGCTCTTTCCGTTGAAGTCGGTACCGGAGAATCGGTAACGTTACAGCTCGGCTCTCCGCGACAGTTCTCAAATGATAAAGATGTCAAAACAACCTGTGAGTCATCCTCTTCAAACATTACCCTTCCGGCAGGAAAGACCTATGCGGTAAGCATCGGCGCGACCTGTACGGGTGGAGGAGGCGGGGGAGTGACTCCAGCGTCAGCTCCTTCAGGCGGCGGCGTTACGACTTCTTCTGATACCATGGCGCCAACAGTTTCAATGACCGAACCGTCAAACGGCGCTACTGTTTCTGGTATAGTAAATATATCAGCAACTGCATCCGATGATATGGGAGTAAGCGGAGTGCAGTTTAAGGTTGATGGCGTTGACGTGGGATCGGAAGACACTTCTTCGCCATATTCCATTTCATGGAATACCGCCACGGTGGATGACGGTCTTCGTGTTCTAACCGCCGTTGCGAGAGACGCGGCGGGAAATAAAACCACGTCCGGTTCAGTGACAGCAACCGTGGATAATGTTGCTGGCCCGGCGCCGACACCAACGCCTACTCCGACGCCAACGCAGATTCCTGCATTGCCGCTTCCAACCACGGAGCTTGATTTCGGCGCACAGAACGATAATGTGTCCAAATTACAGGCCGTGCTTGCAGCCGACCCAACTATATACCCGGAAGGCCGCATCACCGGCTACTACGGTTCATTGACGGTCGCAGCGGTCAAGCGTTTTCAGGAGCGGTACGGTCTCGCGCAGGTTGGAC
>MHOA01000014.1 GCA_001821765.1 Candidatus Ryanbacteria bacterium RIFCSPLOWO2_12_FULL_44_26
AATTGATTTTTCTCTTAAAATATGCTATGAAACACGTAGTATTGTTCTCTGAAAACCACAGAAGGAGCGCAAGGTGCCTGAAAATGACGAAGAAACACGTCTGTCACTGCGGAATGAATACACGGTGGTGGGGGCAGATTGGAGGTTTTTGGTTGGCCTGAGATTTGCGACGCTCGCGTTCGCAGCTACGCTGCTGTCAGCTTTGCTCGGAGCTTATCAGTATGTACTAACGAATAAAGCTGTGTTAGGCGAACTCGGGATGACTGCTCTATGGGCGATTCCGGGATTTGGATTAATAATTACAGTAGCTCTCTATTTATTGGAACAGCGCACGAAACAGCTTTACACAGCATGTTTGCTGAGGGGAAAGCATATTGAGGAGAAATGGAACATAATTAATGGTCATTTCTCAACTCTTATAAACACACCCCCACCTTATCGGATAGTTTCGCATACGTGGGCAATCAGAATAATTTACGGACTCATTTTTCTCACTTGGTTTTATCTTGGGTTTCTAAGAGAGATAAAGTTTCCCGGTTTCTAGTAAGGAGAAGACCATGAAAGAAAAAACACAAAGCTGGAGTGCTGAATTGAATTTTTACCTTTCTAGAGACAGAGTCGGTCTCTGGTTCGACCGAATCTTTATTGCCGCGTGTCTCATTCTCGCCACCCCGTTCCTTTACAGGTTGGTCGTTCATGTCTTTTCACGGTAAGTTATAAGGGCCGTGTGTATTTTCCGTGGGATCGTGCTTTCCTGCCAGCTCTTATATACAGTTGGTATAAGCTGATTGAGCACCTCTTGAGTTGAATACAAAACTTCTCAGATAGCAACCACCAAAACGGCTTTGACCCATACGCCGTGAGTTACCACTCAAAAGGGTCTTTTTTATTTGCTTCTTCTCCGCGGAGGTAAAACTTCACAAGAAACTATGTAGATTATTCGCAACAATTGATTTTTCTCGGTAAATATGTTATTGACCACATAGTGCTGTTCTATAAAAACTATATAAGGAGTGTGAGGATGCCTGAAAGTGAGGAAGAAACACGCCTGTCACTGCGAAATGAATACACCGTAGTTGGTGCAAGTTGGAGATTCCTGGTTGGAATAAGATTTGCGGTGCTTGCGTTCGCTGCAACTGTTCTTTCGGCTTTGCTCGGCGCCTATCAATACGTGTTAACAAACAAAGATAGATTAGGCGATGTAGGGCAAACAGCATTGTGGGCTGTACCAGCGCTTGGCATCGTTACAACTATCGCTATTTTCCTGATAGAAGAACGCACAAAGATACTTTATACAAGCTGTTTGCAGCGCGGGAGAAAAGTAGAAATAGAACTGAACATAGAAAACGGACATTTCTTTCAACTGGCCGTCGCGCCGTTACCCTGTAAGATTGTTTCTCATACTCGAGCAATCCGCACAATTTACATTTTGGTCTTTTTTGTCTGGAACTATTTACTCTTTAGTCCTTTGTTTCACTAAGTAAGAAGGAGGAAATACCATGGATGACGCTAAGAAAGAGCGACTGGAAAAGTTAAGAGGAGAGCTTGAAGAAGATGAAAGAATGTTGTACAGCTGGCGGTTCTCTTTGTTTACGATCGTCTACATCGCGGCTTTCCTGCCAGCTCTTATATACAGTTGGTATAAGCTGATTGAGCACCTCTTGAGTTGAATGCAAAACTTCTCAGATAGCAACCACCAAAACGGCTTTGACCCACACGCCGTGAGTTACCACTCAAAAGGGTCTTTTTTATTATTCACTCGCCGCAATACCCGCCCACTACGGTGCGGTTGTTCATTTTCTTGTCCCGCGGGGTATAAAAGTTTCATAGAAAACCATCAATTGAATATGAGAAAGAACCTCCGCTATGCATCTTGCATTTGCGGCCCAATAAGATGAATCACAATTGAGATCCAGGGCTAATCAGCGCATCACAAATGCAGTTGCAGGAATTGGCGGAATTCCTCCAATTACAAGAAGATTGGACTCTCTCCTTGAGTCTGGCATTACATAGGCCCTAATTATGGGCCTATGTAACAACACAAGGCGCTAACCTTTCTGTTCCTCGTGAGTGTCGTACAATCCACAGTTTCAGTTGAGCCGCTATTGATTGACTTTTAAAATATGCTATAATAAGAAAACGCGCGTCAAATTTTAAACCCCGCAAAGGCGGGGTTTTCTGTTGCTCCCGTAATCGGGAAGTCCGACTTTCCGATTGTTGATTTTTAAGGGTTTTTTGGACATAATACAATTGAAAAACATATGGACAGACTTGGCAAGGCGCTGGGATATATTTTACTGGTAGCGATTATTCCGGCGGCTGTATTTTTTGCTCCTGTGGCAAAAGAAGCATTTCCGGTAACGCTGCACCAACACGAGGTTTTTCAATATAGGAAGATAGGCGACAGACTTGGTTATTACACAATATACACGATATTTTTTGATAAAGATGCTAATTTAGCAGTTCGTGCCCTGATGCGCGCTGATGATAACTTCGTAGAAGTGGCTATGTCTGAAGATGACATGAAGAAATTTGAAAACTATATTTTAAGAAAGGAATTTCAGGTTGAGCGGACATCGTTATATAACCAATGGAGAAGAAAACGGCAAGGTTTCAATGCAGACGCTCTCTTTGAAGGGTACGCGTTAAATATAAAAGGCAAGACGACGAAAATAAAGAAAGATACGTTTTTGGTGGATCTTGTTAAAAAAATTGAATCACAGATTTGACTTATGAAGTAATTTATTGTTTGTAGCTCACACGATCATTGATTATGTATTATGCGACCGAAAAGGAAATAGAGAAACTTGATGAATTTGCGGTTGTAAATGGCCTTAAAATGAGGCAGATGATGAAACTCGCAGGCTGGCATATGACTTCCCGATTCCCGAAATGCCGGAAACTTCCCGAAAAAGCTTTATGGATAAAACACACGCTATCACCGTAAAACAGGAAAGCGATTTTCCTGACGCTGCGTTTCGCGTGGTGGTGTCCAATGGATCGGAAACATCCCATCTGGTTAGACTTACGGATCATTATTGTAGAAAGCTTGTTGGAGAGAAAATATCTCCGGAAGAATTGATAAGAAAATCATTTGAGTTTTTACTGGAGCGCGAGCCAAACACATCTATTCTCCAAGAGTTCCATTTATATCAGATTAGCAGTTATTTCCCGGAGTATGAGAAAACGATAAAAAATCTTTTGTAGAATATTTATTTACAACATAAGCATGTGCGAAAAATATTTTTAAACATCACACTCCTAGTCGCAATCATTGCCTTGGCTTGGGTTGGTGTATTTTATTGGAATAACTTGCGCGGGGTGAGGCCGGCTATCAAGCCGCCCCCGCAGGATATTTCTGAAATAATCAACACCACCGGCATGCCGTTCACCTTGAGCGATGGTTTTTCCATTTCCATATTTGCAAAAGATTTGCCGGGAGTAAGGGTAATGCGATTTGATCTGTTTGGAAACATGTGGGTCAGCCAGAGAAAAGAAGGACTGATAACGCTGCTTGAAATAAACGATGGTGTTGTTGCCAATCAAATTCCTGTTATGAAAGGGTTGCAAAACCCTCATGGGCTTGCGTTTGATCCGGAGGATCCATTCATGCTTTATGTTGCCGAGGAAGACAAAATTTCTCGCGCGCGGGTTTATTCGGAAGATAGGCCCCGAAAGATTATTGATTTGCCGAAAGGAGGCAATCATGTTACCAGAACGATTGGCTTCGGTCCCGACGGCAGACTGTATGTATCTATCGGCTCTTCCTGCAATGTTTGCATTGAAAGCGATGATAGGAGAGCTAAAATTTTTTCGCTTGATAAAGATGGGAACAACTTTACAGAGTTTGCGCGGGGGCTAAGAAATGCCGTTTTTTTCACTTGGAATTTTGTTGATGGCAGGATGTGGGCTACGGAAATGGGCAGGGACTTTCTCGGCGATGATCTGCCTCCGGATGAAATAAACATTATTGAAAAGGGAAAAAATTATGGCTGGCCGATCTGTTACGGAAAGAATATACATGACAGTGATTTTGATAAAAATGTTTATGTTCGAAATCCCTGCCAGGAGCCGTTTGAGACCCCGTCAATGATTGATATCCCGGCCCACTCGGCGCCTCTCGGTTTGGCATTTGTTGGGAAGGAAGGGTGGAGCGAGGAATATTGGTATGATTTATTTGTTGCATATCATGGTTCATGGAACCGAACAGAACCGACCGGGTATAAAGTGGTTCGGTATAAGTTGGATAGTGATGGCGTCTATCGCGGCAGGGAAGATTTCGTAACGGGCTGGCTTACACAGGATGGTGAAGCGCTCGGGCGTCCCGTTGATATATTGGTACAGCCGGCGGGTATTATGTACATTTCTGATGATAAAGCCGGCGTGATTTATCGTGTTACGTATCAAGGAGTATAATGACCTCTATGAAAAATTACGCAAAAGTTGGGAAACAGCGCGGAAAACCAGCATACAGAACTCCCTCCGGCTTTCTTGCGCGGAAAGGATTAGTGGTGAGGAAAAACAAAAGCAAGCGATACAATACATTGTAGAGAGAATGAAAAAAACATGACGGTGCCAAAGGAGGGAATTTTTGCGGTATATAAACCGAAAGGGCCGACGTCCAATGACGTCTTGAAAAGCATTAGAAAGATTGCCCGAACAAAAAAAGTCGGACATGCCGGCACACTTGACCCTCTTGCTGAAGGGGTGCTCGTCGTTGGTATTGGACGAGAAGCGACAAAAAAGCTCAAAGACGTGGTGAAAAAAGAAAAGGAATATATCGCACGCATACGATTTGGCATAACCAGCGCAACAGATGATGAAGAGGGAGAAAAAAAGACCGTGCTGGTCAGTGCGGTTCCATCGGAAACGACTGTGGCGCAGGTTATCCAGAATTTCAAAGGAAGCATCAGACAAAAACCGCCCGTGTATAGCGCAGTGAAGGTAGGCGGAAAGGAAGCATACAAGCGCGCCAGAAAAGGGGAAACCGTAGAGTTAAAAGAGCGGATTGTTGAAGTGAAAGATATTGAAGTGCTTCAATACCGCTGGCCGTATGCTGATATTCGGGTGGTGACCGGACCCGGTGTCTATATTCGCGCACTTGCGCGGGATGTTGGGGAAAAACTTGGAACCGGCGGTTATCTTGTTTCACTTCAGCGAACCAGAATTGGAGTTTATACAAAAGACCATTCAATAGCGTTTTCAGAGCTCAAACAGGGAAAATGAGCTTTTATGAAAATAGAAAAGAATCTGAAAAAAGTTGAGAGGATACTGCGCCGTGGCGGCGTTGGAATTTTCCCAACTGACACGCTGTACGGGCTTATCGGAAGCGCGTTTTCTAAAAAAGCGGTACGGCGCATCTACCAATTACGCAAAAGAAATTTCAAAAAGCCGCTTATCATTCTTATCAGCAAGAGAAAAGATTTGGGGCTTTTCGGCGTTCATCCGGACAAACAAACGCGCACAGTGCTTGATGCTTTATGGCCCGGCAAAGTGAGCGTGATCTTACCTTGTAACGTAAAAAGATTTTTCTATCTTCACAGGGCCACCAACACGCTTGCGTTTCGATTGCCAAGGAAAAAAGCGCTTTTGAAGCTGATGAACAAAATCGGACCGATCGTGGCGCCGAGTGCAAATCCCCAAGGGAAGGCTCCTGCGGTAACGGCGCAGAAGGCATTCGGGTATTTTGGCGATAGGGTTGATTTTTATCTGAATGGAGGAACGCTCAAATCAAAACCATCAACGCTCGTTGCCGTAAGAAACGGCCGTGTGACGGTGAAAAGAAAAGGAGCGTTAAAATTTCCGAAACGCAGTAATGTGAGCACTTTCCAGTACAAACGATTTCCTGCATAATAACACTGTAAAGCATGCTCGATTATGAAACGAAAGGGCACAACCGAAATGCCGACGGTGTTTGTCATCTTCGGTGTAACTGGCGACTTAAGCCGGACAAAGCTGATTCCGGCCATTTTTAACCTTTATAAAAAAGGACATTTGCCGCGCAGGTTTCGCATTATAGGATCTTCAAGGAGAGACGAGTCGAATGAGTCGTTTCGGGAGTATGTGCGGACGATAGTTCATAACGAACGAAGCGGCACACAAAAAAACCTCAAGGCGTTTTTAGATTGTGTAACGTTCCATCGGGCTTTTTTTGATGACAGCGAAAGCTATGCGCGCTTGGGAGAAGAGCTCGTTGGCATTGACGGACACTTTGGCAAATGTTCAAATAAGCTTTTTTATCTTGCTGTTCCGCCGAACTTGTATGAGGTGATGTTTAAAGAGCTTGCCAATTCCGGCCTTACCATACCGTGCAGTGATGAAGAAGGATGGACAAGGGTGCTTGTAGAAAAACCGTTCGGGAAAGATATTGATACGGCGCGGGAGCTTGATAAAATGCTCGGGCTTCTCTTTAAGGAAGAGCAGATTTTCAGGATTGATCATTACCTTGCCAAGGAGACAATGCAAAACATCCTTATGTTTCGGTTCTCAAACGCTATTTTTGAGCCCATATGGAACAGGAACTACATTGACAAGGTGGAAATTATGCTTTTAGAGAAAGCCGGTGTTGGCGGGCGCGGCGCATTCTATGACGAAGTGGGAGCTTTAAGAGACGTTGGCCAAAATCATATTCTGCAGATGCTCGCACTGATTGCAATGGATGATCCAAAAAAGCTTAGCGCGGAACATATCAGGGGAGAGCGGGCAAGGGTGCTGAAAGCGCTTCATCCAATCAAAGGGAAAAATGTTGGAAAAGTTGTCGTGCGCGGCCAATATAGAGGATATTTGCAGGAAAAAGGCATAAAGAAAAAATCTTCCACCGAGACCTATTTCAGCTTAGAGGCACGTATTCATAACGCCCGTTGGAAAGGCGTGCCATTTTACTTAAAAAGCGGAAAAGCCTTAAAAGGGCAAAAAACCGAGATTACTGTTTATTTTAAAAAAACAGCTTCCTGTCTTTGTCCGGCAGGCGCTGAAATACATCGCAGAAACGCCCTTACGTTTCGTATCCAGCCCGATGAGGGAATATCCATACGTTTTTGGGCAAAAACCCCCGGTTTCACGCAAAAACTTGAAGCAAAAAATTTGTCGTTTCTTTATCATGCTGTGGCCGCGACAAAAGAAGCGCCGGAGGCCTATGAACGAGTGCTATTTGACTGTATCAGAGGAGACCAGACGCTTTTTATGAGCACCCGGGAAGTTCGTTCAAGTTGGGCATTTATTACTCCAATACTGCGTGACTGGGGGAAGACTCTATTATATACTTATAAAAAAGGGAGCGGAGGGCCTAAAGCGCTTCCTCATTTCTAATGCATCGCATTTCCTTTTGTATGTGTTATTTCTTACCGTATTTTTATAACATAATGAGCAACTAATGATATGTTTTATTTATGATGCTGGGATACATTGGTCTCGGGAAGATGGGGAAAAACATGGTGGAGCGGCTTATTGAAAAAGGCCACGATGTTGTTGTATTTGACAGTGACCGGGAACAGGTAGAGCAAGTGGCGAAACTGGGAGCGAAGCCGGCCAGATCTCTTTCTAATCTTGTTGCAACGCTATCCATCCCGCGCTTGGTATGGCTTATGGTTCCGCAGAATGTTGTAGATGCTGTGCTCAAGGAGATTGTGTCGTTTCTTGGCAGAGATGACACTATGATAGACGGGGGAAATTCTTTTTTTAAGGAGTCCGTAAGGAGAGCAAATGAGGTTGAAGCGCAAGGCGTCAACTTTTTGGATGTGGGAGTAAGCGGCGGGCCGCGGGGCGCAAGAAATGGCGCATGCGTTATGATCGGAGGACAACAGCGGATATTTGAAAGATTTGAACGGCTTTTTCGTGATATTGCGACAGAAGGCGGATATATATATGCGGGGCCTTCCGGTTCCGGTCATTTTGTCAAGATGGTGCACAACGGCATTGAATACGGCATGATGCAGGCGCTTGCTGAAGGATTTACGGTGATGAAACAATCTCCGTTTCATCTTCATCTTGCGGACGTTGCAGAGGTTTATAACCACCACAGTGTCATTGAGTCTCGTCTTGTTGGTTGGTTAAAGGAAGCGTTTCATCGGCATGGTGAGGATCTGGCGGGGGTTTCAGGGTCGGTGGTTCATACCGGTGAAGGTTTGTGGACCGTTGAAACAGCAAAAGAAATGGGCATTTCCGTTCCCATTATTGAAGGTTCGTTGCGGTTTAGGGAAGATTCTAAGCAACGGCCAAGCTACACGGGGAAAATACTTTCCGCTCTTCGGAACCAGTTTGGATGGCACGATATATCTGAAAAAAAGCAGCTTTAGTGAATGTATATGCTGGGATGTATATGATGAGAGACGTAATTTTGAACTTTGCAAAACAGTTTACATTTCGGCCGGTCATTGAAAATAAAAAGCGGCTTAAAAAACCAAAACAACTTATCATTGCGGGCATGGGCGGATCGGCGCTCGCTGGGGACATCCTCAAATCAAGATGCCGTTCTTTGCCTATTGTGGTACATCGAAACTACGGATTGCCGCCGATGGATTATAAAATATTAAAGCAGTATTTGGTTATTGTATCTTCTTATTCCGGTAATACCGAAGAGGCGATAGATGTGTTTAAGACAGCATTAAAAAAGCGCATTCCTCTTGCAGTACTGACAACAGGAGGAACACTGCTTACGCTTGCTCAACAGAGCAATGTTCCGTATGTTCAGTTGCCGAGCACCGGCATACAACCGCGCTCGGCATCGGGGTATAGTTTCATGGGACTTGTTGCTTTATTGCAGGATAAAAAACTGCTTGCCGAGGCGGAAGCATTGTCGGTCACACTAAAACCCGCTCGCTATAAAAGGAAAGGAAAAACGCTTTCCGGGAATATAAAGGGGAAAATTCCTGTCATATACGCATCACAGGCCAACGAAGCTGTTGCATATAATTGGAAGATTAAGTTTAATGAGACAGGAAAAATTCCTGCTTTTTATAACGTGTTTCCGGAGCTCAATCATAATGAAATGACTGGATTTGATGTGAAGCAAACTACGGAAAAATTGAGTCGCCTGTTTTGTTTTATTTTTCTCAAAGACAAAAAAGACCCCAAACGCATTCAGCGCAGGATGGAGATACTGGAAAAGATATATAAAGCGCGGGGACTGCCCCTTGAGACGGTTGCAATTGAGGGGGCCACGCCATTTGATAGAATATTCTCCTCGCTCGTTTTGTCAGACTGGACAGCATATTATACTGCTGAAGGGTACAACTTTGATCCCGAGCATGTTCCAATGGTGGAGGAGTTTAAAGCATTGTTAAAAAAATATTAAACACCAGGTGTCTAATATTTAAGTAGCCTTTGCGAACGCTCGTTACATTTTGGCATGTACTTACTTTTTGATATAGGAGGAACGAAAACGCGGCTTGCGGTTGCCCGTGATAATAAAGATATTGGGGAGGTGGTGGTTGTTAAAACCTCTCCCCATTTTTCGCAATGCCTGCATGTTATTGAAAAAGCAGCGCGGGAACTTGCCGGCAAAGAGCATATCAGTGCCGTTTGCGGGGGCATTGCAGGTCCTGTAAACAAGAAGGAAGGGATTCTGGTGAATTCGCCGAATTTGCCGGGGTGGATTAAAAAACCGCTAGGGGCGCAACTCACGCGGTTATTTTCCGCGCCGGTGTTTATTGAAAACGATGCTGCGCTTGTGGGACTCGGGGAAGCGCATTATGGAGCAGGGAAAGGATATGACATTGTCGCATATATAACTATAAGTACCGGTGTTGGAGGCGTGCGTATTGTGGATGGATATATTGATAGAAATGCAATGGGATTTGAGGCGGGGCATCAGATTATCCGGTGTGATGATGGTAAGGAGAAAACATTGGAGGCGCTCATATCAGGCGCACGGCTTAAAAAACGGTATGACAAAGACCCTAAAGACATATATGATGCCAAAGTATGGGAACAAGCAGCGCGGCTCCTTGCCTGCGGCGTCAACAACACCATTGTCTACTGGTCTCCTGATATTGTTGTGCTTGGCGGAAGTTTAATACGGCCGTCGGCTATTTCCATAGAGCGTGTGCGTAAACACGTCGGACAGCTTTTAAATATTTTTCCCCATCCGCCGCCGCTCACGGAGGCACGGTTGGGAGACATAGGAGGTTTGTACGGCGCATTAATCTATGTGCGCCAACATGGAAAAGATATAAATAAAAACAAGAAGAATCAATCAAATGGACATTTTAGGAAAAACCCTTGATCTTATAGGAAAACTGCTTATCGGATTTACCGCAATCCGAGTGCACCATCGTGTTCTGCACGAACATAAAATTGATGAAGCGGTGTTTAAAAGCATGAAAAAAGAACAGCGTTTTGGCATTCTTGGAATCGTGTTTTTAGTTGCCGGATTTATTATCCAATTGCTTGCATAATCGCTGTCTCTAAAGGCAAAGCGTATCTTATGTAAGATATAGGCGTTTGCTCTCCGATGGACGTCTTTTAAAGAAGTTTTCATAAAACCCGTGTCTTTGAAACAACTGCTCTGAAGGGCCTTTTTTCTGGCGGTATTGGCGCGTCTATTGCCGGTAAACATGGATGGTGGCTCTATGTCCTTTATATAAAGGACAAGCTTGACTCTTATAACATTGTTGTATAGGTTAAAAATCATGGATGAAGCAAGATTAACGCGCCTTACCGAAGCGTTATACAGGGTAACGGATCTTATGTCTGATCAGGAGCCGCTGAAATGGTCTTTGAGGGGAAAAGCGCTTTTCGTATTAAAACTTGCCTGGAAGGGGCGGTCAGGAGCAATTTTTAAATCCAGAGTGGAGGTTCATGAAAGAATTGCCTCGGTCATAAGCGAATTGCTTCATCTTCTTGAGATTGCAAGTGCGACCGCGCATATCTCACGTATTAACTTTGAGGTGCTTTCCAGAGAGTATCAATCCGTAAACGGTGATATTCAGGCCGCAAAAGAGCAAAAAGCCATGTTTGAGGGAGTAAATATGGTTTTAGCTGATCAAAAAACACATAGTGAGCTCAATGAAACTGGGGCAAAGAACAGAGAGGAAGCGATGGCACAAAGCGCCGGGAGGGAAGCAGTGACGGATAAGAAATTGCTGGCACAGGATTCAACAAAGAAAGAACCAATGCAAGAAACTCACGCCGGTTATCCTGAATATGTTTTTCCTCGTATGAGAGAGAAAAAAATTATTCAATATTTACGGACAAACAGATGGGCAAGCCGAAGAGATCTAATTTCTATTTTTGAACATGATATAAGCGAGAAAACAGTACAGCGTGATCTCGCGGCATTGGTTGAAAGCGGTGTGCTCGAAAAAGAAGGAGAAAAGCGATGGCGTAAATATACATTGAAGTTACAAAATAAAGAATGACCCATAAAGTCCTTTATAATGTCCTTTATGATTCATAAACAGTATAGATAAGCTTTTTAAACTCCGTTTCATTCAATTGTTACTAAGATCGCAGCAGTTTACACCGAAAAGTTGTGATGTTGGAAAGCGCGGACTTTTTACTGAATATGCGGGAATGTTCTTAAAGAAAATCGCCAGATAAAATAATAAATAGAAAAAAAGTCAATCACCCAAACTACTTGTATTTATAGGGGATTTTTGACAAAATACTTTGGACGGTTATCCACAATAACATTATTTGAATGGTGGATTACCGGCAATATATAATGAGTGTACTGTTATGGATGCAAAGCCAGAAACGTGGCTTGTTTACGGTTATGAGTGTACTTTGAAAATTGCATACACCCCAATCGTATAGATTCATTGTTCAGCAGCAAAAAAGAACAATGCTTGGTCGATTTCTTTTGCTTCTTTGCTTCAAAGCAGGAAAAGCATTAAGGATGAAAGCATTGTTCCGTCAGTTAAATTAATTCAAGAAATTATTGGTTGATATTATTCGATGGGCACGTTGTTCTTAAAATTCATTTGGTCGAGAATATTACGCAATATAAGGAACAGTCGTGTGCCAATGTCATTGTAACTTCCTAACTTGTTTAGAAAGTTACCAGCATTAAAAATTAGCAATAACATTATGAGTAACAGAGTAAGAAAAGCAGGGAGATCATTTCTCTCGATTTTCTTGAGCGCTGCCACAGCAATCACACTCTCCGGCTCCAGCTTGCTGGTACCGGTGGCTGTCCATGCACAGGGACTCAC